>NZ_AOIA01000001.1 GCF_000337695.1 Natronococcus jeotgali DSM 18795
AAGTATGTGGTCTGAGTGGTCGTAGTCTCAATACTCTCGATCTCACTCATATTTCCACTCGCGTTGTTTGCCTCGTTTGTTCCGAGATCTTCCATAACGGTTTCACTCGTGAGTTCAGCTTTGACTGGCAGGTCTGTCTCACAGTCCGCCCACAGTGTGACCGTCATATTCTGATCCGGCTGTACGATATCTTCGGACTCATTGACCGCTGCATCAGTGGTATTGTTCCCGTTTGCTGCGTCGAGATTGCCATTCGCTCCATTGAGATTGTCGCTCCCGAGTTCAGCCATTATCTCCTGCATATATGCCTCCGTGTCAACGTCGAGTTCAAGGACGTGCGTTTCAGTCCCATCGACTTGTTCTTGGCCAACGGTCTCTACGTCGGAAGCGTTNTATGCCTCCGTGTCAACGTCGAGTTCAAGGACGTGCGTTTCAGTCCCATCGACTTGTTCTTGGCCAACGGTCTCTACGTCGGAAGCGTTAAGCAGGGATTTGTACTGAGTCAATGGACCTTCAGTAATACTCCCATTTTCCGGTGCATCTAGCTGGAGCCATTCGGTATCCTCGCCCGGGGAGGTAGTACCCGTATAGTACGTGCCGTCAACGAGGTACGCTTGGGTCTCGAATGAGCCTTCTTCCGGTACCTCATCACCGAAAGTCTCAGTGGCCATCTCTTCTTTCATCTCTCCAGCTGTGACATTAACCTCTCCACTGCCTTCACCTTCTGATTGAGTTTCTTGCTCT
>NZ_AOIA01000002.1 GCF_000337695.1 Natronococcus jeotgali DSM 18795
GGCTCTGCTGCCCCAGCACCAGCACCCATCGGGGTAAGCATGCCAACAGCAAGGAATACAGCTGCAATCGCTACCATGCTACGTTGTATCCGTACCATAGTTCAGTGGATTGTACGTTACAATACATAGACCTTTTTGTATTTTCGTAGTAACAAGATGGCGGTGATCGGGATCTAAATCTAGGAAAGTGATCAGTAGATGGTATCAAAGAGTAAAATAGACGATGCGGCTCTGTTACTCAGATCCTATAACACGGTTTATTTGATCCTGGTGGAATGAATTGAGCAAGAAATAACCGGCAATTTATTGATATGAGCTCAAAACCAGATCATCGCCCGCAAAACGAGGAGGAAGCGTATCCTAATCTTTGTTCGAGACTTGAACCGTTATCGAAGAATGAAATATTCCATCTGTTGAGTACAAGCCGTCGACGGGAAGTAATTCAATATCTGCTTGAAACGGGAGACCAAGTTGGGTTACCAAAACTCGCTAAACATATTGCAGCAGTAGAGCACGAAACTTCTGTTAGCGACGTAACACAGGTACAATATCAACGAATCTATATTCCTCTCTATCAATCACACCTCCCAAAACTTGACAAGGCAGGCGTTATTCGGTACAATTCGTCTTACGGACGTGTGGAACCGACTGAGCGGTTGAATGTCTTTGCTCCATATCTTGGTCTTTCTCCTTTGGAAAAGAGCAATCCTCAATCCAATTCTGAAACACCGGGCTCTGACAAGCAGATGGTCAGTAATTGGTATTTGGTAGCTGCCGGGCTCAGTGCGATACTGCTTTTAGCCGTCACACTCGGATTGATACCGATCTCTGGAGAATTTCTTGGTGGTATTATCATTGCTCTGTTTCTCGCAACGAATGCGGTTACAAGACTGTAGCATATGATCGAGCCAGTAGACGTTGAGACTACGTCGTCCACTGCATATAGAAGTAATATTTCTCTTGTTGCTTCGTTTCGAGCGAGTCATAGAATCGCTCCCATAGAATTGTTTTCACTCTGATATTCAACGAACCAGCTGGTAGATAGAGCGTGCGAATGGAACACCGGAAGTATTATCCACTGGGTTGACACGGGTAGCGTATGACAGACGAGATTTCACTGGATGGACGGACACTTGCTGGCGTTGCAAATGAGGAAGGCGGAGAAGTGGGTGCAGATACTGTTTTTCACTTCGAGCAGAACGGCGAACGAATATATGCGAATTATTCTGGTGGAACTGTTGTTGACGGGCATTTGGTTGGAACCTTCGATGGAAAGCAGTGGGATATTCGATACGCCCAAATAAACACAGAAAGCGAAACCGCTACCGGTCACTCTATCGGCGACGTTGAGCTTCTCGACGATGGTCGTATTAGAGTTGAAGATGAGTGGGAATGGGAATCGAAGTCCGGGAAGGGTGAGTCGGTGCACGAAGAAGTTGATCAGTAGATGATTCCTGAATGGTCAACCTTCGACCGTTCACTACTTGGCCTGTACGTAGCGGCTGTTACTCTTGAGTACTGTTGCGCTCGTAGACGAACATGCGCTACATAGAGCTGCGAATGGAACGGCATTCAGGGGTTTGTGTATCGCTCTTGAATAATATCAAATGCTATCCTGAGAACAACGTAACCAGCTGCCACTACAACTAGAAATCTGATATCGAGGTTGCCCTCCCAATATTGGAATGCTGCCAGAACGAGCAGGACTATGAATGCACCCTTGATGTGATATTCGAGACGTTCCGCGATCTGGTCCATAGGCGCCGTATCTTATCAAAGATACTAACTCTTGTGCTCGTTATCTCCTCAACCTGTACTGAACGGCAACTACGTGTGTCAACTGTGCCGTGGAGTAGACCTCGACTCAGAAGTATACAACACCAATGTTAGCATAGACAAGGCCAAGGAACAAGAATATTCAATTGCTTTGTCCGGTAAAAGAGCCCGCATAGATATGGTTGAGAGCCATCATTATCAGTCCGATGAGTGTCACAAATCATATTTGACCTATATTTGTTATCAAACTTGATAGTTTATAACTGCAGTCTATGTCTTATCCACTATCTTCTGAAAATATAATAAAAAGGAATATGATGCACGTGTGAAAATACTATCCTGTGAACAATCAACCTGCCGTCTTCGCTAAAGGATTAACAAAACGATATGGCGATACTACCGCCATCAGTGGTCTAGATCTTTCTATCCCAAGTGGATCGATCTACGGATTTCTCGGGCCGAACGGTGCAGGGAAAACCACGACGATGCGAATGTTAACCGGGCTTACACAGCCAACCAAGGGAGCCGGTTCTGTTGCTGGCGTCTCGATCACGGACCGGGATAGCCTCCGTACTCACATCGGATACTTACCCGAGGAACCACCACTGTACGACCACGCGACAGCCTACGAACAGCTCGAATACGCCGCCGGTCTCCGCGATCTCCCCGCGGAAGCGGCACGTGACCGGATCAATGTACTCCTCAACAAACTGGATCTAACGGCAGATGCTGACATGCGGATCGCAGACTATTCGAAGGGAATGCGGCAGAAAACCGCCTACATACAGGCCGTCCTCCACGAACCCAGTGTAGTCTTCCTTGACGNGCAGACTATTCGAAGGGAATGCGGCAGAAAACCGCCTACATACAGGCCGTCCTCCACGAACCCAGTGTAGTCTTCCTTGACGAGCCCACATCCGGTCTGGATCCACGCGCTGCACGGACGCTCCGAGGGATGATTACGGAACTCGCCAACGCGGGAACGACCGTCTTCCTCTCAACGCATATCCTCCCTGTTGTTGAAGAGGTCGCTGACACGGTCGGAATCCTCTACGATGGAGAGTTGGTCACTGAAGGTTCGCCCGCTGATCTCGAACGCCGCGCAGAGACTGGTGAGACACGCTCGCTGGAGGATGCTTTCCTCGAACTCACGACCGACGAGCGTGGCACCGTAGGAGAGGCGGACAGTGAGGCCAGCGCCGCCGATACCGCTAACCAGAGGGTCGTTGAGGAGAATACCGATGGCTGAATCGGGCTGGCTCAAGCATGCCATTCGGATGGGCTGGTTCGACTATNCAGCGTTCTATCCGGGCGATTCGGGAAGACACTGGTCGGCTGATCTTGATGGCTGGCGGTGTTGGTTTCATGACGCTCATGCTAACGGGTGTTGCAGCCCTGTTCGTTCCGGAACTCCGGGGGATGGATCCAGAGTTCTCGATAAATCGGATTGTCAGAGGTACGCTCGCCATGCTCTGGGTGTTTGGGACGTTCATGCTCGCGCAGCGGACGACNCCAGAGTTCTCGATAAATCGGATTGTCAGAGGTACGCTCGCCATGCTCTGGGTGTTTGGGACGTTCATGCTCGCGCAGCGGACGACAGCGGCGCACAGTAAACCGGTCGCCGATGCGTTCGTGCTGACGACCGTCTCACCTAGAACCGCCGTCGTCGGAGGCATCGTCGCTGAGAGCCTGCGAGTGCTGACGTATGTGTTCCCGGTCGGCCTTCTCCTCGCCATTGCCGGGGCGTACGCCTTCAGTGCACCACTGACCCTTCTGGCAGTCCCGCTGGTCGGTAGTCTGTACGTCGTCAGCGCGGTTACGGCCGGTCGCCTGCTGGGGTATTGTGCTGCATGGCTTGTGGCCAACGTGCCGTTCGTTGCTCGTCATAAGGGCGTGCTGGGTGGGACGGTTGTGATGCTGTTTTTCGGCGTTTACTTCTTGTTCCAAGTCCCGCAACTGCCTATTTCGATTAGTCCAGCCACACTCGGAGTGATTCCGACTGGGTGGCTCGCAGACTTGCTGGCGGTTGGTACGCCCATTGGTTGGTCATCGATACACGCTCTCGGGGGAGTAGTCACGGTTAGCGTGGTGCTCATCGGTGGGAGCTGGCTTTCCGAACGTATTGCCACCTCGTTCTGGTTTGGCGAGTCGATCAGCGTTTCTGATACTGACAAAAATTCCGTCTCCACCCGCATGGAGGGTGATCAGCGAGCCCTTGAGCGGGCCATCAGCCCCCTCGGCGTCCCGTTCATCACCGGTCCAACCCGTCACGTTGCTGAATGGTCCCTGTTGCGAGCACGTCGGGAACCTCAGCGGTTAAACTTCCTGTTGATCCCGGTGTTCGGTGGTGGCTCAGCATTAGTGAACATGATACTACAGGGGTCTAGCTCGCTCGCGATATTGGGACCAGCTGCCGCCGTATTGCTGGGGTGGACCGCCAGCGCGGCGTTCGGTCTCAATCCATTCGGCGACGAAGGTGCCGTCCTTCCGACAACCCTAACTGCTGTTTCCGGTCGGGCGTTCGTCCGCGGACTTATCGCCCCAAGTTTGTTGTTCACGCCTGTCGTCACCGTCGTCACGCTTGTGACGGCACTCGTCGGAGGATACGGACTATTGGCAACGATAGCGCTGACACTGATGGGATGCTTTCTCACTGTTGTCGGGGCGACACTCGCACCGATAGTCGGGATGTGGTTCCCGCGCTACAGTGCCATCCGCATCGGCAACAGCGATGGAGTACGACCACCNCCGATAGTCGGGATGTGGTTCCCGCGCTACAGTGCCATCCGCATCGGCAACAGCGATGGAGTACGACCACCGCGGTTGCTCGCGGGTGTACTTCACGCTGTGTCAATGTGGCTTCCCGGCGCGGCACTGGTTGGACTCGTCGCAGCGCCGGAGTTGGTGAGGCTGGCGCTCTCTGGGATCGGTTACGTTCCAGGATTCATTCTTGGGTTAGTCGCCAACGACGGAGTGCTCACCACCCTTTCGTCGTCGCTGAACGACGCTGGAGTGACAATTCAGGGTCTTCCACTTACTGCCTTCCGGGGTGGATTCGGTATGCTGCTGGTTTTCGGTGGACTATTGGTCGCTTGGTACGCCTATCACGGGGCGATACGAAGGTTCGAGACCCACGAACTGCACTGACAGCACACGAGAGCACGGGTGCCACCACCGGCGCGACACAGAGGGATAAGGGAACGATAAGATATGAGGTACTCTACCCGGGTCGATATTCGCTTTCATTGTACGAGAGTGTCATAGAAGTCTTCTTGCAGTGTTAGTTACAATTACTTCTTCTATGAGTTATATTCCAGTAGGTCTGAGAAGATATCAATCCTTGAGTAGTCATTGAAATTTTCCGTTCCTTCACCAGTCGAAACTTTATAATGTTGGAAGATTCAGAAGTAAGTATGGAGTCATCTCCCTACGTCCACATTTTTCCTCTAGCATGGCGATTCGCGCTTATCGGTGCGCTAGCCTCACTACCTGTCATCACCATTCTAAACCAGCTGCCAAATTCGGAGGCGACTATCGGCGGTGGTATAATGATAATTGGAGCGTTCATTGCAGGAGTCCTCGCCGCAATCCGCTCGTCAGACCCGAGTGCCGCTGGACTCCGTGCTGGGTTTATTGGTGGCGTCCTCGGACTGCTCATATTCATTGTGACAACAGGGATGACGGTAACATGGTCACTCTCTAGAGTCGTATTTGCCGTCTTCGCCAGTGGGCTGGTAGCATGCGTTGCACCTCTATTCGGTTTCGGATTCGGTCGCATCGGTGGTTGGGTGGCAAAC
>NZ_AOIA01000003.1 GCF_000337695.1 Natronococcus jeotgali DSM 18795
CCCTGACCTTGAACGAACCAGCCGGTAGATAGAACGTGCTTAGTGACCAGCAACCCTTCTATCACATTAATTTAAATTCATAATATTCCATAGCAGCCAAACTATAAAATGCTGATTAGAACGCTACCAAGAGACAAGACGGCTCCGAAGAAAACCACCCAAGCCAGAAGAGACGATATCTGCTCAGTGTTGGAACCTCTAACTAGGAGATATCCACTCGGCACAATAAGCAAGAGACTACCTACTACCTGTAGAACGACACCAANTGGAACCTCTAACTAGGAGATATCCACTCGGCACAATAAGCAAGAGACTACCTACTACCTGTAGAACGACACCAATGTTGGCACCACTCTCAAGAAACGAAAATAGACCTTGTAACCCGGAGACAACGCCCACAATCAGCAATGAGGTGTAAAACAGAATATCTGAGTTCATAAATTCATATACTATATAAAACATTAAAAAGCCTCTGATAAGCGAACCTCAGTACTTCACAAAGCCGTTGATTGAGAAGTCCGCTTGCTGAGTTGTGTCCAAGCAAGCAAAGCAAGCGGACGGTTCAATCCACGAGGACCAGCTCCTTAACTTCCTCGTCAACACGATTGACGAGGAAGTTTCTCTCGGNAAGCAAGCAAAGCAAGCGGACGGTTCAATCCACGAGGACCAGCTCCTTAACTTCCTCGTCAACACGATTGACGAGGAAGTTTCTCTCGGTCTGAGCGATAATGCTCAAATTGATGCTGAAGACATCTATGAGGTCCTCGTCGGCGCGTGCGCCGACGGGACCTCGGTCTCTACACTCTGCGAGGACAGTGAAGACTCTCCTCACCAAAACACCGTTCTGTACCATCTCCGCAGGAAATTCGACCTCGAATCGGTTGAACAGGTTGGGAACACGCTTCTCCAGAAGGACGTACTCACTGTGCTTCCTGAGCAGGTGGAGNGACGAAGACGACACAGACGGCCTCTATCACTCAAAAGCGAAACGTGGAACCACCGCGTTCCATGCCTATGCGACACTCTACGCGCGTGTACAGAACAAGCGCTATACGCTGGCGGTGCGCCGTCTCACCGACGGCGACACCGCCAGCAGCGTCCTTGCAGAGTTTCTCGGGATTCTCGACGGCCTTGACTTCAGCGTCAAGGCCGTCTATCTTGACCGTGAATTCTACGATAGCAAGTGTCTCACGCTGCTTCAGGCGCACAACCACGCCTACGTGATGCCGATCATCCGCTGGGGAAAGACGATCAAGCAGGAACTCTCGGAAGGCTGGAGCCGCGTCATCCAGCACGATCTGACGGCGCAACTCGACGGTCACAGCTGGACCGTCGAGTTTCCCGTCTACATCGACTGTACCTACCAGAAAGGACGGTACGATGAGCACGGTGTGGCGCGTCACGGCTACGCCGCTGACGCGCCGTTCATCGACTCACCACGCGACGCCCGATACCACTACGCGAAACGCTTCGGTATCGAGNGTGGCGCGTCACGGCTACGCCGCTGACGCGCCGTTCATCGACTCACCACGCGACGCCCGATACCACTACGCGAAACGCTTCGGTATCGAGGCGACGTACCGGCTCTCCGAGCAAAGTATCGCAACGACGACAACGCAAAATCCGGTGGTCCGACTGTTGTACGTCGTGGTGAGTCTGCTGTTACAGAACGTTTGGCGGTATCTGCATTGGGAGTACGTGGCGACGCCCCGCCGTGGCGGGCGTCGCCTCTGGTCCTGGTCGTTCAAGGAGTTCATCAAGATGGTATGCCGGGCAGCATGGACGGCCCTCGCGGTGCGTCGGGCCGTCCCTGCAAATCGGCCACCGGACGATCGGTTCCACCGCTAACGCCCGGCCGAGCCAGCCTCCCTGCAAGTGGCAACGCCGTCGCGTCGGCGGCTGACCGCCGCCGACAGCGACGACTCTGCTCGATCTTCCGTCAGAACTTCCGTCAATCACTACCGATCAAGATGGAACTACGGCTTCAGCCCAAGTGAGCAGGGACGCTTTGTGAGGTACTGAACCTGTGTGAAAGAATCACTAAACGTCCACTAGGAAGGCAACATCCGAATGCAGCAGGAAGCTTGTGATACCAATCGGAAAATTCGGTACAGATGCGGTAACTGTACTACCTGTACGTAGCGGCTGTCACTCTTGAGTACAGTTGCGTTTGTAGACGAACACGCGTTACGTAGATGTTCGAACTTAACAAAGCGAGTGATAAAGACTATTCAAGTATTCTTCTAACAGTGATATATGATTGAGCGAATCTAATGCTGGCACTCTTATCAATTATTGGTAATATAATAAAGCTGTAACTATACTTCAGACTCGTAAGGAGTTCTCTGACGATCGTATAGATTGCTCAGAGTAGATCGTCTATAGAACAGTGATTCGGCAGCAACTTGGCTTCGAGACNCTCTGGCGGACGTGGCACTGCCGGTTCTCACCTGATCTCCAGGAGACGATCCAGAGGGGCGCACGAACCGTTCTCATCAACGCCAACAGAGAAGGCATCAATGTCCTCAAAGAACCGCTTCGTACCTCTGAGAGCCATGAAGACAACCGTCTCACCGATCACGAAGTGCTCACCCATACAGACGAGATTGTTGAACAGGTGAGCCATGTCGTTTATCCAGCTTTCTCACTCAATCGCGGGGACAGCTGTGAAATCCATTCGAATGCGTTCTGGGATCTCCAGACATACTTCGGACTCCGGAGAATCTGGCAGCGAACGGAGGAGCACGTAGTTTCCTCTATGACTCCCAGCGAGATCAGACACCGTTGGGACACGCTCATCGAGCGCACATCCATGATCTCTCGATCGAGTCGATTCACGAGATGTATCATGAGGCGTTGCAGCGGCTTATCGACCGAGTGTCGGAGACAGACGTTTTCCATCGTGCGGAAGGTTCGAGAGCTGAGTCGCGTCCGCCACGACGGGATACGGCGTTTGAGCAGATGATTGGGCGAGTCACTCGGGATATGAAAATCCTCAAAATGGTTACTGACCTAGACCCACAACACGATTTTCCGTCTGAGATGCCAGAGGGTGCCTTCATCGTTCCTAAGGAACCATCAGAGGAGGAGCGGAAAGAGGCTCGAGATAGACGCTTGGAAGAGAGCCTCCAACCAATCGAAGAGGTCAAACAGCCCTGAAACGGAAAACAATGAGGTGTAGCAGTAGCTAGCTGGGATCTATGGAACAACTGTCTCAGTAGATGTTGTATCAGATAAAAGAGTGAAATGTAATAATCATTCTCTATTTATAGTTCAAGATTTATTGTCCGTAGAGGGTTATTGGTTTTCGAGAGCGTCGAGGATGCACGCAGAAGCGATTACTGCCTCTTTCGGGACGTCGCTGACATCGTCGATACTGACTGTATAGGCATCCCGCAGTGAGAACTTCCCTTCGATGTCTCCAACATGGTCGCCATCGGCATCGAATATCTCGTATTTGTTTGGGATGAAGTTCGCAACAGAGACGAGGTGCCGAAGTGCCGAGAGGGGTTTGCTCTTCGATTCAATCGTCGCCAGGGCTTTCCCCGTGTCAGGGTCTCGAACCGTC
>NZ_AOIA01000004.1 GCF_000337695.1 Natronococcus jeotgali DSM 18795
GACGCACCAATCAGAACCCCCAATATCGGCTGCAACCTGAGGTGTTGTATGGAACTCGGTCGCGTTCTCGGCCTGTTCGTGGCGATGCTGGCACTCGCCGTACGGCCTCTCACTCGCGGCCACGAACTGGCTCGCAGCGGCGTGTTTGATTCAGTTTTCGATACTGACGGCGGTCGAATACGACTCGGCGCGCGTCCGGTCGCTACTCAAGGGTTACGAGGCGGCGTTCTCGTCGTTGAAGCTGGCACCCCTTCTCGCCGGCTTGCTCCTTCTGTGGTGGCCGCCGCTCGAGCATCCGACGGTCGGCTCATGAATGCGACTAACAGCTGCACTCTCAGCGACAGGATCCATCGAGGACAACCGAATTGTTCAGATGGGACCACCGCTTGAGCAGCAGCCACTTTCTCGCGCAATCCCGTAGCATCTGGATCATGTTCTTCCCGATCTCTACACCATGTCTAATCGCTCTTATGTAGAGCTGTGGAATGCCCCCATAGCAAGGCAGTCGATGACGCTGAGGAGGGATGCGCCGGCGAGATTCAACGAACGGA
>NZ_AOIA01000005.1 GCF_000337695.1 Natronococcus jeotgali DSM 18795
CGTAGCCGGCGGGAGACTGCCTTTCAACCCAGCTTGATATCGTTGTGGTCGCATAATTGCCTTAGGTTGATTGACAATCCCATATAGTCATTTTCCACCCTCTATTGATATTTCCCGGTGGGTTTATGATTGTCCAAATAGATATATGCCTATAAGCCCCGGAAAAATTGGGTTCAGACACATGAAAATGTGGTACGGGGCGCAACCTAACCAAACAATGACCGACGATTCATCGACCGATCGAACGATGCTTCAGACGGCNTTCAGACACATGAAAATGTGGTACGGGGCGCAACCTAACCAAACAATGACCGACGATTCATCGACCGATCGAACGATGCTTCAGACGGCGCTGCTGGCGGTCCTCCGCGAGGCCGACACAGTTCGTGAGGATCTCAAGCGGCTGCGGAGCGACGAGATGGATAGTACGCAAGCACAGAACGACGGCTGGTCCGGTACCCTCGAGCGATTCGTCACACCCGCGCGAGGGCTGGTCCTCGCGGCGATTACGACGCTGCTGTTCAGTCAGTCGGTACTAGCTCAGGAGGGTGGCGGTAGCGGGACGAACATCTGTAACGAAGGGTTCGGCCTGCTGATTTTCGACGTCCAGATGATGGCATGGCAGGTCATCATCGGCGCGCTGTTCGCGGTCTTCCTGCTGGGGATCGTCCTCCGAGCGGTTCCGCTGTTCACAGGTGCGACGGCGATGGGGTCGCTGATGATGATCGGCCCGATTGTCGGTGTGCTGGCGTTCCTGTTCTTCGTCCAGTTCATCGATATCGCGCTCGGTTACGCTGGCGGCCCCGGCATCGGTGAGGGCTGCTCGCCGTTCGTCTAACCCCCTTCTTCATCTACTATCAATGAACTCCCGACGAACCATCCTCGCAGTGGTGCTCGTGGTGCTCGGCACACTCACGCCGGGCCTGGGAGCTGCCGCCACGGGCCCCGGTCCTGCTGACGGCGCGGCCCTCCAATCCCAACCGCAGTTCGAACCCGACGATAACGCCAGCGGCAACGAACCAGTCTGGCAGCCCGACTCCGGTTCCGACTCGGGCTCAAGCGACGACTCTGGTAGTGGCGGCGACTCTGACTCCGGCGGGGATGGTTCGGGGTCGAGTTCTGGCGATCCGGGCTCGAGTACCGGGCTGGTCGATCTCCCGTCGAGTGATGCTGACTCCGACTCCGGATCTGACGCGAGCGCGGACGCGAACACAAGTGCTGGAGACGGAACCGGCAGCGGCGATATGAGCTTCCAGCCCTCTGTCGTGGACGAAGTCGACGGCGTCACGCAGGAAGATCTCGATAACGGCTCCATCACGCAGGACGAGTACGAGGCGCTGGTCACTGCTCAGGAGGAACAGAACGGCTCTGCCCGATCGCCACTCGGGGGCGCCCAGGACGTCGTCGAGACGGCAAGTGACCCGGCCGAAGCTGCCAAGACGGTCTGGGAGCGTCTGGCCCAGCTGTTCGCCTCAGGGATGAACCTGCTCGTCGACCAGGTCTTTAACGAGGCGCTCGGCACGCCGACGATCAATAACGACGGCGCCTTCGGTATCTTTGGGACGCCCGAAGCACTCGAGACAGGCGAGGAGACGCCGGCTAATCAGGAGGCGACGGTCTACGACGCCGTTGCATCCCAGAACTACGTGACGATCCACAAAGAGATCTTCATGGGGCTGATTATGCCGATGGCGGTCTCGATCATGTTCCTGCTGGCGCTGCTGATGCTCGCGGCGCCCATAACGGCGCTCATCACCCGCCAGCAGGTCGGCTCGATGCTCGCCTCGGGTGTCTTCGTCATTCTGATTATCGTCGTTTCGTGGGAGTACGCCGCACTCATGCACGCGCTTAGTGATGCGGCAGTTCAGTACGTCCTTCCGGAGACCGACCAGATCCTGAATCAGGAGGCGACGACGTTCGGTGGCGGTGTCGCGGTCGCGATTGGGATCTACTTCGGGGGCTGGAGCGCGGCCGTGATGCTCGTGGCGATCCATACGGCGCGCCACCTGCTCCTGTTCGTCTATCCGGCGGTACTCCCGCTGTTCCTCTTGATGGCGTACTGGGGCGGCCACCGTCGCGTGAAGCAGATCGGCTCGTTCTTCGTCTGGCAGTGGTACGGCCTGCTGGTGATGAACCTCCCGACGGCGATCCTCCTTCGGTTCGCAGACGAAGTCGGCTGGCAACTATTTCCGGACGGCGCCGCGTTCGAGATACTCAATCTGGGGTCGACGATCGCCATCTTCCTGCTAGCGGTCGCTATCCCGCTGGCCGTCTCGGGGTCGTTCTTCCTCGTAGGCCTCTCGATGCGCGGGGCGACCGCTGGGGCCGCGACGGCCGCCGCCTCTCGGTTCACCCCGACGCCGCGGACGGCGGCGACCCACGGCGGGGCAGCAGCTCGGAGTGCGGCCGGTCGCCTCAAACGTGGCGGACGGACGGCCGCCTCTCGAGCCCATACGAAGTATCGGGAGTCGCGCTTCCCGAGCGTCACGCAGGAGAAGTACGCGACCGACGGCGGGACGCGAACCGACGGCGGTTCCCCGTCACGATCGGGAACGACGACGCAGTCCTCGGGCGTCTCACCTGACCAGCGCAAGCGCGCGGCCGAACAGAAACAGCGCCAGCGGAACCTCGAGAGTCAGCGCGAACGCGCCCGACAGGAGCGCGATAGCTACCGGAAGTGACCGAACCTATGACAGAGCAACCATCCGACAGCGGCACCGATCACAAAGTAATCCATACCGGCAGTAGCGCCCAGGTCGTCCTCGGCGTGAGCAAACTGGAGCTGCTGGGCGCCGTCTTCCCAGCAGGCGTTNATCCATACCGGCAGTAGCGCCCAGGTCGTCCTCGGCGTGAGCAAACTGGAGCTGCTGGGCGCCGTCTTCCCAGCAGGCGTTATCTGGTTCATCGGCGGCCAGATGGTCCCCGGTACGCTCGGCTCACTGATGTACCTCCCAGCGATCGTGTGGCTGCTCGCGGGGATCGGCTTTATCGCAGCCAAGCCGCCGTGGATGGGTGCCCGGCAGTATACCGAGACGGTCTTTCGCCGGATCGGCAGTCAGTCAACGATGCTCTTCGAGAGAAACCCAGACGACAGTGGTATCGATCACCCGACGAACAANCGGTCTTTCGCCGGATCGGCAGTCAGTCAACGATGCTCTTCGAGAGAAACCCAGACGACAGTGGTATCGATCACCCGACGAACAACTCGCTCCGTGCGCGGGCGGCTCGTCTCGCTCTCGTTCCCCTTCGGTGGACGAACGCGCTGTTCTCGGTCGGCCTTGAGAGCCGATCCGAGACACCGGACGAAAAGAGCGACGGGCCGACCCGAACGCAGGACTTCGTCCAGTTCAAGCGCGCCTATTCGGGAACGCCGGCCGTCGAAACCGATGAGGGTCATGTCGTCGGGGCGATCCGCATCTCCCCGGCGAACATGGTTACGTCGGGCGAAGATGAGTGGCAGCGTCAGGCGCGTTTCTACGCGAAGGTGCTGGATACCGCCGTGAAAGGCAATATCCAGATCGCCGAGTACATGCGGATGGTCGACTACACGCCTCGGATCGAGCGCTACGCCCAGCGCCGCGAGGAGATCGTTACCACGGCCGACGGCGAGGCGCCGCCAGGCGAGGTCGACTACGAGGATCTCGAGTTCGGGAAGCAGGTGCTCGCGGATCTCTGCGAGGAGCGTGCCGACGTGGTCTCGCTGTACGACCTCTCGACATACACGGTCGACCCGTATCTGATCGTCGAAGTGAAGCCCGAAGACGTGGTCTCCGAAGATGACGTCGAGGGTGGGCTGGCCTCGGTGCCGGTTATCGGCCGGATCTACTCCCACCTGAAGGTGCGCGAACTCAAGCGAGAGGGCGAACATACTCCGCAGATGATCGACCTGCTCGAGGACCGGCTGGATACGGNTCTACTCCCACCTGAAGGTGCGCGAACTCAAGCGAGAGGGCGAACATACTCCGCAGATGATCGACCTGCTCGAGGACCGGCTGGATACGGTCGCCGACGCGATCCGCCGACTCGAGGACGTTTCGGGTCACCCGATCCCGAGCTCGGAACTTTCGCAGGTCGCGGCGGACCACTACCAGGCAGCCAACGCGTACGCACACGAGAGCTACTCGTCNGGTCACCCGATCCCGAGCTCGGAACTTTCGCAGGTCGCGGCGGACCACTACCAGGCAGCCAACGCGTACGCACACGAGAGCTACTCGTCGCTGGTTCGCCAGACGCCGATCCCGACGCCCGACACATCCAACAGTGTTCACGGCGTCGAGACTGGCGAAACGTCCGACCCGGAGTACAATCTGACGTACTCGCACCTGGACGTCGAAGCCGACCGTGACCCACGGACGACGCTCTCGAAGCGGCACAACCAGCTCGCGGTCGCCGACCAGACGGCTGCTCCGGATGGCGAGAGCGAGGCCACGAGTGCCGAGACGGAGGCTGCCACCGACGGCGGAACGACCGCGGAGCCCGCCGACGTCGAGACGGTCTCGCCGACGGACGGGCCCGGCACTGCGGATATCGCGCTCACCGACGCGGAACTCGAGGAGCAGTACATCTCGCTGCTGGCGCCGGAGGTCGTCGAGCGTTCGTGGATCGGTGATGGAAACGGTGGCGACCACCTCAAGATCGACGGCGAGATCTACACGGCGACGCTGTTCATCTCNGAGGTCGTCGAGCGTTCGTGGATCGGTGATGGAAACGGTGGCGACCACCTCAAGATCGACGGCGAGATCTACACGGCGACGCTGTTCATCTCGAGCTATCCGAAGGACCCGCCGCAGGGCTTCCTCGAGCCGATTCTCCAGTTCGACGACGCCGAGGTCCAAACCAACGTTGTCACCCACGTCGAGACGATCGACCAGGACAAGGCCGAACGCGAACTCGAGGACTACGCCGACTCCCTCCGGAAGCGGTACAACCGAGTCAAGGACTCGCGCTTCGAGATGTTCGCCTCGCGCTACGAGGAAGAAGCCGACGAGACCCAGTCGGCGCTAGATTCGTTCCTCCAGAGCGAGCACGACATGTTTGAGGCCCAGACCTACATCGAGGTCCGGTCGTTCGATCCGGATGCGCTCAAACGCGCCATCCGATCGATTCGCTCGAAGATGTCCGACATGAGTGCGGAGGTCGCCGTCCTGCGGAACAATCACGACCTGGGCCACCAGACGGTCGCGCCCGCGTGTCAGGATAAGATCGGCCAGAAGGTCAAACTCCGAGCGGAGGGGCTGGCGGCGATGAACCCGTGGACGACCACCAATCTGTACGACCCCTCCGGCGTAGAGATCGCCGAGAACATGGCGACGAACGAGCCGCTCTCGGTCGACGTCTACGACCGTGACGCAGGGTACAACTGGTTCATTGTCGGGAAGACGGGCGCCGGGAAGACCGTCACGGCGAGTCAGTACCTTTGGCGGTACAAGACCGATAACCCCGACTCGTTCATGGCGGTAATCGATCCGCTTCAAGAGTTCGCGAACCTTCAGGAGATCTTCGGTGGCGAGCGCATTGTCGTCGGGTCGACGAACATTAACCCGTTCGATATCTCGCCGACGCCGGAGGACAAACTCGACGCTGTCGGCCACGGAGCGCCCTACCGCGAGTGGCTCAACTCCGGGCTTGACTTCGTTGCGCTGTACTACCAGATGCAGGGCTTCGACTTCTCGCAGTACCGTGCGATCTGGACGAAGGCGATCAAGCAGGCCGGCCGTGAGAAGGGCATCACCGAGGACCCAAAGACGCACGATCCGGACTACCGACAGAAGCAGGACCACGACGGGGCGGCGCCGACCATGACCGACGTGATGGAGATCATCAGCGACATGTCCCGCGATGGGTCGGAGTTCGTCGAAGACCCTGGCAACGAGAGCCGCGTCGAGGACCGCGAGCAGAAGGCGACGACGGTGATCAATAACCACGTCGAGCCGTTCCGCGAGGGTGGTCACCTCGAGCATCTGGCCCATCAGACCGAGGTCGATCTGTCGGACACGGACTTCGTCTACGCCGACCTCCAGCTCAAGGAGGGCGACGAGGAAGGCGGCGGGCTCATGATGCACCTGTTGCTGGACTTGCTGTACAACGAGGTGAAGTCCCGCCCAGAGCCGGGGATGATCTTCGCCGACGAGTTCCACTATCTGCTNCCGCCACCACCGCCATTGGGATCTCTCGATCGGCGCCGGAACGCAGTCGCATAAGGACTTCTTCGGCACCGATGGCGAGGGCAATGTCCACATGACCGATAACGCGGAGATCATGCACGAGCTGTCCAGTATGGAGATTTACCAATATGTCGAAGGGATGAACGAACAGTGGGGCAAACGCCTCGGTCTCTCGAGTGACGAAGCCGAGCTGATCGACGACCTCCAGAAGGGCAATTTGGCAGACGGGTTCTCCGAGGTTCTGTTACGAGTCGACGACGAGGGCTGTTCCCCCGGCCGGGTCCGGATGGATCACGACCAGAACCCTCGAGAGGCGGTTGCGTTGATGTACGACCCGAGTAAGCACGGCGAGGACTACCAGGAGTACCTTCGTCAGTACGACGAGACCTGCCAGTGGAGGTGGTCCTAATGGGTCTCGGTCACCGTGTCGCCTGCGCGACGAAACAGAAACTCGGCATCGACGACGCCTACGACGCCCTTGAGGTTACGCCGGAACTCGGCGAGCGCCTCTACAGCGAACTCCCAGAACGGAAGTCAATCTCCGTCCAGCCGAGNGCCTACGACGCCCTTGAGGTTACGCCGGAACTCGGCGAGCGCCTCTACAGCGAACTCCCAGAACGGAAGTCAATCTCCGTCCAGCCGAGCAAGGATGGCGGCGGGCCGAAGGACGCGATCGACTTGCTGACGGCCGTCCACAACCCGAGCGCCGGGCCACACTCGTTCGAACTCCAGTATGTGAACGGGCTCGTCGGGTTCCAGTGGGTGATGGCAACGAAGGCGGCCCAGAACCAGATGCAACGCCAGCTCGACCGGTTCTATCCGGACGCCCATATCGACGTCTCTGAGCACGATCAGCCCACCCTACTCCCGCTCGAGGAGGGCCGGTATGTCGCCGGGGCCTATCTCCGTCTCCGAAAGCGCGAGGACGGCCGCCACCTCTACCCGATTCGGCACATGGATATCGAGGGGTTCGAGAACGATCCTTACGGGTCGATTGCGGCAGAGATGGTCGGCGAGCGCGAGACCGATATTAATACCGATCTGGCAGTCCAGACCATTTTCGAATCCGTCTCGAATGACTGGTGGAAGGGCGGCCTCCTCTCACCGTCGATCGACGATATCGCGGACGAACTCAAGAATCCTCGACGGGACGAAGGGTTCAAACACGCACTAAAGAAGGAGATATTTCCCAACAAGTTCGATGTCGTTGGCGAGGATCGCGACCCATCGAACAAGGACAAACAGGCCGCGAACACGGTCCGGGAGCAGCGTGGCGAGAAGGGCTTCCGGCTAAACCTCCGCATCGTCGGCGTCTCGGACGACCCGCAGATGGCGATCCAGCGCGTCGCGGAGACGGCCCAGCAGTTCGACGCCTACTACGAGTCGAAGACCGAGCAGGGCTTCGAGGTCGTTCCGCTATACGACAAGAATCTGATTCGGGAACTCGAGCGCGCCTACGGTCGCACCCGTGCGGATCGGAAACTCGTGATGGGCGTCCGTGGTGCTGCCGGGCTGATGCACATCCCGAATAACGATATCAATACCCAGGATGTCAAGTGGTCGCTGACGTCGCACGCCGGGGACGTCCCGGCAAACGCACCCCGATTTACTGATTATCATGAACCTGGCAACGTGTCATGGGAGAAGGACGTTCGCTCATTCGAACTCGACGGAGATGGCGACCAGTGGCGGTACGATATTCCGTCGACATGGGTCGACCCGGAGGAATNTTCGAACTCGACGGAGATGGCGACCAGTGGCGGTACGATATTCCGTCGACATGGGTCGACCCGGAGGAATACGGCGACTGGACACCGGGGGAGGAACAGGACCGAGAGCAACAGGAGACGGATGCGGACAGCGAGATGGTGAAAGCATGAGTGTATTTGGAGACGACGAATCGGACGACTTCGAGAAGTTTGGAGCGCGAATCGAAGGTGAAGACGATCCCACGGAGCCAGTCTTGGTGAATGACAAGGAGTGGGCGATTGAGCGCTACGACCCCGTCGAAGAGGAAGTTGAGACGTACGCGGGCGCGTGGCCACGGGCGATGATCGAGAACGCCCAGGCCGTTCCTGAGCAACCGCTATGGCTCGGCGTCTCGGAGAACTCCGGGCGCGAGGTACCGATCGAGTTCGACCGCCTGTTCCGGCACGTCTTCTACGGTGGCTCTACTGGGACAGGGAAGACGACGAAGATGTATAACGACGCGGTGGCCCTGATGTACGCCGGCCACGGCGTCACAGTCATCGATCCGAAGGGTGACGATATCTACAACCTACTCCGGAAGATCCCGAAGCACCGCTGGGATGACGTTATCTACCTCGCCCCTGGTGACGACTTCCTCGATAAGACGGTCGGGTTCAACCTCTTCGAGACCTACCACGATCACGGCGAGGACGGATTCGACCGCGAGGTCGAGGGGATCGTCGACGACTTCAAGCAACTCCTGAAAGCTGGCGAGTTCTGGGGCAACCGGATGGATCGCGTAATGAAGACGATGGTCCGAACGATGGTCCGCGACGGCTACGAGTTTACGCCGATCGAACTCTACTACGCCCTACTCGAGGAAGAGAATCGGACGGAGTTCGCGGATATGGTGATGGACACCGACGATGACGACATGATGTTCCTCGAGCCCTATGCGAGACAGATCGCGGACGAGCTCTCGAACCAGGATCTNATGGTGATGGACACCGACGATGACGACATGATGTTCCTCGAGCCCTATGCGAGACAGATCGCGGACGAGCTCTCGAACCAGGATCTCGACGCACTCGTCGGGCGCCTCAAAGACTGGGTAGAGAACCCGATCACTCGCCAGATTATCGCCCAGCGGGACGCGAACGTCTCGATTGCCGAGGCGGTGAACGAGGGGAAGATCATTATCTGTAACAACGACCTCACGCCAGAGGCGAAACAGATGGTCTCGACGGCAGTTATGCGCCGCATCTGGACGTGTGTGAACGACCGCGTCAACCCGTCTGAGCGAAAGATCCGCCAGCTCGCAGGCGCCGATACAGTCGGTGGCGAATANGACGACGTCCTCTCCGAAGCGTCTAAAACGGAGAAGATGCTCTCGAAGGCGCGCTCGAAGAAACTGGGGCTACTCCTGGCGACCCAGAATCTCCGCCAGATCGACGACGAAGACGCGCGGGAGGCGATCCTCTCGAACTGTAACACGCTGGTTTCGCTGAACCCCGTCCACCCAGACGAGGCGGCGATCCTCGCTAAACGATTCGGGGGTGCGGACCCGGAGGATATGACGCAGATCCCGGACTACCACGCCCAGACGAAACTCCACCACGAGGACGACTCGTTNAAACGATTCGGGGGTGCGGACCCGGAGGATATGACGCAGATCCCGGACTACCACGCCCAGACGAAACTCCACCACGAGGACGACTCGTTCATGGCGAAACTGACGCCGCCGTACCCCCCACTCCACTCGATCGAAGAGGCGTACGAATTGATCCAGCAGTCTATCGAAAAGTACGGTATCGAGCGCCAGTCGGGACGTGCAATCCTCGANCTCCACTCGATCGAAGAGGCGTACGAATTGATCCAGCAGTCTATCGAAAAGTACGGTATCGAGCGCCAGTCGGGACGTGCAATCCTCGACGGACTCTTCTTCGCAGATACCAACCAGTCGCGAGCGGCAGATGTGGCGGGTCTCGAGAACACGGAAGCCGATGTCGACGAGCCGATGAGCGTCGATGACATCGAAACCTCGCGGACGGCACTCAAAGCGATCTACGACGAGACGATCCGCGCCGATGGNGAGCCGATGAGCGTCGATGACATCGAAACCTCGCGGACGGCACTCAAAGCGATCTACGACGAGACGATCCGCGCCGATGGCGACTGTATCAATGTCCAGACGGCCGAGCAAGTGGTGACGGACGCCACTGGCCTCGAGTACTCGCAGGCATCGAATACTATCGAGCGCCTCCACTCCGTCGGCGCGATCAACCAGGAGAGTACCAGCGACGGAATCCTGGTGTCGGTTACGCCGGAGGGCCGTGGCGAGATCGGTCTCGAGACGGGCTCCGGTGGCTCCGGTGGGAAGAGCCAGCATCGCCACCTTCTGCGCGAGGTCTACGAGTGGGGGACGTGCCTGGGCTATGATATGCAGCTTCCGACGCAAGACGGCGACGAACTCCCGGACGCCGTCGGCGAACTCCCGCCTACGGTGATCCCGGACGGCGACCTCTCCGAATCGGAGCGCGAGACGATCGTCGAAACGCGCCTGGAGGACGACTACCCAGAGATCCTNGAGCTCTCGGGGGCGGACACGCTGTATATCGAAGCCGAATCGAAGGGGCTCTCGAAGCCCGGCGGCCCGATCAAGAACGCAGCGAAGGCACCGGATCCCGAGCAGCTGCTCTTCGTCGTCGGTGACGGTGGTGACGATGGATTGACGACCAACGCCGAGCGACTCGCGGCGATCTTCGGCACCGACGACAGCGATCGGTTCGTGTCGACGCGAACGCCGACGGACGCTACGCGGAAGTTCTACACCCGGGGAAAGCTCGAGATGGCTCGTGACGGCACCGGGATCGATAAACTCGCTGTCGTCCCTGGCGACGTCTCGACGGAGTGGGTAGAGCTCGAGGGTGGTTCGGTCGTCTGTCGCGATCGTGCCGACGGCGAGGTCTACCTACGTTTCGACGGTCCCGAGGACTACCGCGAGCGCGAGCCAGCCGACGCGCCTTCGACCGTCCACTACGACCTCGAGGATGGCAACTACGTCGTCGAGAGTGGCGGTGAAGTGGAACGGCGGTACGCCGCGAAGACCCCACTCACCGACGACTGGACGCACATCTACGAGCCTGTGATCCCCGAAGCGATGTTCCGAGAACACGGTCACGACTCGGTCCCTGTGCCTGAGGAGTTCCGGATCGCCATCGTGCCGAACGACGATCGCGACCTCGAGGGTGATCCCGAGCTGCTTATGTTCGACAGCGAGACCGAAGACGTCGTTCCGATCATGGGCTGGTTCGGCAAGCCCTCGGACGGAACCAGTAGCACACTCGACGGCTCAACAGACACAGGCGGCGCTGATCCCGAACCGAAGACTGATCGCCAGCCGACACCCGAACCGCTGGTTGATCACGATCCCGAGCCAGCACCTGCCCACCCGGCGCCCGAACCGCCGGTACCAGGGTCGTCAACATCAGAACCCGATTCCGAGGACACGGTCGAAGAAGCTGCCTCTCTCGAGAACGAGAAAGACGACGACGACAATGATGAGCCGGATGGCAGCCCGTTTCGCGATCTCAATAGCTAAATCTGCCTCGTTCAATTTGACTGTGTCTTGATATCGAGATGACGTTATACTGACTACTTAAAGACACCATATTGACGTCATCTTGACTATCTAATGGTGGGTGCTTTTAGCCGACAGAATTTGTTATAGAATTCTTCTTGTATCATTGGAAGCAACAGATATGCTCTATGTGGGACAGGATTTTCGGTGTTGGGACCCCATCCATGACTAATGCCGTTCCAGTCGACCTGGAGTAATCTGCTCGAGGAGTGTGAGGCGGTAGGGGATGAGGCGACACTGGTAACGCCCTTATCGAAGAAGCAGTTTCAAATCGTAGATGTTCAGGAGCATCGGATTGTCATCGAGTACTTGGACACTGAGGAGAAGCGACCACTCCAGCGTGACCAGTTTGAGACGCTTGCACGCCGAATTGGCGATGCAGCCGACACATTTGACCTTGAACGATTACCCCCCGACGCCGAACCCTATGCGGCAGTCTTGAGTCTCCATCCCCGATTCGAGATCGATGAACGCGAGGGGCTGATCCGAGAGAGTGAGAACCCGGGTCCGTCCCAACTCGTCCAGGCTCCAGAAACTGAGGCAGAGACTGAGCGAACAGAACCTGACCTTGCCATCTATGCTGACGCACTCCTCCTTACTGATGCACTCGAGCGCCACGATGTAACCGATCTCAGTGGACAGGAGACGTCCACACTAGTGAACCTCTATACGCTGTTATCTGACGTCCAGCGGAATGCCGATGACCTCCGCCAAGATGTTGCTGATGTGTTGCTCGAGCGAGTTCACCATGATCAGCCCATTCACGCCCAATTCGGATCTGTTCAACGGACCAGTCGAACGTACAAATCATTGCGCGATGAAGGGGAAGTCCTAGCGACCCTCGAAGACGCTGGGATCCCACGCGAACGTGTNCAACGGACCAGTCGAACGTACAAATCATTGCGCGATGAAGGGGAAGTCCTAGCGACCCTCGAAGACGCTGGGATCCCACGCGAACGTGTCACCAGCGTTGATTCCAGTAAGGTCGATGAAGCCCTTGAGGTCACTGAACTGAGTCGAAGCGATGTCTACGAGATCGAGGATCGGGAATATGTTCGAAAAGCCGACGTTGATGAAGAGCACAAAGAAACGCGACTCCAAGGTCTCAAAGACCAATTGGCGGTCAGTGATGAGCCAGAGGCCGCTGAACTGCGTGAGGAGATTGACGATCTCGAGGCCCGAATCGAGGAACTTACTGAGTTNCAATTGGCGGTCAGTGATGAGCCAGAGGCCGCTGAACTGCGTGAGGAGATTGACGATCTCGAGGCCCGAATCGAGGAACTTACTGAGTTCAGCCCAGCCCAGGAGTTCCACGCTGAGTGACTGAGAGTGGTTGGCAGATCGTTGCTATCTCACTAACCCTGTAAGCGGGTACTTGTCTGGGCCTTCTTCTGTCTCAACGAGGAGTACGTCTCCGAGTGTGATGATAAGGAGTACTCCAACTCTGGGGTGGAACAATCCGCTTATCGTGCAGGATGCAACGTACCAAAGAAGTCCAGAACCAGACGGACGACTGCTTTTCATATCCGCTTTGCTATATAAATGTAAATTCTCCAACGTACAAATCTGAGTAGAGTAGATGACTTTCTATAGAGTGGACTCGTGGACATTCGTAAATTTCTAATAGGATACGTCTGCTGTGTTATTTAATGACTTACGAGAATCTGGATGCTGAGTTGGTCAATGAACTTCTCACGGATGGACGTGCGAGCCTTCGAAGTCTTGCTGAAGAGCTCGATGTGTCCGTCACGACAGTCTCGAATCACNATCCAGGGATACACACCGATCGTCGATTACGATGCTGTCGGGTACGACGTGACGGCAGTGATGCAGCTCAAAGTCGAGGGAAGTGCACTCGGTGAGATCACAGAAACACTCCAAGAGCATGATCAGATGATGTCTGTGTACGAAGTCACTGGTGACTACGATATCATCGCGATTGGAAAGTTCACAGACACCGATGATATGAACGACCAGATCAAAGCCCTCGTGACTGATCCGGACATCAAGCAGTCGAACACCAGTATCGTTCTGAATAGCGTCGCCGAAAACGAACAGTTTGAGATCACAACTGAAGACAAAACTGAGTGATCGGATTCGTTATCATTCAATCCCTCGAGCAATGAATCACAAGTAGGCAATGGCACGTTTGTAGCTGTCCGTCTCTCTCACCAAGCGATCGGTTCTGAACAATCTTCTCTTTCTTCTCTTCTTCATTGAATTCTGCTCAGAATCTATATGGGTGTACTGTCCTCCGAGTGGGTTTTAAGCGAGTAACGGGTGTAGATCTGATATGTACGATTTGACCGCGTTCCAGCGCGATCTGCTCTCTGTGGTCGCCGGATTAGATGAACCGCATGGACTTGCGATCAAAGAAGAACTCGAGGACTATTACGAGAAGGAGGTCCATCACGGCCGTCTGTATCCGAATCTGGATACGGTCGTCGACAAAGGACTCATCGATAAAGGACACCTCGATCGTCGGACAAACATCTATTCGCTCACGCAGCGTGGACAACGTGAACTCGAAGCCCGCCGCGAGTGGGAAGACGAATACGTTGGTGAGGTGAGGGTGTCATAGAACGAGTAGCACACCAAAGAGCAGGGTGAACGCTGAGGTGGATGAGTTCAGCGACCCTGCAAGATGATCCTTCGGNGTGTCATAGAACGAGTAGCACACCAAAGAGCAGGGTGAACGCTGAGGTGGATGAGTTCAGCGACCCTGCAAGATGATCCTTCGGTAGAGTCATTCTTCAATGTCGCAGAGACCGAGACGCTAGCGTTGTTTGAACATCTTTCCTTCGAGTTTCTCGAAGAGTTCGACGTGTTCGCCCCGGTGGAGACGGGGCGAACACGAGAGCACGAACCACCAGAATCGTCTCGACCGACCAAAAGATCCTGATTGCAGTCGAGTTCACCGAGAACAAACAAGCGCCAGAAGAGACGGCGATGCGCGTCACGTGTGACGCGCTCGCCGTCGCCAAGCCAATGTGGATGGTCGGTAACAGCGCCTACGACACGTTTGACTGGCACGACCACCTGCTGGCTGCTAGGGGTCGTGCCAGTCGCCCCATACAACGCACGAAACACTGACGAGCCGAAAGACATCGAGTACAGGGTCGAAGACCGAATCAAGGAACACAGCGAGGACTCCAGCTGAAGCAATCGATCTTAGACGAGACGTACAACTGCCGCACAGGCGTCGAACGAACCAGTGAATCAGCCAAGGACTGCGGCCTCGGGCGTGGGTACGCCCGAGGCCGCGTTCACGCGCGAGCACAAGTGTTTCTCGCGCTGTGTCTGCGCCTCGTTGTCGCAATCACCAACTACGAACGTGGANGGCCGCGTTCACGCGCGAGCACAAGTGTTTCTCGCGCTGTGTCTGCGCCTCGTTGTCGCAATCACCAACTACGAACGTGGAGACAATCCAGGAAGTACCGTGATCACGGTGTGAGAAGACTTCTATGACACCCTCGCAGTTGTAAGTTGTATCCTCGAACTCTTCTTCTGAGATCTCACCACGAGCGTACGCAACTCGCGATTCTTCGATAGCCATCACTGGGGATATTCTGCCATAGAATTCATGCCGGAAGAATGCCGATACATAGCGTATGCCGTTGATAAGACCGAAAATAGCGAAGATGCCGACAAAACAGTGATCACAGCGTATAGAGTCCCCGATGGTACCAAAAACTTAGTCGAGATTACCGAGGACTATATATAACGATTGATTAGGGACTATAATTACTGGGATCTGTGCCCGTTTAGCGAATTTCGGCGAGCTGATCTACTGACGAAAGAGGGTGACCTCAGCCGCCGCCGCGGACGACATGACTGTACTTCAACAGTCCGACGAAGACGCTGCCACCGATCGCGTTTCCGATTGTCGACAGGGCGAGGAACGCGACGTAGTCCGCGAGCGTGACCGTCGGTGAGAGGAACAGTCCGAACAGTACTTCGACGTTTCCCGCGATAGAGTGAGGAAGGTGGAGGATACCGATCGACGCCGTAACGATCCACACGAACATGATTCGACTGAGCGTATCCTGTGCAGCCGTCACTAACCAGGCTACCAGTCCCATCAACCAGCCCGCGAAGATACCGGCGACGAACAGCCACTCAAGATCGTGGTCGACAAGTTTGTGTGCGATAGATCCGAACGCCTCTGGCGAGGCGACGCCGAGGTTAGGCATTAGCGTGACGACCAGTAGCGTGAACACGACGCCACCGATCAGGTTGCTAACATAGACCACGCCCCATACTCGTGCCAACCCACGTGCCGTCGCCCGTCCGGCAAGCACCGGCATGATCGCGAGAGTCGTGTGTTCGGTGAACAGTTCGGACCGGCCGAGGATGACGAAAATAAAGCCGACCGAGTACGTGCTGGCCAGTAGCAACTCGGTCCCGAGGTCTCCGTACCCACCCTGGGAAAGCGTCAACATCACCGCCATCAGGACCGGTCCAAATCCAATGTCGAGCCCGGCCGAGAACCCCGACAGCGCGAGCCCTGACGTTTCGCGGTGGATTTCGTGTTCGCCACTTTCGACGAGTGACCGCAGGATCTCCGGCGTCGGGGTTTGCTCGGTGACGTCGAGGAGGCTATCCGTTGACTCCTCGTTCGGTTCAGACGTGTGATCGCCCACGGTCAGTCTCTCCAGTTGTGCAATGAGACTGCTTCGTTTGTCCGATTGGAAACCATACGCGAACAAGTCAACTCAATCAGTTGGGTCTGTTGCTTTCACTCTTCATTCCTCACCCATCTTATTGGTAAAGAACACGCTTACGCTGTTGAAGAAGGAGACTGGAATCGGGTAAAGAGCCCCTCTACCCGCGTGGACGAGTGGGTTTTGAGTGACGACACTGGAAGCTACCTCGGAAGAGCGCCGAACCTCTTCTAAAACTAACAAGAATTACCGGCTGAGAGGGTGTCTGAAAGATCGCCACTAGACTGATTTGTCCGAATTCACCGACAACAGGCCTGCTAAACCGACTGTAGTCTCATCTCCCGGAGCTGCCGAAAATATTATAACACTATGCAGTTTATAAATTACCGATTCGACTCTATATGAACTCAAGGAAGCCTGAGACGGCAGAATTCCAATTTCTCGAGGGCCTTTGTTAAAATGCGATTTAACCATGGGTACTTACTAGGGTCGACACTGTACCCCACAGACGAATGTCTACCCCGACTGATCGGCAGGGTTCTGCCGTCCACAAGGCGGTCTCTCGCTATCTCGAGCGCGCGATCAAATCAGACGGCTCGAAGGCGACTATGCGGCCAGCACTCGAGCGATTTGCCGCGTTTTGCCAGAGTGAGGGAATTGACGAGATTCGTGAGCTCGAAGCAGGCGATCTTCGGGAGTTTGGGTATACTCTTCGCCAGAGCCAGATCGATGGGGAGATTGCGGCGTCGACAGCGAACACGTACTTCGCATACGTGCGGGCGTTCCTCTCGTTCTGCGTTCGGGAAGAACTCCTTAATGCGAATCCAGCGAAGACGAACAAGGCAACCGAATATCTACCTGAGGACACAAACGACTCTTCGAGTCAATTCTGGACACCGGAACAGCGCCAAGTGATCGTGAACTATGCGACCAAACGTGTCGATATGGCGAATGATGGTACGATCCGAACTAATCCGTTGACGGCCTCGCGAGACCGAACGATCGTAGTGCTGCTCGCTGAGACTGGCGCTCGAGGTGCGGAGTTATTCGACGACTCGAAAGACGAGAAACGTGACGGCATTACCTGGGATGACGTCGATCTCGAGAAACACGTTCTGTCCGTTTTTGAAAGTCCCGTAATCGAGAAGAGGTCCCACTACCGAAAGCCGCTCGCGATGTCCTCGAGCGCCACCGGAAGTACATNTCTGTCCGTTTTTGAAAGTCCCGTAATCGAGAAGAGGTCCCACTACCGAAAGCCGCTCGCGATGTCCTCGAGCGCCACCGGAAGTACATTGATCCACCAACTGACGAGTGGCCCGTCTTCCCAACCGGCCATTTTCAGTCGAAACAAGGTGTTCTCGAGTCAGAACTCGGTGAAGTTCGACTGTTAAAGGCGCTTGAGGAGAGAGGCAACGCGTCGAAGACAGATGTCCTCGACGATCTATTCCATGACCACGAGATCGCACCGCCATCAATTTCTAAAGAGGGTGCACGGCGAGTGATGAAACGTCTCACCGACGAGGCAAACATCGGACTCGAGGACGGACACGAGTATCTCAAGCCCCATGGAGCACGTCGTGGACTTGGCGCCGAATTGTACGCGCTAGGGGAGTCCGAAAAGGCCCAACAGGTACTGCGTCACAAATCGATTGGTCGCGTCGCAAAGTCCTCTAGAGTTCAGTAGCAACTGACTCCCGTGAGGACGGGGTCACCTCTGGTGTCCACCCGAGGTGCCCCA
>NZ_AOIA01000006.1 GCF_000337695.1 Natronococcus jeotgali DSM 18795
CTCCGACTCGTCGTGGCCATTACCAACTACGAGCGAGGAAATAATCCGGGCTGTGAGAAGCTATGAGATGGATTCTATGACAGGCTCTACCGGGATGCTACTGAGAGCGGTCTGTCTCCGCGTGCGGCTGTGTTCGTCGGCGGGTACGTCGACGCCCGCAACGCTCGGAGTGACACGAACGATCCGGACGCCCCGAACACGAACACAATGTGGGGCGAGATTGCCTACCAGCTCTACGGAAATGACGGCTACGAATACCTCAAGGAGTACGATCGCAACCGTGATTCGCCAGGAGAGAACACACTCCAGGGTCTGTTCGATCTTACCGATGATCCTATCCTCATTCTGATCGACGAGATTGCACAATATCTTGAGGACGCTTCCGGGATCGAGACAGGGGAGACGGTCCTCAGCACACAGACGCTGAGCTTCATAAAGTCGCTGCTCGAGACAGCATCGAACCGAAACGACGTTACCGTTGTCTACAGTATTGCGGACACTGCATTTACCGACGAGGCCGAGACCGTTCGCAAGGAGATCAAGGAACTTGACTCGATCGAACAGCGCCAGCAGCAGACGATCACCCCGACAGGCGACACTGAGATCAGTTCTGTTCTCCGACGTCGGCTCTTCGACGACATTGAAAACGGGGCCGCCGAGTTCGTTGCGGAGTCGTTCTACGAGTTCTACCGGACGACCGACCGGCAACTTCCCCAGGCAGTCCTCGACACGGAGTACCGCGAGAAGCTTGAACGGAACTACCCGTTTCACCCGACAACGATCGAGACGCTCACCGACAAGATCGACTCCATTCCCGGCTTCCAGAAAACGCGGGACGCCCTCCGTCTGCTTGCACGTGCCATCTACTACCTCTGGAACCACAAGCCTGAAGGGTACGATCGGTACTTCCTTCGTCTCTACGATTTGACGCCGGCCGATAACGAACCGGATGGGAGCATCCGTACGAAACTCGGCAACACGCTCTTCGATGCTATCGATCTGGATTCTGCCGTCTCCGCGGACATCTACACCGACGACAGGTCTGCACACGCCCAGCATGAAGACAAGCGCTGGCGCGAGAAGGCGCTCCCGCCACTTGGTACGCACATTGTCACGGCGGTGTTGTGGAACAGCCTAGCCGTTGGGGAAAAGGCAACCGGGCTGACGCGAGCCGAGCTGTACACAGCAGTCGCTCACCCGGATGTGTCGTTCGACCATTACGACAACGCCTTGGAGAACCTGACCGGCGACGACCACCGAGTAGGCTGTTACTACCTCTACGATGAGGATCGCATCAAGTTCAAAGCCCAACCGCGCTTGCTGTACATCATCGACCAGTACACGCAAAACACACCCCGGGCACAGGCTCGCGACCGGTTCGAGGGCCGGCTTCGCCAAGAGATCGGAACAGGCGGCTTTGAGACGGTGCCCACGTCGAACCCGGAATCTGGGTTCCCTGAAGAGCCGGCCGATCTGCCGGACAATGCTGCGACGCCGACGTTGGCAATCTTGCATTTCGATTCGATTACCGTCGCCGACGGCGGTGAAGAGATCCCGTCGAAGGTCCAGACCCTGTATGAGGAGACAGCGTCCAGCCATAATGCTCCAACGCAGTCCCGCACCTACAAGAACTATGTCCTCTTTCTTGTCCCAGATCACGAGCTCGTGGAGAACGGGATCGAGAAAGCCAAGCGACTGGAAGGGCTCGAACGGATGCGCGAGGACTCGGAGCAGACTGCCCAGCTGACCGACGAACAGTTCGACGAGCTCGGCGAGCGGATCGACCGACACAAGGGGCTGCTGGGTGAGCAGGTGCGGAACGTCTACCGGCACCTGTACTATCCGGACACGGACGGCCTCGAACACGTCTCAATCACGGCAGTTGACGCTAACGGCGACACAACAATGGTCGAGGCAGTCGAGGCGACGCTGGACGACCGGATTCTCAGGGATGACGATTCCGCCCGCGGTGAGGTCTGGTTCAAGAGCCGGTTATGGCAGCAAACGAAGTCGCGAATGGACACCGAACAGCTGGCCGCGCAGTTTGCGAAAAAGCCCGGGCTGCCATACCTATTCAGCACAAAGCCGCTGCGGAAGACCGTTGCCAGGATGGTCGACGAGTCCGGGTACGCCTACTGGGATGGACAGCGCGAGCAGGCATACTGGACCGGCGACGAGGAGCCGGAGGGGTGGGACTGCGACCACCCGGTCAGCGAGTCGCCGGATGTCGAGACGTCGATCGCCTCGACGGACGTAAAGATCGGCGAAGAGTACGCCGTCTTCGAGGGGATCGGCCCGCTGGTCGAGGCGGTGGACCTAGCGTGTCGTGAACCGGAATACCGCGTCGCTATCGCGGGCGACCTCGACGAAGAGACCGACTCGTTCGACGTGCACGTCGACGCAGAGTCGCCGGCGAGCGCCCACCTTGTCGTCGCTACGGAGGGCGACGAAACAGCGTTCCCCGACGTCGGCAGTGAAACGGTCACCGTATCCGAGTTTGACGGGCTCTCCGACGGAGAAATCGTTGCCGCGACACTGTACGAATCTGGGACCCGCGAGACCGAGCTCGCTTTCGAGCGCAAGCGCGTCAAGGGAGGTGGCGACGAGCCGGAGAAGAACTGGAGCGAGACGTCGAACACAGCGGCTGCCCAGCGGGCGTTCGGGTCCGTTCGCGAGGACGCGCTAGCCGACGCGCCCGCCGATGCGACGCCGGGGATCGAATCGGTCCAGATCGAGGTGACCGGCGATTCCGTCCTCGACCACGGCTTCTTCCTTGCCCAGCGGTCGCTGGACGATTACGCCGAGCAGACGACTGCGTCGATGGACTACAGGGCCAAAGCCGCCGACGGAACCACGCAGTTCACCGCGGAGTTCCGAGGCAACCTGGCGGACTTCCGGGGTATCAATCAACACCCGGAGAGTTTCTCTGAAAACGATGGTCAGCGAAACGTCAACCTGATCTTCCGGATCGGGTTCGACGAGCCGGAGCCGCTGGATGGCGACGACCTACTCGCGTTGCTCCGAGACGAATTAGAGGGCACAGACATCACGGTACAAGTCCATGCCGAAGGGCCGGCCGACGTGGTGGACGAGACATGAGCACGCCGTCGTCACCCGATGCGGTCGCGCGGGAGGCGCAGTTTGAGGGCGGAACTAGTGTCCACGGCGGCCGGCCGACGTTCGGGCTGACGCGGGTTCAGGAGGACGGCCAGCCAGTGCTCGCGCTGTATGAACTGTTGCCAGCCGAGCAAGCCAACGCACGCCGGGAGCGTCACGACCGGTGCGGCCGGAGCGTGTTAGTGCAGAACTTCGAGGCGGTGTTTGACGACCCGCCAACAGTCCACGCCCGCAGCGGAGAGTGGGACGACTGGGCAGCGATCCAAGTCGCGCGCCTCTCGGGCTCGCGGCTCCAGTCTGTGCTCCCGGTCATCCGTGAGGCGATCGGAGAGGCCGACATTGAGCATAGTCCGGTATCGAGCACAGAGGGTGGCGAGGTATTCGTCCCGGAGCACGTCGGCGTGAAGCTTGCTCTAGCGTTTGTCGGTGTGAAAGACCTCCGGCGGGTCGACCGGATACGCGCGCTGGCCCGTGGCGTCGTGCGGATGAGCACTGAGGAGTGCTACTACTGGCACGCGAAGACGCGATCCCCAAACAGCCCGAACGGTGTGAAGGCATTGCGAACACTGCTAACTGACCATATCAATTAGATAATTATGAGCGACAACGAATCTCACCACGACGAAGCAGACGAACAGACGCGACCACGGCTGAAGATTGAGGACAACCTTCCGATTCGGACGGTTGGAATTGAAACCCAGCGTGAACGCAAAAATTTCACGGATTTGCCGCCACAGAGTTACGTTCACGTTTGGTGGGCTCGGCGCCCCACACCGGTGAGTCGGCTCGCAATTTTGGCTTCGACACTTCCCGAAGATGTGACGGATGATGACCTCCTTCGGTGGATGGAGATTGATCCGGACAATCTGTCATCGGACGACTCTATTTCGAAGCACGTCAGGAAAAAGAAACGCGAGAAGGAGAAAAAAGGGACTGACGGGATGGTATACGAGCATTATGGGTATAAGAAAATTTGGAAGCGTACACCCTCTGAAAAAAAGCTAAATGAAATTGCAGATAGGGTTAAAGATACGTGGAACGGTAAGATGCCAACCGTTCTTGACGCAACTGCTGGTGGGGGTTCAATCCCGTTCGAAAGTGTTCGATACGAGTTTCCGACAATCGCCAACGAATTGAACCCAGTCGCGTCAGTGATTCTTAAAGCCGTACTTGAACATCCACGGGTTGACGACGACTTATCGGATGAAATCCGGGAGTGGGGCGGGAAAATTAACGAACAGGCACGGTCAGAATTGAACAAATACTTCCCATCACCACCCGATGAGAAACCACTGGAATACCTATGGTCGCATACTGTGACCTGTCCAGATTGCGGCCTCAAGGTGCCACTTTCGCCGAATTGGTGGTTAAACAAGGAATCCGGGAGTGAAGGTATTGCTGCGAGACCAAAAACATCACCTGACACAGATCAAGTAGATTTCGAAATCGTTGAACTCCCAACAGATATCAAAAAGTCTGATTATAATCCGACGGATGGAACTGTGTCACGAGGTTCAGGATCTTGCCTTCGCTGTGGGGTCGCGATTGAGGCTGATGAGATTAAAGACCAGGCACAGACTGACCAGTTAGGGTATCAACTGTACGCAATTCATTACGAAGACCTCTCTAAAAATGGTGGTCGCCACTTTCGATCTCCGAGAGAAGAAGATGTCCATGGCTTCGAAAAAGCCAAAAAAGTAGTTGAGAATGACCCAGAACTGGCAAATCTTCTTAATACAGAGATCCCCAGTGGGTATACAACCGATCAACCACGGAGATTTGGAATTACACAATGGCGAGATATGTACTCACCCCGTCAGCTCCTCGTTCACTACACCTACTGGCAAGCGTTCGAGGAGGCGAAATCTAAGATTCAAAATAAATACCCTGAACCGGTAGCCAATGCAATAGTCTCTTTCCTTGCTATTACTGCTGACAAGGGGCTAGATTACAATAACCGACTCTGTATTTGGCATCCTTCAAGAGCAGTTATCGGTCATCTGTTCAGTAGACATGATTTCGCTTTCAAGTGGTCATTTGCAGAAAGTAATTTACTAGCTGAAGGTTTAGGATATGATTGGACTTTAGACAATACAATTGGGGCATATGAAGACTTAAATGAGCTGTCCGGATCTTCTGATGTGTCAACTGACGTGCTTCAGGGAGATGCTGCTGATCTTTCCTTAGCTGATAAAGAGATAGACGCGATTGTTCTCGACCCACCGTATTATGATAATGTTATTTATTCTGAATCGTCTGACTTCTTTTACGTATGGCTGAAAAAGTATCTTGGCGATGTATATCCAGAGTTTTTCCAGGAACAGCTTACTGAAAAACATGAAGAAGCTGTTGCTAACGAGGCAAAATTTGAAGATGTCGCAAGTGAAAGTGCCTCTAAAAGCGAATTAGCAAAGGAAGATTATGAGCAAAAAATGACAGATATCTTCACAGAGATGTATCGGGTACTTGATGATGATGGTGTGTTCTCACTTATGTTCACTCACAAGAGGACCGAAGCTTGGGATACGCTGACAAAAGCTCTTATTAAATCTGGATTTTCAGTTAAAGCAAGCCATCCGGTGAGTACTGAAAGTCCTATTAGTCTGATGGCCTCTGGGAAAAATGCTGTTGAAAGTACGATTCTTCTTAGCAGCGAAAAGAGGGAGCAAAAGCAGAGTACCCCGACTCTTTGGGAAGATGTGAGACTGGAGACTAGACAAGTTGCCAGTGAACGAGCGAGAGAAATGGACGAAGGTGATGCCGAAGTGGCAAAAGTAGATATGATGGTTGCTGCATTCGGACCAACACTTCGAGTGTTTACTGAAAACTACCCCGTTGTGGATGCTTCTGGTGAAGAAATACAGCCACAGGAAGCCCTTGATGAAGCAAGAAATGCGGTTAGTGATTATCTTATTGATAAGTACCTGAATGAAGGAGTTCGTGAAGTCGATCCCAAATCGGAGTGGTGGATCCTCTCTTGGCTGGTATTCGAGGCTAACCGGTTCCCCTACGATGAGGCACATCGACTAGCTATCGGAGTTGGCGAAGATCTCGACGATTTGAAGCGCTCCCACCGGATGTGGCGTAAGCGCAGCGGTGACGTGGTCCTCAGACCGCACGATGACCGCGTCCAGAACATCAACAAGAAGCCCGAAGATCGATCCTCGCGTAAGCCGGTCGATCCAGAGGCTCTGTCTTTTGCAACGGCTCTAGACAAGGTTCACGCGGCGCTGCACGTGTACGACAAGCAGGGCGCGACAGAAGCGTGGAACTGGATGAACCAACGAAATTGCGGATCCGACCCCGAATTCAAAGCTACGTTGGAGGCACTCCTCCGTGTGCTTCCCCATGTCCACGACGACTGGGAGCTCGCACAGCATCTTGCTGCCGGAGACACAGGCGAGATGCTCGATCTAGATCTCGACGCCGATATCTTCCGCGACAACAACGACGAAACCACGGACAAACAGGGGAAGCTCAACGACTATACGCCTGACTAACCACTTCGTCCAATGACCTCCCTTCGCCACTACGACTGGCGCGCCGTCTACGAGAGCCAGCCCAGCGACGATCGGTCGTACCTCGTCGAGGAGTTCTATCAGCCTGCTCTGGAGCGGGCAACACAGTACGACCGAATCGCGGGCTACTTTAATAGCGGCGCACTCGCAGCGGCCGCGAAAGGCATCGAAGCGTTCATCGACAACGATGCGGAGATGCGGCTCATCGTCGGGGCACAACTCCAGAAACGTGATCGGCCGGTTCTCGACGCTCTCGAAGACGAATTCGACGAGCGATTCACCGATCTCTCTGAGGCTCAGTTGGATGGCCGCCTCGAAATCTTAGCCTGGCTTCTCGAGCACGACCGCCTAGTAATCAAGATCGCCCAACCAAAACACGGCGACTGGGGAATCTTCCACCCGAAAGTCGGCATTTTCCACGACGAGGACGGGAATCGACTCTCCTTCGAAGGGTCGATCAACGAGACCAGAAGCGGGTGGACGATGAACTACGAACGGTTCAAGGTTCACCGGGACTGGCGGCGCGAAGAAGCGACCTATCTCGCTGCCGACGTGGAGTCGTTCGACCAACTCTGGCACGACGACCACGAGTACGTCGATGTCTACGATCTCTCGACCGCTATCGAGGAGAATATTATCGAGTGGAAATCGCCGGACTCGTTCAACGGCGTCAAAGAGGCCGCCAAACGGATTCATGGTAAGGACGCTCCGTCGGAAGAAACCGACACGGACACGATGGCGGCCGGTGCCGCAGCGGCGACGATCCTCAATAGGGGTCCGAAGATGCCGCAGGGACTCCACATTGCTGAGGAGGCGAGCACAATCGATCCATGGCCCCACCAGCGTGTTGTCTCCGATACTGCCGTCAACACGTATCCGCAGGGCTTCTTGTTCTGTGACGAAGTCGGCTTAGGGAAGACTATCGAGATCGGGTTCACGCTGTCCCGGCTCGGCCTCACCGACGAGATCCAGAATTCCCTGCTCCTAGTTCCAGCGGGGCTGACCCAACAGTGGCAGGAAGAGATCTGGGAGAAATTCAACCTCAACACCTACCGGTACGACCGTACAACCGGAGGTGACTACGTTTTCTACGACACCTTCGGAAACGCAACCTCGCCACCGACGGCAGCCGACCTTGACTTCGGGCCGGAACGGCACGATGAGTCCTGGATTGAGAGCCCGATCTGGCGATTCGTTCACTCCCAACAAACCGGCGACCGCGATCAGCCCGTTATCGTCATCATGTCGTGGCACACAGCGCGTCTCTCGAGATACTGGGACGATGTCGCCCCGGGCGGCAGCGACGGTGGTCGGCAACGAGATAGCATTCCAGCAAGCGTCCGTGGTCGTGACTCCAGCGAGCGCGAAGGGGTCTGGGATATGGTTGTTGTGGACGAGGCACACAATGCTCGTCGCACGACCAACTTATATGAGCTGCTCGAGGAACTCCGACCGCATACGCAGACGTACTACTTGATGACGGCGACGCCAATGCAGCTCCATCACGAGGAACTGTACGACCTCCTGACGTTGCTGGGCCTTCCCGAGGCCTGGGACGACCGCGAGCGCTTCTCGAACTTCTTCCGCTCCCGACGCGCCCTTGATAACGTTCTTGCCGACGACGGCCCGGAGACGGCGCTGACTGACATTGATACCCAACAGACCTTGGACGGCGAGTACCAGGCCGGCATCGACATATCACTGTCTACGTCAGATGCGATCTACCTGCGGCTGAGCGAGGCCCTCGACCTGGAGGATGAGGCTATCGCCCGACAACGCCTGCTGACGGCCTGCAAGCTTACCCGCTCATACGGCGCCGCGTACGACGGGTACGTGAAGACGGTCGACGAGGCGATAGCAGCCGCCGATCTCGACACCTTTGTGGGCGAGGACAGGCAGTTGAAGCAGCTCCTGTACCCGGAGCACGTCGTCGAAATCGAGCCGTTCATCGTGAGTCGATCCGATCGGTGGACGGCAATCGACGAGTTGTCTGGGGACGCTTGGCAGGTCGTTCAAGAGGTCCTCGACGAAGCAACCCCGGTGAACGCACTCCTGCACCGGAATACGCGGGATACACTCGAGAAGTACACCGAGGCAGGCGTGCTGGACGAGTCGGTGGCGGACCGGAACCCGGAGCGAAAGGACATCGCGCTGTCGGATGAAGCAGCCGAGGTATACGAGCGCATCGACGAATACACGACAAAATTTTACAAGAAAGCACAGGAGTCCGAGGAGCAGCAGACCCAAGCGCTCGGGTTCGTGATGACGACCTATCGGGAGCGCCTGACCAGCAGCATCGCAGCGATTCGAAACAGCCTCTCACGACGGCTCGAAACGCTTGAGCGGCAGCACCGGGCGATCGAACGGCAGGTTGCGGTCGAAGAAGAAGTAGACATGGAGGCAGCGAACCGATTGGCCGAGGTTTCTGCCACTGAACAGCTCGATTTCGCCGAATTGGAAGACGGCGGAGAGGATATGCTTGGTGTGGATATCGCCGAAGTGTTGCCGGGTGATACTGACGAAGGACTTGCGCTCATTGAAGAGGAAATCACCGAACTGCGGTCATTCATCGAGGACGTCCAGCAAATCGGACGAGATCCGAAGATCAACCAACTGCGCGAGGACCTTCGCGAACTCGACTGGAAGGGGCACGATCGCGTGCTAGTCTTCACTCAATACACAGATACACTCGATTACGTACGCGGTCACCTGACCCAGACCCACGGCGAGAATGTGGCGACGTATTCGGGGCGCGGCGGCGAGATGTACGATGCCGACACGGACGAGTGGTATAAAGTAAGCAAGGAGCAGGTAAAGCGTGCGTTCGCGGCCGATGAAGAGGGTGTCGACGTGCTCGTCGGGACCGAGGCAGCGAGCGAAGGCCTGAACCTACAGGAGTGTGGCGCGGTTATCAACTACGATCTGCCGTGGAACCCGATGAAAGTCGAGCAGCGGATCGGTCGCGTTGACCGAATCGGACAGGAACACGACGAAATTACTATTTATCACTATATCTACGAGGACACCATCGAGAACGACATCTACGACGCGTTGGACGACCGGATCAACATGTTCGAGGATGTAGTAGGTGAGCTACAGCCGATCTTGGCTGGCGTAAATCAGAATATCAAGTCAGCAACGTTAGAAGACGATGAAGCAGCAGCTTCATCCGTGAACGAGCAGATACAAGCGTCTGATGATCAGGACACGGTTGACGTGAAGGAAGCGTTAACTGAGGTTGACACCGCGACGCGTGAGGAAGTTCTAGCAAATGCGCGTCTCGCCGCATGGGCATCCGATAGCCATCCAGATATAGAAACGGTTGGATCAGAATCCCACGATGACGTTCCGTTTACCGCTGCCAGTGTCGAGACTATCGTTACGACTGTCTTCCCAGATCTTCTGGATGACTTCTCTGTGACCCCCGTTGTAGAACTTGAGAAAGAGGTTGAAATCGACGTTGACTGTCGTGAGAAGATCTACGTCGTCATGGTACCGAATGAGACCGACGGTATCCATCAGTCGGGCGAAGGGACAATTGCATCCGAAATTGCTGATGAGGAACGTACTGTTGCAGTGACCTTTGATCAAGACTGTGCGGACAGATATCCCTCACTTCGATTCATACTCCCTGGCGATCCAATCTTTGAGAATTTGGTTAATCAGGTCCGTTCTACGACGAAGCTAAATGAGTACGAGTGGATGCAATTCGGATACGATTGGACTAGTGATGAATCCGTTGAGGGAGTTGATCCTTGGATTGTTGGTGAGCTCTTTGATGAGAACTGTGGAACAATTCTTGACAAAAATGGCGATATAGCCGATGCTGCTATTGATATCGAGGATTTGGATGAGTGGACACGTGACTTTGTTCGAAATAGAGATAAGACGTGAAGCTACCAAGAGCTTATACTCGTCTGGTGTTGTTTTTCAAGCTTATTTCTGGAGAGCAGTGCGACGGTCGCCTCATTCCGATCCTGGAGGTAGGAGCGATGGCGTCAGATAGGCAGACGTCTCGAAGCCGTTCAACCTGATTCGGCTTGGGCCACGTTTAGGTACGGCTGTACTCCTCAGAGTACTCAACATCGGAATTGCTTGGCACGGGTTCTATAGGCGACATGGTTCTTAAGCGAGCGTAGTGAATCGATCGGTCAACGTCGCAGATTGTAGTAAACTCAGACGTTTGTCTGAAGGAATCACACCTTTCTCTAATTCTTTTGAATTAGGCCCGTTATCCAGCCCTAACTGGTTAGGGTCAAATTCACGAAAGAAGTGCTCGGAGAGGTTGCCATTGTGGGCACTTTCGAAAACTTAGCCAAAGCCAATGTCAAATATACTATATTACTTGACTTGGAGGTTCAAGCTATCGAAATACCCACCGCTGAGATGGCCTCCAGACATTATATGGCTGAGTTGGGCTTCATACTGTGTCAAATGTAGATCTGGCTCATCTTCATCCGTATCTCGGTCGCGTGTTGGCTGTACTACTATTGCTCTGAATTCATCAAGTTGAAGTACATTCTTCTCGTCGAATGGAGCACCACGGTAGAGAACTCGTGCAGTGTTGGTGTATGTTGTATCATTCGGGAACACACTGGCCCATTCTGGCTGCTCTGTTTCCCGTTCTTCACGCGAATACCGATTAAGCAATTCAATCGAAAAATCGCGGTTCGTTTTTAGCACCCAAGTTGAGGGAAAGTCAAAATATTCCCATGCTTCAATAGGTGACTGCACAATAGCATCTCTCATGTCGACCGGGCTAGTATAGTTGTCTGAATTTGACATACTGTATAAAAACAGACCTTATATTTAATTTTTGTGGACATTCTGTCTGGCTGCTGCCCTATGTTTACTTTTCTTGTTATATAATATGAATTAGATTATGAATTCATTAAGAGTGTATTTGCTTTGGAATTATAGAATTATATAGAAAATCAAAACGATATGTGCGTTTTAGAACATCGGAAAACAGAGATAGTGGAGGGCATTAGCGCTGAATAAGTACTACCGAAAGCCGCCGCTGTCATGTGGCTCTTGGTTTAGCTAAAGATGGATGGTGGTTCAGAGTAGGTCTGCAGTCTCTTCTTCGATATGTTCTGTGTAACTTTCTTTTTCGAATTTGAGAGTGCCTTTGGCTGCCTGCTGTTCTAAATCCAGATTTGTAGCTATTTCCACACTGATCTCCTCCGGAAAAACTTCATTAGATAATGTGTTTGACTCAATATTCTCCTGTCGATAGGGCGATTCTATCGAAATGAACTCTCTAAACTTACCTGGGTTAGCTAAACTTCGTATCAAACTCGCAATCTCTTGTTCCGTCACACTTCCTTGCTTCCTAGCTTCACGACGGCGAATATGAGCCGTACTGACAGCGTTCCGATCTCCCTCATTACTAGCTTCTATTAGTTCACGAGTACGCTCAATACGCTCGGTGACATCATCTGGAATTCCTGTAGAGAAGCAGGGTTGAACCCCAACACGGATATTTAGATCAACATTATTTACCTTAAAGTCTTTGTATATATCTTGCAATGTCTTCGGATCACGGATTGATGATTGCACCCAATACTGATCTACACCGCTCTTACTCATCGGGTCTTCAGGAACGTTGAGATCAATAATCTCCTCAAACACACCCTCATTCACATTCTCATTATTCAACCGTAGCATGAAGTTCTCACCTACAGGAAGATCGGCTGGATCTAGAATCCAATAGTCTGAATTCTGATCCCATTTGGCACCAACCGGTCTGAAATCTCCAGATGAGAACATCTCACGGATTTCGTATCCTTCTTCTCGTGGAATTTTGACCTTACCAACTTTTCTCCCACGGTTGTCCGGAACAGTTATTTTCATTGTCATTTCGCTGGTCTCGCTCCGATAATCGTAGGTAACAGATCGGGTGTCAGGTTTATAGCCAGTCAGGTAACCTTTCAGACGATCTATTGCCTCGATTACTCCAGAGATTCCTGCCGTGGCACTGGCACTGGGTTCAGTCATATTTCTTCCTCCAGTTGATCAAGGATTTCATCTGGATCCAACTCGTGGTTATCCCACTCTGTTTCTACCTCTACTTCAAGAATTCCCCCATCGGGACGTTTATCGTCGATGTTTATTGGCACTTCTATTGACTTGTATTCGTTCCCGATCTTGTCTTTTAGGTCGTAACTCAACACAAACTCTCGGACTCGACTTTCTATCTCTAAGTGTGCATTTGGGTTCGCCATTCTGACATTCTCTGCAGGGTGTCTGTCTACCGCATTTAGAATCGAATCTAGAAGCATAACTTCAATATGATCGTAGATTTCTGCTTCATGCTCTTCTCCTTCCTCTAGTGCATCGACTATTCTTTCCAGCGTGGCCTCGTCAAATTCATCCCTTAGTTTATCTTCCCGGGCTAACTCTCGAACTTCATTGCCAATATCTCTAAGTTCTTCATCAGGAATCTCTACCCCATGTTTCTGTTTCCATTCCTCCGGAATAGGTCCCAGCTCTTCACTTTCCTTAGTGAGAATACCAGACTCTGCCATAGCTCGAAGGATATCGTGGTGAATACTCTCGCCCTTAGAAATTAGATCCCCTTCCCCTTCCATATCCATCTCGACCTCTGCCATTCCAAACCCAATATACTGCATATGGACCGGAAGCGTAACCGACTCATCACCCTCCGTCAGCTCAATCTCCTTTGGGCTATCTAGCAATTCCAGCTGCGGTCGGATTGTGAATGTTTGAGAACTATATTGTATCACCTCACCATTTTCTAACAAGAACTCTGCTTGTATTGGTTGCCCAGTCATAGCGTTCTCAAAAATCTCTGGAATTCTGAATTTTGTATTGAAATATCCTGGGACTAAGAAATCAGATTTAGAAATTCGCAGTAGACAATAACCTTCTTCGCCTGGCAAATCCTTGACAAAGTCTGAAATATCGCCTTGAATATTGTATCCTTCCACTAGTTCTACTGGGTCAGCAATACGCAACTCCAATCTCTCAATATCGCCATCCCAAAGCAGATGGACTGGGCGTTCTTCGTTTGCTAACCCCCAAGGAGCAACAAAGAATTCCTCAAGAGAAAATCTCTCTTCGCTACTCTCAGAGTCGTCACAGTCTGGTTTGGGAGAGGACCCTGTCATTGTACTACTGTCACATTTCGAGTTGATAAATCCACCGAGGAACTACTTCTGCGAGAACGAAATGAATGAACTGCTTGAGCGAGAACCGTTCGATCAAATGAGGTTGGAACCGATCTAATTCAGTGGATGAGACTATTCTCAGTGTCATGTTGCGTTAGATCGTCGTGGTCTTCGGCTGGCCGGGGATCCAGACTTAGTGTCTGATGTGTTCGTCATTCTAAGCAACGAGATAGAGTGATGGTCGCTATCGCTAACGTTGTTGGGTCTGGTAGCCTTAGTCTCGAGTTAGACATTGAACAACTCGGTGCCGATCTCGATGTTCCGTATACGAAGTACGATCTGAAAAACTACCACGGCCTCTACATCCGACTAGAGGAAGACGGTCCGCTGATCTCTGTCTACCGAAATGGAAAGTATCTTATCAGTTATTGTCCTAGTCTCAATACACTTGAGAAGATTCGGTCCAAAACATCGTCAGTACCGCTGAACTTGGAACAGATGTTAATCTGAACCACTCTCGATTAGTCTTGGTCTCGAATTAACTGAATACGAGTCAGAGTAGTTCCCAGGAATTGTCTACCGCCCAAAAGAGTATACTACTGTGATCTTGCTATTCGCGAACGGCAAGGTGGTCATTACTGGTGTGCCGAATATCGATGTCGCAACGGACACATTTGACCATCTTCAGTCTTAGGTCAACTCATTGCTCTAAAGACTACGCTTCAAGTTCGAACTCGAAGTCTATGAAGATCCCCGTCAAGACTTCTCTCTCGAATCGGATGAGAAGGAGAAGACGGTCCTTGCTTCGTTCCTCGACCAACTTGTCTCTGAAAACCGTCGCTAACTCTCCGATCAAAATTAACCAATAGACTACTGTCTTTCTCAAGAATTGGAATTCAATCTGGCTAGTAAGTACGATAGAAATAACAATACTCGAGGGTGTCATAGAACTCTTCTCACACCGTGATGATCGTACTTCCCGGATTGTCTCCGCGTTCGTAGTTGGTGATAGCGATAACAAGGCGAAGGCACAGGGCAAGAAACACCTGCGCCCGTGCGTGGACGCGGCCTCGGGCGTGCATTCGCCCGAGGCCGCACTCCTTCACTGATTCGTTGGTTCGTTCGACTCCAGTACGGCGGTTGTACGTCTTATCCAACGTGGACTGCTTCAGCTGAACGTCCTCACTATGTTGTTCGATGCGGTCTTCGACCCTGTACTCGATGTCTTTTGGCTTAGCGGTGTTTCGCGCGTTGTACGGAGCGACTGGCACGACCCCTGTGTCCAGCAGGTAGTCGTGCCAGTCGAGGGTGTCGTAGGCGCTGTCACCGACCATCCAGGTCGGCTTGGCGACGGCGAGCGCGTCACGCGTGACGCGCATCGCCGTCTCCTCTGGCGCTTGCTTACTCTCTGTGAACTCCGCCGCAATCGGGATCTTTTGCCCGGTCGAGACGATCGTACAGCCGTAGCCATAGTAGTACTCGTCGTCGGTTGGATCGTAGCACTTTGACGCATCTTGATCGGTGGGCATCGCCCTCACGTCAGTTGAATCGATACAGTAGGTCAGGTCGAGCAGGCCGCGGCAGGCGGCCTGCTCAACGAGGTGGTCGAATACCTCGTCAACGATGTGTTCGAGGTCGGTGAGAAAGCGATCGACCGCGTCTCTCGACGGCGGTCGATCGAACCCACAGCTCAGCCAGACAATCGTGTTCCGAAGCTCTCGTGCAACGGGACGAATGCCGTAGATGTCCTTGTAGTAGCAGTGGAGAAAGCCACGCATCAACTCTGGTGACTCGTGGTCTCGTGTTCGCCCCGTCTCCGCCGGGGCGAACACGTCGAACTCTTCGAGAAACTCGAAAGAGAGGTGCTCGAACAGTGCTAGCGTCTCGGTCTCCACGACATTGAAGAACGAGTCTACCGAAGGAGCATCTTGCAGGGTCGCTGGACTCATTCACCTCAGCGTTCACCCTGCTCTTTGGTGTGCCACTCGTTCTATGACACCCTCATAACAATACTCGGTTACAAGGGCAAGTCACCATGGACGATCTTACAGGCTTTCAGCGGGATCTCCTGTACGTCATTACAGGCGCTGAT
>NZ_AOIA01000007.1 GCF_000337695.1 Natronococcus jeotgali DSM 18795
CCCCGAGGAGGCCGAAAATGCACAGACCCTGGAAGAACAACTCGAGAACATTGAAACTGGAGCCACTGGAAACGCTTCCGACGTTGACACTAACGAAAACGGAGATCTGGCCGGTAACGAGGGCGGATCAGTCAACGATACTGAGGAACCAGATGGGGACAAAGCTGATAGCGACTGCTAACAGAACTTGAGCTCTTCGTTGATCAGCTAANGGCGGATCAGTCAACGATACTGAGGAACCAGATGGGGACAAAGCTGATAGCGACTGCTAACAGAACTTGAGCTCTTCGTTGATCAGCTAAACCAGACTATACGATTCTTTTGGGAAGGCATGTCGAGTGAGCGTAAGTCCATTCTTCGCGGACATCATGAAGCCAGATACAGTACAATATCTCTTTGATGAGAGTATACTACTGTGACTGAATTGTCGATTGGCTATCGAATATCGATAGTGATTACTACTACACTTGAGAGATATTTGTAATGAAATCATCCACTCGAGCGTTAGAGCGTATTCGTGCAGTTGTCGTCGCATTTGCTCTGACGATCTCTGCATTCGTCGGTAGTACTCTTTGTAGTATGATATTCCTCTTCCCGCTATTTGCGATGGGATATGGATTTGAGTCCACACTTGTCACAGTTATCAGTTTTATAGTGACTCCTATCGGTTTCTTACTTGTCGGATACCTCTTCGTGCGGCGATATGGTATTATAATTAATACCTCGGAGCTGACTCGCCAGTCAATCGTCTACACTGTAGGNTTACTTGTCGGATACCTCTTCGTGCGGCGATATGGTATTATAATTAATACCTCGGAGCTGACTCGCCAGTCAATCGTCTACACTGTAGGTGGAGTTGTCGCTGCACTCGTCGTTGCAGCTGGGACATCATACGCTGTCACTATACTCGATCTTCAGCCTGATGCTGTACTCGAGGAGTTTGCTGTAACAAACCCACCATCCTGCTAATCCTTGCTGTTCTTTCGGTCGTCCTTATTGGTCCAGCTGAAGAATTCATGTTCCGCGGTGTTGTTCAGGGCCGACTCCGTGAANTCTTTCGGTCGTCCTTATTGGTCCAGCTGAAGAATTCATGTTCCGCGGTGTTGTTCAGGGCCGACTCCGTGAATCTTTTGGGCCTCTTGCTTCAGTCATAGTGGCAAGTCTTCTATTCGGTTCGATGCATCTCTTCAATTACTCCGGAAGCGTTCCTGAGATGGTTGCAGGCTCTGCTGTTATCGTTTGTGTTAGTCTTGTTTTCGGTGCATTGTATGAGGTGAGTGGCTCTCTTCTGATCCCATCCGTTGTCCACGGTCTCTATAACGCTCTCCTCATGGTTAGCGCTTATTTGACACTCTAATAACTACTCTTGCGATGAAGTTTGCGAGAACGAAGTGTGAAAACGGTCTACCGGTCTNGCTGTGTGGCGCTGTGTCACGTTGAGTTGAACGCGACACTTAGGGCTTGAGGTGAGAAGATTATTAATCTCCTGCCCATTCCCAGTAAGAGAAAACAGCCTTCTAACAGGTTTACTAACCGCTTTGGAGGTGGTCCGTCTCCCTCAATTCGGATCTTAAGAATTTGTGGAAGATCTCAATTCCGTGATTAGGGTTGGAAAGACGACTCCAACACTGATAAGGACAGTAAACGAAACAAGAGAGTTCTCAATAGCGGCTGCTGAAGCGTACCAGAGGACGAGTGCCAGAACCACGAAGACAGCAAAAATTTGTGTATCCACGCTAACCATACAATGAGATGGTTTTCCTATTGAATATATCTATTGCAGTTGTATCCGCTTGTATGTAATGCTCGTCGGGATCAACGCAATCAGTACTCGTACCTCGTTGAAATCCCATTCATAGGAAGCTTTTCACCAGGAGACTTGTGGCCATTATACGTATGAATTGCTTGGTAATTGTGCTGTCATACCTTGCATAAATTTAACTATTTCTTCTCAAGGCTAGCAGCGTCCAGATCACAGTCTGCTCTTTCGATTGTGGACGACTTTTGAGTTCTCGAATCAACCGCCTCGATGCTGTCTACCTCCAGAAGGGGACCTACTTTTCGCTCGAATTCGCCCTCAGATAGCGTTCCCTCTGCATATCGAGCTTTGAGGGTCTCCAATGGATCTTCTTGTGAGGAATTATCGGTGCGATCACCATTCTGCTCCGCCATCATCTCGTAATCAGGCTCAAGGAGCGACACGAGGGGAGTTCCGACGATGAACCCAATGGCACCAACGAGCAAGATCCACTCGATTCCGAGAATTGTGCCAACAATAACCACACCAATTGATAGGAGAGCGATTACTTCGCTGAGGTGCTCGGAAATGCGCTTAAGACGAACTGTCTTTTCCATGGCTCATAATGTATCTGCCACATCAATACGTTTCTGTTGGTTTCATCACTGCGATCCGTTGTAAGGATATCATAGGGCACTTCCTATATCCCTCTTCGACTACCTGACAGACAGTATGTACAGGCGAAACTGATACTGCTGCGGTGCGGGTCAAGCATAGCACTCGCCAGCGATCGCAGGGAGCGAGAACCCGCAGCAAAAAGGTACGTATGCACTGTCTCTATATCGGCTCTTTCGGTGAAGACTCGTCGAAACGAAGTGGCGAAATGGGTGACGATTCCATATGCATTGGAGAACGCAGTCTCAACTTCTNGATCAGTTGTTTCGAACTCCGAGAAAGGTGGTCAACGATACTCCGAGATCGTTCGATACGGAACGTAGTAGCCGATGTCGTCGATCCACGTCGACAGCCACTCGTCAGCAGTCGCTTCATCGATCTTTCCAGCATCGATTGCAGCCAACAGAACGCCAACCGATCCGACAACAGTTAGACCTTGATCTTTCGCGAACGCCCGGGCATCCCCGTCATCGGTCAGCAGCCGCCCGTCGTGTGCGTCTGCGAGGGCAAA
>NZ_AOIA01000008.1 GCF_000337695.1 Natronococcus jeotgali DSM 18795
CAGTAGCTACCTCGGTATGATTGCGGTCAGACTCGACACAATTTCGGCACGATCCCCGTCTCAGCCAGTCACTAAACTAGAACGGATGGGGCTCCCGTACTACGTCCTCCGGAAAGTGACGATCGCGAGCGCCGTGAGCCTCGGCATGAGCGGAGTCTCGACACAAGCGGCCAGCAAAGCCCGCTCGAGAGCGTCTCGACTCCGCTCTCGGCTCCAGGAGAGCCGGACAACGGACACTCCCTCCCCGTCGAAGTCTCGAGGTAACGTCAAACAACGAGCGTACTCCGGCTCCTCGAAGGAATCGGCCTCGAGCTCTTCTCGATCGGTCGGTTCGTTCGGAGGGGGGTCGAGCTCCTCCAACTCCAGCTCCCGTTCCTCGAGTACGCTCTCACTCATGCAGAGCAAGCGCAACGCCGATCGAGCCTCGAAGACTCGCGCCGACGACTGACCTACGATATCAAGCAAAACAATGTCCGACGAAACCACAGAGATCGAACGCAACGGCTCTCGAATCACGCTCCCCTACATCGATACGTCGAACGAGATATTCGGCCCGTTCGACCTCAAAGAGACGCTCATGCTCGCTCCAGGCGGCGCACTCATGCTCGGGAGTGCTTACGTATGGATCGGCTACGGTGCGATCCCCGCAGCTCTTCCAGGCCTCGCGGGCCTCGGAGCAACCATGATTGGAGCGCAGCTCGGGATAACGTCGCGATGGTACAACTCCCCGCGCGAGCGGGTCAAGAACCGACTCAGCTATCACGGCCTCCAGCGGGCGCTCCCCTGGAGTCACGAGGAACTCGAGCAGAAGCGAGAACACGGCGTCAAGCGGATCTTTGCGGACGGAACAGCAGAGATGGATGACGGCCGCCTCGTTGGCCTCGTCCGTCTCGAGGGCCGAAATACGTACCAACTCGAGGAGAGCGTCCGCAACCAGATAGCTCACCAAGTCGGCCGCGTAATTGATGAGGAGATTCGGGACTTTGGGTTCCGGTTCCATTCGACGACTCGCCGTCCGGATCCTGACGAGCTCATGGCCGCTTACGAGAATCGAACTCTCGAGGATCTCTCGGAGACCGGAGCCGACCAATATAGCAAAGAGTATCTGCTCGATCTCGTTGAGTGGTACAAGAATAGCGACGTCCCTCCCTGGGACGCCCGCGAATGGAGTCATTACGTCGTCGTCGATGTCTCCCCCGGCGAGGTAGAAAGACAACTCTCTCGCCGAGAGAGCGAGTCGAACGGACTCCGTTCCTACCTCGATCCGATTAACCCGCTCTCGGGGAGTGAGGAGCGCCGCCGTCGCCGTCTCATGAAAGAGGAGCTCGAGGACCGGCTCAACACGATCGAGGGAGATCTCGTGAACGCGGTCGACGGAGTGACCGGAGAGCGAATTAGCCCCGACGAGCACGCTTGTCTCCTCCTCTCGTTTTGGACCGGACAGGAGACCTCCCCGGACGACGAGCTCCAGCACGCATTCAAACGGACGCACTCCGGGCCGTCGGTATGGCCCGGCGACAAGAAGTTTCGCGACCCGGATCACTCGGAGGAGCCGGAATGGAAGGCCGATCAACCAGGGAACGAGGACGCAAAGGCCGCAATCGATCCCAACTCAGACACTCGCTCGAGAGCCGCGGCCGACGGCGGCAGCGACGTGCAATCAGGGACGACGACGGCTTTCTCGCCGAGTCACTTCGACGTCCACCGGAGTTACGTTGAGGTCGGCGAACAGTATGCGAAGACCTACTGGATCTCCGAGTGGCCCGTCGCTCCCGAGAGCCTCTTTCTCGAGGATCTCTATACCATGCGCGGTGTCGACCTCCATACGACCTTTCACTTCGAACCGGAGCCGAAGAAAGAGACGATCTCCGAGCTCGCGAACGATCGAGCGGCGATCGGTGCCGAGGCCTCCGAACGCTTCGAGGACGGCGACGTGACGGCCGACGACGTCCACACCGATTCGGACGCGTACCATATGTACTACGAAATGCTCCGATCAACGTCGACACAATCCTGGAGAGCGAACGGGTACGTCACCGTTCGCGCCGGATCCCTCAAGGCGCTCGAGGAGTTTGACGAACGCGCTCAAGGGATCGACGGCCTCGAGGGCGCAAAGATGGAGGCGCTCCGAGACAGTTCCGATCGAGTCAAAAAGACGCTTTCCGGAGCGCCCGCGGACATGATCCCGCTCCCCCCGACGACTCGGCAGCGAGAGGCTTTCGAGAGTGCCTCCCCTACCGGCCGCGATTGGTACAACGAGGCCACCGACGTCGACAAAACGACTCGCGTTCTTGGGGGAACGATCGGCGCGCTATTCCCGCCGTGCACGGAGACCGTCCAAGAGGACGGTGGGATGGATTGGGGCCGAAACGAGCACAACGGGAGCCTACTTCGGGCCGATCCGTTCAACCGGGGAGCTGCGCCGCACATCATTACGATCGGCCAGTCCCGTTCGGGCAAGACCTACGGCTCGACGAAAGCGGCCGCTCGCTGGTTCCTGGAGAACGATGAGCGCACGCTCATCGTATGCGACACTCAGGGAGGCTTCGAGGGCCTCACGGAGCTTTGCGACGGCGAACATATTGTCGTCGACGGCAGCGATACGATCAACCCGCTCGACATTCAGCCGGTCTCCAAACGGCTCCGGCAGTCGAGCGGACAGATTGATCCCTACCGCATGAAAATCGACGAGGCGTCTCAATTCTTCGCGGGGATTCTTCGATCCCAGGGAGTCAAACCTGGGGAGTTTACCTCAACGATCGAGGAGGCCCTCGAGGAGACCTATGCTCGAGCAGGGATCTACCAACACGACCTCGAGAGCCATGCGAACGAGAGTCCGACCGTTCGGGACTTTCTCGACGTCCTCGGCGATATGCTCGACGACCCGCACGAGTTCACCCACACCGGCCATGAGGCCGAAGCCAACGAGAAGGTGCAACACGCGAGCCAACTCCTCGATTATTTCTCGGGATTCAATGAGAACGGAAAGTACGCTCACCTAGTCGGGGAGACGTCGACCGGCCTCAATGATCCGGACGTCGACATGGCTTACCTCGATCTCCAGCAATTCCAGGGCCAGAGCGACGCCGAGAGGTCGGCCATGCTCCAGCTCATGCTCGGCCAAGTCTCGGAGAAAATCAAGCGAGCGCAAGGCGAGAGCGTCTTTATGATCGACGAAGCGCACTTTCTCCTCCACAGCGATGAGATGAGTTCGTGGCTCGAGAAAGCCGCTCGCGAATGGGCTCGATACGAGGCCTGTATGTGGTTTATCTCCCAGCACCCAAGCGAGTTCGTGAGCGACGACGGCGCCGACTCGAGCAAAGACAAGATCACGGCGCAGTGTTCGACCATTCAGCTGTATCGGACTCCCAAAGTCGACCTCGAGACACTCCGTAAGTTCGGCCTCAACGACAAGCAAGCGAGAGAAGTGAAAGAGCAACTTGTGACGGGAAAGTCCGGGCGCGGATTCTCGGAGTGTCTTCTCCAACTCCAGGATAAGCAAGGCTGGTTCCCGACGTATGTCGAGGCTGCTCCCTTCGAGGACCTCGTGCTCAACTACACCGCTCGAAAGCATGGGTCGTTCGACGACTACGTTCGCCGCAACTGGAGTGATTACTAACATGGGATTCTTCGGAAGTGACCCCCGGACGCTACGGAAGGATAGTGAGCGAGACGATCGGGCGGTAAAGCTCTCAGAGTTCGGCTCGATCGAACTCGACAACGAACTTGCCGAGAGCCTTCGCGGCGATTTCCCCGACGAGGACGACCGGCCCGCGATTCGGGTACGGCCGTTCAAGGATAACGAAGGAATCGAGAGCGGCCGCGACTTCATGCAGTCGATCTATGAGGTCGAACGCGCGGGGTTCCGAGACCGTAAGAACGTCTCGGCAGCTCACTCGTTCGAAATTCGCTACACGGGAGAGCGGATGAATATTCAGTACGTCCCGGCCGAGGGGTGGGCGAATAGCTTCGAGAGCCAGCTCCAGGACAAGTACCCGAACGCGCTGATCGAACAGGCTCCCGTCGAGACGCTCTCATTCGACGCCGAGAAGTACGTCGCCGGGGCCGAACTCGATCTCTCCCTCTATACCCTCTATCCGATCAAGAACCTCGAGCTCGAAGGGTTCCGACGCGACCCGTTCGGTGGGATCACGAGCGCGATCGAGGACTCAAAGAAGGACGGCGAAGCGAGCGCCGACGTCCTCATGCAAGTCGTCTTCCGGCCGGAACCGCGCGACTGGGTGCACGGAGTCAACGGTGGGCCCGGGATCGATACGATCGCTCACAACCTCCAGCAACCACGCTACGAGAAAAAGCGACGGCTATTCACGACGACTCGAGTCGAGCATCCCCCTTCCGATATCGAGAAAAAGGCCGCTAAGATCGTTCGCGATCAACACGGAGATCGCGCTTGGAACGTCAATATCCGTATCTTCGCCGTCTCGAGCGAGGAGCAAGTTGCCCGACGGCGAGTCAAGAAGGCCGCCACCCAGTTTGAAAACTACTACGAGACGGCCACCGAACAGAAATTCGAGCCGATCCCGCTGAAAGGCTCCGATCTCCGCGACGGTCTCGATCGGCTCATTACCCGTGAATGGGAGGATCGCGGGATTATCAAGTCCGAAGCTGAGGTCGCCGGGTTCGTCCATATCCCGAACGCTGAGATCAATCAGCAAAACTTCAACTGGGCGCTTTCAAAGCCCGGAGAGGGCGTTCCGCCGGGAACTCCCCGATTTGATTTCGAGAGCGCCGGTGTGAGCGAGATGGCCTCGGAGGCCGAGAAGCAAGTTGCGATGATCGACTCGGCCGACGTCGGCGATCCGTACTGGTACGGGTGGGGCCAGAAAGATGGGATTGAGGCCGGAGTTTACGACGAGTATCTCAACGCTCACTAGGGCGTGTTCGGCCGGACTCGCATGGGGAAGACGGTTGCTCTTACCAACTTCGCGGGGCAGGCTATGCGACGGTTCACCGACGATCCGGAGACCGATAACGAGGGCGGGATTATTGTCGACCCCAAGGGCCAGGACGGCGACGAGTTTATCGCCGAGTGGCCGGAGGATCGCCCGAACGAGGATCTCATCGTCGTCGACCTCGACGACAAGAACGAGAATATTCCCCGGNACGAGTTTATCGCCGAGTGGCCGGAGGATCGCCCGAACGAGGATCTCATCGTCGTCGACCTCGACGACAAGAACGAGAATATTCCCCGGTTCAATATGCTCGAGATTCCGAGTCATATCGAACCGGGAACGCGAGCGTTCGACTCCTACACAAACGCCGTCGCTGACGTCGCGACTATGATGGTCGCCGAGGCTGGAGGCTCGGATAACTACGTCGGCTCCGTTATGAAGCGAGTGACCCGGACGCTCGCTCGAGGAATGCTCAAGTCCGATCGGACGTGCACATTCCTCGATCTCGCCGCCGCGGCCTCCTATAAGGGCAACTTCGAGCAGTTCTCCGAATGGATGGATGATGATCGGCTCGCGTTTATCGGTCAAGCTGCCGAACGCATGGCCGAGGATGATAATATCGATCTCAACCCTCTCGCGGGCCGATTCGATGAATACGTTCAACCCGACAGTATTCGCTCGATGATCTCCGCTCGGGAACCGAGTTTCTCGATCCAGGACGCCGTCGATAACGGCAAGTGGATCGTTCTGATTTTCCCCGAGTACGCCGGTCATACGGAGGTAACGGCGCTCACCAACTCCTATATGGCCGAAACCTATCTCGCGAAACTCCTCTCGGAGAACGACGCGCCGTTTCACTTCATCGGCGACGAGGTCCACAACTTCACGACGGGAGAGTCCATGCTCCCGCACATCCTTTCCCAAGGGGGCGGGCTCGGGTATCGGTGCACGCTCGCTTGTCAGAGTCCGGCCAACCAGCTCAAGGACGCGCCGGCCGTTCGCGACGCGATTCAGGATAACGTCGATATCTGGCTCTCGTTCAAAATGCCTGGCAACTCGAGTCAATATGCAGCCTCTCAGTATCGGGAGACCGACGCCGAAGACCTGGAGAACGTGACTCGATACTCGGCGTACCTCGTTCAGTACACCAACGAAGCCGAGGACATAGGGACGCTTATCGATACGTTCCCGCCGATCCGAGAGGTTCGCGAGGACGTCCTCGGCGACGAGAGCCGGACCGACAACGAGCTCGAGGAGCTCAAGCAAGAATCCATGGAGCGGTACGGGGCCCCACTCGAGACCGCCGAAGAGCAGGCCGCTCAAAGTCACTTCTACGGCGACGACATTGCTTCCCCAGCTACCGACGAGCAGCTTCAGGACGATGTCGCGAAGATCGTATACGACGCCGCGCTCCGATCCGAGGGCAACGACCGGGACGTCCCGCTCGAAGCGTGCGAGGACGCGATTCGGGGCGCTGTGGCCGATCGCCTCGAAGCGGACATGATCGATACCAGGGAACGGCTCTGGCGCAATATCCTCAAGCCGATCCCCGACTCGAAGCTCACCGAGAGCGAACGAGACGGCGCGCTGTGGCTATCCGTCGAGGAGGACGTCGTCTCGAGCATCCAAGACGTCGGCGACGACGAGAGCGCCGGCGGGGCGCTGCATTCGCTCGTGCTCCGGGACGCATATCCCGCACTCAATGAGCTCGGTCTTGACGTCACGATCGCCGAGCAGGGTGAGGGCGACAAGCCTCTGCCGGACGGCACCGCCGACCCGACGCCACTGCTCGAGATCGAGGATGGTGCCGATCCCGCCGCGATCGCCGAAGCCTTCGAGCAGTTCCGTGAAGATCACCCGACGATCGACGCGCTCACGAACGGGCGCGAGGCGATCCTCGAAGCCGAGAAGTCGACCGGATCAACGAAACAAGGTCAGACGATCCGCAACCTCTCAAGCGCCGCGGCCGATAACAAGACGTGTCTATTCTTGTGCCGCGAGGACGTCGCTGATAATGTCTGGCGGACGCTCGCCAAGGAACCTCGAGGCGCTCGCGAACGGCATTCGGTCGATAGTGAAACCCGGTTCTACAACCTTCGGCCCTTAGGTATCGGCGGCGAAAGAGTCTATCGCAATGGTGCCCCCGAGGACGTGTGGGTTCGGAACGACGAGACCGGCGAGTACATCCTTCGGGACGGCGCCGGCAACGTGCATGCTCGGTTCCCTGACGCCGCGAGTATCTTCGAGGACGCCAATCAGTACCCGGCCGTCGGCGACGAGGCCACCGACGACATGCGTACGGTCAAGACGCCGATTATCCCAGAATATAAGTTCGACAGTGGTGAGGTTCCCGAGCCCGGCGACGGCTGGTACATCGTCGTCGTTCCGTCAACCGGGGACGATAAGACGCTCACCCCGGGAGACCTCGAGGTTTACATCCGCGACATGACCGTTCCCCTCAAGGCGATCGGATCCGGCGACGGCGATCGCGACGACGGGCCCGACGACGAAGACGACGAGAAGGACGGCGCCGGCGACGAGCTCCAGGACGACAGCGACGACGGACCCCACGCACCGAGTGAAAAAGAGGACGACGGCGACGGGAGCAGTACGGTTCTCGACGCGCTCTAGATCTCTTCCTCGAGCCGATCCACTTCCTCATTGAGCCGTTCTAACTCCTCGTCGAACTCCTCGAGCTCCCCACTATCCACTACGTCGAGTTCCTCCTCATGTTGGTTGACCACATAGGCGAACTTGTTAAACGTCGCCTCGAGCCGCTTCACCCGTGCTTCGAGGAGATCGGCCCGACCCTCCAGTTCGGAAGCCGATGGCGGACTTTCGTCCCGTTCCCGAATCTCCTCGAGGGCGTCCCGCCCCTCGTCGGTGATCGCCCAAACGACGGCTTTCTCTCCGCCGCCGACTTGCTCCGAGCCGACCCGCATGATCGCTCCCCACTCCTCAAGCAGCTCCAGGTGGTAATTGATACTCCCTCGAGGGACATCGCCGTTCTCTCGAAGGGTCGGCGTGGTTGCTTCCCCGCCGGCTAATTCGAGCGCGCTGAGCAACGACTCACGCCGGTCCTTGATCTTCCCTATCGGCACCGATCTCTCGGATTGCTTACTATCGCTCATGGGACTCATAATGAGTCATAGACGCATAAATCTAACTTATAATCGAAGCATATCCGCGACTACCGAATACAATAGGCATTGTAACAACCGCCGGGAGGGCAAGCCAGGGGATCAAGCGATATCCACTATATCTCGAAAAATCTATAACTCGAGACGGCGGGAGTGACTCCTCGAGCGAACGAGAGCGACGACGACCTGGAGGACGACGACAGCCTGGTGAAGAGTAACACAACGGCCTCGAGGGAACAACGGCTTGGTGGGGGATCAAGACGCCGATCACGAGGATGCCTGGAGGGGGACAGGAACGAGAACGAGACGGCCCACGTCGATCCGGAACGCCCTCGAGGCCGGTCACGACGACAGCGCTCAAGAGGAAAGCGACTCTTCGAGTTCCGAGGACTACACGGTCCGGGTCTACTACTCTGGCGAGTGGTCCAGCTCTGTCAGGGGAGATGGATCGAGCCGTACTATCGACGGATCCGGAGAGGAAACCTTCGACGCTCATCTGTAGGACCCGAAACTTTCACTCCTGCCAGGGGCTGTGTGGCACGAAACGACGCTCTTGCTCACGAGATCGCGGGACAGATTCTCGGGTATGCACTTCTACAGTGAGGTCCCTGTATATTTATACAGAAGACGAGAGAACACACCAAGCGTATGGCAGACCTGATTGTTAAAGCGGCTGTGAAGGAAGCGCTTGACGACTACAACGTTGCGGCAGATTTCTACGAGGCACTCGACGACGAAGTTACTGAGCTACTCGACGAGGCTGACCAGCGTGCTGAGGCGAACGACCGAAGGACTGTCCAACCCCGCGACCTCTAGCTCACTCAGGGAGTTTCACCGCGCTGCTCGAATTCACTCACCTGTTTTTAAGATGCACTATTGAATCGCCAGACGACATCGGAGTAAATTCGGACATCTGGACGCTTTGGTGCCGTCTTGCGATTACCACCTCAGCCAGGGCATAATTACGTCTATAGAATGACCAACGAGGACGCGTACTGCACCTGTAGAATTCAAGTGTGTTGGTGTGGTAGAGAGAGGAAATTATGTCGGATAAAAGATAGCAAGCTCACTTGGCCACCTGTGATTACTGTGGGAGCGTATATGCATCCACAACCACGGATGATGGGCAAATCCTCCCAATTGGAGCTCGAAATGGCTGTAGATGTGGTGGAACATCCTTCTCTACAATCACCAATGACGACCTTGAGGAAACAACCAACAGCTGAATCAGCTCCGATTGTTCACCGAATTCTCTTGAGTGACTTTGACTTCTTCCTCCCGTGGGGATGCCGACACTGCCTCAGTAGTCGAGCCCCTCGAGCAGCTCCTGGACCTCCTCAGGAGTGGCACCCTCGAGGCGATCCAAGCCATACTCAATCACGAGCGGGTAGTAGTGACGGTTCTTCTCGAGACTCTCACCGAACTCTCGCTCATACTCTGCAGAGATCATCTTGTAGCGAAAGTTCATCTCGTCTCGCTGCTCCTCNTTCTCGAGACTCTCACCGAACTCTCGCTCATACTCTGCAGAGATCATCTTGTAGCGAAAGTTCATCTCGTCTCGCTGCTCCTCTGGGAGATAGAGGTAGGTGCCGACCTGCTCATCCTTGAGCGACGTCGATTCCTGCGAGCTGCCCGTCTCGTCTGTCTTGGATGTCTTTTCCGTTTTGGACGTCTTGGATGGTTTTGATTCTTCAGACTCTTCGGGCCTTCGATCTTCTGAACCCGATTCAGACGCAGCCTGCGATTGGACTTTCTCCTTGGACCGGTTCCGTCGTTCACGGAGCCGACTCGCACGATCACTCATGCTTGAACCACCCCGGAGTCAGACGGTGACGCAAATCCAAACTGCGAATCGAGACTCTCTGCGATGTTCAGGAAGGCCTCACAAACGTCAGCTTCATCGTTGTATTCGAAGATCGAAGTGCCGTTCTCGAGAGCATACTGGATGTCCGCCCGTTCACGAATCTCCCAGACAGGGACATCGTCGTAGGCCTCGTTGATCCACTCAACCATCTGCTGGGCCTGGTTCTTCCGGACGTCAATTCGATTGACAACGACGCCAACCTCGTTGATCTCGATCTCGTAATCCGCCTCGAGGAGGTCGACATGATCGTACAGGAGTTCGAACGCACGCTTACTGGTCGACTCCGCCAGCGCTGGCACAAGGATATTCTGGGCCGCATACAATGCGTTGTCCGTGAGGTTCCCGAGATTAGGCGGGCAGTCGATGATGACGTAGTCATAGTCATCCGCGACGTACTCGAGGACGGCATCGAGCTGCTCTCCGCTGCGACGCGAAAGCGTAAGCTCTGGCTCGACCGCGGTCATATCGATATTGCTCGGGATGACATCCATCTCCTCGTGTTCACGGACGATCTCCGTCACGTGCGAGCGCATCTCCGCATCAGTCAGACAATCGAATAGCGTCGGGGGCTCGTCATCGTAGACCTCTGGCATCCCCAGGTTTTCCGTTGCATTCCCCTGTGGGTCGATATCGACCAAGAGGACATCCCGACCACGCTGGTTAAGCGCGCCAGCGACATTGATCGCTGCCGTTGTCTTCCCGACGCCACCTTTCTGCTGAGCTACACTAATCTTGGCTGTCTCGTCCATACAAACCGTATTGTATCGGCCAGATATAAAAGACAGGATAACTGTCAAAATCTGTAATGGGAGATCAAAATCGTATAGCGGTGGCAGTGGAGNCCTCTCCACCGTATACATCGCCACTGCGACCTACTCCACGCCAACATGTCTCCCCCCGCGTGGTGGACTCCCAAAAGCGAGCAAGAGAACTAGGTAAGAGAGACTGAATTCATCGACGAGCAGCAGTGAGGGCAGAGTTTTCGGTGTTGGGACCCTATCCACGACTAATGACGTTTCAGTCGACCTGGAGTAATCTGCTCGAGGAGTGTGAGGCGTTAGGGGATGAGGCGACACTGGTGACACCCTTATCGAAAAAGCCGTTTCACATCGTCGATGTCCAGGAGCATCGGATCGTCATCGAGTTCTCGGACTCTGAGGAAAAGCGACCACTCCAGCGTAACCAGTTCGAGACGCTTGCACGCCGAATTGGAGATGCAGCCGATACATTCGACCTCGAACGATTGCCCCCCGACGCCGAACCCTATGCGGCAGTCTTGAGTCTCCACCCCAGATTCGAGATTGATGAGCGCGAGGGGCTGATCCGAGAGAGCGAGAACCCAGGTCCGTCCCAGCTCGTCCAAGCTCCAGAAACCGAAACAGAGACTGAACGAACAGAACCCGACCTTTCCATCTATGCTGACGCACTCCTCCTTACTGATGCACTCGAGCGCCACGATGTAACCGATCTTAGTGGACAAGAGACATCCACACTGGTGAACCTCTATACGCTGTTATCTGACGTCCAGCGGAATGCCGATGACCTCCGCCAAGATGTTGCTGACGTCTTGCTTGAGCGGGTTCATCACGATCAGCCTATTCACGCGCAATTCGGATCTGTCCAACGGACTAGTCGGACGTACAAATCATTGCGCGACGAAGAGGAGGTACTGGCAACCCTCGAGGACGCTGGGATCCCACGCAAACGTGTCATCAGCGTTGATTCCAGTAAGGTCGATGAAGCCCTCGAGGTCACTGAACTGAGTCGAAGCGATGTCTACGAGATCGAAGATCGAGAATACGTCCGGAAAGCCGACGTTGATGAAGAGCACAAAGAGACGCGACTCCAAGGTCTCAAAGAGCAGTTAGCCGCCAGTGACGAGCCAGAGGCCGCTGAACTGCGTGAGGAGATTGATGATCTCGAGACTCGAATCGAGGAACTCACTGAGTTTAGTCCGGCTCAAGAATTCCACGCTGAGTGAATTAGAGTTGATGGCTCCGCTGAACCGCACTACTGGTGACCGTGTCATAGCTGTCTTTCCGACGTTTTCTGAGAGACGTTTTTTCTTCGAGAGTCTTTCCGAACGAGTCCGACGGGAAGACTCTCCTAGGTAAATAGCCAATAGAACGGCTGTGGGTGCTGTTGCTGAAAAGCAAAACAGCAAAAGGGGTGCTGGCTTCCAGCACCCCCCTACCCTACCCTCAGTAAGTTAGGGTGGGGGTGTGGTGAAACCACCAAAACCCTAACTTGGTGAGGGTAGGGTGCTGGAGCACAGGTCTTTCTTCTGTCCATCTTCGTCCTGTACAACTGTGTACTCGCTATTCTCCGCTGTTTCCGGTGCCTATCCTCGTGTCGCCCTCACTCTCAGATCTCCAGGTGAAGAAAAAACTCCTCGTCTCGACAATCAGCTAAGAGGGGCCATAGAACAGTTCGCATCTCTGATTTTCAATAAACGGTGAGTAAAGGTAAACCTCGAGCAGTGACGACAGTCTACGCTACCGAATTGAGAAGCACAAAAACGACTCCCCTGCTATATCTCTACCTTGTAGCCAGAACCACTTAAAGAAAATCGAGGTTCGCTCAAGGTCAATCGGAGCCCTGACGACTTCCCGTTTCGAAGCACTCCGCACAAAAGCTCCTGTGGAGTTCAGAAGTCAGAGTGAGTGGTCTGCGCGACGCCGTATTTCGCGGTCGTCGACTGTTCCGCAATGACTTCTCCATCTTCCAGAATCTGGATGATGAGTTCTTCACTCGTATCATCGTGCTCTCGAGGTGACGTCGTTCCACTCGCTCAGCAGAGAGGAATTCTCCCCCTTGCTATCAATATGGAGGGTCTCGGGAACAGAGCAGAGACGTAGCTGACGCTAACCGAAAAATCACGATCTTCTCGAAACGTGTTGTCCATACATTCGTCTATCGGCCTATCTCTCGGCCCTGTTTGAGTGTGGACTATTCGCTCACTACACCGCCGTCAGTGGCCACTTGTCTTCCGTTGTCAGTTCGCGCTATCTCTGTGCACTCCTCGAGCGTGAGTCCGATTTCATCGGCGACAGCGTCGATCTCTTCCGGAGCAACACTCCCCGCGGTTGCATCTGGCTGAGCGTCGGGGATCTGATCGGCAATCGACTCGCGAGCATACTCGATATCCATCGATTCCCAGAGCGCGACGAGATTTCGATCTGCATCAACGATCGATTCGACAACCTCAGAGAACCATCTGGTTTCCTCGATTGGTGTCTCTGGTTCAGTATTGCTTTCGAGATCGTCGCTGTTCTGATGAGTGTCCTCACTATCTGCCGTCTCGGGCTCGGATTCGGACTCCTCCACGGGGTCGCTCGTGTCGTTGACATCTTCCGGATCACGGAACTCATCAGTGTCTCCGTCGTACTCGAACCCGAGCCGATCGATCAGTTGCTCGACGAACGCATTGACTTGCTCGCGGTTGTTCTCGGAAACCTCGATCCCATTCGCGTCAAGTGCACGGCAAGCATCGGCGCGGTCGAACGCCGGCGCAGTGTTAAGAGATCGGTCGCCACCGAGAGCGTCGATCACATCCCCGACGATTTTCTGTCTCCAGACTTTTGGTGGGAGGTATTCCGTAGTACCGTCCTCATCGTCGTATCGCTTGACATCGTCGTCGAGGTGGTTGATTACGCGCTCACGGTATTCCTCGACAGTCTGCTTTGCCGGGCTATCGCTACGTCCAGCATGCTTACAAATAGCCTTCTCGAGCGTCTCGCCATCGAACACGTCGGGGAGTTCGTTCACGATCGTGATCGTCGTTCGTTCAACACTCGAGAGCCCGTCGCTGTTTGAGTCGGCCAATGTCGAGAGTAGACCTTCAGCGTCGTCGGCGATCCGGTCAAGTTTCCGATTGAGACGGGATTGACGATCGTCCTCGAGGTACTTCCGAAGTGCCCGACCGAGCTCGACACCGTATGTGTCATCGCTCTGCTCCACCTTCGCTCGGAACCCATTCGCGATGTCAGCGTCGACCCCCTTTTGTACTCTCACTCGATCCTCGTTCGCTAGTGAGTCGCTGGTAACTGGTTCGCTGTCCTCGATATCTTTCGGTCGCCGTCCGGCAGCTCGGACAAGCCGGTCGATGGTCGACTCGGGAGAGTTGTCAAGATCAGTGTACTCGATCATTGCGCGCTCGAGTTCTGGCCGTTCGTAAGCCCGAACACTCGTCCGATTCTGAGAGAGATGGTCCTGAAAATCGTTCCACGGGTTCTTCGGGACGCTCCAGTCGATTCGATCGGTAGTTTTGTTTGAAGCTGGGTTGTTCGTGTCCGATTCGTCCGTTGCCGTCGTTCGCGTGTCCGTCATTTCTGTGGTTTGGGGGGTTAACGCGCCCAAATCAACACTGCAGACAGCGACCGCCGACGAAAAGTCTTTTACTCGGCCCGTTCAAGGACCAAGTAGACGACATCACGTCGTCGGCAAGTTCACTCCGAACTCCGTTGTCCGCGTTGTGGTTCGTGGACGCATACTTCGGGGGGTGGCAGCCCCCCGGACGTTACTTCTCGAACAGTCACGACGCCACCGTTCGGTGCCGCGACCTGATTGCCTCATCGATTATCTTGAGACCCNGGCAGCCCCCCGGACGTTACTTCTCGAACAGTCACGACGCCACCGTTCGGTGCCGCGACCTGATTGCCTCATCGATTATCTTGAGACCCGGTAAGTGTTTCCCTCACACTCTGTCTTCACAGACGACTTCTTAAAGCTCCTCGAGAACATCGGGCCGCTCTTCTCGTGATGTCTCGATATCTGTCGGCAGCTCCTCTCTGATTCGCTTTCGCACTCAGTAGACCGTCTATTTTGTACGTCTCGTCCGTTTTGTATGATTTTCATGTCTTGTCTATTTTGTACGGCTTACATATCTTGTCTATTTTGTATGGTTTGTCTGTATCGCACAGTTTGGAGATGCGATCAGATCTTGCTGAAAAAGAGGCCAGCTGAAAGGAATAGCCACGGTATCGCTGCGAGTGAAAGGAAGAAGATCCCGCCAGGATCGGTGGCCTGCATATCTGATCCCCAGACACCGAGAGCATAGAGACCAAGAGCAACCGAGTTAGCCTGCCAGATCCTCGTTGGAATGATAATTGTCAACCCGGCGACCACGATCGAGGTAAGGAGAAACGCGCCAACGAGTTCGGGCGTCGAAAGCTCGGTGAGAGCCTCGATGGCAAACGTAATCAAGAAGAGATTGATGGCGGCGAACAACCCAACAGCTGCAGCAATTGCATACCCAGCTCGACCCGTACTGGTAGAGGTTTCTGGGCTGCGTCCCCGATCCGGCTCACCAACCCAGTCATCGCCGAAGATATCATGCTCGTGGGTGTCATCATGACACGGCTCACATAGCGTAGTGAGATTTGAGAGGGCGTTCGAACCGCCCTCGGATCGCGGCGACATGTGGGGAGCATGGAGCCGAACACCATCTCCGTTTGCATGTGGTCCACTCTGACGACCGCACTCCTGACATGTCCAGTCGTCGCGCCGATAGACGCGTCGGCGTCGTGCATCCCAGTCTGGTGGGAGATCTTCATCGTATGAGTTTGGATCATCCCATCTTGGATCTACTTCAGGTTGAGATTGCATCCCTGTCTTCGAGATAGCTCCCTTAGAGGATATTATATCTTTGTGATAATAGCAGAATATGGGAACACTCTTGTGAGGGACATTGGTGGTGGTATCTAGGTCGNTAGCTCCCTTAGAGGATATTATATCTTTGTGATAATAGCAGAATATGGGAACACTCTTGTGAGGGACATTGGTGGTGGTATCTAGGTCGACCTTCGCGTGCGCGAATATTCATCATCTAGCAGTGCCGGAAGCGGCGATATTACATCAGTCTCTTCGCAGACGCAATATCGACTAGATCCTCAACGACATCATCAATGCGGCCGTCTTCACCAAGGATATCGAGAGTAGCTTCGAGGTCTGTTTTCAGCTCGAATCGATAGTGAGATCCACCCTGAATCCCCGTGTTTCGGGTTTCAGCGAGGAGAAATCCCTGCATCCCGAGGCTTTGAAGATGGTCGCGGACGCGGCGCTCAACGAGTTGGTTCCCATCGAGTCTATCAACAATTGATTTGTACTTCTGGAATACTTGACGCGTCCGGGCCGGCGTCTCTTCGTCAATCTCGAGTGCCACGACGGAGAGAAGTGCGAACTGATCCTGCGTCGTCAGACTACGCATCCCTTCCTCGATCCGTTTCCGTTCAAGGATATCGCGAGCTTCGCGCACGTGCTGCTCATCTACGGCCTCGTCGTCACGATTGAGCGCCAACTCGCCCGCCTTATACAAGAGACGGATAGCTTGTCGAGCACTGCCTTCGTCTTGGGCAGCGAACGCTGAACACAAGGGAATAACCTCGCCATCGAGAACACCATCAACGAATGCACGTTCCGCACGTCGTTCTAGAATTGTCGTCAACTGATTGGCGTTGTACGGGGCAAATTCGATTTCTGAATCGTATAGGGAGTCTTTGACCTTCGGCGAAAGATTATCTCGGAATTGGAGGTTGTTACTAATACCAATTACACTCACCCATTGATCCTCGATGTGACCGTTTTTCCGTGCTCTCGGGAGTTCATAGAGGAGTTCGTCGTTACTTCCGATAGCATCGATCTCATCGATAACGATTATAACCGTGTCTTCGAGACTGCCAATTTCTTGGTATAGGAGGTCGAACATTGACTGCTGGTCGATTCCACTCGGCTTCTTCGTCCCCCCACGAATCTCCTTGATCAGATGCGCGCAGAGTTGATAGCTCGTTGTTTGATTGTTCGCACTCGTCTTGATGACACTTAGATTGAGATCGTCACTATCGTCGGCATACTCTTGGAGTAACTCGATTTCGTGGTCTATGGCCACGGTTTTTCCTTGGCCAGTTTTCCCGTAGAGAAACAAGTTGTGTGCGTTCACCCCTCTTGTTGCAGGGGCGAGAGCGTTCCTGATCTCCTCAAGCTCAGGTTCCCGCTCGGGGAGCTGCTCGGGTTGCCAATCTTCCTTTAGGACACTTTCATCGGCGAAGACTTCAACGGACGTACTGTAGGGATTGCTGTCGAGTGTCCCGTAGGGGTTCCCCGAGTTCGTTTCATCACCGGTCATGTTATCCGGAACCAATAACTCAGAGATCATAAAACCCCCTTGTCCGGAGCGTCCAGTGCGTCCGCATAGCTGGATTGGTTTATCCCCCCGCCCCCCACTGCGTCTGCATAATCTCGGACCAAGAACTATACTCTCACGAACTCCCGGTAAGAAGGCTAGGGTAAGCAAAGAACTAAGTTACAAAGAAACTAGCCGGTCCGTAGTGGTCGATTTTCGAATAAAGATCAATCACATCTAGTGAAGAATCGACGTAAGCCGGAACGTCTGACGCTCTTGCGTCCAAATTATGCGGACGTGGTGGGGGGGGACGAAGCGTTGTCTTAAACATCCCCGAGCAATTTATGCGGACACGGTGGGGGGAGAGGGTTCCTTTCTTACGGTATCCCCAGCCCTTCTTCAGAAGATTATGCGGACACAGGGGGGGGTCCCTCTGTATCACTATGTCGGCATAGATCCTCCAGGTTGTTCGGAAGCAGGAGCGGAACTTCCTCCGATGGCTAATTACCTAGGCTCAATAACCGTGAACTCCGTCAGATCCTGCTCCCGTGTCTTGGCGAGTTCCTGACGAATATCTGTTTGATCCTACCCGAGCGGAGAGAGAATGCTTTCGACAGCACGGAGTTGGGTTTTGTAGTACGACGAGTCGTACGTATCGGACTCTTCATGGGCGAGGACGACACGCTCCCGTGGGGGACTCTCATCATCGATGACCACGTACCTGATATCTTGGCTAGGATGAACGAGGTCTTGGTCGCCAGCACGCTTCAGCGCCGCGACATTCTGTGTGTTCGAGGGGGTCATAGAACTATTCTCATGGAGTTGTTTTCATCCCTATTTCGGTGAACCAACCGTTACGTAGATGTGCGTATATTACATCTGTTCAGCAAGATGCTTGGAGGATGATCTTGCCGAGTCAAGTTTGATGTAGAAATAAAAACGGCAGACAGAGACGCCTAGTGTTGCGAAAGTGCGTTGTCAGGATACCCTGCTCGTCTTCGTGCAGTCTGTCGCTCTGCTTCGGTCAGCCGATAACCAGACAATTCCTCCTCAAGCGAACCGAGCGCCGCTCGCCGCTCTTGATGATTTTCGAGAAAGTCCGCGATACGCTCTGCTGCTAATTCCTTGATTTCACCACTCAACAGCGTCCCTTTACGATATTCTTCTGCGAGTCGTTCAACCCGCTCATCGCTTTCCTCAAAGAAATAGTACAAGAACAGATACGGGACATCTACCTCCGGATTTCCACCTTTTGATCGATGTTCCTCAATACTCGTTTGTCCACCGGAGTAGGCGTGTGTGCGGATTTTATCGATTACTGTTTCGCGGTCATCAGAAAGGAGGATACTCGGAGCATCACTGGAGGTACTCATCTTCCCCGGCCCTTCGAGACTCGGGAGGAACTTCGAGAGTAAGGCACCGGGCTTGGCCACGTCATAGCGTTGCTTGGCCGCGATGTCACGGCAGACACGGACGTGAGGGTCTTGATCAACCGCAATCGGAACGAGCGTCGGATGGCGACCTTCTACGAGTTGTGGGAGAAGCAAATGAGTAGCTTGGACGGCAGGATAGAACGAAAGGCCGATATTCTCAGGTTCTCCGTACGTCGCGTCTACCGTTGACTGTGTTACGTCCTTTGCAAAGGCAGCGGCGAGTGGATACACCACGTCTGCGTCTGCTGTATCGACTATAATGCGAGTATGCTCAGGATCGAACCCGACAGCGAGGAGGTCGCGGAGATTCTGGCGAGTGCAGTCACTGATTTCGTCCAACGATTTATCCTTGACAAAGTACTTTTCGTCGTCGGAGAAGGGGATATAGACGAGTGTTCCGGTCTGTTCTTGGAGATATTTTGCGAAGTAGAAGGGAAAGATGTGGCCGATGTGCATCGGCCCGGAAGGGCCGCGTCCAGTCACAATTGAGTGGGGTTCGCCACTGTTTACAGCGTCGAGGAATGAGTCTACATCTCGTTCAGCATAGAACACGTCTCGTCGGACAAGCGGATGGCTGGGATCGGGAAACCGAGCTTTCTGTTCGGGAGGGAGACGGTCGGCTCCGAACTGATCAAGGAGTCGGTCGTAATCGATGTCGCCTTCGACAGCGTAGGGCGTGACGGTGAAGTTGTCTTCTGCTGGCATTGATGTTGGTGATGTGGTGGTTACTCGGAGTGCGGTACAGCAAAGAAGTAAATGAGCATCGCAGTGGTATCCGGCGGGGGAAGCCCGACTGATCCTATACCGCGATACTGTCCACTTCCCGTGACACATACCAACGCCAGCAGTTGGTGTGGGAAATGGACACCTTACGCTGATTGTAGAGTGCTTTAGATATATATCCTATGATCGCTTTTAGCGGTCATCCAACTGATGTATTTTTGTGGCTGAAAATCTGTTCAGCCGAATACACTCTCTGTGCTGGATGTTATTTGCTTGCCCTGTACGTACCGTTCGTCGGGTAGTCGAAGAGGGGTATGCGAACCGTTCTATGACCCCCTCGTGTGTTCTGGTACCGTGCCTACGTAGGAGTCGTACGTAAGAGCGCTTGCTGCTCAATCGGTGGGCCCATAATCGCCCGGCTGTCTTCAGTGGGNTTCTGGTACCGTGCCTACGTAGGAGTCGTACGTAAGAGCGCTTGCTGCTCAATCGGTGGGCCCATAATCGCCCGGCTGTCTTCAGTGGGTTTTGTAGCTGTAAGAGCAGCTGCTAATCGCATCCATGAGCCGATCATCGGATGATCGAGTAACCGTCCTGGATCTGGTGGCCAGAATAGTGCGCTGCCGAGCGGATCGTTGGGATCGCCGTATCGATCTGGCGGGAGCACCGTCTCGAGCAATGCATCGGCTGCATCGAGGTGCGTCTGGTTCTTCTCGAGGACGGTTGGAACGATGGGATTGCGGCGTTCAGTGGTAGTCTGGAACGATACCGCTAGACGATACCCGTTTTCATCAACACGGATGAGGTCGAGCGCCTCAAGTCGGTCGCGATAGTTTCGAATCGTCCGTGTTGAAATCTCTGCACGGTCGGCAAGCTCCTGTTGTGAGAGCCAACTCTCAGCGGTAAGAAGCGCTTGGACGATTCGACCAACTGCCGGTGGGAGATCTGGAAGCAACTGTTCAGGCCTGAGCGTTCCCAGCGCATAGCGGAGTTCGTCCGGACGAAGTTCTCGACGCTTGTCCTCGCCGGCGAGTTGGTGGAGTGCTTGAGCAGCAGCGTACGGTGAGCCGGTCAATGCGTGGAGCAACGAGATTGTCTCTCGAGTCGGTCGCAGATTCTTGGACTGCAGGATTCGCGTTGCAGCCGATGCGTAGGCGGTTCGCTCGACCGCCGAAAGGGAGACGTGGACTGCAAACTCGGGAGAATCCTCAGCGAGCGCTGTCGGCGTCTCGAGCGATTGCTCGAGCTTGGGACGGAGTCGGTGGACGTCTTCACCACGAACGACAAGGGAGCCAATGAGCGTCCCCACTGGATCGTTGGCGTCGACTGTTGGTGACAGCGCACCCTGGCGTTTTTCTTCTCGAGTTTCGAACAGTTGCCGGTAGCAGGCGAACGCACCGTATTTCGACTGAATTGCCGTCGCAATGCTGATTGTGGTCGCGAGCTCCTTCAGCGAACTCGTGTCGAGCCCGGACGGTACTCGAAGTTCGCGAACGACGTCGATCCCGAGAGTATCGAAGAGATGCACAATCGAGCCAGCAAGCCCGTGAGCCGACCGCATGATCGATCCACGGAACCGATCACGATCCTCGTACACGCCGGCCGAGAGTTTTGTTGTGAGATCCTCGAGATCGGTCCCCCACTCGATGAACGCTTCACGGAGTGCTTCGGGATCCTCAAGGGTTACATTGGAGAGTCCACCGATACACCGAGCATTCCGAAGAATCGTCGGCGGATCCTCCAGGGACTCGAGGCGACCATCGGTGAGGACTCGGTTGAGCAAACGGGGAGATGCTAACGCCGTCGCGAGACTCACCACGTACTGCAGGGGCCCACTCGCCCGAACAGCAACCACGGCTTCCTCCCGATCGTCGTCGAAGCTCACATACCGAGTGTGGTCCGGAGCATCTGTTTGGTCCTCGAACGCCGCTTCAACGAGGGTGATGTCGCCGGCCTCTCCACATCCAATGGCACCGGCATGTCCTGGACGGTCGAGGTAGGCCGTCCGGTAGGGGTTGCCGTCTGTACTGCCGTCACTCCCCTCCCCTCGTGTACGCGGGGTTACACGGCACTGTGTGGAGGACGTTCCGGTGTCGCTCACGGCCTCGACCAGTTCCTGCTGACGGCCGACTTGGGCGTCCAGCTCCTCGAGTAACTGCTGACCGGCCTCGAGTAACTCGACAGTCCGATCATCCGCTGGTCCGAATTCCGCGACCAGTCCAAGCTCGGTGAGCGAGTTCTGCTCGGAGACCAGAAGTTGAGAGATCCGACTGCGGTCAACGTCGTGCATCGCCCTCAGTGCGTGCCTTGAATGCGTCTGGGCGGGTTCGTTGGCGAGTTGTCTGAGCAGTTCGACCTTGCGGCCGTCCGGGTCCAGCACCTCGAGTGCTTCGTCGACGCGGTCCCCAGTAGGAAGGTGTGTCTTTCGCCACTCGCTCACGCCGGGCAACTCTTCGCGATGCTCTCGAGCGAGCCAATGCTGAGTGCGCCCACTCGCGACGACGCGGATCTCGAAGCCGGTCGCAAGGACGGCAAGCAGTCGGCAGATCGACTCGCGTTTGCGCCGTGGGGCATCCTCGAATTCGCGGCCGATGGTCACCGCAAGCGTCGGTGGCTGCTCATCGGGGACATTAGTGGCGAAGAAGTCGGCAGTCGCGAACAGGTCCTCGAGACTCGCGTGTCCCTGTCCGAGGTTCGGCACGAGATCGGCAGCTAGTCGCCACGCTTCCCGTCGGTTCCCGCGGGCGACGTCTAAAATTCGCGAGCGTAGCCAGTAGGGGATCTGCTGATCCTCGAGGGCCTCGTAACACTCGGTGACAGTCCAGCCGTCGGCGAACCGGCGGACGGCGCGAATGAATCGATCTCGGATCGATTGCTGGTCGAATAGCTGTATCCAGAGTTCGGAAACGGGTTCGGTAGCAATCTCGAGGCTGGCCGCCGGCGAGAGCGGGGGCTGTTGTGTCGGCGTAAGTCCCGCGTCGGTCACGGTGGGCTCACCTCGAGTCCGAGTGTGCGCTGTGGGCGTGCTGACTGGGTGGGGGGGCGTGCCATCGAGTCCTGAAGGCGACTGTGGAGAGTGCGGACAGCTGAGCGCGGTGGCTCACGGGCTGTCGGCGTGATGCGTGGTCAGGGGCTCATCGGTTCGGAACGGGGATCGCCCGTGGGTCGGTGGCCCTATTGGTAGGTGGACTCGAGTCTTTGAGTTCAGGTTCGATGACGGCCAGTCGGGACTGTTGGGTGGCTAGATCAGCGCGGGTGCCGAGTCGGCACTTGGCCAGTAGTTCCGTACAGCCGACTGTTGGGTGGCGGATGGGGTTGGGACTGCAGGTCGGACAGTAAGGGCGATGGATTGCCCACTGGTCGGAGTCAGCTGGGCGGGCGGCGAAGACGGTTGCGTGGTCGCCTTCCTGGAGGGTGTTACCGCAGTGTTGGCACGCAGTAGGTTGGGGACCGACTGGGAATCCCTCGAGGAGTTGCGTGGGAGTAGTGGCGACCTTCATTGGTCGTCACCTTCGAATGCATCGAAGAGTGAGTTCGTGAGACTCGAGTAGAGGTGTTGGCTCTGGAAGCCACGTTTGACTTTGACGTATTCGATCCAGTCGTTGATACGCTGATCGACGGTGTTGAGGTCGTAGCGATGGGTGCGATCACTGTCGGAGATGACGTGGACGGTTTCATCTGTGGTACGGTAGAGGGGATGTGCGTCCTCGGTATCGATGCCGACGAGAAGGTAGTCTGGTCGATGGTCGGTACGACTGTGAGCCGAAACCGTTTCGTGGGATTGCGGTTGTATACTCATGTGCTGGTAGGTCCAGCACGGGGTCGGTGTGCCAGCACCGGCCTCAGAGATTTTCCGAGGCATCCGTGCTTACTCTACGATATGCAGGATCTATATTTATACTTAACGAATAGTAAAGGGGAGCCGTATTTTTGACCATTAAAGACAAGTGGTAACCTCTGTTACTATAACCAAGGTCGAATTACAGTGCAGAAAGTGACTCTACGAATTGACCCACTGATGCACGACGTCCTAGACGTTTTCGCATCTACCGATGGCTACGCAACGACTGGATATCTTGTCGACGAGCTTGATTCAACGCGCCCAACAGTCGGAAAGCGGCTTGATAAGCTTCATGCAGCAGGTAAAATCGAATACATTCATGAACCCACGGCTTTCTGGTATCTTGTTGACGACCCACGTGAAGAATGATTGTGAGACCGTGTTTTAACCCCATGCTAGTTTTCTTCTATCTCGATTCGATGTCTGTCTGTGAGGCTGTGGGCTTGATCCAGGAGAGGAAGAGTAATGTGAATCCGGTTCCGGCTTTGGTTGGTCAAGCTTGAGTGACGTTAGAAGAATTGATAGGATGTTGATTGTCCTGTTATAGCTGTACTCGTTTGAGTCCCATGTATTATATTAGGTATGATCAAGTTGAATCAGATAACATGGATGACCACGAGGTAACGAAGGTTCTCACGAAGTTTTTGGATGACTCGGGTGTGGACTATGAAGAGGTCTATTCCGAAAAGAAGACGTTGTATGTGAGGGGTCTAGGGGATTCTGTGGCGCCACAGCTGGCGTATACTAAGAGGAAGTCGTTAGATCCATCTTGGGAGGGTATGCTGATGGTTGATACCTTGGATGGTGGTCGAGAAGAGTATTTCACTCCAGGGTACCTTTTACCTTTGCAGAAGTAGGTGAGGGTGTCATAGAAGTCTTCTCACACCGTGATCACGGTACTTCCCGGATTGTCTCCACGTTCGTAGTTGGTGATTGCGACAACGAGGCGCAGACACAGCGCGAGAAACACTTGTGCTCGCGCGTGAACGCGGCCNTCCACGTTCGTAGTTGGTGATTGCGACAACGAGGCGCAGACACAGCGCGAGAAACACTTGTGCTCGCGCGTGAACGCGGCCTCGGGCGTGGGTGCGCCCAAGGCCGCGGTCCTTAACTGATTCATTGGTTCGTTCGACGCCTGTGCGACGGTTGTACGTCTCGTCTAGGATTGATTGCTTCGGCTTGACGTTCTCGCTGTGTTCCTCGATTCAGTCTTCGACCCTGTACTCAAAGACGAATACGTTGGTGAGGTATTCGACTGAAGCACAGTCTCTTCTTTAAGTGCCGTGTTGACTCGATGGAAATTCTGCTATCCCATGAGAGCGTGAAACAAGTATGGGACGCAAGAGACCGAGCGCTATTCCGTGCTCTGAAGCACGTGGTGTTGACTGGTCCGAGTGCGTAGGAAGCCGAGTTCTGGGCATTACAGCCCGACTGCCGCTCCCGGCGGCAGTCGGGAAAGCCCGTATAGGTGAATCTCTGTTTCACGCACCGGCGTCCCGAGGTGAACCCAATGTTCATCGGAATTGACGTACATAAACGGTACTCACAAATCGCGGTACTGGACCAAAACGGAGAGATCGTTGAAGAGGTTCGCGTCGAAAACGCGAACCTCGACGACTTCGCTCAGCAGTACGCTGGGTCCAAAGCCGCGCTTGAAGCGACCAGCAATTACTACCACATCCATGATACTCTTTCAGAGTATCTGGATGTGACCGTCGCCAATCCAGGCGAATTAAAGTTGATCTCCGACTCGGACAAGAAAACTGACCGCGTCGACGCGAAACAACTCGCTCGGATGGTTCGGTTAGGCTCAATTCCTGAAAGCTACGTTCCAACCGACGAGGTTCGGCAAGCCCGCGCACTTGTGCGCGGGCGTCAAAAGCTCGTTGAGAACCGGACCGAGTACGCGAACAAGATCCATGGCTTGTTGAGTGATCACGGGATCACTCAGGAGGNGCGCGGGCGTCAAAAGCTCGTTGAGAACCGGACCGAGTACGCGAACAAGATCCATGGCTTGTTGAGTGATCACGGGATCACTCAGGAGGTGAAACCACTGAGTGTGAAGGGACGAGAGTTCCTAGCGGAACTCTCGCTCCCGGCACCGTGGGATGCGTTGCTGGAGTCGTATCTGGAGCTCATTCAGACACTCACTGAACAGATTGAGTCGTTGGAAGCAGAGATCGAGGAGCGGGCTGGGTCTCTGAAGGAGACCCAGCTCCTGATGACGATTCCTGGTGTGAGTTACTTTACGGCATTGACGATTTACGCAGAGTTGGGAGAGATCGACCGGTTTGACCGGGCCAAAGAGGTCGTAAGCTATGTCGGATTGAACCCGATAATCCGCGAGTCTGGCGACTCGCGGTTTGAGGGGAGCATCTCGAAGCGAGGATCAGGACGAGTCCGGTGGCTGCTCGTTCAAGCATCGTACTCAGCGGTACATACGTGCGAAGACGAGTATCTCAGCCGGTTTTACAACCGGTTAGATCGAAAGAAGAACTCGAAAACAGCGATTGTAGCAACTGCTCGGAAGCTGCTGGTTTCAATGTATCACATGCTGGACCGTGAGGAGGTGTACGATCCACCAGGGGTGAGTGCCTGAGCGCCGCCAGGGCGGCGCTCATTGGCCGGTTGGTGGCAGCGTGAGCGACTGCTCTCGCAAACAAGAAGTCTCCCGCCTGATGGCTGTTTCAGTAACTATCGGTTCGCCGCTTGCTGATTCTACGCTCGCAGATGCAGCAAGCCCTCGTCGCCCCGAAGAATTATCTTGGCAAACGTGGTTTGGTCAGCCAGCAGAATTTCCATAGGTGAATAGCGATCTAATCGGCTGATATCACGGAGTAGAAAGGCGAAGCCGAGGAAATCGATTCTGTCCATGGAAGTCGATCTCCTCGACTTCGTTGAGCAGTGTCGTCGCCTAGTCAAACAAGCATTGGGAAAGCACGCGGGCGAGCCCGCCAGCGGCGGGTTCGCCCGCTGGAAACACGTCGTGCTGCACTGTCTTCGGCTCGAAGACGGCCACAGCTACCGAGAAACGCCGAATCGGCTGAAGTACATGTCCGAGATTCGTGACGTCCTCGACTTAGATCGAGACGATCTCCCAGACTACAGCACGATCTACAAATCGTTCGACCGGCTGAAAATGTGGGTGTGGCGGGCGTTGCTGCGCGTTTCAGCGCAGCAACACCCGCAGTCCGGCCATGCAGCGCTCGACAGCACGTTCTTCGACCGCCGCTCGGCCTCGTCGTACTACCGCCAGCGGTCGGGAAGTAACGTTCAAACGTTGAAAGTGACGACGCTAACCGATAGAGAGTCTCTTGCTGTCCTTGACGTACATATCTCTGCCCGGTGGAAACACGATACAAAGACTGGGCCGCAGGTCGTCCGCCGGAACGCGGACGACCTGCTGTCGGTGGCCGCCGACAAAGCGTTCCACAACTGGGTCACGAAATACGAGTTCTACGCACTCGGCGTCGAACCACTCATCTTACAGCGTGGATCGAGGCCGTTGACGCTCGGACACAACGCACTCATCCGGGCAAAAGGCTACTCTCAGCGCTGGATGGCCGAAAGTTCGTATTCGACAACGAAGCGCTCGCTCGGCGATGCCGTGCGAGCGCTGGGCTGGTATCGGCAGTTCCGGGAGATTGTCCTGATGTTCGCCATCTCAAACATAGAACCGCTCTGTGAGCCACTCTAACCGTGACTCAGCATCTATTCAACACGGCATCTTTAAGTGGTTCTGATTACAAGGTAGAGATATAGCAGGGGAGTCGTTCTTGTCGTGTTTCTTAATTCGGTAGCGTAGGTTGTCGCCATTTTTCAAGGTCAGTGATAACCGTACCGACGAGGTCACCGAATTAGTCGAGTAGGTAGCAAAGAGGGGTGAATTGATAACGAGCCTACTGGTCTAAGGGAACCGAGACTAACAAATTGGTGGTAGTCAATATCATCGCCACTTCTTGATCGAAAACAATCAGATGGAACTAACTATGACAAACGCCATTTAATCGAAAAGGACATCGCTATCCATTCAGTGGGACCCATAATTCTCGGCTTCAAACCCAAAGATCCACACGGCACTAAAGATGAACGCGCGTACGATTGAATCGGTAGGATACATCACGCACCATAAGGATGAGATTGGTAAGGACCATTGCTCGGCGATCCGGGACGCGCTCATCACCGCTGTTGCAGATGGGCTAACCAACGGAACTGATTCTGCGGGGAATAGACATGAACGAGATTGAAGACGCCCGTGCGGCCGGTACATACGTTATATCGCTCGATAACGCCCAGGCAACGAATCGAGCGCTCGTCGGTGGTAAGGGCGCGCACCTCGCTCAACTCATCGAAGCTGACCTGCCGGTACCTGCGGGATTCTGTGTGACGACTGCTGCGTATGAGGAATTAACCGACGATCCAGCCATTAAAGCAGCAATCGACGAGCTCTCCGATCTCGATCCGTCAGACACAGCGGCAATTGCAGAGGTGGGAAGCACGTTGCGCACTCAAATCCAAAAACACAGTATACCAGAGGAGATCCGAGATGCCATCGAGGCCGGTCTCAACGAGATGGCGAGAGACCCAGAACAGGCATATGCGGTTCGATCAAGCGCGACAGCCGAAGACCTCCAAGAGGCGTCATTTGCGGGCCAACAGGAAACGTTCCTTAACGTCCGCGGCGCAGACAAAATCGCCGATCGGGTTCGCACCTGCATGGCGAGTCTATATACTGATCGCGCAATCGCGTATCGAGCGACGAACGATGTCCCCCATGATGAGGTTTCGCTCGCTGTCGTCGTCCAACAAATGGTCGANTATACTGATCGCGCAATCGCGTATCGAGCGACGAACGATGTCCCCCATGATGAGGTTTCGCTCGCTGTCGTCGTCCAACAAATGGTCGAACCCGACGTCTCTGGAATCCTCTTCACTGCCGATCCACAAACGGGTAACCGCCACATTGCTTCCATTGAGGCCGGGATTGGACTCGGAGAGGGCTTGGTGTCTGGAGAGGTGACCGCAGATACCATTCGTGTGGAGACGCGAACTGGTGAGATTCTCGAATATGAGGTTGGAGATCAACAGAGCGCAGTTCGAGCAACTCCAGAAGGGGGAACTAAGATGGTCGAACTAGACTCGACCGACCACACATCACGTGTACTCACAGTTGAGCAGATTCAGACCCTTGTAGACCTCGGCGGGAAAATCGAAGCACTGCTCAAGAACCCTCAAGACATCGAATGGTGTCTTGACGAGGGAGAATTGTATGTCGTTCAGTCCCGCCCGATTACGTCACTATTCCCTCTCCCATCGCCGCTGCCAGACGACGACCACCTTCATGTCTACTTCAGTATGGGGCATGTTCAAGCGTTTGCGGAAGCAATGCCGCCGCTCGCCAGGGACATCTGGATGGAGTTCTGCCAGCTCTGGATGGTGGAGATGGGAATGGACGCTACTACACAGTGGACGGTGGAGGCCGGCGGGCGAATTTACATCGATATGACGCCGTTCTTGCGGAACAGTGTCCTTCGGCGTGGATTTCCGAAGTGGCTATCCGCCACGAGCGAACCGCTCGCTGCTGCTGTCGAGGATTTGGTGGCCCGGCGTGGCGAAGAGTTCCAATCGAAGCGGACTGCTCGTGAGATACTTACACTACTGCGGCGGGTCGCTGGTACGGTTCGGACACAAGCACGACCGATGACTTCGGCAATAATAAGTGGATTCGTCGGCGCATTCATCGGAGAGCCGACCCCAGAGCGTGAGAGAGATCGGTGGAACACCTGGGGACAGAAGGCAGCAGACTACGTGCGTACACCGGAGACACCTACTGAACGTGTTCGTGCTGCCTTTGACACTAATAATAGTGCACTCGTCAATTTTCCGCGCATCGGGCCGTTGTATGCTGCCATGGTAGCTGAAGGACTCCTTCAGCACTTGTTCTCCGACGTTCCCGAGGAGTTGAATGATGTCGGCCGGGGCTTCCCGGATGAGCTGGTGACGCGGATCAACCTCGGACTGGGTGACCTCGCCGACGTGGCGCGTGACTATCCAGCGGTCACTGATGCGTTGCGAGAGGGCGCATCGATTAATGGGATCGAACCGCATGAAGGCGGAAGGGAGTTTCGGGATGCACTTAACGCCTTTCTCGTTGAATTTGGTCATCGAGCGACTGGCGAACTAGACGTCAGCCGCCCTCGATGGCACGAGGATCCCTCTGGGCTGCTTGCGATAGTTCGAGCCAACCTCGAACACGGTGAGAAAGGTGAACATCGAGAACGCATCACCCAATTAGAACGAGAGGCGAACGTAGCAGCCAAGCGACTCGAACATCGGGCTGGTCAGGGGATTCTTGGACCTCTGCGTAAACGATTCGTCCGACAACTCATCCGAACGTACCGCGGCTATATCCAGACGCGTGAATACCCCAAACATAGTACGGCACACCTATTCGCAGCATGGCACGAAGCACTCCGTGACGCTGGCGAGGCGCTCGTCGCTGAAGGACAATTGAACGAGATCGATGATGTCTGGTTCCTTTGGAAAGATGAACTCTTCGCCGCACTGGACGGGGATACCATTGACGTCGATATCTCGGCCCGGCGTGCCGAGTTTGAGCGTTACGCAGCGATGGCTGCGCCTCCGGTATTGACAAGTGAAGGGGAGGCACCGAGTGCGGCCATCGAACATGAGGACATCCCTGATGGNGCGTTACGCAGCGATGGCTGCGCCTCCGGTATTGACAAGTGAAGGGGAGGCACCGAGTGCGGCCATCGAACATGAGGACATCCCTGATGGTGCGCTCGTTGGAACCGGCGTTTCGAGTGGCGTCGTCGAAGGGACTGCTCGTGTCGTTCATGACCCCTCTAAAGAGACAATTGAAAGGGGGGAGATTCTCATTGCGCCATCTTCTGATCCTGGCTGGACACCACTATTCCTGAATGCAGCAGGTATGGTCGTAGAAGTTGGTGGCCGAATGAGTCATGGTGCGCTTGTTGCCCGTGAATACGGGCTTCCAGCAGTAGTCTCAGTACCGGAAGCAACGCGCCGTATCAAGACTGGGCAGCGGGTACGGATCGATGGCACCCGAGGAACAGTAGAAATCTTGGAAGACGGCTGAGGACTTGTCACCCGTTTCGCCACTTCGTTTCGACGAGTCTTCACCGAAAGAGCCGATACAGAGACAGTGCATATGGAGCGTCCGGCGTCGTGTCTGCAGCCTCGAGCAACCACCGGTGGGTGGGACTGAACGGGGCTGGGACATTGAGCGGTAGGTGCGACGAGAGCAGTCCTGCTCGCACGAACACGGGTGATTGCCCCGCCCTCCCCAGCCGATTCACTCACTCTCTGCGATCGTTCGTTCATCCCTCGCGCAGTATCGTCGACCGCCCTCACTGACGTTCGGTCGGTCGACAGCGCACGCCACCGCAACGAGGGGAGGTCGATCTCTGGTGATACGCAGTTCCCCTGTACGTAACACCGACTCAGCGTTACTCTAGTTGCGAACTGACCAACTACCGTCCAGAAGCGGTTCACTTCTATGGTTCTTGGTGGGAGATCGAGAGCGGCTACAAGAGTATCAAGCGATTCATGGCAGCGATGACATCGAAAAGTTTCGTGCTACGGTTCTTCTACTTCGCGTTCGCCTGTCTGCTATATTCGATTTGGAGAGCTGTCGATCTGCTCGTGCAGATCGAGTTTACTGGCGAGTACGAACAGACACCACTCGTAACGGCGGAAAATACGCTCACGCTGTTGAAGAAGGAGACGGGAATCGGGTAAAGAGCCACTCTACCCGCGTGGAAGAGTGATTTTGAGTGGCGACACTGGAAGCTACCTCGGAAGAGCGCCGAAACCCTTCTAAAACTAACAGGAATTAGCGGCTGAGAGGGCGTCTGAAAGATCTCCGCTAGACTGATTTGTCCGAATTCACCGACGACAAGCCTGCTAAACGGCCTGTAGTCTCATCTTCCGGGAGACCAGAACACGCGATACCGAAATAGAGTTTATCCACGCTCAAATTGAGCGTTTTTCCGATGCCACTGATGAGGTGTTGATTGTCGGTGACTCGGGGTTAGTACATCAGTTTCTGAACGTTGTTGAGCCTCTCCAAACCTGGTTGGATTCGTTACAAAACAATTCGATTCACGTTCGAATTCTCTTGTCCGATAGGTTTTCTGATACTCACGGACATAAATACGTAAAGACATCTGGAACTTCGATGCGGTTGAGTGCAGAGAGAGCGGCATCACGAAGGTCGTCAAGTGTGTCGAATAGACGGTTCCCAAGTTCTTGATCAAGTTGTCTCCAGCACTCTTCCGCGGGGTTCAGCTCCGGTGAACCCCGCGGGAGATAACAGAGTTCGATCGGTGTGTCTTCGACGAATTCCTGCACTGCATTCGCCGTGAAATACGAGGCGTTGTCCAAGACAACGCAGATTTTCTCGCCGAACTCGGCCTGGAGTGCATCGAGTAGACGGATTGTGGTGTCGCTGTTGAAGTTCTCGGCACACGGGAGAAAGAACGTCTCGCTGGAATCGCTGACTGCACCAAGGAGCTTGATGCTGTCCCACGCGCCCGTCACTGCCAGTGACGGGCGCTCTCCCTCTGGAAACCACGCATAGATCAGCGTTGAGAGCACCTGTCGCGTCTGGTCGATCGTCAGGACCGTGTATTCGTCGTCCAGGTCGTTGCGCTTTTTTTGAAGCCTTCTTGCCAGGCTTCTTGGGCTCTCTCGTCGGATTTGTAGAACTCCGGCCGGGCTGTCTTCCAGGACAGCCCGGCCTCAGACATCAATCGTCGAACGTGCCGCTCACAGTACTCAACGTCAAATTCCTCGGAGAGATAGTGACGAGCTAGTGGAACAGACCACGCGGGCGCGTCTAGTCCTACTTCTTCGGGTGAGTCGTGAAGTACCTCAACGAACTGGTCGTGCTGTTCATCAGAGAGTTCGGATGGTCTGCCTTCACGCGGATCGTCGTAGACGACTTGCTCGACCGGCTCATCAGCGAGCCGGTCGAGCCGGCCAACCCAACGAGATAGCCATGGACCGGTGTATCCGTACCGTTCAGCTCCCTCTGCCATCGTCGCGTCGTCTTCTTCGAGGTAGTTGATCACCGCCATCAGCCGCTGTGTCGGCTTCTTGTCCCCGACCTCCACGAGAGCGTCGCGGAGGTCATCAAGGGTGGCGGCGTCAAGCGTGGCCATACCCTAGAATCACACTCTAGCCTAAAAAATATTCAGCCGACAGTATGATGAGGGAGATCAACTAATGCGGTTGTTGCGCGAGACTCACCAAGCGACGACTTCGGTCGAAACACGGATTCATCCATCCGTTACAGCAAACTTTGATCTGATCGATCAACGTGAATTGTACCTCTACGTAACTGATCCATTTGCTCGCTCAAGACCCCTTGGGACGATCCATGTAAACGAGAGTACTCTTGTTGAAGAGTTGAAGGGCGAATTCACAACGTATTGGCAGGAAGCGGAGGCGCTCCCAGAGAAGTACTGATTACACGCAGTACAGTGTTTTCATGACGAACTGCTACCCAAGAGCGGTTCACGTCTCAACTCGCGAATGTAGAAGAGAACTATCAGCGGCTGGAAGTTGGTCGAAGCAACTTCAACTTTCTCACATTAACTTCCGGTCAGATTTCAACTAACGGCTTTGTGAACTACTGAATCTCAGGAACACTCAAGTTGATCTGATCCGTGGCGTTCCATCCACATTTCCAATTCTTGGAAAACTGGCGTGAGATCGTCTACCATTTCTGTTTCCCTATATTCCACTCGGGGTGGGATTTCGTCATACTGTGTTCGCTCAAGAAACCCAACTTCGACGAGTTCATCAAGCCGTCGAGAGAGCGTATTCGGGGAAAGTCCAAGTGAGCTTTGGAGTTCGCTGAAACGGATTGACTGCTGGTCTTTAGTGACGATCTCCTTGAGGATTGCTAAGGGATGTGCCTTCCCAAGAAGTGAAAAGAGCGTACTCTCATCAACCGTTCCACTCTGTTTTGATTCCTGCTTTATTTCGGACTTGCTCATGGCACTACTACGGAATTCGTAGTAATGGATATTCCGAAAAAAGTATCCGTAGTTGAGAATAGTAAAGTAGGCCACATACTTTAGGGTCCAATTCGAGAGGGGCCAGATCGGTGAGCCAGTTCCCTTACTTCCACCCTCGGTAGGAGCAACCACACTTCTAACTTGGTAGCTTTTCACACTCCCACTCATAGGACTGAAACGGGAGACCATTGATGAAAATTGGAATTATTGGCGCAGGCAATATTGGAAGTACAGCCGCTCAGAACTTCGCTGAAGCAGGGCATGAAGTCATGGTTAGTAATTCTCGGGGGCCAGAAACACTCACGGACCTCGTTGATGAGCTTGGAACGAACGTTCGAGCAGGAACAGTATCTGAAGCAGCCGACTTCGGCAAGGTCGCCATGGAGGCAATTCCTTTCAGTGCTTATGAATCACTTCCTGTAGAGGACCTCAGTGGCAAAATTGTAATTAGCGCGTCAAATTACTATCCGGCACGTGATGGGGTTATGGACGTAGCAGAGACATATACGGATACCATCGCAGAATATCTCAAAGACTCAAGAGTCGTCAAGGCATTCAATGAGACGTATTGGAAGACCCTCCAAGATGGGCAACGGCCAGACGCTGATTTAGATGACCGTCTCGCGATCTTTCTCGCAGGGAATGATGATGAAGCAAAGACGGTCGTTTCAAACCTTATCAAAGATATTGGTTTCGCACCTGTAGACGCAGGCCCACTCACTGAGGGAGGTCGCCATATAGAGCCGGGTTCGCCGATCTATACCGAACCAATGACGGCGAGCGAGGCACGGACACGGTTAGCAGCACTAAAAACGACCGTAGCCGCGTATGAAAATGGCTATTACGACCCTTCGCGGGAAGTCACTGTTCAAGAATTAGCCAATGAACTGGATATGAGTGAGGAATCGCTTTCAGAACAGCTTCAACGAGGGACGGAGCAACTCATCAGTCAATATCTTGAGTAAGAGTGCCAGTCACAGCTACCGGTAGTTGAGGATTAGATCTCCATTTCTGACAGCTATCGGAGAGGTAAATAGCAGCACCGGTAACGCCTACGCCTGTACGTAACACAGTATCCTCTTGAGACAGTGGGCGAAGAGCNCCTGTTACATCGGTCTACACACTGAACAGGAGTCGACTTGCAAGACGGACTGTTCACGTGCCTTGGTATCAAAACGTGCGTTTCAGCGATTAAGTATTGATCCGAGAATAGGCTGCTGAAATTATGGGGCATCTCCGGGAATATTTGAAACGAGTTGACACCGGATATACTCGTCTAACTGATTGTAGACGGCTATCTCTCGACCGTCGTCTGACAGTGAGGACCGGAACAGTGCACCCTCGAGAGCGGAAAGAATAAACTCGGCGACTGACTCCGGATCAACGTCGCGGAAGACGCCGTCGTCGATTCCCTGCTGGATAATCCGAACGAGACGAGTTCGGATCACCTCGTCCTCGTGCAACAGTTCAGTCCGGAACGACTCGTCGTGGATCGCTTGTGCCCGTAGTTCGATGAATGCGTCAGCTGTGCCCGCTTCGAGGGCGCTGTCTGCCGAAGTATTAGTTTCTACCGAATCAAGGGAGAAGAGATCGATAAACGTCTGCAACTCCGTTTGTGGGTCCTTGTCGATGTCGTCAAACGGGGTATCAAGATACCACTCGAGGAAACGGCTCAGAAAGTCCAGCAGTAGGTCGTCCTTGCCCTCGTAGTGATTGTAAAGCGCGGACTTACTCANATCAAGATACCACTCGAGGAAACGGCTCAGAAAGTCCAGCAGTAGGTCGTCCTTGCCCTCGTAGTGATTGTAAAGCGCGGACTTACTCAATCCCGCTTCGTTTGCGATTTTCGCGATTGAGAGGTTCTCATAGCCGTGTTCCAAGAGGATGCGGTACGTCGCCTGCATGATAACGTCGACGGTGTTTGTCGCCTCTGCACCGAACTGAGTGGAGTCGGCCATAGACAGGTAGATGTCATATACCTCGCTCGGGACCTTAAGAAATGGGGCGGAGACTCCGACAGGGGCACCGACCGGCTGTGGTGCCGGTCAGGCTTTGCCAACCCACTATGTCCCCTTCGTCGGAATGTGTCACTTCGCTACCGTCGTTTCTCTCGATCGATAGCGGCCAATCGGACGAGCGGATCCGGGCTACAGGCGATTCCGCGAGTCCGCGACCGTCGATTCGACTGGCGTCACTCGCCTTTCGCGTTCGTCGCTCCTATCACTCGGTTCGGTGTCTGCGTCGATTCTGTCGGCCGCTTCGTCGTTAGTTTCCAGCGTCTCGGCGAGATAGTCGTCATCGATATGAGCCATCGCAGGCTCCCACTCGGTCATGATCCCGTACTCGATCATCGTCTCGACGTTGGCGATCGCCGCCTGCAGCCGCACAGCGACGAGGGGAACGTCGTTAACGGTGATCAGCAGATCAGCATTCAGGATTGCCCCCTTGTTTAACGCGCGATTCAGCAGTCCGGCGAGACCCTCGTCGGCCGATTCGGTTTCAGGTTCCATGAGTGTCGGTGCTGGGTGCATCGCTCCCGAGCGAGCCGACGAACGAGTACGGATGCCACGGGCCGGTGAAAACGACCTCGACACCCGGTTCGTCATCGATATCGCCCAGTACTTGCTTCAGTCCGTCGATCTCTCCTTCGGCGACGAGACACGACGCCGTGAGCACGTTTCGGCCCCGGTCGTCGTTCTCGCGCTCAAGGTCCTCTTCTGTGATCTCGTCGACGACTGACTCGATTCGCGGGAAGTACGATTGGAAGCGACTTTTCGTGTTCTCGGCGATCTCTTGTCGGCGCTGTTTCTCCCGTTTCTTCTGGTCGAAGTACGCCATCCCACCGATGTCACTGGAATCAGGTGAGTCGGAGACAGGGTCGCTCTCCTTGAGTAGTACATCCTCTTCGCAGTAGATCCGGACGCCGTATTCCTCTGTTCCGGCCAGAACATCCAATCTGCTCCGTATCTGGCTTTGGTGCTTGACGAGAAACGTTCGGAGGGATGATTCGTCCTCGAAAATTGTATCGAACGTCATCGGGAGCGGCGTTCCAAACGCATTCGCCGCGCGCTCGATTGTTCTATTGTGCTGTTTGACCCACGTTTCTGCCTGCGATCGGTCATCGGTATCGTACGCTTCCGATGGACAATCGTGGACGACAGCGCCGATGCCGTCCTGAACGAAGACGGACACAGGCTCCTCGTCGATTCCCGTCCCGAGTGTCTGTCGGTCCTCATCCGTCGCACTGACGATACAGTAGGTATACTTGCTCTCAATCATTCGTCTTCCCCTTCGCTGGCCGCTGCTGGAGATAGCTCTCCCTCGGAGACGCCGTTGTCGACCGTTTCGACGGAGTCACTCTCCTGTGCTTCGATTTCACGAGCCCACTCAGCGGGGTTGAGCGCCGTGTTGAGAACATCATCGACCGTTCGATCAAGCTGATCTTTCGTCTCCGAAGCCGTCTCCTCGATGTTCTGTTCCTCCTCAATCTGTTGAATTGTCTCCTCGAGGTCCATCAGTGACTGGCCAAGCTGTTCGGCGGATTCGTCGTCGAGAACNCCTCCTTGATAATCTCGACGAGCGCCATGATGAGCCCGAGTAGCCCCTGCTCAAGTTCCTCCTCGTCGACTTCGATCGTCATGAAACGATCACCTTCTCGTTGCGTAACGACTCGAGAGCAGGATGATCGTTTGGCTCACCAGTGAACCACCACTCGAACGTGACTACTGAACCGGTCCGAGAGTCGATCTCCCGCCGTTTGAACTCGAGTACCGGCTTGTCGAGGGTTTTTCGTGCGGTTACATTGAGCCGCTCTCGAACTACGGTAAGAGTTTCCATGTCGGTCGCCGCTCCAATCAGCGTCGTCAGTTCTCGGACTGACGCATGCTCGTTGTGCCAGCAGTACTCGAGAACGGCAAGGCTGCGGTCGTCGAGTACCCGCAGAAACTCGTATACCACCGCTTTCTGAGACACTCCGAGTGCAGATTGCAACGCGTCGACCGTTCTGATGACTCGAACGATCGTTCGTCTGGCAGACTCAGATTCAGTGTACGCTCGTTCGACGAGTTGACGTCGATTGTCCCCAGTAAGCGGTTCCAACTCTCTATCCATGGTAGTCGGATCGTCCGCCGTCGTTCGGAGGTGTCGGCGATATCGTTGCAGTTCCGCTCGGGAGAGAACGCGACCGACGTGGTCAAGTTCACTTGTAGTCATGGGTCCTGAGTGAGCGAGTGTGCGCGTTCGACCGGCGGATCATCGGTCCTCCCTGTCGACACCGGTCAGTGGTTGTTCCGCCTCGATCTTCGTCTCCCGGCGCTTCGAGCGGGCGCTTCGCCAGCCACACCACGGGCACTCCTCGTTGAGCAGGACCTCTTTCTCGACTCGTTTCGCACACTGTGGACACGTTTCATTTCGGGCTCGAGCTTCGGCGTAGGCTTTCGTCTCTTCCGTTCCAGCAGGGAACTCGAGGCCGTATTCCGCTGCCGTCTCGAACGACGCCAGTGCCGCCCGGACCTTGATTCCAAGGAGTTCTGTTCCGGCGACATCAATCGTGACGTCCGCATTGATGACTAGCCCCTTATCGAGAATGCGATCGACGGCGCCGGCGAGTCCGTTCTCCGATTCGTGTGCATTGGTGGCTTCGATACTCATGAACGATCGTTCGTTCACCAGTCCGGTACCAGCACGGAAAGCATCAGAGCACTCATTTGCAAGGTGGGATGATGGTCGTATTCGCAGATTGACTTCTGGCTCGGAACTACTGTAGAAGTTGAAACTGCGTCACCCACTGCATATGGACTCGTCACCCATTCCGTCACTTCGTTTCGTCGAGTCTTCACCGGAAGAGCCGACACAGAGAAAGTGCGCATTGATCGACGACGCCGCTCTCGGTGCCCATCGCACAAGGGTTGAAAGATCCCAACTCGATTATACGCGGTGAGAGAGTACAAGGGGTAGGAGATCATGCGCGAGGTCATCTTTACCGTCGAGTACGAGAACGGGGCTGACGAGGTGATGGACCTCTTTATCGAGAATCCAGACCTGTACGCGCGGTCGATGGAGATTAACGCGACCAGCGAGTCCGTTTGGGGAATCGAGAAGATCATGGGCCCGACCGACGTTCTTGATGAGTTCGACGACCGATTGGAACGCGTCGCCAACGACCCGAATGCGACTGGAATGTGTGGTGCACCGATCACCAAGTGGAACTACGACATCCTGTCGTCGAACGACGAGTCGCGGAAGATATATTCACTCCGCAGGGAGGGTGATGGCCCACGGTCGATCCCACTTGTCGCCGCGAAGCACGTCGGCGAGGGGTTAATGATGCGGACCGAGCGCCGCAGCGACCAGTTCCGCTGGACGTTACTCGTCGACGAGACGGTGGCAGCGATGCACGATGACATCCGCGAGAACCTTCGAGACGGGTTGTCGCTCACTGTCGAACGTCTTGGGACGCCTCCGTGTCTCCTCAACGACGGTCGCGTCCAGCAGAGCCTCACGCTCGAACAGAAGGCAGCGCTCGAAGCCGCCATCGAACATGGGTACTACGAAGTCCCCCGACAGCGGTCGGTCACCGAGATCGCAACCGAAGTCAACGTCTCGAGTTCGACGTTCCAGTACCGACTCAACCGGGCCGAGGCGTGGTTGGCCCACCAGTTCGCGGCAGACTCGATGGATATCGACGTCGACCTCGATCTCGAGGATGTCGAGTTCATTCGATGACCGGCCATCTCGTTCGGAGGCGGTGCAGTTGAAATATTTTGAAGTAAATCCCAACCCGCTGTCTCTCCAAGGGGATTCGTGTATGACGACTAACTCCGACTTCAGTGTTCAACTCGTACGGAACGCCACTGTCCTCGTGACCGTCGACACGACGACGTTCCTTGTTGATCCGATGTTTACGCCGGAAGGCGAGATGCCGACCGTGACGGATAGCCCGGGGGTTCCCGAATTCCTCACGACAGAGAACCAACGCCGGAACCCGCTCGTTCCGCTGCCCGCCATCGACCTCGACTACGACGCAGTCGTCGTCACCCATCGTCACCCCGACCATTGGGATGAGGCGGCGAAAAAAGAACTCGACGCAGATGTCCCACTCTTCTGTCAGCCCGAAGAGGCGGACGACTTCGCTGACGAGGGATTCACTGACGTGCGACCCGTCGACGACGAAACCTCCTTCGACGATGTAACGATCCATCGAACTCCGGGACGCCACGGACACGGCGACTTGGCCGAGGGAATGGGCCCTGTCTCGGGGTTCGTATTCGAGGGCGGCGAGACAGTGTACGTTGCCGGAGACACGATCTGGTACGAGCCGGTCGAGGAAACGCTCGAGGAGTTCGATCCCGACCTGGTCGTTCTCAACGGTGGCGAAGCACAGTTCGAACAAGGTGACCCCATCACGATGGGCGTCGACGACATCACCGCCGTCCGCGAGGCAACCGACGCGACGGTGGCTGTCGTTCATATGGAAGCCATCAATCACTGCCTTCTCTCACGCGACGAGTTGCGCTCGGAGACGGAGGACGTTCTCGTTCCCGAAGACGGGGAACAGATCACCCTGTAAGGCAAGAATCCTGTCTGCATGGGCACACTGTGACTGGCGAGTACGAATCCCCTCCACTCGTAACGGCGGAGAATACGCTCACGCTGTTGAAAAAGGAGACCGGGATCGGGTAAAGAGCCCCTCTACCCGCGTGGAAGAGTGGTTTTGAGTGGCGACACTGGAAGCTCCCTCGGAAAAGCGCCGAACCCCTTCTAAAACTAACAGGAATTAGCGGCTAAGAGGGGGTCTGAAAGATCGCCCCTAGACTGATTTGTACGAATTCACCGATAACCAGCCTGCTAAACGGCCTGTAGTCTCATCTTCCCGGGGGAGGCAGACGTTGAGACTGTGTCGCCCAATGTATATGGAATTGGTGCTCTATTCGCATAAAACAGATGCTTTTATATCTATTTTATAATAAGAACGTCACGTCTCCAACGTGAAAATTTGAGGATTTAGTTAGTTTAGCTCCTTATTCGTACTAACTGGCAGATTATATATGGGAACTGCTCAGGGATGGTTTCCGAATATGTGCCTGCTTACGGTCAGATACCGATGGTATTGAGAAGATTTTTCGCACTGACTGAGTAATTAGCTAGTATGGCAGACGTGCTCGTTATCGGTGGCGGTCCGGCTGGCCTCAGTACCGCGCTATTCACGGCGAAGAACGGCCTTGAAACGACTGTCTTCGACACTGACGAGACGTGGATGCACAAGGCCCACCTGTTCAATTACCCTGGCATCGGGTCAATTGACGGAACGAACTACATGGCTACGCTCCGCGAACAGGTCGATGATTTCGGCGTCACCCGGTATCAGGACACCGAGGTCACATCTGTTTCGACAACCGACGATGGGTTCCGCGTCGCCACAGACGATGATGAGTACACTGCAGATTACGTCGTGTTAGCGACAGGGGCGAACCGCGATCTCGCAGATGAACTGGGCTGCTCTCTCACCAATGAAGACGTCGTCGATGCGGACGTAACAATGGAAACGTCGGTCGAGAACGCTTACGCGACGGGCGCAATGATCCGCGCCGAAGAGTGGCAGGCAGTTATCTCCGCAGGTGACGGTGCGGCAGCCGCACTCAACATTCTCACGAAAGAGAAAGGGGAGCACTTCCATGACTTCGACGTACCAGCGGACGCCGAAGAACTGTTCGGGTCGTTAGTCGATACCGAGTAATCAGTACTCTTCAGTGTCCGCTCGTCTCATTCGCTACTTCCCGTCTGCGAGCAGCTTTCCATACTGGTGTAGCCGAATCCACAGGAGCGATACCAATAGTCAGACTGCAGCCGCTGCGAGGAATTTGTCTCTATGAGTGAACGATCCCGACTTGCGCTCGTCGTGTGGAGTGTCCTTGTTTCACAGGTCTTTCTCTATCCAGGGCTTGACGAAATCGTCTCAGTGCTAGATGGCGGTGAGAGCCTTCTCGCGGGGACGTGGTTCCTGGTCGCCGAGTTCGGAGCGTTCGTCGTCTGTGCCGTTCTGTGGGGTATCGTGAGTGATTCGCTCGGCACTCGGTCCCCGCTTGTCGTGCTTGGTGCTGTGGGTGGTGCAGCGAGTTATCTAGTAGTCGCGTCCGCACCCACCCTCGAGCTCGGGTTTGGTGTCGTGCTGCTATTGCGTGTCGTTGGCGGTGCGTTCACGATTGGCGCGTTTTCGCTGTCGATCACGATGCTGATGGACCTTTCGGGCGGCCACGGCCGAAATATGGGCGCGGCCGGGACGGCGATTGGCCTCGGTGCAGCGCTCGGATCGGTCGTCGGCGGACAACTGACGAGCTTCGACCCGCTCGCGCCCCTGTACGGCGG
>NZ_AOIA01000009.1 GCF_000337695.1 Natronococcus jeotgali DSM 18795
CCCGACGTTACTCGTTCCGTTCGCGTTCGGCTACATCGACCGGTTAACTGCGGGATTCTTCGCGCTGACCGGTGTCGCCTACTTCAGAGAAGCGTTCGGAATTGACGCCGCACAGGCGGGGCTTACACTGGCGCTGTTCTTCGTGCCGTTCGCAGTGTTGCAGTACCCAGTCGGCTCGCTTTCTGACCGGATCGGTCGCTTCCTTCCTGTCGTCATCGGATCTGTACTATACGGGGTCACAATCATTGCTGTCGTCCTCGCTCCCACGTACGGGATCGCAGCGGGCCTGATGATTCTCGTCGGTATCTGCGGCGCGTTGGTCTCTCCAACGACGATGGCCCTCGTCACCGACATCGTGCCGGCGACAGAACGAGGCGCTGCGATGGGTGGATTCAATGTGTTCGGAAGCCTCGGGATGCTGAGCGGGTTCGTTATCGGCGGAACCGTCACAGAACTATACGGATATCTACCGGCGTTTATCGCCGCCGGTGGGCTGGAGATCGCAATAGCCACCGTTGCCTCCAGAGCCATCTGGAAGATCACATCTCACGAACGAAGCCCGGTACCAGGTGGCGGTGGCAACTGACCAAATCGAACGACGCACTGAACCGACCGGAACGGGCATGGCTTCCGCTGTGGATGGCGCTATTTACACTATTTCGATGAATCCCATGTGATGTGTTACTAGCTCTGACTTTATCGAGAATCGGCACCACGATCTCGGTATTCAGAGATAGTAGTGGAGCTCGCACTGGATCTTCTGGGTCTCGTTCGACGAATGCGGCGCGTACCATCGATCGATCCGGTCAGGAATGTAGCCCGATATAGAAAGTCGCCTGTGGAGTCTGGAACCGTTGTGGGGTCTGTTCCTGCAAGTTCCGACACAGAAGCAGGAAGCTCCGTCCTCAACAAGCGAGAGTCGGTTAGACTCGAGCGCGGGNCCGTTGTGGGGTCTGTTCCTGCAAGTTCCGACACAGAAGCAGGAAGCTCCGTCCTCAACAAGCGAGAGTCGGTTAGACTCGAGCGCGGGTGGAGTAGTTCACTGCTACCACCGATTGTTCAAAGGTCTCCCATTTGTACAAACAATTCAGGAGCGTCGTGAGTGGGAATCTCAGTATATTGATCTTTAACACAGACTACTGCTCGTAGTGAACCGCTTTGGGGCTTGCCCCGAGGTACTCGGCCTGCTCCGCCTGTAGATGAGCAGAAAGTCGAGAAATGTCATAGGCAAGAATGTATATCTGCTATTCTTCAAATGGTTGGACGACAACAAACCCATTCGTATCGGTGAAATCCATTTGGTACCGCTCGCCAGATTCTTGACCGATCATATCTGAAAGATTTCGATTGACGTTTACATCTGGGGAGGCCCCGCTCCACGCCACGGTCGCCTGTGGATCTGTCGATACCGGTGGCTCAAGTACAATTGGATCCCCATGTGTTGTAATAGCGATACGACCAGGTCCTTGGAGGTAGACGTTTGTGAGCCCACCAGCGATAGCCCCAGCAAGGCTATCGATTGTATTAATTTCATAGGAAACGTCTGACTCGAATGCGAGGATATCTTCTCCGTTGACTGTTATCGACTCTTCTGCTCCAAGCTCAAGCACCTGAACCTTCTTTTTGTGATCAGCAAGGAAGGCATGGCCTTGCCCTTCAATACGCATCACAGGGGTTCCTTCACCGGTCGTAGCGTCTTTCAGAAACCCTTTAATTCCCCCCTCTGCTGAAGATTTCCCAGTAAACGATAGATCGCCTGTGAAAGCGACCATCGATCCAGCCTTCGCTATTACTGCACCGTCAACGGCAACATCGAGCGTATAGGCGTTTTCTAGTTGGAAGAGTTCGTCAGATTCGTTCGTTCGGTGTTTAGACTTGAATTGTTGGATGTCCATAATTATAGTAGTGTTCGGGTAGTCAAAATATGTATCGGTGTATAGTAATTATTAGTAGTATGTTCGAATATCAGTCATCTTCAGCTGCCCTTGGGCACTTTCGCTATATTTGGCTCTGGTGAATCGCCATAGGGCGTCGGGTTCCGGTTGCTGAGAGTGCGTAGTAACTGCCCTTGGCAAGGGCCAAGTCGAGGTTGTTGTGGAGATAGCTACCGCTGAGGACAATCACAAGAAAATTCTCGCCGTAATCTTCCGCAGCTCAAGACCCCAATCCGGACGCCGTCTGGTGATTCACCAGAGCCCATTTATCTGGAAGTCACTGGAGACAGCTATCGATCCCTCACACGCCATCCAGAACTCGCAAATGTATTGGGACTCGACCAAATTCCTAACGAGTCAGTCATCTCTCGAACGTGGCGCAATCGCTTCGACGATGAGGTTCGCGGGTATGTCACTGCCAGTGCACACTACTTAGTCAAGGAGATCCACAACGAGAACCTCTCGGTTCCCGAAGTCCGGCCACTGGAGGAAGTCAAGCAATCCTCAGAGGAGATTATTGACTCGGCTGAGGATGTTACCAAGTTCTCTGACGAAGAAATTTATCGAACAACCCGCCTCGCTCGTGAGCATGGCTTCGGTCCGTTCGACACCGGGAGAGCCCAGAACGCGACGTATGAGGACGCGCGATTCTTTGAGCTTCAGACGTTCATCGGGATGGTCGGCTGCGGCACACCGCAAGGCGCTGCACGGTTCAAGTTCCGTCGAGGCAAGGAGTACGGCCCCCACGGAGATACGCACCTCTGCGCGGTCAAACAGTTTGACTCGGAGAGCCTACTCAAAGGGTTTCAGCAGGCAACAGATCGACTTCTCTCAGTAATTCAATCAGGGTCCTCGTTTCGCCGTCCAGTCACCGTCGCGATTGACATCACGACCATTCGCTACTTCGGGAGCGTAGAGGGAATGCCGATGGTTAGCGGGACGAAAGACAGCGAAGATCGAACTATATGTTGAGTTGGTGGCCACTGTGGCCGAAGAGCTCGGCTTCGAAATTCTTGGTCCACCACCGTGGGTTGAAGAGTAATCGTGATCATCGTCTCTGAGATAGAGGGTCTCAACGGGGCAGGATTAATTGGTATGGATTACGCATATCTAAATATGGCATATCAGTTCGAATGCGCGGCTCCAGATTGCGTATTCTTGATTCGGGCCGCAGACGAAAGTGAAGTAATATCACAAGTAAAGCGACATTCAGAAGAACAGCACGGGAAGTCCTCGCCGCCAGAAGATGTGATTCGGGAGCGAATGGAGACTGTCGAAGTCGAGTGACTGGAGAGGAACAAGTCTTTGATCGGGATTTTACGCTCGCCAGTGGAGGAGGCACAATCGAGTCTCTGAGTACGGTAACCGTCGCTATCACCGCGCAGATACTTCGATGGATCGATCTCTCCATTCCAAGTTTATCAGGCTAAGTCGTGTGAACGGGGGTGAGAGTCCGATAAACTATCTATTCTTCACAGAGTGGCTTACCTATAATAGGCTTCCTCAAAAAACACTATCCGATGTACGATCACCTTCTCCTGCCAACCGACATGAGCGCTGGTATTGACCAAGCGATTGACCACACTCTTGACGCTGCAGACCNCTATCCGATGTACGATCACCTTCTCCTGCCAACCGACATGAGCGCTGGTATTGACCAAGCGATTGACCACACTCTTGACGCTGCAGACCGGTACGATGCTGAACTTCACATTCTATATGTCGTGGATGCCGAGGCGTATAGTTCGTATCCTGGCGATGAATACGTTCACGAATTTGAAGGGTTAGAAAGTGCACTTGAACAGGCCGGCAATCAAGCAGTCGAAGATATCGCACAGCAGGCAGCCGCCGCTGACATTCCAACAGTAACTGAGATTCGTCATGGTGTCCCCCATGAAGAAATCCTTGAATATGCGGACGAAGCAGACATCGGGCTGACCGTTGTCGGGTCAAAAAATCGATCTGGGGAATACCGCCGAATGCTTGGCAGCGTAGCCGAACGAGTCGCTCATATGTCCGAACGACCGATAACGATTGTGAAAACCCCTGTTGAAGAGGAATAGGACAGTAGACGGCCTGTACCACCCGATCGAGTAAATTACTTATCGGGATAGTAGAATACGGTACTACAAGGGACCGTTCGTACGGTGTTATTTTGACTCAGAGACCGGAAAGAGGAGTATGGATGATGCCCGGAAAAGGGTAGATCAGGTCGAGTCTTTAGACGATACAAACCCTGACCTGTACGAAGCACTTCAGTCGTTAACAGTTGCTATTGAAGACGTTACGTTCGAAGGGAGGCGTATCGAGACGGAGAGTCGAACGTTCGAACGGACTGTTATTCAGATTCACGGCGATGGCGATACAGGATTCGGAGAAGATGTCACACCATCCATCGAGGCACACAAGCGGCTTCGCAAGGATGGGCTAGCTCTTCCGACTGGTGCCCAGACGCTTAGATCGTTTATCAGTGCGCTCGATACCGATTCGGTTCTCTCAGAGCAGACAGCCCTCAGGGCGAACGGCAACCATTTGCGGTGGGCTATCGAGAGTGCAGCCTTGGATCTGGCGCTCAAACAGTCACGACAGACATTGGCAACGGTTCTGGATCGAACGTCTGAACCGATGACGTTCATTGCAGGCCTCCAACTCGGCGATCCACCACAATTGCTTCGTTGTTCTATCCAGACGGTCTAAATGACCTTTCACCGCCTGTGTACCACCGGTTCGAGGCCGGAAACTCGCTCCCGGAAAGTCCACTTGATCCGCCGGCTACTCCATCCGGTATCGGTTGGTANCCGCCTGTGTACCACCGGTTCGAGGCCGGAAACTCGCTCCCGGAAAGTCCACTTGATCCGCCGGCTACTCCATCCGGTATCGGTTGGTACCGCGGTTGATTATCGGCGTAAACTTTCTCAATTGCACTCCCGTACCCATCCACCCATTCAATACCGAGCGGGCGGTTCCGATCGTACCGCTCGTCCGGGCTATCACGCTCCAGAACATGCCCGAACGATTGACCGCCAGCGTCGTCTTTAGAACCGGTGACGCCAAGAACGCGTACCTGACTGACAACTCCGATCGACACCCCTTTCCACGCAAGTGTAGGGCGGGTTACTATGAACCTGATACGTATATTTTGCATGCTCGTCACGTTCAGGCGCTTTGAACTGAGAGTGAACCCAAAATGAACGGATACACTACTAACATCGAAGAGGATACCCTCGAAAACGAGGATTATCGCCGCGTACTGTACACTGGTGAACACACGCAACTTGTCCTGATGACGCTCCCCCCAGGTGAAGAAATCGGCCTCGAAACTCACGACGAGCATGACCAATTCATCCGCGTTGAAGAAGGGTCCGCTCAAGTGGTTCTTGACAAAGAAGAGGTTTCTCTCGGGGACGACGACATTGTCATCATTCCTGCCGGGGTCGAACACAACGTAACGAATACAGCGGATGAAACGGATCTGAAGTTGTACACGCTCTATAGTCCGCCAGAACATCCAGACGGAACCGTTCACGAGACGAAACAGGATGAAGATCACTGAACCTGTATTCTGACCGCAACGACGCTGAGAATCACCCTATATTCGTCACGGCATTTCTGGCACCGTCTGTCTCGCTTCGGTACTAGATCCGTAGTATTAGACTCTGTTTGACTGATTGGTTAAATGTACATTACGGGGATCATAGCAATTACACCCGCAGCGAGACCAGCCAGTAACTCGGGATAACCCCGATTCGGTAAGTCTGAACCGGTTTCGATCGCCTCCGGGATAAACTCGGTTACAACGAGGTACACCATCGCGCCGGCGGCAAATCCGAATCCGAAGGGCAGGAACGCTTCGGCCCACGAAACGAACACGAACGCAATGACCGCACCGATCGGCTGGGGAAGGCTAGAGAAGACCGCAGCGCCAACCATTCGCCAGTTGGAGAGACCCAACGCCCGCATCGGGATGGCGATAGCAGTTCCCTCTGGGATGTTATGAATGGAGATGGCGATGGTCATGAACACTGCGAGCAGCGGGATGGAGAATCCGAGTATTGACGCGCCGCCGTCCAGTCCGAGTTCGGCGAACGAGACGCCAACGGCGACGCCCTCGGGAAAGCTGTGGACCGTTAAGATGCCGAGGATGAGAACGAGTTTCTTCAGATCACCCTCAGCGAACGCCCTTGCTTCCGGCGCAAGGTCCGGATTGTCCCCTGCGCCATTAGCACGAATCTCGCTCGCGTTATTGTCAGACGAGTCGGTCATCTCGGTGAGATCGACATCCCCAAGCACGTGATCTGAGACGACGACCAGTCCGACGCCAGCAAGTAGTCCCCCGGCCATCAGCGTTGGAAACCCACCTGATGCATAGGCCAATCCCTCGTCCACAAGCCCAAACAGTGACACTGTCACCATGATTCCCGAGGCGATACCCCATAGCCCGACATTCCAACGATCACTGAACTCGTCAACAAAGAAGAACGGGAGCGCCCCGAGTCCAGTCGCCAGTGCGGTGATGAGTCCCGCAACGAATACCAGCGAGAGATTTTCTACGAGTGTCACATATATCATATGTGGTTTGGCCACAAAAAGTCTTCTATTTTAGCAAAATTATTTTGGCTAACCTAAAATATGGCGGAGGGAGTCAGCATCGAAGATTATGTAACAGTTATAATTCGGCCCTGGTTACGGTATACAACGATGACCATTCAGATCATTCTCGAAAAACCAGTTGTCCTTAATGAGTGGCTCAGTTGAAGACCTCTGATTGGTATAGGTCCTGGAACTCTCAATGATCAGTACAGAGACTGTACCTCACATGGGAAGTGTATACTGATCATTTATCTGTTAGAAGCGGTGGTTTTGAGATGGTCGAATTCGCCCACCTCATGCTTCAAAGGTTGATTCGTTCGATGGCCGAACTAGAGCCTGCAGATTTGATCAAGTCGCTAAATCACTCCACTATGGATCGACTCTTAGTCACTCCTCATGGAAGTAATGATCTAATCCTTTCAGCGGTAAGTAGAGGTGAAGTAGTGAACAGCGACGAGTGGATTCATAGTAAAGAAACAGGACTATATCAAGATTTGAATGGAATGTGGACTTATAATCTAGTTCTCGTGATAGGAAGGGATGGAGTGTCCACGTGTCCGGGCTGGGGTAGTGGCCATCCTTCAGCCTGTGCGGGCTGAGACGCGTAGTTCGATTCTCGCGCCCGGACCTCATTTTGCGCAGTTCACATCTCTAGTGGTCACGCAAACCAGTTGAGTATTATACGGATGAATCAAGCACTACCGCTTACCCATAGATCGTCACCCAGATGATCAACACAAGCCTGCAACAGACAGCCCAATGGCTATCCACGTTACTTCCAAACATTATCACGATCTGCCCCAGCAGATACACACCGTGAACAGGGCAGGTCGCGCAGTGAATCGGCACGACCAAGCATCTTGTGAACGCTCCTGGACCGAACCACTGAAAAGTCACCCCGTTCCGTTCACTGCGTCCACGGTGAGGGCAAACGCAGCGCCACCCCCACTGCGTTTGCCTTTTGAGAACCGTGACGAAAGGTGTGCCGTT
>NZ_AOIA01000010.1 GCF_000337695.1 Natronococcus jeotgali DSM 18795
CCCCCACTGCGTTTGCCTTTTGAGAACCGTGACGAAAGGTGTGCCGTTCAATACGTATACTGAGCAGTGGATCTTTTCGTCACGGTGTGTTTATCTCTGGTCCAGTTGACCAGTCCCTTCTGCTCTAATTCGGAAAGAGAGCAGTGAGACAATTAGAGACAGAGTTTGGCCACTTCTTCGTCAGCAGAAGATCGAGGACTCAATTACCCCTAGGAAGAAACCCGTCTAACGGTATAAACCTAGTGCTGGCGCAGCAATGTAGCCATCAGGGAAAGCATCCGGTTAAACCGAACGGCGCATCCCCGGCTAAAAACTGTGGAATCGGTGACCCCATAGCGATCCCGCCTAAATTACCAGTGTCGCCATTTGCTGTCCACCAGCCGGACTCAATTGGAAGAAGCCCTCCGAAGCGATTCGGGAGCGTTTCAGTCTGCAGGTGTCGCGTCAGTCGGTGGTGTCCCGCTTGGAAGCTCGGGGATGGACAGATCCACGCGCCGAAGCAGTTGGGCGTTGATGGCGACGATGACTGTACTTAGTGACATCAGGAGCGCCCCGACAGCCGGTGACAGCAGAACTCCGATCGGGGCAAGGACGCCCGCTGCAAGCGGGAGCGCGAAGACGTTGTATCCGGCCGCCCAGACGATGTTCTCCTGCATCTTCCGGTAGCTCTCCTTGCTGAGTTTCACGAGTCGGACCACATCCATCGGGTTGTTCTGAACGAGGATGACGTCCGCCGACTGGACGGCAACGTCCGTGCCGCTTCCGATTGCGATGCCGACGTCTGCTCGCGTCAGTGCCGGTGCGTCGTTGACGCCGTCACCGACCATCCCCACGAGTTTCCCCTGATTCTGGAGTTCCTGCACTTTCTTGTCCTTGTCTTCGGGAAGGACCTCCGCGAACACTGTACCGATGCCTAGTTCGTCAGCAACAGCTTCGGCGACATCTTGGGAGTCGCCAGTCAGCATCGCCACCTCGATGCCTAGATCTTTGAGGGCGTCGACGACGCGGAAACTCTCCTCGCGGATCATGTCGGCCATCGCGAACGCGGCGATCAACTCTTCGTCGCGAACGAGATACACCACGGTCTGGGCGTCCTCGCCGGCCTCGTCAGCGAAGCGCTGGAGATGTTCGGGGATCTCGCTATCGAGTTGGGTTAACAGGTTCGGCCCACCGACGTACACCTCATTTCCGTCGACGCTCGCGCGGACACCTCGGCCTTTAATCGCCTCGAAGTCAGTCGCGTCAGATGCGCTAAGACCACGCTCGTCGGCTGCCTCGCGGATGGCTCGCGCGATCATATGCTCGGAGTCGCTCTCGACGGCCGTCGCCAAGGCGAGTGCATCGTCCTCGTCGACGCCATCGTCGGTCACCATATCGACGACGCCATGCTCGCCCTCGGTGAGCGTCCCTGTCTTGTCAAAGATGATGGCGTCCAGATTCCGAGCGTCCTCCATCGCGATCCGATCGCGGACGAGCATTCCGTTGCGAGCCGCGAGTGATGTATTGATCGCGACGACCAGCGGGATGGCGAGTCCGAGTGCGTGTGGGCAGGCGATGACGAGTACCGTGACGACGCGCTCGATCACGGTCGCATCGAACGAGACTGCGACTGTCCACGCGAGTGCCGTCACGACTGCTGTCCCGAGCGCGACGTAAAACAGCCATCCCGCCGCTCTGTCAGCCAACACCTGTGTCTTGGATTTGCTCTGCTGGGCTTCCTCAACCAGTCGCATGATGCCCGCGAGCGCTGTCTCCTCGCCCGTCGCACCGACGCGCACGCGGAGGCTGCCGTCGCCGTTGATGGTACCGCCGATGACCTCGTCGCCAGGTTCTTTCGAAACCGGTTTCGACTCACCCGTGATCATCGACTCCTCGACGTCCGAATCGCCCTCCTCGACGACGCCGTCGGCGGGGACGCTCGCGCCCGGCCGGACGAGCACGAGGTCGCCCTCAGAGAGTTCGTCCACGGGGACGTCTTCGGTATTACCGTCGTCGGTGATCCGTTCGGCGGTATCGGGCATTAGTCTCGCCAACTCGTCGACGGCGCTCGACGCACGCCGAACTGACCGCATCTCGATCCAGTGCCCAAGCAGCATGATGTCGATGAGTGTGACGAGCTCCCAGAAGAACGCAGACTCCGTCGGGAAGACTACACTCGCGAGGCTGGAGACAAACGCGACAGTAATCCCCATCGAGATGAGCGTCATCATCCCCGGCGCTCGGTCTTTCAGTTCCGGC
>NZ_AOIA01000011.1 GCF_000337695.1 Natronococcus jeotgali DSM 18795
CAAGCCACTCCTGCAGTGTTTCGCTATAGAGAAGAACGGGAATCGAGAGGATCGTCGAGACGAAGAAGCGTCGGCGGAACATCTGTTCGTGGCCCTCGTGCATCCCGCCATGGCCGTCATGACCACTCCCGTGATCGCCGTGTTCTTCCTCTTCGTGGTGGTGTTGCGGACCTGCCTCGTCTTCGAGTAGCGCTTGTTCTGACCCTGCCCCGATGTGAGAGCTATCGTGTTTGCCTTGGCCCTCTCGATGACGATGATGGTCCGAATCGCCGTCCGAATTGCTTGGCTGTTCGTCCATTATCGACAATTTGCGTCTGTATACGCTTCAATAGGGTGGTCGATCTGTATCTCATTTCGAATCATTTCGCGTCTCGAGATGCTCCGAACCTACAGAAGGACAGCGCAAGCTCACAAACCATTGATTTATCTGTAGAGGACAGACACCCACCTCCGGCGTGTCCGGTGGATAGGTTTAACAGAATCCGGCATCGAAGTAAGCCTGCTCCGTTGGTGTAGCTCGGCCAATCATCTCGGCATCTCACGTCGAGGACCGAGGGTCAAATCCTCGACGGAGCATCAAACTCCGAGCAGAGAGGTTGTGGAAGCTACATTCTGTTGATCCTAGGAAGTCTTGGTTGAACCACGAGCGGTCCCTGAGAACCCCGCTACTTGACTGCACAGAGTAATGTGCCTATAGCCAGAATCCTATTTCAGGGATACAGTCGATATGAGATGGCAAATCAAGGAGGTTGAATGGGAAGCTGTCGCGGGCATCCTAGCGGCTGTTCTCGCGCTCGTACTCCATTTCTTGCACATCGTAGACGAATCCGTACTTCTTCAGATTACGCTCGTTCTCATGGCGTTCTTGTTCATCAGCCACCTTCGACGCGAATCAGAAACGGAGTCCCTCTCTGAGTCCGTCGCTCACACCGAACGCACAGTCGAAGAAATTCGAGCCGGTATGGATACTCCCGACCTCGAACTCATCGGTCCAGCACAACTCAGACCGCGGAGTACGCAGTTCGGTCAAGGTGCCCGTGGTGAAATGATCTGGTTCAACGTCTGTCTGCTCATGTTCATTCCCCAGGATTTGTTCGACGCGTTGCTTCGGCCACCGATTGAAAATCCAGATGTTTCCTCGATTCAGTTCGTCCTCGACGAGAGCGAACGAGAGCGCTGGAAGACCCACGTCAAACCAAAAGTACAGAAGTGTACAGGCGCCGAAACGGTACGGGAACCCATCTGGTGCGACCTCGATGATAACGTCTCGTTCATCCTTCGCGGGACGGAAAACGAGCAGACGGACGCGCTCTTGAGTTTCTGGGGCGAACCGTTCATGGCCCGGACGACACAGGACGTCCCCCGCTATATCATCCACGTCGCACGGGATTCTGAACTGATCCCCCAGCTGCAGGATATCGAACGCGAATACCGATTGGGAACGAGCTGAGGAGCACTCTTTTCCCGTGAGCGCCCGAATACTCCTCGAAGGAGTTCTGACCGATCCCATTCACGAACCGGTGGGTGGACACCCCCGACAACACTTCAACTACAATGAGACCACCACGCTTACGCGGGTATCTGAACGAGAAATTCGAGTTCCCAGTTAACCGGGCGAGGGTTGTCGAACGTGCTGGGGACGTAACGATCGATGCTCCCGACGACGATGACTCGGAGTCTATTAGCGTGATGCTGGAACGGGACAACGACGACCCGTACGAAACTCCTGAAGACCTCTTCGCATCGATCTACGGGAGTCTCGACGACAGTTACATCGGGCGAAAATACTACGACGATCGTGGCAGTACCGTCGAAGAGGNAGACCTCTTCGCATCGATCTACGGGAGTCTCGACGACAGTTACATCGGGCGAAAATACTACGACGATCGTGGCAGTACCGTCGAAGAGGTGACTGGGGACTACCCGCGCGACGAACAGAACGTCTCCTTCTGACGGCTACCAGAATTTCAGGTTCTGTTTAACGGACTCGCGTTTCATCTCCTGGATCTCCTCAGTGATCGGGATATCCTTCGGACAGACGGTCGTACACGAGAACTGCGTATGACACTGCCAGACCCCGTGTTTCCTGTCGAGCAGTTCCAGCCGACGTTCCCTGGCGTCGTCCCCTTCGCGTTCATCCATGTAGAACCGGTATCCCTTGACGATGGCTGCAGGGCCGATGTACTCGTCGTCGAACTGTGAGGGATTACACGATGACGTACAACAGCCACATTGGATGCAACGCGAGGCCATCTTGATCTTCTCACGATTCTCGGGGGATTGGCGCTGTTCTTCGAGTTCCCCCTCAGGAAGCTCGTCGGGCTGGAAATATGGTTCGATGGATTCCATCCGTTCGAAGAAACGATCCATATCCACCACAAGGTCCTTGATCACTGGTTCGTGAGGGAGCGGCTCGACACGGACTGGCTCGTTGAGATCAGAAATTTGCGTTTGGCAGCCGAGTCGCTGGCTGCCGTTGATGAATAGGCCGTCACTTCCACACACCGCCATTTGGCACGAGTGACGGAATGTGAGACTAGAGTCGAAGTGGTCACGAGCGTAGATGAGTGCATCCAGGACTGTCATCCCCTTTTCGTAGGGAACGTGGAAGTCATCGAATCGGGGTTCTTGCTTGGCTTCGACGTCAGGATCGTACCGGAAGACCTTCAGGAGCGTTGTCTCCTCATCGGCGGAAGACTGTGTGTCAGCGGCCGCTTGTGCCTCCCGCTCGTTTGCTCGGTTCTGTTTCTTATCGAGACGCTGCTGCTCTGGTGAAGAGCCAGTGTCGGATTTTTCCTCTGTCTCTGAGGGTGTTTGTTGAGAGCTCATATTCGGGGGTAAAGTACTGAAATTCGCTAAGGAGGGTACCGGAGTTCCATGTGAAAACGTAACGCGGGGACATCCAAATAGCTGTCTCCGAGGAGTCACAGGAAACTGCCTCATTGACCAAGCATATGCTCTGAAAACCGGAACGTCGAATCTCTGCTGAGTCGCCGAGTTAATCAGAATTCGAAGGAACAACACGCCGGTACTTCGTATTTAATGGATTGGAGGGAGCAGCAACACATATCCCCGCTCTATACCTTTCACTAGACGTAGTGTCCACTTCCCCCGAAACCGACGAACGGCGCTGGCGGTAGTTAGGGTCCGGAAGTGGACAGTATCGCGGAGTACGGTCAGTCGGGTTGAGTGATCAGCGCAACAGGTGAACCCTTCGAGATGGAGACTGTAGTTACTCGAGGGATGGAAGTGTAGAGCAGATGCTGGTACGTGTTCAGAACTTTTGCAGACCACTCCCCCCGACTGACCCAACCACGATGCTCACTCGCTTTCTCGGTTGTATCGCCGTCATCATGACCTCCAAACGCACGCCCACAAATGACAGCAGAAAATGAGTTTACCGTCACGCCCTACAGCGTCGACGGAGAAATCGACTACGAGAAACTCCTCGAACAGTTCGGGGCTGACCAGCCATCTGTTCTAGTTTAACGCAGCGAGGCATCCAAGGACGCCGAACTAGAATAGTCAGTAACTAGGAGTGTGAGAATCCGGTAGAGGATG
>NZ_AOIA01000012.1 GCF_000337695.1 Natronococcus jeotgali DSM 18795
CGCTTCCAGACGGAGTTTGGCGAGGACTTGTTCGAGCAGATCAAAACGAAGTACGAACAAGAACTCGGACGACCCTGTCAACTCTGAACCGATCTTCATCACTCATAGCTACCTCGGTCGGTGTATACTCTGTATGTAACGCTCCCGACGCTGGTTAAACTCATAGGGATCAGCGTCGAGATTCGGAGGTTCACACGAGAAAAACGATCTCCTGTGAGAACCGCATGACGGGAGAAACTATAAACTAGTCTGCTGATCCCTATCACTCCTCGTCGCTTTCCTCACGATCACGGCGCGTCTGCCGACCGGCCGGTGTGTCCGGCCAATCGTCGCGCTGGTACTCGCCGGCGTGTTCGGTGTTGATGTGCTCAGTAAATTCTCCCTGTCCCCCGAACGTCCTCGAGCAGTCGGGCGACGGACACTCGAAGGTCTCAGCGTCGGTCATACGCCGACCTACTGATTCAGCGGGGAAAGTTCTCCGGGTCGACGGGCTTAACCAACATACCCCAGGAGAGCCGTCCCGCCGTTGGTTAAGATCAGCGTCCTTGTGGCGTCGTCCTGGAGCTTCGCGGCGGCGTTGGTTACTCGCGTTCGGTCGACAAGATCGCTAACGATCACGTATGTAGTCCTAGTACGTGGTTGTTGGCGGTCTCGAGAAATCCGAAGAGCGGCCCATAGCTTGATAATGACTCCACCAC
>NZ_AOIA01000013.1 GCF_000337695.1 Natronococcus jeotgali DSM 18795
AACACTAGGTGTCGCGTTCAGCCCAACGCGACAGCGTCACCCGTACTGTCACTCTGCACCTGGTTACCGGTATCAGGCCCCCACCTGATTGGTAATCGATTTTCACGCAGCATTCGCAGAAGTTGAGACTGCGTCACCAACTTGTACGTGTTTAGCCCCAGAGTGATTTCGGCAGGCACTCATAGGAGTCGCACAACTGGTGCAGTAGATCGATGCAACGGGCGAACGAATG
>NZ_AOIA01000014.1 GCF_000337695.1 Natronococcus jeotgali DSM 18795
CGGCGGTCCGTCGGACTAGCGTCCGTCGTCGGCTCGGTGGTCGCTCGGTCGGAGAGCTGCGGCACCGTCTCGAGGGAGTGAACGTGGGGTGTTCGTAGGGCTGCTACTGCTTTCCTCTAGCCCGGCCACCGTGTTTCTCCCGGCCGCCGGCGTCACCGATCCAGTCTAGCGCTCGAGCGGAGCCGATCGCCGTCTCGGTCCGGCTCTCGAGCTCGGTTGATCGACGTCGAGACCGGGAGCGAATGAAGGGGTGTTCGTAGGGCTGCTACTGCTTTCCTCTTACTCGGCCACTGAGTTCCTCGAGGTCGGTGGCGTCGCCGGCCTGATCCCGCTCTCAAGCCGGGCCGGTCGACGTCGCGATCGGGCCGGTCGGTGCCGTCTCGAGGGGAGCGAATGAAGGGGTGTTCGTAGGGCTGCTACTGCTTTCCTCTTACACCGGCCCCGCGTTCCTCGCGATCGACGTCGCTCTCGTCTCGGTCGGGGGCTCGGGCTCGGTTGGTCGACGTCGGGATCGGGAGCGAATGAAGGGGTGTTCGTAGGACGTCGATACTGGATTCCCGAGGGGCGCGAAGCGCCCCGTTCACACGCGGGGGATGCTTATCCTGCCAGCGCGCCGACCGGCGGGAGGCGCGCGTCGCGGTGCGGTCGGGGCCGGTGCCGCTCGCGGTCGGATCGAGCTCGAGAGCGAGTGAGGTCGCGACGGTTGGGCTACGCCGGTGCAGTTGGAAGGGGTAGCACCGTGGACGTCCCGATCTAGCGGCACCCGCTCGACAGCGCCGGGGCCTGACGTTATTTCCCACAAACCGGTCGGCCAAAGAATCGTGCCCAACGGTTTCCGGTAGGGTGGGGAGGAGAGGCTCGGCGGGAGTGACGTCGATCGCCACCGGTACCTCGAGGCGATCGGCCGGCCGGAACGTCCTCGCGGGCGTCGCCGGCGACGTTGGTTACTGAAATAGTACCTAAATTATATATGGGAGGGGCCCTGACCGGGGTCGACCGCCACCTATGAGCGATCAAACGACCGTCTCACTCCGACCGTCTCACAAGCCGGCGGTTGACGAGGCTCAAGAGGCGCTGGCCGACCGGCTCGGGTTCCGACCAACGAAGGGGCAAACGATCGTTCACGCCTGTCGATCGATCCTCGGCGACGTCACGCACGACGAGGCCAATGAGCTCTTGGTTCTCACGGACAGCGAGGCGTTCGAGGAGTTCCTCGGTGCCGACGGTGACCTCGAGAGCGAGGCGAGGCCGTGACGGGAGGCCTACACTGGCCCGCCTGTAGGGGTAGGCGTCGTGGAAGGCCCGATCTAGCGGAAACCGCCGGACAGCGCGGGCTCCGGTCGTTATTTTCCCTGAACCGCCCGACCAAAGAATACCACACAGCGGTTTACATCCGAGTGAGGGGAGGGAAATATTGCCAGCGCCGGCGCCAGGTCCCGCGGAGGTCTCGATGAGCGGCAAGCAGCAGACCGTCGGGGACTATCTCGACGGGACCGGCGACGCCGGTCGCGATCAGGGCGCCGGTGACGACGCCGATCGCCTCGAGGAACTCGAGGAGCGGGTGGCGGAGCTCGAGGACGCGGTTGAATCGATCGCGGGCCACGTCTCCCGAGCGCTGGATCTTCTCGAGGCACAGGGCGATCTTGACGGGTCGACCGAAGGAACGGACGGCGGCAGTAACGTTGGTTGCAACCAGCGTGCCGGCGTTGACGGGAACGACAAGCATCTCACCGACGATTCGGACGCGAGTGCCGGGAGGGGGGTCTACTAGCCCTCTCTGGCACAATCAGTAAACACGACTTATGAGCGGAAACACCAACAACGACGACGAGAATGGACGAAATGGACGAACGACAAGTGACGTGTGGGGGCGCGGTCAGCTGGTCTCCGACCCCGACGAGAAAGCGGCGGAGGATGGGGAGAGCAGAAGTAAAGCGTTCGACGAGGCGATCCCTCGAGGAGACCGCAACGAGGTTCTTCGCGAGGAAATTGGGAAAGGAAACGCTGACGCCGCTCGAGAGTTCCTCAAGAATGACATTGAGGACGACGTCGAGCAGTACGAGGACTACGCCGAAACGTTTCTCGAGGCTTTCCCTGATGCGCCGGAGTGGGCCGCTTATCTCTCAGCGAAGGTCGACGAGAACGCGGCGGACCTCGAGGCACTGAAGGCGGCGCTCGAGGTGGAAGAAAAGCAGTCGTTCGGAACTCTGTAAAAATGACACCAGACACCAGCACGCTCGAGGCAATCGCGGACCGCCGCTCGAGACAGAGTGGCCGGGGATCGAAGGCGAACACGATTGAGGGTGGCCCGGTCACACAGCGGTATCGACAGCTCAAGTCGCGCGCCGACGACCTCGAGGAGCGAGCCAAGGCCATCAAGAATAGCGGCGAAGGACCGACTGCGAAGGAGAGCAACCCGGAACTCGCCGAGGCGATCAATGATCTCGTGGACCGGATCGGCCAGTTAGATGAACGGGTCGGGAAGGTATCGGAATCGTTCAGCAAAACGCGGTTCCGGTAGCGCCCTCCCGATTCACTCGACGTCGTCACCGAGCTCGGGGAGAGCGGCCGCCGGCATCGTGTGGCCGCACGGAGCAACGATCGCCTCGCTCGGTCCGAGAACGGTCACGGAGACGATCGGCTCGTCACAGCGCGGGCAGGTCGGCCGGCCGGTCACCGGTGGCTCTCCTCGAGGAGAGGGCTGATCGCGAGCTCGGTAGCGTGGGCGATCGCCGAGACGGCGATCAGCAACACGCCGGCGCCGATCATGGAGGTAGCGAGCTCCATCAGTCGTCGTCACCGAAGCGGCACCCGTCTCGGTGGCTCGTGAACTCCTTGCGGCCGGTGAGGACCTCTCGACCACAGTCGCGACAGCGGACGTACGAGAAACCGGTGAGGCCGCCGTACTTGTTGTACTCCGGGAATGGTCCCTTCCACGGGTCGACGTCCTCGCTCTCGAGTATCTCGCTGTCGTCGAGGGTCTCGCGGGCGGTGGGTTCGTTGCTCGGTTCTCCGTCAGATTCAACCGCGGTTCGTTCGTAGGTCGACATGGTTGTTGATTCCAAGACAGCCGACCGCCGCGGTGTCCTACCACCGGGGCGATTCTCCGAGACGTTGATCGCCTCGAGCGGCCGGTCTGTCTCTACCTATTGGTAGTGGCCAAATGGACTTAAACCTTCTCCTTCTTTCTGTGGCCAATTGGTTCTATCCAATAGGCTTTTCACCCACCGCTCCCTATTTGGATATGCCAACAGAGCCATGAACACCGACACACAAGCGGCCGGTATGACTCGCGAACGCGACGATACCGGTCAGTACGTCGAAACGGTCGGGCTCGAGGACGTTCTTCAGGTTTTCGACGACGTCAGGGGGCCGGTAGTCACCTCGAGCGACGTCGCTGACGCTCTCGACTGTACGACCGAGGCCGCCCGGCAGAAACTCACACGGCTGTACGACCGCGGAGTAGTTGACAAACGAAAGCCCGGCCGAACCGTCGTCTACTGGCGAGTGGACGGCGAATGAGTCCCGAGCTCGGTCTCCTCGAGCAGCTCCTCTTGGTCGTTGGGCTCCTCGCGTCGGTCGGGGCGCTAGTCGAGGAAGCGCGGTGGCACACGGATCGCGCCGGCGCCGGCGACGGTTTCGAGGACGGTGGTGCCGAGTGACGGTCGAGTGTCTCGACTGTGGGGCTCCGGTATCGGACCGTTTCGCTCGAGTGTTCGGCGATCGCGACGACGTCGTACACCACTGTCACAACTGCGTTACGTACCGAGAGGTACACTCTGGCGCGGNCCGTTTCGCTCGAGTGTTCGGCGATCGCGACGACGTCGTACACCACTGTCACAACTGCGTTACGTACCGAGAGGTACACTCTGGCGCGGTGGCTGGCCTTAATCACGCTCGGGAGGTTGCGACAAATAACACCTGAAAAGTTAAGACGGATTGATCTAACACGTAAACGAACGGTAGAACACAACGCTCGAGACGGTCTCCCGACCGCGATCGCGACGGCCGCGGCTCGGGAGTGTTGAACCGAACGGGAGGACCGGACTGGCATCCGGCGACCCTCCCTGAATTGCGTGGAGTGCAAGTACGCCCTTCGGGAAGAAGGACGGTCCGAAAGGACGTAAGTCCCGACCCTTTGGACGGCTACTGATTCGACCGGCGCCGACAAATCAGTTTCGCTCGTCTGCCTCTCGGGGAAGCGTACGGATTCCACGTTCTCGACGACGCTATCCCCAAAATGACGACAGAGAACACGACGACGACGCGAGAACAGAGAGAGAACGAACGGGCTGACGGGGGCGCTGATCGCCTCGAGGGTCGCGACCGTCGCGGGGGCGACGGGGGCGATCGCGAATGACGACGCGAGCTGATCCGACGTCGAAGCGAGCTCGGTCGCGCTCGCGTGGCGGGATCTGCTTCGAGACGGACGGGCCGGACGGACGTCGCCGGGTAACGATCCGGGAGGACGCTGATCCGTCGGACGTCGATCACATCATGTCTCGAGAGCCGGATGCTCGGTCGTTCGACGACGAACTCCCGAAGGGGCCGATTCCGGGGACGGGAGAGCTCGGTGACGACTGTGGTGAGGACGTCCCGATGTTCTGTCGTGACGAGGGGTGCGGACACACGACTACTGTCGGATCGACGTGCCGGCGCTCGCGGTGTCCGCGTTGCTGGCAGTCGTGGGCGTTCCACCGCGCCAAGAAGTGGATCGGGAAGCTCGAGGGGCTCCGGTCGAAGCGACCGAAGACGGCGAAGGGCGGGCCGTTCTTCCATCACGTCACGGTGTCGATGGCCGACATCGGGCTCCGGTTCGATTCGGAGGACGCACTCGGTCGGGGGTTCGACGTCGTCAAGTCGCTGTTACAGAAGGTGTTCGTAGACACGGGGCTGATCGTGTATCACCCGTGGCGGATCGCGAAGGAACACCGGGGCGACGTGATGGGTCACAGCTCGGGTGACGGGGAGCTGACTTGGAAGGACGTCCTCGAGCTCGCTGAAAGTGAAGGGCGGTCGTGGGAAGGGATCGTAGAGGAGTATCTGGTTTATGCGCCGCACTTCCATGCGATCGTACTGTCTGATACGGTCTCGGGAGTGGTGACGGAGTCGATCGAAGCGGAGACGGGGATAGTCGTTCACCGAATCACGCCGGGCGATTCGAACGTCTCAATCTACGGGATAGAGGAGCTCGCGAAGGTGACGGCGTACTGCTTGTCTCACGCGGGACTCATGGAAAGCGAGAGCGGGTATCGGGTGGCGATGCGCGGGTTCGGTGAGTTGCACAACTACGGGGCGCCGATGTGGGCCGAGCAGAAGGGCGTAGAGGCGCTCCGGGATATATCGTACCAAGTGCTTGGCGTAGACTTCCAGCGGCCGACGTGCGACGCGCCAGCGCCGGAGGATCGCGAGGGAAGCGAGCCGGGGGGATGTGGGTGCGACCATCATCACCCGGACCCGCGTTCGACGGGTCCCACGCCGGCGCCACTCTCGTCGAGCTCGAGCTCGGGAGCTGGATCGGGGTCGGTCTCGCGATCGCCGACGTCGTCTGACCCGTCGCCGGTGGTCGCGGACGGGGGCGATCCCGATGGACGGTCGGCGACGTCCTCGAGCTCGGGAGAGTGTTGCGGCTCCCCGCTACTCCCGATCTGGAAGGCGCCGGAGTATCTTGACGATGCGGAGTGGGTCGAGAGCATAGGTGAGGACGCGGAGGGTCAGCTGAGGGGCGCGTACGACGAGTGGACGTCGAAGGGCAAGCCGAGGCCGGAGGACGTACCGGACCCGGAAGTAGTCGACGGCGGTCCGTCGGACTAGCGTCCGTCGTCGGCTCGGTGGTCGCTCGGTCGGAGAGCTGCGGCACCGTCTCGAGGGAGTGAACGTGGGG
>NZ_AOIA01000015.1 GCF_000337695.1 Natronococcus jeotgali DSM 18795
CGCCTTCCGTGACCTGGTGACCATCGATGCCAGTCACTTCGCCATGGCGGATCACCGCGTTCTGCCCGATCAGGCCAACGTCATGCCATCCCGTTCGACGGAACTGCTGGTTCATCTTGTATTGGCCCTCTGGCAGGACAATTAGCGTATCATCTTCCCAGGCCATCATGAGCGCGTCATCGATTGGTTCTTCGCCCGTCGGGTCTGCGTTATAGGGATCGTCAGTCAGAACAACCGTTCTCGAAAAGCGATCCTCGTACGTCGCCGGGTCGATGCTTGTCGGGACCTGCCGATCGAGGTCTCCCGAGACGACGCCCGCGCTCGCAGAGCCCAGCGGACCAGCATCCCCAAGAGAGGCACCCCCGTCGAGGACCATACAGCCCGCAAGCGACGAGAGCGCGCCCGTGCCGGCGGCCGAGAGAAAAGACCGTCTCGAGAACCGTGCTACCATACATGGAATGTTTGTGTTTAGACCAATATTTGTTTCCCTATATTTCGTGGTTTATACTCCTATTTCTCGTGGTATATGGCAGGATTTCTCGTTGTATATACCTCCTGCTTCGTGGTGTGTATTCCATACTTCTCGTGGTATATAGTAGGACTTTTCGTGGTGTATGACGGGGCTGCTCCCACTTGACGCCTCGCTCGAGATTGCACCATTCCCGACTGCCTCCCTAGGAGGCGTCGCGGCTACCGACTGCACTCACGCTCCGCTTCGCTCCGCGTTCGCTTCTGTGGATAGCCCACTATGGCTACGCAGAACTGACCCCCAGACACTAACTCGAGGACGCAGATCTCCGAGGATCACGTGCCTACACTCGAGGTAATAGTCCACTGTTCTACCAGCCTGTTGATAACTCACGTTGCTAGTGCTCAGCGTGATAGTTCACCCCGTTCTCGAGATGGAATTCACTCTGCCAGAGCTCGCTGTCTTCCCCTCTCACTGAGCTCGGTGAACTTCCCTTCTTGCTGGTCGCGCCCCACCGCTTTGTTCGCTCTCTCACCTGCTGTAGCCAGGCTCACCTTCCGCTCTTTTCTCGCTTTCCTGATAGTCCACTCGAGGCTATCGCCCGGAACTCAATGCGGTGTCCTCGAGATTAGCGTTGAGGGGGTAGCCGGCCTATAGTACTGTCGGTAACTGGAGATTTTATAAAATTGTATGAAGTATTTTAACTCCNAGCGTTGAGGGGGTAGCCGGCCTATAGTACTGTCGGTAACTGGAGATTTTATAAAATTGTATGAAGTATTTTAACTCCCGGAATGGTAGTCAGAGTATGCTCCCAGGCCAGGATCCCAGCGAGATTGCACACAATCTCTCAAATAAGCCACATAGAATTCTGATCGCGATTCGTACTCGAGGCGGCGTCGTACCCAAGGCACGCATCACCGAAGACACAGGGCTCGAATCGAACCTGATCAACCACCACCTCCAGAACCTCATGGATGCCGGGTTAGTGGAACGTGTTGATGACACGCCTCCGGACGAAGTGTCGAGAGAGGGGTATACCTACCAGATTACTGATAGAGGGGAAGAAGTCCTCACAGCGGCGCAAGAAGACTACAATCTAACGCCGATCGAGCAGGGCGAAGTCCGCCGGCGGTTCGACGACATCGAAGAACGAACCAGCGACATCGAGGCCCGCATTAGTGGGCTTGCAGACGCGAACCAATCGCGCAGCGAAGAGATCGCTGAGCTCCAAGAGCGCGTCGGTGAACTCGAAGAGCTAACCGAGAACATGAAGCACAACCTGGAGTACATCCAAGAACAGTGGGTAGAAAAGTTCGAATGATAGCTACGAGCACGGCACCACACGGGTGAGAATATGGTGAGGGGTTGTCGCTACTGCTCGCTGACCACAGCAATATCGTGATCGGCGATCTCATCGGGCCGGCTGTGAGGCGCTATCTCGAAGCGCCACGTTTCGCCGGCGCCGATCTCAGGCGTCAAATCACGGTGGCCGCCTAGTTCCTCGCCGTCTTCGCCATAGACTCTCACTTCGACCATCACTGACTCGTACGCTTCGTCACCGACGTTCTCGACCTCTCCTGTGTAGCTGATCTGCTCGCCGCCGTGCTCGAGTTCGTCGATCCTCTCCTCGTAGTCGATGATCTGGAGCCCGCCGAACTCGAGAACGTCCTCACCGACGTTGCGTTGCTCGACGTCGTCAGGATCCAGNTAGTCGATGATCTGGAGCCCGCCGAACTCGAGAACGTCCTCACCGACGTTGCGTTGCTCGACGTCGTCAGGATCCAGCGACTCTTCGTCGCCGGCATCGTCTTCAGTCTCGTCGCTTTCCTCTGTGTCGTCTCCCGAGTCGTTAGCCTCGGGGTCGGCGGTGTCGTCGCGATCGTCACCGGCAGCCTCCCCGCTGGTGTCGTCTTGTTCTTCGTCCTGGTCGTCGCCGTCGCTGTCCGGTCGCATGCCGGCGAAGTCGAGACACCCTGATAGGGGCGCGACGATCGTGCCAGCACCGAGGGCTGTGATCGCGTCCCTGCGGTGCATCACAGATCTTTCGATGCGTGTTTCAGCATGAAGTTGATCGTTGCGTTCCGCGACGGCAGGCTATATTCTTCCTGGACGCGATCAACNTTCGATGCGTGTTTCAGCATGAAGTTGATCGTTGCGTTCCGCGACGGCAGGCTATATTCTTCCTGGACGCGATCAACGTCGTCGGCGAGGTCGTGCGGGATTCGCTGGGTGACGCGAACGCGATCATCGCCCCCCGAGTCGTCTTCTGTCTCGGTGTCAGGGTCGGAGTCAGTCCCTGAGCCATTCGCGTTGTCTTCTTTGCTCTGTTCGGCATCGTCAAGAATACTGTCTCGTGGCATTCTGGTATCGGGCTAGCATCAGAGTGACGTCAATCTACCGCCTATTCACCGTCGCCTTGACTGAAGTCTTCGAGGTCGGCCTCGGGGTCGGCATACTCGATCTTGCTTGCTAGATCAGCTGTGATCTCAGCGTCGCCGACCTGTGCGTACCGGTATGCGGCTAGGCCGACGAGCTCAGAGAGTGCCGCTGTCGCGACCGCTGGGACGCCGCTGCTTCGCTCGTGAATCTCCTTGAGGGCGTCGTCGGTGATCGGACCAAGATCGACATCAGTGTACTGATCGTGGTCGTGATCGGTGACTGTCGCGATCCGCCGGCGGACCATCTCGTCGATTCCCTCGAAGCCGAGTGGCTCGAGTTGGACATCATAGGCAACTCGACGCTGGAAGGCACGCCCGTCGCTGCCGATCTTCCCGATCGCGTCCCACTGCGAGGTCATGCCGGTCATGAGAACACGTGTGTTCGGGAGATCGTTCAGATACTGGATGGTGTGTAGCGTGTCCTTTGAGTTCAACCCGAACTCATCGACGCCGATCAGCACAGGCTGGTCGACGTCCTCGAGCTCACGACGGATCTTCGCCTCAGTCAGCTTTGTCGACGACGATTTCCCAACGCCGATTTCATCAGCGATGATCGCCGCCAATTCGTAGCTCGAAACGTTGTGCTCGCCGATCTTGACCGGCTGGTACTCATCCGAGTACGACTCAAGCAGCATGTTCAGCAGCGTCGTCTTGCCGACGCCAGAATAGCGACTGTGAACCAGCACTGGTCCTGTGTAGTCGCGAATGTGGCTCGCAATATCCGCAATCGTCCCCTCCGAGGGGAGCACATATTCATCCATTGTCGACCGGTGCGAGAACGGGTTGTCCTCCCAACCAATGGCCTCGAGGTAATCACCCCGTTCCGATTCAGTCGCCTCCGCTATCTGCTGGATTCGGTTTGGTGATGAATTGATCACGAGTTCTCCCTGTATGCATACATCACATATAACGTCAAAATAGTTTCTATTCTACGTCACTTTGACGTCATAATGATATCAGACAGGCGTCCGACTAGCAGTAATCTTTACTGACTGTTGGATACTACCTCGCAAACTCCGCAACGTACGATTTAAACGGTTAAATCGACACTGTTGGCACTGGTAACGTGTGCGAGTACACGCGTAAGTGAGCTCATCAACTCGGTATCGACTTCGTGTTTCTCCCGGTTGGCTCATCGGACCTCAATCCGATCGAGCAGATCTGGAAGAGCCTCAAATGGGAAGCCTCGCCGTTGATTGTAGAATACGCGGCAGAATACCGCGCTCTCCTCACCAAGCTCTTTGCAGCGTGTCATAGAACTCTTCTTGTTCCCTTCGATGTGACTAAAGTGAGAGATACAGGGCACTCACCTACCGTCGCGTAGTGATAGCTGCGTTGCTACTATCGAAGCTTATTCCGTGATACGTAACTAAGAGAGTCCATGAGTACTCCCGAGCTTGTCTGTTCTTCGTGTGGACGGACGTACACCGATCAGTGGCGGTGTGAGTGTGGCGGTGTCCTTGACTTTACTCGAGCGTGTCATAGAACTCTTCTCGTCCCCTTCGATGTGACCGAAGTGATAGATACAGGCGGAGGCGATACCACTGCGG
>NZ_AOIA01000016.1 GCF_000337695.1 Natronococcus jeotgali DSM 18795
AAAAGGTACGTCTGCACGCTCGATCTACCAGCTGGTTCGTTGAATGTCAGGGTGAAAACAATCCTGTGGGGACGATTCTATGACACGCTCTTTACTCACCAACCGCTTCCGACATCCGACCGGCCAGACCCCGGTCAGTTCGATACCCGAGACGGACTCTGGTCGTTCGATATGTTTCTCCCCGTTGAGAAAGGTCCTTCTTTAGGTGAAGGGATGACACCGCTTGTCTCGTCACCAACGTGGGATGCCGAGTACAAACTCGAATACATCTCCCCGACGGGCAGCTTCAAGGATCGGGGTGCAACCACGACGATCAGCCATGCAATCCAGTGTGGCGCAGATCGAGTCGTCGAAGATTCGTCAGGGAACGCTGGGGCCGCCATCGCGACTTACGCAGCTCGCGCTGGACTTGACGCAGAAATCTACGTCCCAGCGTCGGTGAAAGATGCGAAACTCCAAGCAATCGAACGGGCCGGTGCGACGCCTATTCGAATCGAAGGTGGACGCCAAGCCGTGACTGATGCATGCATCGAGGCTGTCGAATCGGGCGATGCCTGGTACGCGAGTCACTCATGGAGTCCAGCGTTCTTTGCTGGGACGGCGACGTTTGCGTACGAAGTCGCACTCCAACGTGACTGGAACGTCCCTGACGCGGTCGTGATGCCGCTCGGCCATGGAACGCTGTTCCTGGGTGTGTACCGTGGATTCAAGGCGTTGTCTGAAGCAGGGTGGATCGATACGGTGCCACGTCTGCTTGGCGCGCAAGCCGCAGGATATGCCCCAATTGCGAGTGAACTCCACGCAGTCCCTGAGAGTGAGAACGATGTCGCAGATGGCATCCAGATACGGGAGCCGACACGAAAACAACAACTCCTGAATGCGATTGCTGAAACCGACGGTGATGCGATTGCGATCACGGAGGATGATGTCCAAACCGAGTTAGACCGACTCCACGCGCATGGATTCTACGTAGAACCGACGTCAGCGATTGCGCCTGCGGCACTTGCGGCGTATCGAGAACGGGAAACGCTTGAGCCAGATGAAGACGTGGTGATGCCACTCACGGGGCATGGATTGAAGATATAACTCGACGGAACGCTCATCAATACGTTCGCAGACCTATATACCGGCTGATTCACCGAAACACGGAGCGAAACCAATTCTTGAGAAGAGGTCTATGACTCCCTCTTAAGATAGTAGACGTGCATTCGACCGTCACCAAGTTTTGACCGTGAGTCGACCAGACTCTCGCACTGAAGGTTGTGTAACGCCTTCTCGACTGATGACTCCGGTCAGTTGGTTCGATCAACGATCTCGACTTTGGTGAGCGGACGCTCAGCGTCTTGGTGGACATAGTCGGTACTTCCCGACTGGTGTGAGAGCTGGAGCTAAAGCGTTGGTCTCATGAGGAAGATGTCTGGTTGAGTGAATGTGTTCAAGATACC
>NZ_AOIA01000017.1 GCF_000337695.1 Natronococcus jeotgali DSM 18795
GCGTATCTCAGCCTTCTTACTTCACTTCTCCTCATCCGTGGATTCTATTTCCTGTTCACTCAGTTACCACACCGGCATTCGCTCTGTTCATCCATGGCTCAGCACAGTTCACGAAGCGACGTTCGGGAAGTACCGATAGTAGACGAATCTTGCTGTCGGTGGGAGCTGTTCGAGTTCCTCACTCATCAGAATCAGTCAGTTTGCCAGCCGGCTTGGTTGCATCCTGCTCGCATAGTGTGATCTGGCCGCAGTTCCCGCAGCGGATCCAGGCCTCTGTGAGTTTCGAGCTGGTTTTGAGTGTCGGCGTTGCTTGGATCCATTTCCCACAGCCGGAGCACGAGCCCCCGAATCGGACGTGGATCTTCGTGTTACCGGCCATCGCGATCACCTGGGAGGGAGTACAGCGACTGGCGTCCGTCCTCGAGGCTCGGTCGGCTGTCGATCAGCCCCTCCTCTTCAAGGAGATGGATACCGTACCGGATCGTGCGTTGGTTGAGTAAGGACTCTTCGGCGAGTTGGTGCTGCGTAAGTTCGTCCTCGTGCTCGAGGATCTTGTGGATCAGTTTCGAGCTCGGCGGCAGGTCTGCGAGGGTCGTATCCTCCGAGGATGTCTGCCCCTTACTCGACATCGTCCACCTCCGGGTTGATCGCCTCGCATCGATAGCAGACGGCATCCTCGAGACGGGTAGGTTCGATCACCGTCGATCCGAGACAATCGTGGTGCGAGCAGTCAGACATTCCGATCACCTTCCTCGTACTCGAGGTCGGAGCCACAGTTGTGACACGTCCTCGAGTCGCCGATCCGGCGCTCATGGCATTCAAAACAGCGCGTGTCATTATATATCATTTCGATTACGGTCTCCGAGGACTTCGTCGACACTCGGGTGACGGTCGCTACACCAGCGAGTGGGACAGCGCTCGCCGATCTTCTCGATACCACAGGCCTCACAGACGCGATCGGCTTCCTCAGGTATCGCGATCACCTCGGAGGAACGCGATCCGCTGATTCGCAAGTCCAATTACATCTGTCCGAGGGTCGCTATCGTACGAGAGGTTCGATTCGATCTTCTCGACCAGTCTCTGCTCGTTATTGATCCCGAGTCGCGGATCGGCCTTGGCGTCCTTTGCTCGGAATAGGTCGCCGCTCTCGCAGCAAGCCACGATTGTGCTATGAAGGCTATCGAGGCCGTAGCTTCCGTAACCTGCAGCGTGCAGCGAGCCGATCACCGACGGCTGTTTCGCGAGCGGTGGCTGGACTCGGCCCGAATTGAATTCGATAGTGTGGATAACTGTCTCATAGGCGCCCTTACTACGTTTGCGTCTCTGTGATTCCGTCATCCCATCTGGAGAGTCTGCTTCACTCATCGCAATTCCTCCATAAGCTCGTGTTCCCGCTCGTCGATCGCCTCGAGGATGACGTCGCGACCACCGAACTCGCGGAGCTCGACGGCACGGTACGCCGAGAGTAGACCGCGATCCTGGATCCTGAGGATTCGAGCTAGCGGGAGGTAGCGCTCAGACGAGGAGAGAAACCGTGCGGGATCTTCGCCCATGTCCTCGTCGATCTCCGGATACCGCGGGCGGTCGGACGTCGCTGCTTGTGTCGGGACACTCATGTCCGCTTGACCACCCCGTTGAAGGTGTAGATCCGACCCCGGTTCTCGAGATCGTTGAATACCTCGAGGACAGTCTCGTGATCACAGCCGGTTTCGTCGACGACCGCCTCGATCAGGAACTGTTTCGCCCACGTGCTCCGAGAGAGGCGAGAAAGGATCTCTTCTCCCAGATTGCGAGTGCTCGCTTCCGCCGATGTGTTCTGAGTGCCCATTGAACTTGTTCACCACAGGCCGACGGCGGGTCGAACTCCCTCGCTCTCTCCGAGAGAGAGCCGAGAGCGAACACACCCACCGCTAATCGTTCGATAATTAACACTACTACTACAACGAGATTTTAGCCGAATGAAAGGGCGGTGGAATTCCGCGCTGGAAAGAACCCATCTCTACCGCCCCCCTCCCTCGGAGCTTGTGGTGAACTTGTTCACAGCCTCCGGGTCGCTGTGAAGTGCTTCAAAGTCGATCACGATCGCCTTTGTTTGCTTCCCGTCGTCGATCTCGATGCTTCCGAACTGGCGCTCTCTCGCTTCGCTCCGCGTGAGGATCCAGTGGTGTTGCTTGGGAAGGTCCTCGATCAGGTCGTATGCGTAGCGTCGTGAGACGCCGGTCACCGTCACGATCTTCGCGGCGTTCATCACGACTGCGGACTGATCGCCGGTGCGATTGTTCTCGGCGCCGGCGACGATCTGCTGGATCTTCCCCTCCTTGCTGCTGGAGTCGTCCTCGAGGACGTTCATCCGCGACTCGAGAGCATCAAGACGGGCTCGAAGTTCGTCGTTCTCGTCCTCGAGCTCGCTGACGCGGTCGTCGGTGTTCTCGAGCCAGTTCGAGAACGCGTCGAGCCGCGCTTCGAAGTCGTTGATGCGATCGCGGAGCGACTCGAACAGCTCCTTCACGTCCTCGGCGCTTCGAGGAGCGACGCTCATTGAATCACCTCGTGGACACCGAAGGTATGCCGACAGTTGCGACACTCCCAGCGAGAGCGATCGTCTTCGAGGCGCCAGGACTCAGGGAGGATCCAGCCACACTCGGGACAGTCGGGCTCGTACGCGCTCGTAGACGAACTCACGCGCGTTCACCTCCGGGAACCTCGGCAGGGTCAAAGACGGTCGACCACGGGAGCTGTTTGTACTGCTCGACGGTCTGACCGCCGCGGCCGCAGTTCCACCACGTGCCGTCAATAAGCCCGTCGACGACCGATGCGGCGACCAGCGACATCCGGACAATGTACTCCGTATCGGGAGCGACGACCGAGAGGATGTACCAGCCGCTGGCATTGACGAGGCGCTCGTGGTTCGCGCGCGAGATCCACCACTGGCCACGACGCTGTCGCGACTCGTATCGAACCCAGCAGGACTTGCACTCGATCGGATCACCGGCGTCGACCGACCGAGCAGCGACACTGAAGGGCTCTGTCGCGACGAGATCGTACCAGTCGTCTCGTCGGCCGCAGTCATCAACGATCGGCTTGAGGGGCCACTGACGGCAGCTCTCGTCTTCAACATCCAGGCCGCGCGCACGATTGTCCGCGACGGACGTCATGCTGCTACCTCCGTTGCCGCCGCTTGAGGGTGCCGAAAACCGCGATCTGCTATAGAATTGGCACTACAGGATTTCGAGGAATGATTGCAAACGCCCGTCTCTCGGGGTGTTTTTACGTGGGCATGTAAAGAATTTGATGAGTGCCCGGGGAGGGCTCCGAACCCTCGATCTCCGCATGTCCCAGGTTCGAGGCTCGGCAGTCCTCTGTGGGACACGGAGGCTTCCAAGGCGAAACCGCACCGAATCTCTGAACCCTATGAGTGCGGCGCTATGTCCAGCTAAGCCACCCGGGCTCGTTTTCGAGTAGTGCGGTCTGTTTCTTTAACCTTCCCTTTCCGGACGGCCATGCAAGCAGGACCCACGCATTTATCACCTGCCCTACCCAACGCCGGATAATGACCGTTCCCGCCATCGTCCAGTCCGTACTCCGCGGCGAGGAAATCCGCACCCGGGTTTCGATCGGCGGTGACGACGAACTCTTCGTCGCCGACTCGAAGTGCATCGTCTACCGCGCCGAGGGGCTGTTGACCGACGAATCGATCGAGGAGCTGTCCTACGACGCCGACCGCCTGACCCTCTCGGAAGGCCGTCGCAAGTCCGCGCTGACCCTCGAGTACCCACTCGAGGGATCCCGCGAGCTGACCGTCCCCGCCGGCCGAGTCGAGGAGGTCCTCGGGCCGATCCTGATCGGGATGCTCGAGGCCAACGGCGCCGTCGATCCCGGCGAGGGGCTCGTCGAGGTGTACCGGTTCGACGACCTGACGCTCGTGGTGACCGAGAAGCGCCTGATCGAGCACGTCGGACGCGCCGTCTGGGACGACGGATACCGGGCGTATCACTTCGAGAACGTGACGAACCTCTCCTTCGAGAGCGGTGACGTCGCGACCCGAATCGTCCTCGAGGTCGACGGCCGCCAGCGCCGGATCGAGACGCCGAACGAGGCGGCCGACGACGTACGCGAGCGGCTCAAGCGAGCGCTGATCTCCTACTACGAGGCCGACGCCGGGAGGGATCTCGACGAGGATCGCGGGAGGTCGGAGTCGGCGACCGACGCGGCTCCGGACGGCGCGACGGCCGCGTCGACCTCTCGGCGAGCCGTTCGGGCTCGACCGTCGGAGCGTCGACGGGCGGCGGTCGAGTCTCGACAGCCGATGGCCGACGGCGCCGCCGCCTCGACGGCAGAGCCCACTCGAGAGGTCGGACGGGCGGCCGTCGCCTCCTCGAGCGACGACGGACCCGACCGGGAGGTCCTCGAGCGCCTCGAGGCCCTCGAGGACGCTATCGAACGCCAGAACGAGCGCCTCCGGGAGCAACGCCGGACGATCGACCGACTCGTCGAGGAGCTCCGCCAGGGCCGGTAGGCTACTCCCGGCCCGTCACCTTCCGGATACAGGAGGAGCCGTACGGGCCGAGTTCGCCGGCCTCGAGGTCGATGAAGTAGCCCGTCGACAGCCCCGAGCCGCAGCGCCGACAGGAGAACTCCCCCTCTTTCGTGATCACGTCCCGGTCGAACCGCACGTACTGGCGACTCTTCGGACGGACGATCCCGTCCTCGCGGCCGATGATCCCCCGAAGCTCGGCCTGGTCGAGGATCGTCCGGGTCACCGTCGGGTCGGTGGTGACGGTTTCGATCCGATCGACGACCGCCGGCAGCGGCAGCGACTCGTGCTCGAGTCGCTCCAGCAGCGCCAGCCCGAGCTCGACTCGGTCGTCGGTCGGATCGACCGCGGGCTCGTCGCCGTTCATCGCCCGACACTGACCCGGCGGGGCGAATAAACGTTGTGCTGACGGTCGGACACAAAGGCTTCAACCGACCGCTTCGAACGACGGGCGATGAGCACTCCCCCGAGTCGCGCACTCGCCGCGGTCGCCATCTTCGGTGCGGTCGTCGGATTCGGTCTGTTCGTGTCGCCCTCGAGGATCGTCGCCGTCGTCGAATCATCGACGGCCGACCCGGTACGGTTCGGGGTCCTCGTCGCGGGACTGTACCTGCTCCGGCCGGCCCTCGCCCTGCCGACGACGCCGCTGGCGGTGGTCGTCGGACACGGCTACGGCGTCCCGCTCGGGGTCCCGATCGCCCTCGCCGGCGCCACGGCTACCGCCGTGCCGGTCTTTCTGATCGCCCGCCGAGTCCTCAGTGGAGCGCGGGGAGCCCCCGCCGGCCGACTCGAGGGCTTCCTCGAGCGCGCCCGCGGTACAGTCGGACGCTACTACGACGTTGCGGGACCGATCCGGGGCGTCGTCGCCTCCCGGTTCGCGCCGATCCCCTCGGACGTCGCGACCTGCGCCGCGGCGGTCAGCGGCGTTTCGCTCGGACAGCTTTTGGTCGGAACCGCCGTCGGGGAACTCCCCTGGACGGTCGCCGGAGTCGCCGTCGGCGCCTCGACGGCGACCGTTGCCGCCGGCGGCGACGGGCCGGGGCTCTCGCTGGCGTTCGGCTGCGCGCTCGCCGCGGCGCTTCTGGTCGGCGGGCCGCTCTACCGTCGGCTGTCCGAGTCCCGAGTCGTCGGAGGCGCCGACGCGTGAGCGCTCACCGGAACGGATCGCTGCAGTCGATCACGACGCCGTGTTGCGGACAGACGTACTTGCAGTGGCGCTCGTACAGCGGCGCCTGGCAGTACGAACAGGTGGGCGCGCCGGCGGACGCGGCGTCCATCGGTCCGTCGGCGTCCGTACTCTCCTCGTCGCTCATACGCGTCCGTTCGCTCGAGTCCCCAAGTACTGCGGGGTTCCGGTTCACTCCGAGAGAGCGGCGATCCGACGGACCCGCCGCGCCATCGCGGGTCTGGTGACCGCACGCAACAGCGTCGTCGCGGGCCTGTAGGTGATCTCGCCCTCGCTCGGCTTGGTCGCGGTGAGCGACCACAGGCCGGGCGCGTGGAAGGTGAGCTGACAGCGTCCCGTCTCGTCGGTTCGAACGCCCTTCCGCCGGGTGGAGACGGTGACGCCCTCGAGGGGGTTCTGTAACCGGTCCCGCACGCGGATCGTCACCGGTTCGCCCAGCAGCACCTCGTCGGTATCGGTCTCGATAACGAGCGATCGCGTCGTTCTCATGCTGAACGTTCGCACGCGACGCGCAAAGTAGTATCACCTGAGCATGATGGGGGAAGATCGAGACGTGAAACGAACCGCGAGAAACGAACGAGAGGGAGACTCAGCGACCGGTTAGCACTCGCTCCAGCCGCAGGACTCGCAGGTCTTGCAGCCCTCGGAGTAGTACAGCGAGAGCGCCCCGCAGTCGGGGCATTCGGGCGACTCGCCCGCGTCGATAAGGTCCTGGACGTCGTCGCTCGCCGCCTCCGTGGCCGCGCCGCCGTCGGTCTTCGGTCCGTCGGTGATCTCGGCGTCCGCGGCGTCCTCCAAGGTCTGCTGGGTCGGGTACGGCTTGTCGATCTCGCCCTCGAGGTAGCGACGCATCGCGGTGCCGATGGCGTCGGGGATCGACTGGATCTGCTCGCCCTTGTCCCAGGCTACCTTGGGGCTCCGGGTCCCGCAGAGTTCGTCGACGATCTCCTCGGGGTCGACGCCCGAGCGCAGCGACGTCGAGATGACCTTCGCCAGGGCCTCGGTGAAGGAGTTGGTGAACCCGCCCGAGTGACCGATGTTCGCGAACAGCTCGAACGGCTGGCCCGTCTCGGGATCCTCGTTGATCGTCACGTACACCTTCCCGTAGCCGGTGTCGATGCGCTGGCTGACGCCGTGGAGGGCGTCGGGGCGCTCGCGCTTCTCGGTGAAGTCGACCTGGACGGGGTCGCGGTCGTCCGCCTCGGCCAGCGAGCCGCCGTCGTCCTCGAGGACGTCCTGAACCTCGTCGCTCTCGAGGAACGCCTCGAGGCCGCCGAAGATTTCCTCGATCTGTTCGGCGAGCGCCTCGGCCGCCTCGGTCTCGTCGGCGAAGTCGGCGTTCTCGGCGCGAGTCGTCAGCACCTGCTTGCTACGAGTGCCGTCGCGGTAGTAGGTGACGCCCTTGCCGCCGTGCTCGTAGATGTACTCGAAGACGTCCTTGGCGTCCTCGAGCGTGGAGTCGCTGGGCGCGTTGACCGTCTTCGAGATCGCGGAGTCGACGCCGGCCTGACAGGCGACCTGTACGCCGGCGTGGTCTTTCGCCGAGAGGTCGCCGGTCGTGACGAACAGCTCGCCGATGGCGTCGGGCACCGTCGAGAGTCCCTCGACGCCCTCGAACCGGTTGGTCGCCATCTGCTCTTTGGCCTCCTCCTTGACCGCGTCGACGTCGACGTCGTTGTCCTCCAGTACGCGCAGGAAGTAGTCGTCGAACTCGACGAGCATCTCGTCGCCCTGGACGTCGTCGGAGACGTTCTTGTAGTAGGCGACGTTGTAGATCGGCTCGCAGCCGCCGGTGGTGTTGCCGACCATCGAGGTCGTGCCCGTCGGCGCGATGGTCGTCGTGTTGTGGTTCCGAATCGCGAAGCCCTCGGCCCAGTCGTCGGCGTCGAGACCGGTCTGGTGTTCGAACCACTCGCGGTACTCGGTCGGGTTCGCGTACTTGGAGGTGTCCCACTCTTCGAAGCTGCCCCGCTGCTCGGCGAGCTCGTGGGAGGTCCACTTCGAGGTGTGGTTGATGTGGGTCATCAGCTGGCGGGCGACCTCGTTGGAGGTCTCGCTGCCGTACTCCATGCCCAGCTGGATGTACAGCTGCGCCAGGCCCATGATGCCCAGGCCGATCTTGCGCATCTCCCGAACCTTCTGCTCGATCTTCTCGACCGGGAAGTCCGACATGGTGACGACGTTCTCCAAAAAGCGCGTCCCCATCTCGATGCGCCGATCGAACTCCTCGAAGTCGATCGCCTCCTCGAGGAAGGCGTCGACGGCCGCCTCGAGGTCGTCGTACTCCTCGCCGTGCTCGTCGTACCAGACGCGCCAGTCGGGCGCCTCGAGGTCGGCGAGCGTCGAGAGGTTGATGTGGCCGAGGTTACAGGCCTCGTACTCCTCGAGGGGCTGCTCGCCGCAGGGATTCGTCGCGAGGATGCGGTGGTCGGGGTGTTTCTCGACGTCGAAGGAGTGTTGCTTGTTCACTCGCTCGAGGTAGATCACGCCGGGTTCGCCGTTCTCGTGGGCGCCCTCGACGATATCGTCCCAGAGCTCCTCGGCGGGAATCGACAGCTCCTCGCCGACCTCGACGTGCTCGCCGAGGCCGAACATCTCGTACAGTTCCTTGGTCTCCGCGGTCGCGACGTGGGGCTCGCCCGTCCGCGGATTGGTGAACGTGAACTCCTCGCCCGCCTGCAGAGCTTCCATGAAGTCGTCGGTGACGCCGACGGAGATGTTGAAATTGGAGAGGTGACCCTCGACGGCGTTGCGAAGGTGTTTGGGGACGCGACCCTCGTCGTCGATGAGCTCGCGGGCCTCGTCCAGGGCGTCCTGGAAGGAGGTGTGCGTGTAGTCGTCGGGGTCGTTCAGCCGGAGCGTCTCGGCCAGCGAGACGTCCTTGTTCTTGGCGTGGATGAACTGGATGACGTCAGGGTGGGAGACGCGCATGACGCCCATCTGGGCGCCGCGTCGCGCGCCGCCCTGGGCGATCGTCTCGCACATCTGGTCGTAGGTGCGCATGAACGTGATCGGGCCGCTGGCGATGCCGCCGGTCGAGCCGACCGCGTCGCCGTAGGGGCGCAGCCGCCAGAAGGCGTAGCCCATCCCGCCGCCGCTCTGGAAGACCTGTGCGGCCTCTTTCGCGGTCTGGTGGATGTCGTCGATGTCGTCCTCGGGGGAGTCGACGAAACACGCCGAGAGCTGCTGGAGCTCGTCGCCCGCGTTCATCAGGGTCGGCGAGTTCGGCATGAAGTCGAGGTTTTCCATCATCTCCTGGAACTCCTCGGCGACGTCCTCGACGTGCGTTCGGATCTCGTCGGGGAGTTCCGGGACGACGGTGTCGTAGGCGAACTTGTTGACGTTGTAGATAGAGAGCGCGGCTTCGGCCTGATCGTCCGCCGTCGTACCGGCACCGAAGACCTCCGCGGCCAGTTCGTCCCGCCGCGGGTGGTCGGGCTTGAGCTGGTCGGGCGCGACCGCGATCTCGAGGTCGCGCTTTTCGGCCTCGAAGACGGCCTCCGCGAGCGCGATGTTCTTGCCGACGCGGTCGAACAGGTCCTCCTGTCGTTCGATGAGCTCGCCGTCGGCGTCCTTGCGGAGGTATCGGGCGGGGAGAATGTTCTCGTAGGCGTTGGCGGTCAGGCGCCCCTCGAGGGTGTCGCCCTCGGTGCGCTTGATGGGGAGGGTAAGCTCCTCCGCGGAGAGGTCGGACTCGCTCATGCGCGGGTCACCTCGTAGCTAACCCGTCGACGTCTGTTGATTCTGGCGCAGGTCCAAGTTATGGCGTCGGTCATCTGTAGCGAAGGTTCGATATTCATGCTTTCCTCATAAGCATACTGTTCTACTCCTATCCATATTGTGGTAGTACAAGTTAATTTGTTCAGATGTATCTACGATTTAGGCCTTCTTTCGCTCCAACGAAGGCGATATTATTCTCATTAGTGGATACGAGATGGATGGTCTTAACAGTTGGCGGATGCTTCTAGTAATTTAAATGACATTGGTGATACGACCTCAGAATACAGCGGCAAGCCAGAACTTTGTTCTGTAAAGCTTAATATGCTGGAATTGCGTATTCTGGATCATGCCACCACTAGTTAAAGTGTGTGGCAAAATACCAGAATATCGCCCTGACTGTGATCGCAGTTAGGAACGATGTTTGAGTACCAATTCGGATCGCCATAGGATCACCGCAAGGGCGATGAGGATGGCCCTGACCCACTCACCAAAGTAGACAAGGCCAACACCGCCCGATGCGATGATCTCTGGTACGCTTCTTACGATGATGTATCACCACGACCAATTCTTGTTAGCGCGCGGGTCGTACACGCGGTCAGTGTTATCTGACGAAGATTTGGTATTCATCGGTGCCACATAATTGTAGTGGTATTCTTCCATTCTTGTTGTGGTAATACAATCACAGTTGCGTAGCTATGTATCTACTCCGTCACGGTCGCGACGCGAGGGCGAAACGGCCCTTCGCGCTTACGAGAGACTACGGCGGCGACCGTCTTAATGATTTTCAGATCAGACTGAAAGTAAATTTGCGGGCGATGAATTCGCTCATCTACTCCGGAAATAGTTCGGAAGAGAAACAGTACGCTACTCGAGTATTTCAATATATCCAGAAAGACTACATAGTTGCCGTCCGGAGTCTCGCGTATGCTCGAGCCACTGACCTCCAGCACGGGACTCCTGCTCGCACTGGTCGCCCTCGCCCTCGTCGCGGTCGCGATTCTCGCGGTCCGGGTGGCGATGAAACTCGCCGTCCGGGTCGGCATCGTCGCCGGCGTCGCCCTCGCGGGGCTTTACACCGTCGGCGTAATTGGGTAAGCCCACTCAGTTGTAGGACGATCACGTCGACGAAGTAGTAGCCGCGAACTCGAGCGTTCTGCTCGAGTTGGCAACACAAGGTTGCCACGCCCTCCCCAGCCGATTTCTGCTCACGGGCGCGAAGCGCCCGTTTGCATGGTTCGCGGAACCGTCGGTTCCGCGCTAACGCTCACTCACTTCGTTCGGTCGCTCGTCCACTGTCAGCGCGCGCCACTGCAATCGAGGTCTCTCAGCCGGGGGTAACAGAACGTCGCGCGTCGAGGATAGACGAGTCGATGGCCGTCACAGCTCCTCGAGGAAGTTCTCGATCACGTCGTGGCCCACCGCAGTGAGGACGCTCTCGGGGTGGAACTGCACGCACTCGAGGGGGTGCTCGCGGTGGCGCACGCCCATGACCAGTTCGGTGCCGTCGTGGTCGGCCGTCGCCGTCACCGCGAGGCAGTCGGGCACCTCGGTCGCGACCAGCGAGTGGTACCGGCCGGCCCGAAACCCCTGCTCGAGGCCGGCGTAGACGCCCTCGCCGTCGTGGTCGACCGCCCACGCCTTCCCGTGGACCGGGGCGGGCGCGCGACCGACCGAGCCCCCGTAGGCGTAGACGGCCGCCTCGAGGCCGAGACACACGCCCAGCGTCGGGACCTCGGGGCTGACCTCTCGGAGGACGGCCGTCGAGACGCCGACGTCGCGGTCGTTTCTCGGATGACCCGGACCGGGGCTGACGATGATCCCGTCGGGGTCGACGGCGCGGACATCCTCGAGCGAAGCCGTATTCTTGAGCACTTCGGTTTCGGCGCCGGGCTGCTGGCTGACGTACTCGACGAGGTTGTAGGTGAAGGAGTCGTAGTTGTCGATCACGAGGACGCGGACGCTCTCGCCCTCCGAATCGCGCTCGCCCTCGGCCTCGGTCGCGCTCATCGACCCACCTCCGGCGTCGCCTCGGTCCGTTCGTCCTCGATGGCCTCGAGGGCGGCCAGCACGCCGCCCATCTTCTTTTCTGTCTCCTCGTACTCGGCGGTCGGGTCGCTGTCGGCGACCAGTCCGGCGCCGGCCTGGACGGTGATCCGATCGCAGTCGCCGTTGGCTCGCGGGTTCCCCGCTCGCGTATCCGCGGCGCGTGGCGCCGCGCCTTCTTCGACGGTTGCGGTACGGATCACGATCGCGAAGTCGGCGTCGCCAGTCCAGGAGTAGTAGCCGACCCCGCCGCCGTACAGCCCGCGGGGTTCGGACTCGAGGTCGTCGATGATCTCCATCGCGCGTATCTTCGGGGCCCCTGAGAGGGTGCCCGCCGGAAACGCGGCCCGCGTCGCGTCGAACGCATCGGGAGACGCGGTCTCCCGGGCTGCCGAGCGCGGTTCGGCGACGTCCGCGTCCGTCGCGAGCCGACCCGTCACCGTCGACTCGATGTGCTGGACGTGGCTGTACTTCAGCACGTTCATGAACTCGTCGACCCGCACGGAACCGGGCTCGGCGACCCGGCGCACGTCGTTGCGCGCCAGGTCGACCAGCATCGTGTGTTCGGCCCGTTCCTTCTCGTCGGCCAGCATCTCGCCGGCCAGGCGACGGTCCTCGACGGGTCCGGCACCCCGGTCGCAGGTGCCCGCGATCGGGTTCGACATGACCTCGCGACCGCGCACCGAGACCAGCGTCTCCGGGCTCGCGCCGACGACGGTCAGGTCGTCGTGCTCGAGCAGGTACATGTACGGCGAGGGGTTGATCTCCCGCATCGCCTCGTAGAATCCGATCGGGTCGACGTCGCCGTACAGCTCCCGGGTGCGCGAAATGACGCCCTGGTAGATGTCGCCGTCGAGGACGTGCTCCTTCGCCCGTCGGACGCTTTCCTGGTACTCCTCGCGCGAGCCCGCGCGCTCGTCCTCGCGGACGAACCCGCCCGGCTCCGGCGCCGACGCCTCCCGGAGGGTCCCAGCGACGTCCTCGGCCTCGGCGAGCAGGCGATCGTAGACCGCGTCGGGGTCGTCGCCGTCCTCGAGGACGGGCGTGAACACGAGCGAGACGGTTTCGTCGCGCTCGTCGAACGCGACGGTTTTGGTCGTGAGCAGGAACTGCGCGTCGGGGAACCGCGAGTCGGGTCGCTCGCAGCCGACCTCCTCGAGCCAGAGGTCGTAGACGGCGTCGTAGGCCAGAAAGCCGACGAGTCCCCCCTCCAGATGTTGTCGATCGTGGTCCGGGAAGTTCGCGAGCCGAGCGTCGGGCAGGGCGGCTCTGAGGGTGTCGACGGTGTCCCCGTCGGGATCGCGCTCGAGGTCCTCGAGGGGCGGATTCGCCGAGAGCGCCTCGACCGAGGCCCCGTCGGGATCGACGGTGACGACGGCCTCCGGATCGTAGCCGACGTAGGAGTACCGGGCGTGGCGGTCGGCCCGCGAGGCGTTCGGTCGGAAGGCCCCGTCGGGGTCGCTCGAGGCCGTCTTCTCCGCGCTCTCGAGCNCGTACGGCGACCGCTCGCGGTCGCTCGTTCGCCCGGTCAGCGCGGCGTAGGCCGCGAGCGGCGACGTCTCGACCTCGAGTTCGGCGACGGCCCGGACGACGACGGGGCGGTCCGCGTCGGCGTCGCCGACGTGCGAGCGAAACGCCTCCCGGTCGAGGTCGAGTGCGGGCGCCTCGGTCGGGGTTCGTTCGGCCTCGCTCATGAGTGGGGGATCGGTGCGGTCGCCCTTCTCGCTCGCTCGACGAACGCTCGGGCGGCGTCGGCGTCGGTCGCGCCGTCGGCGTCCTCGATGCCGCTGGCGACGTCGACGGCGAACGGCTCGACCGTCCGCACCGCGTCGGCGACGTTCGCGGGCGATAGTCCGCCCGCGAGGACGATCGGCGAGTCGAGGTCGGCCGTCAGCTCGCGGGTCAGCTCCCAGTCGTGGGTCTCACCGGTGCCCCCGCCGCCCTCGGCCGCGGGGGTGTCGACGAGCAGCCCGTCGGCGACCGCGTCGTACCGCCGGGCGGTCGCCGCGTCGGTCTCGCCGGCCTCGAGGACGACCAGCACCGTCGCGTCGACCTCCTCGCGGACGGTCGCGACGGCCTCGGGCGCGAGCGTCCCGTGAAGCTGGACGGCGTCGGGGCCGACCGTCTCGACCAGCTCGATCGCCGCCGTCGGCGTCTCGGGCATCGTCACGAGGACGCTCGTCACGAACGGGGGCGCGGCCGCAGCGAGCTCTGTCGCGCGGACACGAGAGAGCTCGCGGTGGGTGTCGACGGGGACCTCGGAGATCAGTCCGACCGCGTCGGCGCCCGCGGCGACGGCCGTTTCGAGATCGTCCTCGTCGGTCGTCCCGCAGAGTTTCACCCGCGTCATCGGGCCTCCTGCTCCGGGGGCTCGGCGCGGTTCTGGGCGCAGAGCTCCTCGAGTTTCGCCGCGGCGTCGCCCGACTCGATCGCCTCGAGCGCGGCGTCGGCTCCCGCCCCGAGCGAGTCGGCCTCGCCGGCGACGTAGACCGCCGCGCCGGCGTTGGCGAGGATCACGTCCCGCTTGGCGCCGGCCACCTCGCCCTCGACGATCCCGCGCATGTCGCGGGCGTTCCCGGTCGGCGAGCCGCCCGCGATGTCGCCGATCTCGTGTTCGGGGAGCCCGATGTCGGCCGGCTCGATGGTGTACTCCTCGACGTCGGTTCCCTCGACCTCCGCGACGCGGGTTTCGCCGTGGATCGCGATCTCGTCGGTGCCCGCGCCGTGGACCACCAGCGCGCGTTCGACGCGCATCCGCGCGAGCGCGTCCGCGAGGACGGGCACCAGATCGGGGTCGTAGACGCCGACGACCTGGGCGTCGGCGCCAGCGGGGTTGGTCAGCGGCCCGAGGACGTTAAACAGCGTCCGGATCCCGAGTTCCTTGCGCGGGCCGATGACGGCCTTCATCGCCGGGTGGAAGACGGGCGCGAGCATGAAGCCGATCCCGTCGCGCTCGATGGCGTCCTCGACGGCGGGAGGTTCGGCCTCGATCTCGACGCCGACCTCCTCGAGGACGTCCGCGCTGCCCGACGACGAGGACACCGAGTAGTTGCCGTGTTTGGCGACCGGAACGCCCGCCCCGGCGGCGACGATCGCGCTGGTCGTCGAGACGTTGATCGTGTCGTAGTCGTCTCCCCCGGTACCGCAGGTGTCGACCAGCGGCGCCCGATCGGGCTCGATCGTGCGGGCGGCCTCGCGCATCCCCTGGGCGAAGCCGGCGATCTCGGCCTCAGTCTCGCCTTTCGCCCGCAGCGCCGTCAGCAAGGCGCCGATCTGGGCGTCGGTTGCACCCTCGAAGACGGCCCGCGAGGCCGCTCGAGCGTCTTCTTGCGTGAGATCCTCGCCGTCCGTGACGCGTTCGATGAAGTCCTGCATAGTGAGTACCAATGTACGGAGTTGTCTTATGATGTTCAAATTCGTACACGGACTTAAGCGTATCGCCGTCCGTGGTGGAGAGTTACGCACGACCGACGATTCGAAACCTTCAATTACGGCCGTCGGCAAGCAAGGAGTGCAGGCGAGGTGGCGCACGACGCCACGGACGCGAAACCAGGCGGGTTGGTGGTCTAGTCTGGTTATGACACCTCCTTGACATGGAGGAGGCCGGCAGTTCAAATCTGCCCCAACCCATTTCTCGCGAACCGCTTTCACAAGGAATCCTGATTAGGTTTCCTACGTCGACTCGTAGTGATCTCGGAGAACCAAAGGGTGCGTGTGTAAATTCTATATAGGCCTCTCAGTATTGATTTCAATTCGGATATTTATATTTTCAGTGGAACTAATGTATTGGATGGATATTCTATGGTATGAAAATCGTATCGTGGAACGCGAACATGGCGTTCCGAAAAAAGAAGAGTGCCTTACTGGAGGATCACGATCCAGACATTTTGCTGATTCAAGAGTCAGAACACCCTGAGCATAACGGTACATGGGATGAATTCAGTGATTGGGAGTGGACTGGAAACAACCCCAACAAAGGACTCGGGGTCTACACTCGCAACGGATACACATTAGACCGAATTGAAGAAGAAGTCCCTGCTCAATATTTTCTGCCGGTCAGAATCGTCGAGAAACCCGATCTAAAACTGCTGAACGTGTGGGCGATGAACAACAAGGAAAACCCGAAGAAACGCTATATCGGACAGCTGTGGACCGCATTACAACACTACGACTTTCTCGATGAAGACTGCATAATTGCTGGGGATGTGAATTGGAATGTGCAGTGGGATGAGAACCCGAAATATGGGTTGTGTGGGGACTATATGGATGTGATCTCTGATTTGGAGGATCACGGTCTATGCAGTGCGTATCACACGATTAGCGGTGATAAGTATGGGGATGAGTCTGAATCCACGTTCTATATGCATAGGAAAGAGGATCGTCCCTTCCATACAGACCATTTCTTTATCCCGAGTAGGCTCGTTGATTCTGTATCTAATTTCGAAGTTGGAGAGCACATAACGTGGTCAGAACATAGTGATCATATGCCTCTGACCATCAACTTCGATATAGAGTAAACTAATTAGTTTACTAGTGTTAGGCTCTCTTTCTTTGAGGTACCGTTCGGCGGCTTGTTTGGGAGTCATTTGTCGTGCCATGTTTGTCTCACCATGAATCACGACAGAGACTCCTGCCAGATCTGCGCGACCAGTCCCAATTACAGACCTGAGTACACGGACCGTGTGCACATCGTGAGTGACTTGTCCGCGGGTTGTTTTTTGTTTCTGTCGTCCGACACCTTCATGAGGAGGCCGGCAGTGAGCGCGAGCCGAAGGCGAGTGCGAACTACGCGAGTCACGCGCAGCGGAGCGAGCATGTCTCGCAGCAGTTCAAATCTGCCCCAACCCATTTCTGACGAACTAGCACGACGAACGCAGTGAGGAGTGCGTCCGTCACGTTGAGCAGTTTGAACCAGACGAGTCGCGCGCAGCGAGAGCGCGGTCGGCGACCGCGCTTGTGAACGGCGCTTCGCGCCGTGAGCGAGCACGTCTCGTCGAGGTTCGAATCTGCCCCAACCGATCGTTCTCCCATAACGACGAGGAGCGACGCCTGATACCGCCTGCCTCGCTCGAGCTAGCGAGAGGAGGACGAGCGGGGCCTCGAGACGCCGTTCGACGCCTACCGCTCGAGGCGCGCGACCGTCGTCCCGTCCCGCCGTTCGACCTCGACTAGCCCGTCGTCCGCGAGATCCGAGAGGAGCCCCTCGAGCCACGCCCGGCCGTGCTCGCCCTGGGGGGCGTAATCGACCCGGATCCGCGGCCCGAGCGCGTCGAGCTCGAGTTCGTCGTACTCCCGTAGGGTTCCGATCACGCGTCCACGAAACTGCCGACGGCTCCCCTCGAAGCTGGGCTGGGTCGGCACGTCCGGGGCGGTGAAATCCCCCGTCTCGTAGGCCGAACACCACTCGCGCCAGGGACATTCCTCCTCGTCGCAGCGGGGCGTCTGTCGACAGGCGACCCCGCCCAGTTCCATGACGGCGTTGTTCCAAACCCGTGAGCGACCCGCTGGCATGAGTTCGTTCGCCCGCTCCTCGAAGGCCGACTCGTCGTCTGGGACGTCGAAGGCTCGGTACAGCACGCGCTTGACGTTCGTATCGACGACCGCGTTTCCGTCGTTGAACGCGAAGCTCGCGACCGCGTTCGCGGTGTATGGCCCGACGCCCATCAGCTCCTGGAGCTCCTCGGGCGTCGTCGGAAACTCGCCGTCGTACTCCTCCTCGACCTGTCCGGCGGCCTCGTGGAGGTACTTCGCGCGGTTGTTGTAGCCGAGGCTGTGGTCGGTCCAGAAGCCGACGACCTCGGCTCGATCCGCGGCCGCCAGCTCGGCGGTCGTCGGCCAGCGCTCGAGGAAGTCCTCCCAGGCGTCGACGACCCGGTCGAGCTGGGTCTGCTGGCTCATCACCTCGCTGACGAGGATCTGGTAGGCGTCGTCGGTCCGACGCCAGGGGAACGAGCGGTGGTCGTCCTCGTACCACGCGATCAGCGACTCGCGGACGTCCGCGAGGTCGTCGGGCACCGACGGCTCGTCGGCGTCGACGTCTGCGTCGGCGTCACTCATCGGCCGTTCTAGCGACCGCCCCGGCTTACGTGTACTGGATCGCCGCCCGTACTCGAGGGCGAGCACGAAAGGTCTATCCGGCCCGCGCGAGTCCGCCCCCCTATGAGCCTCGACGACCTCAACGAGGAGATGCAGGAGTCGTACGCCGACGTCGGCGACGAGCTGACCGTCGCCCTCGACCGGGAGACGCGAAACGAGCTGGCGCTGCTCGAGACGGCCCTCGAGCCCGAGGCGACCGACGAACTCGTCCGGCGGGCGATCCACATGCTGTTCCAGACGACCGTCGACAGCGGCAAACTCGACTTCCAGCTGCGCTCGGGGTACGACGTCACCTACGACGAGTACCTCTCGGGGATGACCTACGACGAGATGACCGGGGCCGACCAGTATCCGAGCATGGACGACGAGCGGCGGTACCAGTTCTAGGCTCGAGCGACGCAGACTTTCGCGTCCCAGCAAGACAGCGGTGGGGAGTAGCGACTTCCGTATCTGGTGCCGGCCGCGAAATTCGCGATCGGTACGGGCCGCGCAGCGAACCGTACTAACCCAGTCTGCGCACAAAAGACCGCTGTCGGCTTCAGCTGTTTGGATCTCCGGGCCCTGTTCAACTGTTACTGACGGGATCGCCCGAGTTATCCTCCGGACAGAAGACGCGGAACCAGCAGATCTTCTTCTTGCACGATATCGTCGCACAGTACTGACCGTCGACTGGCTCGGCAAGTACAGGGTCCTGCTCCTTGCAGTTCTTGTGGTGTGTGTCCTTCTGGCCGTCGTAGCACTTGTCGTGTTTCTTTTGCTGCACGGCATAGCTGACGGCGAACGGGAAGGGTGCAGAGATCGTCACCTTCTTGCGGTCACCTTCGATCGAAAATGCATCCGGATCGCCTCCGGTTTCGACTTTCGGACACCACTTTCCTTTCTTCTTGTAGTACTTGTATACGATGTCGAGACCCGGCGGGCACTCCGGCTGTCTCCGACACGGTGCATCCGCTGCTGCCACGAGCTGATCGAACAGCAGTAACCCCTCGTACTCTACGGTGAGACGTTCCGGATCGCGATCCCCCGGGAGTTCGACCGTTACAACACCGGTAGCACCGACCGTCGATATGTACGTCTCTGTGGAACCGTCCGTAAAGTCCACCGTTACATCCAGCTGTTCGCCCTCGTCGATGTTCGTGGTCTGGATAGTAATCTGTGCACACGTGACCTCAATATCGGTGACGGCCGGGTTATCCCCACATGGTGCATCCGATGCCGCCACACCTGCATCGAACAGAATTAGCCCGTCGTACTCGATCCGAAGGTCTACTGGGTCACGATCGCCAGGCAACGTAACGGTCGCCTGGTTATCGGTGACTGTCGGGGTATATTCCTCCGTGGATCCGTCCGAAAAATCAACCGTCACGTCGAGCGTTTCACCATCGTCGATGTTCGAGGTGGTGATGACTATTTGCTCACAGGTAACGTCTACGTCGTCGACAGACGGGGGAGCTTCGTCTGGACACGTGTACAGAGTTACATTGCTGATGTCCGGCAACCTGTCCGGTTGACCGTTAGATTGTTCTATGCACCACGTAACGTCTTCCTGCGGATCCTCCGGGACCTCGCCCAAGAAACAGTACTGGCCTGCTTTGAGCGTGATGTAATCGGCATTTTCCGGAATCTCTTCGGGCGAGAGCGTAAAGCATTGGCCGGAAAGACCGCCACTGAATAAGGCGACGGCGACCGGCTCGTTTTCACAGACCTCACGCACGCAGTCGATACACTGTCCCGCCTGTCCTGGCGGGTCCGTCGGCCCTGTAGCAGCGTCGCCACAGAACGGTGCCGGAAGGGAGTCCTCAGTTTGCGCGCCAGTCGTCATCGAGAGGCCGCCCAGTCCAACTCCGGCGGCAGTCAACCCTTGCAAATAGAACCTCCGAGTGACGCTCTTTCCCCCGTTACCCAGTTGGTCTGGTTTTTCTTTCGACATCTACAACCAGTCTTATCAGACCGCATTAATTAGTACACATACCTTTCTCTCGGTGAGTGTAACAAACCATTATATTTTTACTTCTCGAGAATTGTAACTCCACCAGGATATCGGAGACCACTGAGGAGAGCACGGCTCTCTCGAACCACGCTCCTCGATGGCGTCTCCCTGCGGTGCTTTCGTCGCTCGCCTTCCTCGAACAACGGGAGAGCTTCGTCTCTCGAGCAGCGAGGAACCGGTAGTCCCTCGAGCAGTCGGCGCGAAGCATCCGCTCAACGCGCCAGCCTGTTCAGTCCCACCTGTGGCGGCTGATCGGCGCTGCAGAATCGGCGCTGGACGGTACGTTCGCACTCTCCACGTACCGACTCGATCGATCGGATTCGACACGAAAACCGAGTGCCGAAACCCTGTCGTCGGCCGAACCGACCTGCGAACCGTTCGTCCGCGGATCGACCGCCCGATCAGTCGTCGTCGATCAGCGCCGCGCTCGAGAGCGCCTCGTCGATGTCGGCCTCGGCCATCTTCTCGATGAGGGCGTCGATCACTTCCTCGCGTTTGCCCTTGACGAACTTGATCGAGCCGACGACGAGGTGGCCGCCGCCGGAGACGCCGCCGCCGGGGATCTCTTCTTCGAGCTCCGAGACCATGTTCGGGATGTCCAGCCGGACGCCGTCCGAACGGAGCACGGCGAAGTCGGGACCGTAGCCGACCGTGATGACGGGATCGCCGGTCTCCTCGATCTTGCGGTCGTGGAGCTCGCCGGTGGTCTTGCCCGGTGCGGGGTAGGTAAATCGGTGGGCGTGGTTCTCGACGTCGATCCGGTAGAGGTGGGCGCCGTTGTCCAGTTCCTCGCGTTCGACGTGGGGCGTGGCGGCCTCCAGTTGCTCGTCGACCTCCTCCCGGGCGCGGTCGGCGAAGAAGGAGACGAGCTCGCGGTGGCGCTTCTCGTCGTCGGAGTCGACCTGAAGCAGGTCCTGGATCAGCCGATCGCCGGAGTTGTACCGCAGCCAGAAGGCCGCGTAGTCCAGCGCTTCGCTGACGTCCTTGAGCCGCTGCTCGTCGTACCCCTCCTCGGCGGCGAGCTCGAGGTAGTCGTCCATCGCGTCGGCCTTCGAGCGGTCGGAGAGGCCCGCGACGGCGGGGACGTGGCGCAGCTCGTCGGTCATCCCGGGGTAGATCATCCGCGCGAGCTCGACGCAGAGCATCCCCGTCGTGATCCGGTAATCTTCCTCGTGGAGGTAGGGGTTGACGTGGGCGTCGAGCAACTCGCCGACCGCGTCGGGGTCGGGGTGGTGGTGGTCGAGCGCGACGATGGGAATGTCGTAGTGGGCCAGGGTCTCGTAGGCCGGGACGTCCTCGGCCGTCGAGCCGTTGTCGAGCATCAACAGGAGCGGGAGCTGCTGGCCGTGGCGCTCGCGGTCCTCCAAGGCGAAGTTCAGGTCCCGGGTGGCGTCTTCCATCTCGTAGAAGGGGGCCTTCGCCGGGAGCCGTTTGATGAGGTGTTGGGGCGCGTCGTCGTCCTCGTGGACGTCGGCGATGAACCGCTCGAGGGCGATCTGGACCGGTACCGCGGCGCACATTCCGTCGCCGTCGGCGTGGTGGCGCACGCGGATGGGGCGTCCCTCCAGCACCGTCCGGCGAAGGAGCCGCGCGACCTCCTTCAGGTTGGGCCGGAGCTTCTCGAAGGCCGGCCAGTCGATCAGCGGCTCGACGTCGCGGGGCTCGGCCCGAGACTCGAGGGCGGCCTCGAGTCGCTCGCGGGCCTCGTCGGCGTCCTCGCCCTCCAGTTTCGAGAGGCCGTCGACCTCGATCTGGACGTCGCCGTCGCGGTGTTCGGGTACCCCGGTGACGCGGACGACGTCGCCGACCGCGATCGAGGGGTACGCCCGGACGCCGGCCTCCTCGAAGGCCGCACAGGGGACGATCCCCTGCTCGTCGGCCACGTGGAAGATCGTCGGGCCGGCGGTCTGTTTGACCTGGACGATCTCTCCCTCGACGTGGATCTGGTCGCCGACGTTGGCCTCGAGGCGGTCGGTACCGGTCAGCGAGTAGTCCCGCGAGACCGCCTCGAGGGTGTAGTCGTCGACGTCGACCGGCTCGAACGCCATGTCGCCGTTGTCCCGGACGGTCTCGAGCTCGACGACGAGCTCGTCGCCGACGGCGTAGGTGCCCTCGAGGACGGACTCGTGGACGAGGCCGGAGACCGAATCCGAGAGATCGACGAAGACGCCGTAGTCGACGATGCCGTTGATTTCAGCGAGGTAGGGTCGATTTCGTTCGAGATCGTCTGCGGTACAGTCGGGAGCGAGATCGTAGACGACGGAATCCCCGTCGCCGTCGCCGGCGTCGCCGGCGGGCTCAGCAGTCATCGTTGGCCGTTGTTTGTGGCGGGCGCGTATAACCCTTGTTAAGCCTGCCGGCCCGGGGTGGCCTTTCGGAACGTTTAGCAACCGCAAGCCCGCACGGGTGGGTATGGGGCTGTTCGACGCGCTGTTTCGCTCGAGCGAGATCCTCGGGATCGCCGAGGAGACCCTCGAGTTCGCCATCGAGTCCTCCGAGGCCGCCCACCCCGACGAGTACATGGGGTTCCTTCGCGGCACCGAATCCCGCGAGCTCGGCCTCGATCGGGACGGGCTCGTCATCACCGACGTGCTCGTCGTGCCGGGAACGGAGACCAACAGCGTCAGCGCGACCGTCCGGACGAGCCAGATACCCAACGACGTGAAGGCGCTCGGCAGCGTCCACTCCCATCCCAACGGCGTGATCAGCCCGAGCGACGCGGACTTAGAGACGTTCGGCCGCGGGAGCGTCCACGTCATTATCGGAGCGCCGTACCGACGGACCGACTGGAAGGCCTTCGACTCCCGGGGCCAGCCGACGACCCTGAACGTGATCGACGTCGAGCTCCCCGAGGGCGACGATTTCTTCGATTTCACACAGGCCGACATCGACGAGGATCTCCAATGACTCCGAACGCAACTCACTCACTCGAGGCGACCGACGACTCGGACTCCGATCGACGACCCGCGCCGGAGGCGCGATCGCCCGAATGAGCCGTACCGTCATCGCGCAGGGCACCTTCGACATCCTTCACCCGGGCCACGTCCACTACCTCGAGGACGCCGCCGCGATGGGCGACCGGTTGTACGTGATCGTCGCCCGCAAGGCCAACGTCGACCACAAGGCGGCGCCGATCTGTCCCGCGACCCAGCGCCGGGACGTCGTCGACGCGCTCGAAGCCGTCGACGAGGCGCTTTTGGGTCACGAGGAGGACATCTTCGTCCCGATCGAGGAGATCGACCCCGACGTGATCGCGCTGGGCCACGACCAGCACCACGACGCCGACGCGATCCGAGAGGCGCTGTCGGCTCGGGGAATCGACTGCGAGGTCCGGCGGGCGAGCGCGCGCGAACCCGCCAGCGAGGACGAGTTGCTCTCGACGCGGCTGATCGTCGATCGGATCCTCGAGCGCCGCGGGTAGCCCCGCGGAGCCGAGGCGTGTGGCCGTCGGAACGAGGAGAGAAACGCACGCGACGTCCCGAACGTGCGGGTCCGCGACGTCGAGAACGGGGATTCCGAACCCGCCGAGCCCTAGTTTTTGATCACGCAGCGGGGGGGAAGCGGGATCGAGTCCACCGTGTGTCCCGTTTCGACGAAGTGCTCGATCGCCTTTCGCGATATCTCCCGCTCGCTGTCACCGTCCTCCGTACTCGCCCGCCAGCCGCACTCGAGACAGTACTTGTGCATCCCTCGCTCTGTTCGGTACTCGGAGACGGGGCCTGGAAAGACCCGTGCAGGAAATCGAAGGGAGGCTACTCCCGTTTGACGCCGGGATTCGTCACGGCGCCGTTCGCGGCCGAGTCGAAGTCCCGCCCGTACTTCGCCAGCACGCCGGCGTCGTAGGCCGGCTCGGGTCGGTCCCACTCCTCACGGCGGGCCTCGAGTTCCGCGTCGCTGGCGTCGACCTCGAGGGTGCGCTCGGGGATGTCGACGGTGATCTCGTCGCCGTCCTCGAGCAGCCCGATCGGACCGCCGACGGCCGCCTCCGGGGCGACGTGGCCGATCATCGGACCCCGCGTCGCGCCCGAGAACCGCCCGTCGGTGATCAGGGCGACGTCGTCCTCGTGGCCGGCGCCGACGACCGCGGCGGTGACGCCGAGCATCTCGCGCATCCCGGGACCGCCGCTGGGTCCCTCGTTACGGATGACGATCACGTCGCCGCTCTCGATGTGGCCCTCCTGGACGTACGCCATGGCCTCCTCCTCGTTCTCGAAGATCCGGGCGGGGCCCTCGTGGTGGAACTGGTCCTCGCCGGTCGCCTTGAGCACGGCGCCGTCGGGGGCGAGGTTGCCCGAGAGGATCTTGATCGCGCCCTCCTCCTGTTTGGGTTCGTCGACGGTGTAGAGGAAGTCGGCCTCGAGCTCGGAATCGGCGGGCAGGTCGCGCTCGTCCTCGAGGTGCTCGAGTTCCTCGGCGATCGTCCGCCCGGTGACGGTCATGGCGTCGCCGTGGAACAGGTCGGCCTCGAGCAGTCGTCGGATCACGACGGGAACGCCGCCCAGCTCGTGGAGGTCGTTCATCACGCGGGAGCCGCCGGGCTGGAGGTCGGCGATCTTCGGGGTGCGCCGTGAGATCTCGTCGAAGTCCTCGATCTCGAGGTCGACGCCGGCCTCGCGGGCCAGCGCCAGCAGGTGGAGCACGCCGTTGGTCGACCCCCCGATCGCGGTCTGGAGCGCGATGGCGTTCTCGAAGGATTCGCGGGAGAGGACGTCGGAGGGGCGGCGCTCCTCCTCGACGACCTCGACGGCGAGTTCGCCGGCGCGCTCGGCGACCGCGTACCGTTCCTCGTCCTCCGCGGGCGGGGAGGCGCTGCCCAGCGGCGCGAGCCCGAGCGCCTCGGAGATCGAGGCCATCGTGTTCGCGGTGAACATGCCGCCACAGGAGCCCGCTCCGGGACAGGCGCTGCGCTCGAGTTCGTCCAACTCCTCGGCGTCCATCTCGCCGGTGCCGTAGGCGCCGACGCCCTCGAACACCTGGACGATGGTGACGTCCCGGCCCTCGTGCTCGCCGGGCATGATCGAGCCGCCGTAGAGGAACACGGAGGGGAGATCCGTTCGGATCGCGGCCATCATCATCCCGGGCAGGTTCTTGTCGCAGCCCCCGATCGTGACGAGACCGTCCATGCGTTCGCCGAAGCTGACGAGTTCGACGCTGTCGGCGATCATCTCGCGGGAGATCAGCGACGCCTTCATCCCCTCGGTCCCCATCGAGATCGCGTCCGAGATCGTGATCGTCCCGAACTCGATGGGCATTCCGCCGGCCGCGTCGGCGCCCTCGATGGCCGCGTCCGCGACGTCGTCGAGGTGGACGTTACACGGCGTGATGTCGGCCGCGGGGTTGGGGACGCCGATCATCGGCGAGGAGAGGTCCTCGTCGTCGAACCCCATCGCGCGGAACATCGCGCGGTGGGGCGCCTTCTCGGCGCCCTCCGTGACCTCGCGGCTCTGGAGGCGCTCGTCTTTCCCGTGGTCGAACCGATCGTCGCTGCTCATGGTCGGATCTTGTCTCGGGGGGACATAAGTCACGCCTTCTCCTCAAGGGTTGCTGGCGATCGGCGAACTGGCTAACGGATTCGGTCCGCCGCCTCGAGCCGATCGGCCGCCTCCCGGAGCGCCGCCTTCGTGTCGATGCTCTCGAAGGTCGCCTCGCTCACGCCCTCGAGTTCGTCCTCGCCGACGACGACGGCGTCGAGCTCCTCGATGGCCGCGAGGATCCGTCCGTCCTCGCGCTCGAGGACGTCGGCGCAGGCTCGGGCCATCGGATCGGCCCGGTAGACCGCCTGAGTCGTCTGGTACCAGCCGTCCTCGAGTTTGACGAGCGCCCCGTCGTGGCCCTCGGCGCGGTCGGCGAGTCGCTCGAGCAGGGCGGGGTCGACGAACGGCATGTCGCAGGCGACGACCGCGCCGTACTCCCGGTCGGCGGCCTCGAGCCCGACGGCGATGCCGGCCAGCGGTCCGCGATCGGGTTCGGGGTCGACCGCGAACGCGACGGGCTCGGGGAAGTCGGCCATCGCCGCCTCGATCGCCCCGCGTTGCTCCTCGCGGCAGTTGATCACGAGCTCGTCGCAGACGGTCGCGAGTCGGTCGGCGACCCGCCGGATCATCGGCGTTCCCGCGAGCTCCGCGACCGCCTTGTCGTCCTCGCCGAACCGCGTCGAGTAGCCGCCCGCGAGGACGACCCCCGACAGTGATCGCTGAGACCTCATAGTCGGCGCTTGGGGTGGCGGGTCGTAATAGCTGTCGGGGCCCGACCGAAACCGACCGTTCGTTCGATTGCTCCATCCGATACTAGATACTCGATCTCACTACTAGAGATGCACAACAACCACAGCGCTAATCACAGCAACCTTTACCCGGAGATTCGTGGCAGGTACCGTGGAGTCTGATATCGAATGTCAATGAACGCTGTCGTATACCAGGGACCGCACGAGGTCGCCGTCGAGGAAGTAGACGAACCGCAGATCGAACACCCCAACGACGTCGTCGTCGACATCACGACGACCTGTATCTGCGGGTCGGACCTCCACATGTACGAGGGTCGAACCGCCGCCGAGGAGGGGATCGTCTTCGGCCACGAGAACATGGGCACCGTCAGCGAGGTCGGCGAAGCCGTCACGAGCCTCGAGGTGGGCGACCGCGTCGTCATGCCGTTCAACGTCGCCTGCGGGTTCTGTCGGAACTGCGAGAACGGCTACACCGGGTTCTGTACCAACGTCAACCCCGGGTTCGCCGGCGGCGCCTACGGCTACGTCGCGATGGGACCCTACAAGGGCGGGCAGGCCGAGAAACTTCGCGTTCCGTACGCGGACTTCAACGCGCTGAAACTCCCGGAGGGCGACGAACACGAGGATTCGTTCGCGCTGCTCGCCGACATCTTCCCGACGGGGTGGCACGGCACCCGACTGGCGAACCTCGAGCCCGGCGAGTCGATCGCGATCTACGGGGCGGGACCCGTCGGTCTGATGGCCGCCTACAGCGCGAAGCTGCAGGGCGCCGCCGAGATCTACGTCGTCGACCGCGTGGAGAGTCGCCTCGAGATGGCCGAGGACCACTGCGACGCCCGCCCGATCAACTTCGAGGAGGGCGATCCCGTCGAGCAGATCGTCGAGGCCCACGGCGACGAGGTCGACAAGGGCGTCGACGCCGTCGGCTACCAGGCGATCGACCCCGAGACCGATCCCGGCGACGACGCCTACGACCCGGCCCGCGAGAACCCCGCGGTCGTGCTCAACCAGCTGATCCAGACGGTCCGACCGACCGGCGAGATCGGGGTTCCAGGGCTGTACGTCCCCTCCGACCCCGGCGCGCCCGACGAGATGGCCGCCCAGGGACGACTCGGCATCGACTTCGGGAAGCTCTTCGAGAAGGGGCTCCGGTTCGGCACCGGCCAGTGTAACGTCAAGCAGTACAACCGCGAGCTGCGCGACATGATCATCGAGGGCCGGGCCGACCCCAGCTGGGTCGTCTCCCACCGCGTCGACCTCGAGGAGGCCCCGGAGATGTACGAGCGCTTCGACGACCGCGAGGAGGGCGTCGTCAAGGTCCTGCTCGAGCCCTGAGCGGGACGGCCGTCCTCACCGACGGAACCGCGGACGAACCGCGGACGAACCGCGGTTTCGGGGCCCGCGATCGGTCCTGGGACGCACGATTTCTGTCGATCACCACGGCTGCGGGTAGCGGACGCTGCGCTCTCGGCCGCCTCCCGCCGTCGGACGTCGGGGCGTATCGTGACGACCGTTTCCGAAACCGGCCAGCAGAAGAGTTAATGGTATTGGGTATACAATACACGACTATGGCGGAAGCAACCGACGACGTCGAGCACATCGGCATCGTCCTGGAGACCAGCGACCCCGAGCGAGCCTGGAACGCGTTCCGGTTCGGGATCACGGCGCTCGAGGACGGCCACGACGTCTCGGCGTTCCTGCTCGGGGAGGGCGTCGAGGCCGAGGAGATCGACGACGAGGGGTTCGACGTCAGGGACCGCATGGAGGCGTTCGACGACGCGGGCGGCGAGCTGCTGGCGTGTGGTACCTGTCTCGAGATCCGAAACGGCGAGGGAAGCGAGATGTGTCCGGTCTCGACGATGGGCGACCTCCTCGAGGTCGTCACGACGGCGGACCGCGTGCTGACGATCGGCTAGGGACGCCGGCTTCGATCCACCGCGGCGGAGCGGTCCCGACGGCTAGCGCCGAAGCCACACCGTCGGATGCTCCGCGCGGAGGTGGTTCTGGTAGCGCTCGATCAGGTCGGGGTAGGTATCGTCGACCGCGTGCCAGGCGCAGTGATCGCAGGATCGCTCGACGACGTCGGTCGAACTGCCGACGTACGCGCCGTTTCGTTTCGGAGTCATGCTCTCGTGTGGTAGGCGTCCTCGGCGCCCCGTCGGTATGGCTCTTCTGACGGTCCGGCTGATCGCAGTCCCTCGATCGACGCCAACCCTATGTCGGAGACGGTGCTATCTCGCGTCATGTGCAAGTACTGCAACTACTCGTTCACCGACGGCTGGGGGCAGCTCCTCGAGTACGACGACGTCTACCAGGAGGCCCTCCCCGAGTCGGCGACGACGCAGTCGACCCACGGCTTTCACGAGTCCTGGGACGAGCTCAGCGACGAACTCGAGTTATAGGGGGAACGGGTCCGTCCAGTCGCCCTCGATCGCCCGCCCCGACTCGATCAGCATCGACTCGAGCTCCGTCCGGAGTCGCTCCTCGTCCATCTCGCGGCCGATGAACACCAGTCGCGTCCGCCGATCGTCGTCGGGGCCCCACTCGCCGATCGGTCCCGCCTGCACGGCGGGGCCGGCCTGACTGACCCCGATCACCTCCTCGCGCCCGGCGACGTGACAGACCCCCTTCGCGCGGATCACCGACTCGTCCCAGTCCTCGAGCCACGCGCCCAGTTCGTCGGGACGAAACGGCTCGTCGGCCCGGAAGACGAACGAGGAGACGCCGTGGCGCTCGGCCGCGCTCGCGTCCGGGCCGTGATCGTGTCCGTGGTCGTGGCTCTCGCCGCGCAGCTCCCGCTTCCACCCCTGAGAACGTTTCGCGTCCTCGAAGTCGAACCGTCCCGTCCCCAGGACGAGATCGGGGTCGACCTCGGCGTAGGTCGTCCGGACGCGCTCGGCGCGAGGCTGGAGCCGCTCGACGACGGTCTCGATCTCCTCGAGGACGTCGTCGGGAACCATGTCGGTCTTGTTCAACAGGAGGACGTCGCAGAACTCGACTCCCTCGACCAGCACCTCGCTCAGGGGCCGCTCCTCGTCGGGCTGGGCGCCCTCGGGCAGCGTTGCGCCGGCGTCGAACTCCTTCCAGAAGCCGTAGGTGTCGAGGACCGTCACCGTCGTATCGAGCTCGAACAGTTCGGTCGGATCGATCTCGCTCTCCTCGGTACCCTCGAGGAACACTCGCGCCACCGGAATCGGTTCGCTGATCCCGGAGGACTCGACGAGCAGGTAGTCGAACTCGCGGGTCTCGGCGAGCCGACGGGCCTCCTCGAGCAGGTCGCCCTGCAGCCGACAGCAGATGCAGCCGTTCGAGAGGTCGATCACCCCCTCCGCCTCGTTCTCGCGGGCGATCAGTTCCGCGTCGACGTTGACCTCGCCCATGTCGTTGACGATCACCGCGATCTCGTACCCCGCCTCGTTCGCGAGCAGGCGATTGACCAGCGTGGTCTTGCCGGCGCCGAGGTAGCCGCTGAGGATCGTCACCGGAATTCGACCGTCCCCGTGTCCTGACATAGCGTACCGTACGGGACGACGCCGGGCTACTAAACGGCGCGGGTCGCTCGGGCCGCGGCGACGAGGCGGTGTCGGTCCCCGCTCGCGTCGTTCGCTCGAGCGCGACGGTCGAGTTCGCGCCGTTGCGGTCAGTAGATCAGCCCGTCGTCGTCGTCGACCATGTACAGCGTCCGCGCGGCGACGTTGACCGCGTGGTCGCCGACCCGTTCGATGTCGCGGATCGTCAGGAGCATCCGCGAGACGTCCTCGAGGACCGCGTCGACGTCGTCGGGCTCGGTTTCGACGAGGTTCCGGACGACGGTCCGGCTCGCGCGCTCGAGCCGCTCGTCGATCTCGTCGTCCCTCGCGGCGATAGCCCGGGTCGCCGCGGCGTCGCCGTCGGCGTAGGCCCGCGTCGCGTCCTCGACCATCGCGACCGTTTCCGCCCCGACGCGGGCGATGTCGACGTCGGGGTAGCGGTCCCGTTCCGCCCGGCGGGTGTACTCGCCGAGGTTGACCGCGAGGTCGCCGATCCGCTCGAGATCGGTGATGATCTTGAAGGAGGCGGCGACGAATCGCAGGTCGCTGGCGACGGGCTGCTGGAGCGCGAGCAGCTCGATACAGGCCCGCTCGAGCTCGAGGTAGCGCCGATTGATCTCGTCGTCGCCGGCGATGACCTCCGCGGCGAGCGCGTCGTCCTTTCGTTCGTACGCCTCGAGGGCGCGTTGCAGCCGTCGGCTGACGGCGTCGCTCATCTCCACGACGTTCGTGCGCAACTGCTCGAGTTGCTGCTGGTAGTCGGTTCGTGCCATGTCAGTCGAGTGCGTTCGGTCGGTTCGCGAGTCGATTCCGCTCTCGGCCCTCCGCGCGACCGTCGGGCAGCGTCTCCGACGCTGCGGCGACGTTCGCCGTCGAGGCGCCGCCCGCTCGTCGGTCGTCCCGTTTCATCCCTCGCGCTGGTACTTGTTCCGCAGGAGGATCGCCGAGCCGTTCAGCATCAGGAGGACGACGAGCAGCGTGACGACCCCCGCCGCGAGGACCCCGTACCGGAAGTCGGCGTCGATCAGCTTCGACCAGGAGTAGATCTGGCGGGGCATCGCGCTGAACAGGCTCGTGAAGGTATCCGGCGGGACGCGAACGACCGCGGCCGCCCCGATCATCAACAGCGGGGCGGTCTCCCCGATCGCCCGGCCGAACGCGAGGATCGTCCCGGTCAGGATCCCGGGCATCGCCCGCGGGAGGACGACGCTGCGAACCGTCTGCCACCTCGTGGCGCCGACGCCGTAGGAGGCCTGGCGAACCGAGTCCGGAACGCTCCGGATCGCCTCCTGGGCGGAGACGATGATGATCGGCAGGATCAACAGCGCGATCGTCAACCCGCCGACGACGACGATGCCGGCCCGCATCCCGATGCCGCGAACGAACAGCGCGAGCCCGAGCACGCCGTAGACGACCGACGGAACCCCCGCGAGGTTCGCGATATTGATCTCGATGAGTTCGACGACCGAGCTCCGACGCCCCTGAGTCGGGGCGTACTCCTCGAGGTAGATTGCGGCGCCGACGCCGACGGGAAACGCCGCGACGGCGACGACGACGAGCATCATCACGGAGCCGACGAGGGCGGGGTAGATCCCCGCCTCCCGGGGAGTCGTGTCGTGGCTCCCGGTCAGGAAGCTCCAGTCGAGCCAGAGGTCCGGACCCGCGAACCCGACCGCCTCGACGACGGCAAACGCCAGCGCGACGCCGAGGCCGACGACGACGGGAAACGCCAGTCCGGAAACGCCCTCCCCGCGTCGGAGGACGGATTCGACGTACAGTCCGATCGGGACGCCGACGACGGTCGTCGCGACGACCCAGGCGGTAGCCGGGAGGCCGACCGCCGGCGCGGCGACGATCCCGATGCCGGCGACGGCGACGGTCCCGATGCCGGCGACGGCCGCGTCCCGATCGCGGTTCCGAACGTTCCGAACGCGTCGGGCGGTCGCCGCGGCGATCGGGACCGTAAACGCGAGCAGGATCGACGCCGGAGCGATCGGCAGAGCGGGCTGGGCGAGGATCACCTCGCGCAGGCTCGGCAGGAGCTCCGGCACCGACACCGAGAGCCGAAACAGCTCCTGGCCGAGCAGCGGCGTCCGGAGCTGGTGATCCACGCCGAATCCCGGCACGCCGACGATCGCGAGCAACGGAACGAGCGCGACGACCGCGGTCCGCTCGAGGCCGGGCGCCGCGTCGCCCCGCAGGCGGCGGTGGCCCGCGACGACCCCGTAGGCGACGGCCGCGGCCACGACGAACGCCAGCCACTCGTGGGGAGTGACGACGTGTCTGAAGACGATGAGGACGCCGCCGGCCAGCAGCGTCGCCGCCACCGGTACCCCCAGGGCCGTGTACGCGACCTCGCCCGCTCGAGTGTCGCGTCGGTAGTAGTAGGCCGTCAGGGCGACCGCGGGGAGGACGACCGTTCCGGCGACCGTCAGGAGCCAGCCCGTATCGGCCGTCGCGGGCCGGATCGCGTTGTTGAACACGTACAGCAGGAACACGAACACCAGCGCGAGCGCGAGCAGGGTCGCCCCGAGACAGGACGCCTTGAACAGCGCACCCCGGAGCTGGCTGACCTGTCCGTCGGCGCCGAACCAGCGGTCGGTTCCGTCGTCTGCGGTCGCCATCAGCGGTCCACCCCCCGCGAGTCGTCCGTGGTCGGTCGAGTCGCGCTCATCGGTACTCCTCCCGGTATCGTGCGGCGATGCGGTTGCTGAGCAGGTTCATTGCGAACGTGATGAAAAACAGCGTCAGCCCGATCGCGAACATCGAGTAGAACTCCGGGGTCCCGCCGGTCGCGTCGCTCGTGACGGCGTGGACCATCGCGGCCGTCATCGTCTGTCCGGAGTCGAAGAGGTTCGCGAGGGGGTTCGTTACGTCCAACATGCGCGCTTGCATTCCCCCGGCCATCACGACGATCATCGTCTCGCCGATCGCCCGCGAGAGCGCGAGGATGTACGACGAGAAGATCCCGGAGACTGCGGCGGGGATGACGACCCCCGTCGAGACCTCGAACTTCGTCGCGCCGAGGCCGTAGCCCGCCTCCCTGAGCGAGTCCGGCACCGCGCTCATCGCGTCCTCGCTGATCGAGGAGACCATCGGAACGATCATGATCCCGACCATGATCGAGGCCGACAGCAGGTTGAACAGGTTCAACTCGAGCCCGGCCGCCCGCAGCCACGGCGTCAGGTACACCAGCGCGAGGTAGCCGTAGACGACCGTCGGAATGCCAGCGAGGATCTCGAGGGCCGGTTTCAGCACCGACCGCGCCCGATCGCTGGCGTACTCGCTCAGGTAGACCGCGGCCGCGGTGCCGATCGGAACGGCGACCAGCGCCGAGATGACCGTGACGATCAGCGTCGCGGTCACCAGCGGGAGGACGCCGAACGACCCTCGACTCGACTCCCACTCCGTCCCGGTGAAAAACGGGACGGGTGAGACCTGCCGGAAGAACGCGACCGCGTCCACGGCGAGCGTGACGACGATGCTTCCGGTCACGAACACCGTCAGCGCGGCGCAGCCGAACAGCACCCAGCGGTACAGCCGTTCCCTGTCGATACGTCCGTCGACCGACCCGGTGAGGTCGGCGGCTACTGAATCAGTACTCATTGAGAGATCACGGTGAAAGTACAGGTGAAAGTGCCCGCAGCCGTCAGTTGCCCGTCGTCTCCTCGAGCGTCGACAGGTTCTCGTCGACGATGTCCTGGTTCGCCGGGACGTACCCGACCTCGTCGGCGATCCAGTCCGCCGACGAGTTCTCGATGTAGAACCGCATGAACTCGGCGACCTCCTCGCGCTGGAGGGCCTCCTCGGAGGGGTAGACGAACAGCGGCCGAGCCATCGGGTAGGCGCCCTCGCTGGCCGCCTGTAGCCCCGGGTCCCCGCAGTCGTCGTCCTCGCTTTCTCTGACCCCGAGGGCCTTCACGCGGTCCTGGTTCTCCTCGTAGTAGGCGTAGCCGAAGTAACCGATCGCGTGCGGGTCGTCCTCGATACCCTCGACGATGATGTTGTCGTCCTCGGTCGGCTCGTAGTCGGTACGGTGGTTTCCGGCGTCGCCGACGACGTTCTCGGTGAACCAGTCGAACGTGCCCGAGGTCGTGTCGGGGCCGTAGAGGACGAACTCCTCGTCGGGCCAGTCGTCGTTGACGTCCGCCCAGGTCTCGGCGCCGCCCTCCTGCCAGATCTGGGCCATCTCGTCGAAGGACATGCAGTCGACCCAGTCGTTCTCCGGGCTGACCGCCATCGTCACCGCGTCGCCGGCGACCTCCATTTCGACCGGCGTCACGTCGTTTTCCGCACAGTGGTCCTCCTCCTCGGATTTGATCAGCCTCGAGGCGCCGTTGATGTCGGCGTCGCCGGGACAGAAGTGGTTCTCGAAGCCGCCGCCGCTGCCCGTTGAGTCGACGGTGACGTTGACGCCGGGGTACTCCTCCATGAACCGCTGGCCCATTTCGTCGGAGATCGGGAACACCGTGCTCGACCCCTTGACGACGACCTCTCCGGAGAGCTCCCCGTCGCCGCTCTCGTCCCCCGTGTTCGTCTCGGAACAGCCGGCGACCGCGACCGCGCCGGCCGATCCGACCGCGCCCAGGAGTTTTCGCCGCGAGACGCCACCCGCCGAAGTCGCGTACCGGTTGTCTGCCATCGAGTACTCGATTCGGGAGATAGTAAAAGTACGATGCTATGTGGTCTATATATCGGTCGGGAGGGACATATCCCGGTACGGACCCCCTCCGTGCCTCTCGAGACAGGGACCGTCTCCCTCTCCGACGACCCCCTCGGGACGATCGCCCATTGCCGCGGCTCCGTCGCGACGAGCCCGAACGCCCGGGTATCGAAGCGTGACAGCCAACGCCTATCGACGGATCCTTCGCCGTCGAACCGGTTCGACTTCTCGAGATCGGACGATCGGCGGGATCGCGGGTCCGCCCGTCCTGCAACCGAGAGCAATATATTTATAAATATCTATATAGTACTACGTTCCGATACTGTTAACGACGTACTGATACGGTCGGATACCGTCGTCCCACAGTCCGAAAACGGGAGCGTGGCGGCGCTTCGCCGAGATATCCGGTCGTCTCTATAGATCGATGCAGATTTATAGCCCTCTGTGACAACTGCCACCCATGGAGACGCGCAAGGTGCAGGTGACGGGCGGGTCGACGTACACCGTCTCGCTCCCGAAGACGTGGGCCACCGAGAACGGCGTCGCGAGCGGAACGACCGTCGAGATCTACTCCGAAGACGACACGCTGTTGCTCACCCCGCAGCGGGAGACGACCCACCAGGAGGGGTCCCTCGAGGTCTCGGAGCTAGGAAACGAACAGCTGGTCCGGGCGATCTTCACGATGTACGTCAGCGGATTCGACATCATCCGCCTGGAGGCGAACCGGATTACGACCGACCAGCGCCGGGCGATCAGGAACGCGACCCAGGGACTGGTCGGCGTCGAGGTCGTCGAGGAGAACAACGGGCTGGTCGTCATCCAGGATCTACTCGATTCCGCGGAGCTGTCGATCGTCAACGCCGTTTCCAGGATGCGTCTGATCGCGACCTCGATGCTGTCCGACGCCGTCACCGCCCTGGTCGAGAACGACGACGACATCGCCCGTGACGTCGTCGAGCGCGACGACGACGTCGACCGCCTCTTTCTGGTCGTCTCCCGGATCTTCCGGGCGACGCTTCGCTCCCCCCGGGCCGCGGAGGGGCTGGGCGTCTCGCGGGAGGACTGTTTCGACTACCACTCCAGCGCCCGCCAGCTCGAGCGCGTCGCCGACCACGCCGCCAAGATTTCGGCCCTCGCACTCAAGCTCGATGCCGTCCCCGAGGACGTCGCCGACGCCTTGCTCGCGCTTCATGCCGACACCGCCGACATCCTCGAGACGGCGATGGACGCGCTGTTCGCCGACGGCGAGGAGGCCACGTCGTTCGGTCACGAGGCCCTCGAGGCCGTCCCCGAGATCGACGACCACACCCGGACGATCGACGAGATGCTCTACGAGCTCGAGCCCGTGCAGGCCCAGTCGCTCGGGCTCGTGCTCGACTCGCTGTCCCGGAGCGCGGACTACGGCGGCAACATCGCCGAGACGGCTATGCAGAAGGCCGCGCCCCGCCCGTGACCGGGCGCCCCTCGAGCGCCCCGACGCCGACCGTTGCCAGGGACGAAACCCCCTTCCCGAGCGGATCCCTACGGCGGGAACAGCGATGACGACGGCCACAGTCAGCGCGGGCGCGCGCCTCCACGTCGGCTTCCAGAACCTCTCGTTGGCCCGCCGGCGCCTCTACGGCGGCGTCGGCGTCGGCCTCGAGCGGCCCCGCGCGACCGTCGTCGCCGACCCCGCGTCGACGGTCGCGGCGTCGGACCCGCTCGTCGCCGAGTACGCTCGGCGGGCCGCCGACGCGCTGGGCGTCCCGGGGATCGAGCTCTCGCTCGAGCAGCGCCTGCCGCGCCACGTCGGCCTGGGCAGCGGCACCCAGCTCGCGCTCGCGGTGCTGGCGGCGACCGCGCGGGCCCACGGCCTCGAGCCCCGGGTGCGCGAACTGGCGCCCGCGATGGGCCGGGGCGGCCGCAGCGGCGTCGGCGTCGCGACCTTCGAGGACGGCGGGTTCGTCGTCGACGCCGGCCACCCCACGAGCCGGTTTACGACCGAGCCGCCCGCGGAGGGAGACTGGACGGTCCCTCCGGTCGTCGCCCGCCACCGGCTGCCCGAGGACTGGCGCTTTCTGATCGTCGTCCCCGACGCCGACCCCGGGCGCAGCGGCGAGAACGAGGACGCCAGCATGCGCGCGGTCGTCGAGCGGGCCGACCCCGCGGTCGCCGACGAGCTCGCGGGCGTGGTCACCCGCAAGCTGCTGCCCGCTGCGGCCGAGGGTCGCCTCGAGGCCTTCGGCGAGGCGATCGCCGAGATCGGCCGCAAGAACGGCTCCTGGTACGCCGACGCCCAGGGAGGGGTGTTCCGCCCGCCCGCGGGCGAGCTGGTCGCGACCCTCGAGGACTGTCCCGTCCTCACGGGCGTCGGCCAGTCCTCGTGGGGCCCGGTCGTCTACGGGCTCACCGACGCCGACCACGCCACCGAGGCCAGGGGCGCGGCCCAGGACGCGCTCGCGGATCGCGGCGTCGGCGGGGAAGTCGTCCTCTCGGCCGCGGCGACCGGCGGGGCGACGGTCGACCTCGGGACGGATCGGAAGTGAACGGACCCGACGGATCGACGGTCCTCCACCGCAGTGGCGCGCGCTGGCCGATCGCGAGCGGAGCGAGGCGGAACAGCGCGAGCGCCTCGGCTGGGACGGTGTCGGAGCTCTCTGTTGCCAACTCGAGCACGCTATCCGAGTCCGTTCCAGCAGTTGGTCGTACGATTTCGTTATAGTGGTTCGAGGAGAAATCCCACGGCTTCAGCCGTGGGAGAGGGTCAGGTCGGGGTGAATCTATTGGGAAACCAGGGCGACCCCAATAATTGCGAACGCGATCCCGGCAAATCTCGTTATCGTAACCTCGTCTCCGAGAACGACCATCCCGATGAGAGCCGCGACGACGAAGTACATCGCACCGAGCGTAGAGACGACCGTCGTTGACCCGCCGGAGAGGCCGACGTACATCGAAATCAGGCCGATTCCCGTGAACAGTCCGGCCGCGCCGGCGAGCAGCCCTCCTTTCGCGGTGATGGCGAGCGATGCGTCCGAAACGAGGATAAATCCGAGTGCGAGAGGCCCCGCAACGAGATAGGAGATCGCGGCGGCCGTCCGCGGATCGATGGACTCCGAGGCGGCGTTGCCCAGAACTACCCAGATTCCCCACGTGACCATCGTAATCGACCCGAAGAACACGGCCGAATCTATCTGAGGGAAATCCATTATGAGTCAACGTAACGGCTGAGTAGCGACGTCCGGAGACGCTCGAAGCGACCGGTATCGAACGGCGGGGTGACCCCGGCAGGGAGGTAGATTTTTACTTCAGTGTCGCTACCTCGGTCATCGGCGTGGTATCTCCGTGCCATACATACTGCATACCGACCGTGCCCGCATCGGTCTCACTCTTAATCGAATAATCCATTTATATCGGGTCCAGAAGAGTTCACGCGTTCCCGACCGCTTTCGCAGGTTGCTCGGCGGACAGCGAGGGCGACGAGGGCGAGCAAAACGGACGAGTATCGCCCAGAGGGGTCCACGAGAGATTTTTGATGCGCGTTCGCCTCGTTCTGCGTAGCGTTTCGCTGTCTCCGATTTGGAACGCCCCTCGGTGCGTCACATCCTCTGTATCCAGCAAACCGGTTCTGATAGTTGCTACGGGCTTCACCAAATATACGTATTCATGTATTGAAGGCCCCTACCCGATAGAACAGTGACCGATATCAAAGCAGTCGTCCGAATCGAGCACCCTGACATAGTGCTCACAAAGACAGTCACTCACGACCCGAGTTCGAAAGTCGAGTCGGTGTTGGAGGCGGGAACTGACCCGACGTCGGGGAAATTCTTCTACCGCATACAGTCGTCCGATTTCCGCCGGTTCGAAGACGGACTGCGGAACGATCACACCGTCGGCGAGTTCGAACGCGTTATCGAAACCAGAGACGGGAAGGCGATCTACAGCTTCGAGTATACCGACGAAGCGAAGATCATCTCACCGATTATCTCGACTGCCAACGGTGTCATACTCGATATGAAAAACGACGGAAACGGTTGGATTCTAACGGTATGGATGCCCGACCGGACGAATCTGGCCCCTCTCTGGGAGTATTCGGAACGGAACGACATCGATATCGAGTTGCTGCGCGTGAACGAATACGCTGGGTTAGGGAATACGGACGCGGGATTGACCGACAGTCAACGAGAGGCGCTCCTCGTCGCACTCGACACGGGGTATTTCGAAGATCCACGGAACGCAACCCTCAGCGACGTCGCCGCCAATCTGGACATCTCTCAACCCGCAGCCAGTGGGCTCCTTCGGCGTGGGATCAAACGGCTCGTCGTTTCCTCCCTGGTGGACGACAGCGAGAAGACGGACTGATCGACGGCCACTCGGTGCGGCGGCGACGATCTCACTGTGTGCTCCGTCGAAACGCATTGGTGGGGCGTCTGCTGGCGGATGAGCGAGGGAGTTTTGTCGCTGTGTGTACGTACGTGCGGACATGCAGTTTTGCGACGACTGCGGTTCGATGATGAAAGCCGACGGCGACCGCATGGTCTGTTCGAACTGCGGCGCCTCGAGCGAGCGCGACCGCGAGGCCGAAAGCGAGTTCGTCACGACCGAGTCCCAGACCGACGACGACGTGATCGAATCGAGCGAGGACGCCAACTTCGAGGGCAAGCCTAAGGCGACCGACGTCGTCTGCGACGAGTGTGGCACCCAGGAGGCGTGGTACACGCTCAAACAGACCGCCTCGGCCGACGAGCCCCCGACCCGTTTCTTCAAGTGTACCGAGTGCGGCCACCGCTGGCGCGGCTACAATTGACTGTCGCCCTCGCGTCGGCCGCTCGAGGCCGACGACCGATCACCGTTCCTTCCAGATCAGCCCCTCGACGGCCGCGGTCAACACCGTCTTGCCGGCCCCGTTCTCGCAGGCGACGTCGACCGCCAGCTCGTAGCGGTCCTCGCGCTCGAGGACGCTCTCGTAGGTCCACGTACAGGTAATCCGTTCTCCGGTGTAGACGGGGCGACGGAACTGAAACTCCATCGAGGAGGCGAGCACCTCGAGGTCGCCCCCGATTTTCGTCGGCAGGGTCGCGGTCAGCAGGCCGTGGACCAGCAGTCGGCCCTCGGCGTCGGGTTCGGTGTGGCGGTCCTGGGTGTCCCGCGAGAGCTCCGCGAACCGTCGGACGTCCTCGGTCGTGAACGCGCGCTCGAACGTGTGGGTCTCGCCTTCGGTCGGTCGGGTCATACGAACGGATCCTCGATTCTCGTGTCGGAAGCCGGACGAAAAAGTGACCGGGTACCGGTCGATTTGGAGTGCGGGACTCGCACGGCCTCGCCGCGTCCGGAGGCCAACGTACTTGTCATACGGGAGTAAAGTGTCGATCGATGAGCCGTCGTGGTCTCCTCGCGGCGCTCGGAACCGTTCCCCTGGCCGGCTGTTCGCTCCCGGCGCTCTGTGCCCGTCCGTCGTTTCGGGACGACCGACTCGAGTTCGAGACACGGCAGTTCTCGTCCGTCGGTCGGTTGTGGCACGATCAGGGGGCGATTCTGGCGACGCGTCCCGAACAGCTCGATCGATTCGAGCCGCCTGCGGAGATCGCCGAGCAGCGAGACGCGGCGCTCGCGTCGGACGAGCGGGCGTTTCTCGAGGAAACGGCGTTCGGCGAGTCGTTCGTCGTCGACCTTCTGGTCGCCTCCTCCGGCCAGTCCTCCGACGCCCGCGTCACCCACGTCGTCCGCGAGGGGGACCGGGTTCACTGCTACGTCTGCATCCGTCGGAAGGGCCGGACCGACGACCTGGCGCCGCAGGGGCGACTGGTCCGGGTCGCCGAGCCCTGGGACCCCGAGGGCGTTCGGGTGACGTTCACCGACGGCCGCGAGTCGACCGAGACGTTCGACGTCGACGGGACGGGCGCGGAAATCGCGGGTCGGTGAGGCGAGCCGCGGCGACGGCTCGGACACCGTCGACGAGGGCGCAACGTTCACATCCGTGCGCTCGAACTCTCGAGTGAATGGCAGACGGGCCGCGACTTCCGGGAGTCGAGGACGAGGACGAGGAGGATCCCATCGTCCTCCACGTCGACGCCGACTGCTTCTACGCCGCCTGCGAGCGACTTCGCGAGCCCGAACTCGAGGGCGAACCCGTCGTCGTCGGGATGGGGTACGAGCCCGGCGAGACGAACGGCGCGGTCGCCACCGCCAGCTACGAGGCCCGCGAGTTCGGCGTCGAGAGCGCGCAGGCGATCTCGACGGCGCTGGAACGACTCCCCCGTCGCGCCGCCCTCGAGCCCGACGCCGCAGATCACGACCCCGACCTCGCCGAACCGGAGACGGGCCACTACCGCCCCGTCGATCTGGACTACTACGAGTCCGTCGCGAGCGACGTCCAGGACATTCTGCACGACTGCGCCGACGTCGTCCGCGAGGTCAGCATCGACGAGGCCTACCTCGAGGTCACCGATCGTACCGCCTGGGAGGTCGCCGACGGCTTCGCCCGCCACGTCAAGGACCGCATCCGACGGGAGGTCGGCATCGTCGTCAGCGTCGGCGCCGCGCCGACGATGAGCGCGGCTAAGATCGCCAGCGACTTCGACAAACCCGACGGACTGACCGTCGTCCGCCCCGGCGAGCTCCGGGAGTTTCTCGCCCCGCTCGAGGTCGACCTGCTCCACGGCGTCGGTCCCGTCACCGCCCGCGAGCTGCGGGAGATGGGCCTCGAGACGGCGGGGGACGTCGCCGCGGCCGACCCCGAGCCGCTGGTCGAGCGGTTCGGCGAGCGCGGCCGGGAGCTGTACGACCGCGCCCGCGGCGAGGACGACCGACGGGTCGAGCCGAAGGGCGACCCCAAGAGCTTCTCGCGGGAGTCGGCGTTCGCCGAGCCCGTCGCCGAGCCGGAGCCGAAGTACGAGCAGATCGAGACGCTGGCGGCCGCGGTCGCCGACCGCGCTCGACGGGAGGGTGCGCTCTATCGGACCGTCGGCGTCAAGGCCGTCGAACCCCCCTTCGAGGTCAACACGCGCGAGCGATCGCTACCCGGGCCGATCGACCAGCCGGAACTGGTCGAGCGCATCGCTCGAGAGCTGTTCGCGGAGTTCGAGCGCGACCCCGTCAGGAAAGTCGGCGTCAGGGTCGCGAACCTCGAGTTCGCCGCGGCCGACCAGACCAGCCTCGAGGGCTGGGCGGACGGCGCCGACGGGTCGGGCGGTGGAACCGAGACCGAACGGGCGGCCGACTCGACCCCCGACGCGGGCCAGGCCTCGCTCGAGGACTTCTAGCCGACCATCGTCGCGACGCCTTTCGTCTGGCGGTAGTCCCGTCCGAGGATCGCCTCGAGGCGCATGCGCAGTGCCTCCTGCTCCGTGTCCTCCCACGCGGCGGGCTCCCGGATCGGGACGACGAGAAACCCTCGACCGCGGATTTCCGTGGCGTGTAACGCGGGCATCTCGAGGTCGATCCGGCCGCGTTGGGTGGTGTACCCCTCGAGGACGCGGTCGGTCGCCCGCTCGCCGACGGGCATGAGGATGTGGGCGTTGATCGCGCGCAACTCGGCGTCGAAGTAGCGCTCGAGGTCGCCGTACTCCCGGTCGGTCGGCGCCTCGCCGGGCGGCAGCGTACACATGTGGACGTAGCTGGCGAACAGGTTCTCGAAGTCGGGTTCGTCGGACGGGCCGCTCTCGAATCCGACGTCGCGGCAGACCGCCCGCAGCGGCTCGAGTTCGGAGGCGCTGAACGGGACGCCCGTGTCGGCACCGCCGTGGACGCCGGGGTGGTCGCCGATCAGGTGGAAGTCCGCGTTGGCGTCGCCGTAGCCGAAGACGGCGGGTCGGTCGCCGGGAGGGCTCCGATCGAAGGGCGGTCGCATGCCGAACGGGTTGCTCGTCCTGTCGGTGACGTTTTGCACGGCCGGAGTGAGGTGGTGGGAGCCCATAACGGCCGCGGTCGGGCGCGAGCCGTTCGATCGTCGCCATCGGGCGGGAAACTTATCAGCGATCACGACACAGTTCGGGAGGATGTACCAGCACGGCCACTACGGCGCCGCGTTGCTCGCGTACGCGCCTCTCGGTGCCGCCGTCGGCCTCGCGGGCTACGAGGCCGCGGCGATCGTCGGCGGGCTCGTCTGCGTCTCGCTGTCGACGCTTCCCGACTGCGACCACCGCCTCCCGTTTCTCGAGCACCGCGGGCCGACCCACACCCTCGTCTTCGCGGCGCTGGTCGGCGCCGCGCTGGCGGCGGCCGCGTCCGTCCTCGTCGAGGCGGCGTCGCCGCTTGTCGACGTCGCGTTCGTCGCGTTCGCGTTCGCCGTCGGGACGCTCTCGGTCGGGTCGCACCTGCTCGCCGACGCGTTGACGCCGATGGGGGTCCGCCCGTTCTGGCCCCTCTCGCGACGGCGGTACACCCTGGGCGTGACGCCAGCGAAGAACCCCGTGGCGAACTACGCGCTGTTGGTCGCCGGGGTGCTGGCCGCCGTCGCCGCTGCGGTCGGCGTCTCGGCGGTCGGCTGACGAACCGCGGAAAAACGAGAACTTCAGACGGTTTTCGCGGTCCGAGTTCGGACGATCGCGGCGGCGAACGTACCCAGCAGGGCCAGCGCCGCGGCGACGTAGAGTCCGTCGAGGGTGGCGCTGTAGGTCATGACGGCCCGCCGACCGAGGTAGGCGACGACGAGCGCGAGGACGGTCGAGACCGACAGCAGCCCCGAGAGGCGCCTATCGTCGAAGCGCCACCGACCGCCCATCGCGGCCACGATCACTCCCGCGAGCAGGGCGAGGGTCGCGCCGTACTGGAGCAGCTGGGTCGTCGGCGAGTAGTTCGAGATCAGGCTCACCTCGAGCGGGCTGAGCGCGACGTGGGCCGGCACGGCGAGGGCGCCGAGTCCGAGCGCCGCGGTGACGTGGCCCGCTCGCAGCGAGTCCGACCAGACGAGGACGGTCGCGACGACGAACATCGAGAAGATCGTCACCGCGGTCCAGAAGTGTAGCGAGAGGATGTCCATCGTGTACTGGGTGACCGTCTCGCGGCCCAGGACGACCTGGATCGGGGTCAGGACCATCCCGCCGACGACGAGGGCGGTGACGCGGCGATCGATCGACGGCGAGCGCCAGGCCGCGACCGCCGAGCCGATAATGGCGAACCCGGCGAACATCGCGACGAAGCGGTGGAACCACTCGTAGAAACTCGGCAGGTTCGCGGGGAAGAGGTTGTACGGTCCGGCGTCGCACTGGGGCCAGTTCGCCTGACAGGCCAGCCCCGAACCGGTCGCCTTGGCCGCGACGCCGAGCAGGATCGTCGACGCGACCAACGCGAGCGTCGCCGCGAGGAGGTGCGGAAAACCGAACCGAGCGATCAGCGGGCGGAGTCCGAGACCGGAGGTGTGGCTCTGAGTCGACACGGGCGTTCTGGCGGGGGTTGGGACCACCCGTACTTAGATTGCCCGAGTCGGACCCGAACCGGCTCGGATTCGTCCCGTTCGCGCCCCGCGGGCCGAACGGGTTCGTCGGATTCAAGGTGCGCCCTCGCCAGCGCCCGACATGGACAAACGCGCCCGACTCGAGCGCGCCCTGGAGCGCCGTGACCTCGACTCGATCTGGTTCGCTCGACCGAACGCCTTCGCCTGGCTCACCGGGGGGAACAACGTCGTCGACCGCGAGGGCGACGCCGGCGACGCGGCCGTCGGCTTCGACGGCGAGTTTCGAGTGGTGACAAACGACATCGAGGCCGAACGCATCGAGGTCGAGGAGCTGCCCGACCTCGAGGACGCCGCCGTCGAGCGGTACCCCTGGTACGACGCCTCGCTGGCCGAGGCGATCGCGGACCGAACCGACGGCGAGCGCGCCGCGGCCGACATCGACGTCCCGGGGCTCGAGACCGTCGACCCGACCGCCCTCCGCCAGCCCCTGACCGGGCGCGACCGCGAGCGCTACCGCGAGCTCGGCCGGGAGACCGCGCGGGCCCTCGAGTCGGTCTGTCGGGAGCTCGAGCCCGACGACACCGAACGGGAGGTCGCGACCGCGCTGCGGGTCGCGCTCTCGGCGCGGGGAATCGAGACGCCCGTCGTCCTTGTCGGCGGCGGCGAGCGAGCCCGACGGTACCGCCACTACACGCCCACGACCGCCGAGCTCGGCGACTACGCGCTCGTCTCGGTGACGGCCCAGCGACGCGGCTTGCACGCCAGCTGCACCCGAACCGTCGCCTTCGACCCGCCGGCCTGGCTCGAGGAGCGCCACCGCGTCGCGGCCCGCGTCGAGACGACGGCACTGGCCGCGACCCGGCAGGCGGCGGAAAACGGGGGGACGGCCGGCGACGTCTTCGAGTCGATCCAGAAAGCCTACGCCGACGCGGGGTACGACGGCGAGTGGGAGCGCCACCACCAGGGCGGCGCCGCGGGTTTCGCCGGCCGGGAGTGGATCGCGACTCCGGGTCACGACGCGGCGGTCCGAGCGCCGATGGCCTACGCCTGGAACCCGACGGTGCAGGGCGCGAAAAGCGAGGACACCGCGCTGGTCGACGACGACGTCGAGGTGCTCACGACAACCGGGGAGTGGCCGACCCTGTCGGCGACGGCCGTCGGCGGCGAGCTCGAACTCGAGCGACCCGCGGTGCTCGGGCTCGCGGACTCCTGAACGGCTCGCGGTCGAAACGGTCGTTTATCGGTCGGTCTCCGTCGCCTCGTCGTCGTCAGTTCGGTCGCCGGCGTCGATGTCCATGTCGTCCTCGAGCATCATCGGATCGTCCTCCTCGGGGTCCGCGTCCGCGTCGTCGACGGTGATCGTCACCGGCTCGAGCTCTGCCCCGTCGGGCGTGTCGGCCCGGTCGAGCGTGAAGATGGCGTTGAGCTCGCGCTGGACCTGATCGACGACGCCGCCGACGAGCTCGCTGGGCTGGATCGCCGTGTACTCGTAGGGGTTGTTCCCCGCCCCCTCGCTCTGGCGTTTCTCCCGGGTGACGCGCCCCTCGTCGTGGAGCTCCGCCAGCGCCTCGCGGACGGTGCTCGGGTAGAGCCCGGTTCCCGTCGCGACCTCCTCGGAGGTGCTGCCGGGGTCCGCCAGCAGGTGGACGTAGATCCGCGCGCGGGTCTCCGTGTCGAGGATCCACGAGAGCAGGTCGACGATGCGCTGGTCGACCTCCTCGGCTGCCGGCGCTCGATCCGCTCCGTCGGCCTCGAGCCGTCCGTCGTCCCCCTCCGGGCGCTCGTCGGTGTCGTCTGAAGCCATGTACCTCTCGTGTCCACGAGGCCGCGTGCATGGATAAACCTTTGTGGCTCCGCTGAAACCTTGTGACCTTGATCGGTTTTTGATGATCGTGTTGCATACAGGCGAAACCGATACCGCTGCGGTGCGGTTCGAGCACAGCACCCGCGAGCGACCAGCAGGAGCGAGCGGCTTTTTTAACGTAGATTGTTGGAGTCGAGTGGGACCGGCGGTCCCACTGACCATGCGAATAGTGCGAGACCGTTGGTCTCGCATACCGTACGAACGAACGCTGCGCGTCCGTGAGCAGAGGGCGCGAAGCGCCCGTGAGCAGAGAGCGGTGAGCGAGCGCTGCGAGCAAACCCGACGAGAAAACGGTACGTCTGCAGACGCTATCTAACAACCGGTACTGTCTAGACCACGTCAGCTGGCGTTCGTCCACCGAGCGATTGATGCGGCCTCTGTTCCGCTCGTCGGATACGCGACGGGGCCGGATTTCGGATGCGAGCCGAGTCCACTACCGATCTTCGAACGGCACATACCAGAGCGGAGTCTCGCCGGAACCGTACGTATCTGCCTCGTCCGGGGTTCTCGAACCGACTTCGAGAGCGGAAACGGAAGTCGAGAAGCGTCTACTGCTACTGGAAGAGTGCGAGCAGATTCCTAGCAGTCCTCGAATTTTCCGTACTGTCGGCATGAGGAATCGGGATCGCCTCACTCTCCGAGATTCCCTCGGTTTGTCCGATCGTAAGTGTCATCGTTCGGTCGCCAACGGAGAGTTCGTACTCGCCGGCTTCGACGACCTTTGGTTGCGTTCCGGGAACGTCACCGGGAACGACCTCGAGCGTCGAGAGATCCAACTCGACCGTTACCGTCACGGAGTCACCGGCATCAACCTGCACCCGTTCGAACCCTACGAGGCGTCGGTGGGGCTGGAGAACGGAACCGTACGATTTCGTGTTGTACACCTCTACGATGTGTTCGCCGTCGATATCGCCGGTGTTTTCGACGGTTACTTCGGCCGTAACGGTCGGTTTTGACGAAGGTGATTCGACGGTGTTCGTTGACAGGGAGACCGCCGAGTACTCCCAGTCGGTGTAGGAACGTCCATGTCCGAACTCGTACTGGACCATACCGTCCTCGGCGCCGACGGACTGACGGGGCGGGTAATCATCGTAAAACAGCGGCGTGAATCCGACGTTCGACTCCCACGTGAACGGCAGCTTGCCCGACGGGTTGTACTCGCCGAACAGGACGTCGGCGACGGCGACACCGGTATCGCTTCCGGGCTGCCCGGCGAACAGGATCGAATCGAGGTGCTGGAACGTTTCGTCCGTTCCTCGCGGGCTCCCGGCTAAGATGACACCGACGAGCGGCACCTCGTCGTCGAGTTCGTCCGCAAGCAGTGCAACGAGTTCCTGCTGGGCCTCCGGAAGCCGCATTCGGTCACGATCACCGAACCCTTCGTTGTGTGGCCCCTCGCCGAGAACGACGACGGCGGCGTCGGCGGTTCCTGCTGCGTCGATGATCGCGTCCGATTGCTCGTCGGTGAGATCGAACCGCCCGTTCTCGAAGTCCTGCACGGTTCCGTACGGATCCGCTTCGAACGACGTCGGAACGTGGGTGAATCGGTTACCGAGCCGGTCGGAGAGTTCGCCCGCAATCGTGCTTTGGCGCGGTCGCGGGCCGTCCTCGGTCGGTTCGCCTTCCTCGACGCCCTGCCAGCCCAACGTCCAGCCGCCGTGTTGCATCAAGAACCGGTTTTCGGTACCGTTATCGACACCCGGACCAGTAAGCAACACTTCCTCACTGCCCTCGAGCGGAAGCGTTCCGTCGTCGTTCTCGAGCAGGACCAGCGACTCCTTCGCGAGCTGTTCGGAGACGTCCTGTGCGCCGCCGACGAGACCTTCGATCGCAGTTTCGTCGGCGTACGGTTCCTCGAGAAGTCCGACGTCACGTTTGAGTTCGAGGATCCGTCGCACCGATTCGTCGATACGCTGTTCGTCGATCTCGCCGTCCTCGACGAGTTCGATCGTCGTCTCGATGAACCGCGTCGGCGGGGTCTCGGCGCCGCACATACACATATCGATCCCTGCGTCCAGTCCACCCTTGACGGCGCGTCGCCAGCCATCCTCGGTGTCGGGAACGTACTCGTGGTTCGAGATCTTTCGATCGAAGTCGTCCCAGTCGGTAAGGATGACCCCGTCGAACTCGTAGTGTTCTCGAAGAACTGTCGTCAGCAGCCACTCGGACGCGTGTGCGGGTTTCCCGTTGACCGCACCGCTGTTTACCATCACGGTCTTTGCCTCTTCGAGCGCGCGTTCCTGGGGCGGGAACTGTCTCGTGCGAAGGTCACGAAGCGACGTTCGAACGTGCGCTCGGTCATTGCCGATGTTCGGCGTTCCGTAGCCGCTGAAGTGCTTGACCGTCGCCGCAACTTGGTCGTGACACTCGAACCCCCGAGCACGGACACGCGCCATCTCACCGAGAAGCATCGCGTCCTCGCTGTGCCCCTCGAAGAACCGCCCCCAGCGCATATCCCGGAGAAGGTCGGCAGTCGGGCCGAAGTTCCAGTGGCCACCCATCGCGGCGACCGACTCGCCAGTGTGCATTGCAGCAGCTTCGACCCGCTCTAAGTCACGCGTCGCGCCCATGTTGAGTCGCTGTGGGAAGCTCGTACATCCGTCGAGAAAGCAGTTCCCGTGCAGAGCGTCGCCACCCCAAATGAACGGTACTCCGTGGTCCGTGTTCTCAACGTTGTACTCCTGTAGGTCGTTAAGTCCGCTAACGAACTCCGTTCCGTCCTGAGTCGGACCCGACGATCCACCGTGCAGGATCGACCCGACGTAGTGTTCGCTGAACAGATCGCCGATGGTGTCGACGTCGTCGTGCGTGGTAAACTCCTCGTTCGGACCGAGCCCTTCGCCGTCCTCACCGAGTGCGACCTGAGTCATTTGGCCGACTTTTTCCTCGAGACTCATCCGTTGGATGAGTGCCTGGATGTCCTCGTTTCCTTCCTCTGCACCGACAGTGTTTACACCGGCCCCGACTGCTGCTGTCGTTGCTCCGGTTGCTTTCAGGAACGTTCGTCTGGACGTATCCGCCTCACCCTGGTCGTTGCTCTCGCTTTGATCAGTCGACATACGGCCTGTGATAACTTGTAACAGTATAAATAATCTTTCACAAACATTTGAATCCGTATATGAATAGCACTAGTTTAATATCTTACCAGAGATAATTATATACATAGTTCACAGATACCTCCTTTTTATAAACCAGTAGTAAGTGTATATCAGTAGTACTCATAGACGTTAATCCCGGTCCAAGATGGCTACTGTCCGACCCGAGATGCGGTACCGTCAGCCGATTCCTTGTGGAGTCCGATCGCTCGACGGTGCCTCGAGACGGTTACCGTCGTTGAGAGCTCGGTCGCGGAAGACGTAAACCGGGTCGCGCTCGAGACCAGCGTACGGACAAGGCACTGCGATCTCCGCTGCGCGGCGAGCACGCGATACGGCGCTGCTCATCGCCTAGCCCTGCGTGTTCGTCCACGCGATCGCGTCCCCGTCCTCGCGCTCGTTCCGCTCGCCGGCTACCTGCTCCCGATCGGGATCGGGAACTGTGCCCGAAGCGGTTCGATCCGAGCCGGATTCGGAGCCCTCGACGCTGTCGCCGGGAGCGCCGCCTACTTCGTCGGCTGGTGTAGCGGTGCGGCCGTTTTCCTGCTCGGACTCGCTCTCTCGAGCGCGCTCGTCGTCGGATCGTTGCTCAGGGCCTACGCGACGCTCGCCGCAACGCGACGGGTATCGCTGGGGTACGTCGCTGCGACGGGGTGATCGAGACGGTGGAGACACGTTTCCTCTCGATCACTCGAATGCAGTCGGCGCGTCCTCGAGGACGCCCATCGCGAGCCAGCAGTTCGTCAGCGGGTGGTAGCCCGGCTCGACGGCCGTCCCGCGGTTCGGGTCGTCGCGTTCGTGCTCGCGAGTCAGGCGCTCGTACCAGTTGCCGTACTTCGGATTGCGGAGGTGTTCGACCGAGTGCTCCCAGAGGCGGTCGTACCAGTCGGCGTACGCCGCGTCGTGGCGCGAGAGCAGGGCGCTCGCGCCGATGGCTTCCGTATGAACCCAGCCGTACTTGTCGGGGACGATCGGCTCGCCGTCGGCTTCGACCGTGTAGTAGAGCCCGCCGTGCTCGTCGTCCCAGCCGAGGTCGATCGCGGCGTCGAACAGCTCGAGCGCGCGCTCGAGGGGCCACGACGCCGATCGGTGCTCGGCCAGCAGGGCCAGCAGCTTCGCCCACTCGGCGTGGTGGCCGGGCTGGTAGCCGGGCGGACGAAACTGGTGGCGGGGCTCGTCGGCGTTGTACGACAGGTCGGGCTCCCAGTTCTCGGCGTAGTGTTCCCACAGCAGGTCGTCGGTCGCGCTCGTCACCTCGCGGGTGAAGCGGTCGGCGACGGTGGCGGCGCGCTCGAGGAACCGATCCTCGCCCGTCGCCTCGTAGGCGGCCAGCAGCGCCTCGCAGGCGTGCATGTTCGCGTTCTGGCCGCGGTAGCTCGAGAGCTCCCAGTCGGGCGAGGCCCGATCCGCGTACAGGCCGTGTTCGGGCTCCCAGAAGCGCTCCTCGAGGACGCCGAACGCGCGCTCGAGCTCCGCCCGGGCGCCGGGAACCTCCGCCTGCAGGGCCCGGGCGCCGGCCAGCAGGGCGAACGCGTGCCCGTAGCAGTACCGGGTGCGATCCGTCGCGGTCCGGCCCTCGAGCAGCCAGTCGTACCCCTCTCGGTCGGCGTCCCAGTGGGCCGTCGAGAGAAAGCGCAGACCGTGCTCGGCGGCGTAGTCACACCAGTCGGGGCCGTCGGCGAGGACGCCCAGGCTGAAGTTGTTGACGCCCCGCGCGGTCGCGACGAGGTGTCTCGTCTGCGAGTCGTAGACGTGGCCGTCGCGCTCGTCGAGCTGGGCGACGTACCCCCCGACCGTCGTGTCGATACAGGCCGGATAGTAGAAGTTCAGGACGTCCCGAAACTGGTGGCGGAGTCCCGTTCGAGTCCGGTAGACGTTCATGGCTCGTCGTATCCGACGGGATCACATAGTGGTTCGGCCGCGCCGTCGGGAACTCGAGCGGCCACCTTCTTTAGGACCCCCTGAGAGATCGGAGACATGGAGTTCGGCATCATCGGTACGGCGGGAATCGCGCGGAAGTCGGTGCTGCCCGCGATCGACGCGAGCGAGCACGCGGTCGGGGCGGTCGCCTCCCGGGATCCCGAGCGGGCGCGGGCGTTCGCCGACGCGTTCGACGTTCCCCGGAGCTACGGCGCCTACGAGGACCTGCTCGAGGACGACGGGATCGACGCGGTCTACATCCCCCTGCCCAACGCCGCCCACGCCAAGTGGACGATCCGGGCCGCCGACGCCGGGCTGGACGTCCTCTGCGAGAAGCCCTTGGCGGTCGACGCCGACCAGGCCCGCGAGGTGGCGGCCCACTGCGAGGACCGCGGCGTCACCCTCATGGAGGCCTTCATGTACCGCTATCACCCGCGAACCGAGCGCGCGATCGAACTCGCCCGCGAGGAGCTGGCGGACGTTCGCTCCGTCTCGGCGTCGTTCAAGTTCGCCCTGTGCGACGACCCGGGGAACGTGCGCCTCAGCGAGGAGCTGGCCGGGGGCTCGCTGATGGACGTCGGCTGCTACGCCGTCTCGGCCGCCCGCCAGTTCCTCGGCGAGCCCGACCGAGTCTACGCCCACGCACACGACTCCCGAGGAACGGGCGTCGACACCGAACTCGCGGGGATCCTCGAGTACGACGACGGCGCCTCGGCCCGGATCGCGTCGGGTCTGGACACGCCGAAGGTCCAGCGCTACCGCGTCGAGGCCGAAAACGGCTGGCTCGAGGTCGCGGACGCCTTCGACGCGCCGCTGGACGAACCGCTCGAGCTGGAGTACCGGATCGACGGCCGCCACGCGGTCGAGACGTTCGACCCGGTCGACCACTACCGCCTGCAGGTCGAGCACTTCGCGGACTGCGTCGCGTCGGGCGCCCGACCCAGGACCGACGCCGACGAGGCGATCGCGAACATGCGGGTCGTCGACGCCCTCGCCGAGAGTGCCGCGCGCGGGGAACCGCGGACGCCTCGCTGATCGTCGAGCCGAGCAGCGTCCGACGCAGCAACCGAGTCAGTGGGTCTCGAGCAACAGCGACTCGCAGAGCGCGTCGGTCCCCTCCTCCTCGCGCAGGCGCCGCTGGCGTTCGGCGCCGCTCTCGCGCTCGTAGACCTCGCGGATGCCGTCGATCCCGAGCCGTTCGCACTCCCGGTCGACGAGTTCGCCCAGGTCGACGGTCCCCCCGAGGTCCCGATCGATGAGCGCGGCGTCCTGGCCGTGGCGGATCGCGCGCCACTTGTTCTCGTCGAGGAGCTCGCGGCGGTGGTCGCGGCCCGAGGTTCCGTCCTCGTACTCCTCGGCCAGCGCCTCGACCAGGGCGCGGGCGTACTCGACGAACGCCAGGACGACGTCGGGGTCGGCCTGGCCGTCGGGCGTTCGCAGCTCGACGGTGCCGTGGGCCGTGTGGGGGCGGACGTCGTACCAGAGCTCGCCCCGATCCTTGATCGAGTCGGTCTCGAGCATCCGGCGCTCGAACCGATCGAACGCCGCGTAGTCCTCGAAAGCGGTCGGCATTCCGGTGTTGGGCAGGCCCTCGAAGATCTTCGCGCGGGCCGACTGGAGCCCGGTGTCGAACCCGTTCCAGTACGGCGAGTTCGCCGAGAGCGCAAGCATCACGGGCACGTACCAGCGCAACTCGTTGGCGATCCAGACCGCCTTGTCGGCGTCGTCGACGCCGACGTGGACGTGCAGCCCCGCGGTCGTGTTGCGGTGCTGGGGGTACTGGATGCGATCGAGCTGGGAGCGATACCGGGGTTTCTCGGCGTGCTCGAGCTCGCGCCACTTCGCCAGCGGGTGCAGCCCCGCCGCGGCGATCCGGTAGCCGTGGGCCTCGGCGTGGTCGGTCAGCGCCTCCCGGACGGAGAGCAGCGATTCGCGGGCGTCGCCCGGCTCCTCGATCAGCGGGGTCTGGGTCTCGATGACGAACTTGAACAGCTCGTGGTCGAGCCGTCCCTCGAGGATCTCGGGGGGATCGTGCTCGTAGACGAGCTCGTCGGTGCCGCTCGTCGGGCGGCCCCGCTCGTCGACGACGTAGAACTCCTCTTCGATCCCGAGCGTGCCCATGCGCGTGAACGATTCCGGCGACCCGCGTTCCATCGGTGCCACGTTTCGGCCGCGCCGATAAATACCGTTTGGCTCGGGATCACGAGCGCGGCCGGCGCTGCCGGGGCGGCGTTCGACCGTCCGTCGCCGGCTCAGTCGTCGGCGGGCGAGGGCCCGGCAGCCGCGCCGGGAGTCGGCTCGCCGAGCATCTCCCGGAGGTCGGCCTCGGGCTCGCCGATCGGCTGCAGGCCGAACTCCTCGTGGAGCAACTCGACGTTCGACTCGGTGAGAAACTCCGGAACCGTCGGCCCCAGCCGGACGTCCTCGACGCCGAGGTGGAGCAAGCCCAGCAGGACGGCGATCGCCTTCTGCTCGAACCACGATAGCACCACCGACAGCGGGAGATCGTTGACGCCGCAGTCGAACGCCTCCGCGAGCGCACCTGCGATCTTCACCGTCGAGATCGAGTTGTTACACTGGCCGAGGTCGACGTAGCGGGGGATGTCCGTCCCGGGCACCGTCCCCATCTCGAGGTCGTTGAACCGGAACTTCCCACACGAGGTCGTCAGCACGACGCAGTCGTCGGGGATCTGCTTGACGAGTTCGCGGTAGTAGTCCCGTCCGGGCGTCGGGCCGTCACAGCCCGCGACGACGAAGAAACGCCGGAGCTTGCCCGACTCGACGGCGTCGACGATCTCGTCTAACTGGTCGAGGACGGGTTCGTGGTGGAACCCGGTCGTGACGGTCTCGTCGCTCTCCCAGTCGACCGCGGGCAGCGACGTGGCCGTCTCGATCACGGGTTCGAAGTCGTAGCCCTCGAGCGCCTCGACGTCCTCGAGACCGGTCAGCCCGGTCGTGAAGAACCGATCGCGGTACTCCTCTTTCGGCGGCTGGACGCAGTTGGTTGTGCCGACGATCGCGCCCGGGAACTCCTGGAAGAGGAGTCGCTGGTCGTGCCAGGCGCCGCCGACGTTGCCCTTCAGGTGGTCGAAGCGCGCGAGCTCGGGGTAGCCGTGGGCCGGCAGCATCTCCGAGTGCGTGTAGACGTTGATCGGCTCCTCGGCGGTCTGCTCGAGCAACTGCTTGAGCCCGTAGAGATCGTGGCCCGTCACGAGGATCGAGTGGCCCTCGACGGCGTTCTGGGGGACCTCCGTCGGCTCGGGCACCCCGAGTTCGGTCGTGTGTGCCTCGTCGAGCAGTTCCATCACGTCGACGGCCGCCTCCCCGGCCCGCATCGCCAGGTCGACGTGGTCGTCCCTGTCGAAGTTGACGTTGGTCAGCGTCGAGTACAGCGCCTCGTGGACGAGGGCGTCGACGTCGGGATCGCGATAGCCCATGTCGCGGGCGTGGGTCGCGTACGCCGAGATCCCCTTGAGTCCGTAGATAACGAGCTCCTGTAGCCCGTTGATATCGGGCTCCTTGCCGCAGACGCCGCGAACGGTACAGCCGCCCTCGGGCGTTTGCTCGCACTGGTTGCAGTCCATACTCGAGTCACGGGACGGCGACCACATAATGGCCGAGCGCGATTCCCGCGGGCTCGCAATACCCGCAAAACGGGTTCGGGGCACGCTTTATCACGGAGTCCGTGCGAGCCGTTCGTTCGCGAACGGCGTTTCGGCCCGCGCGACCGCGAGGCGATTTACGCGACGGGATCGGCTTCCGGCTCGAGGTCGGCCTCGTCCTCCCGGAGCTTGAACTTCTGGACCTTGCCGCTGGGGTTCTTGGGGAGCTCGTCGACGAAATAGTACGTTCGCGGACGCTTGAAGTCCGCGAGTCGGTCGCTCTCGCGGACGAACGCGTCCAGTTCCGTCGCGGGGACGGCGTCGGCGACGACGTAGGCGACGACCCGCTCGCCCCACTCGTCGTCCGGTTCGCCGACGACGGCCGCCTCCTCGACGCCGTCGTGAGCGAACAGGACGTCCTCGACCTCGGCCGGGTAGACGTTCTCGCCCCCGGAGACGATCATGTCGTCCTTCCGGTCGACGACGTAGAGGTAGCCGTCGTCGTCGAGGTAGCCCAGGTCCCCGGTGTAGTACCACGTCGCGCTATCGGCCTCGCGCAGCGATCGGGCAGTCGCCTCCGGACGGTTCCAGTACTCCCGCATCGCGCACGGACTCGCGATCAGGACTTCGCCGACCTCGCCGTCGTCGACCTCGCGGTCGGGGTCCGCGCCGGGGTCGACCACGCGCAGTTCGTGATTGAGCGCGGGGAGGCCGGCACACCCCTGCTTCGAGCGCTGGTCTTCCGGCGACTGGAAGACGCCGGCGGGACCGATCTCGGTCATTCCGTAGGCCTGAACGTAGTCGTCACAGAGGTGTTCCATGCAGTTGTCCAGCACCTGCTCGGGCATCGGGGCCGCACCGTAGAGGCCGATCCGAAGCGAGGAGACGTCGACGTCCGCCTCGGCGGCGGTCAGCGAGAGGCCGTTCCAGGCCGTCGGCGCGGCGAAGAGGGTCGTCACGCCGTGGGTTTCGATCGCCTCGAGGGCCGTCTCCGGCTCGAACTCGTGGTGAACGACGGTCGTCGCACCCCGGTGGATACGGGGGAAGAGACTACAGTGGAGCTCCGCGCAGTGGTACAGCGGCATCACCGACAGGCCGACGTCGTCGCGGGTGAGGTTCAGTTCGGCGATACACAGCAGGCTGTGCTCGACCATGCTCCGGTGTTCGTGGACGACCCCCTTCGGGCGGCCCGTCGTCCCCGACGTGTAGATGAACGCGTAGACGTCGTCCTCCGTGACGGTTACGTCGGGTCGCTCGCTCGAGCCCGACTCGAGCAGGTCGTAGAATCCCCCCGCGTACTCGGGAACGTCGTCGTCGACGGAGAGATAGTCGTCGACGGTCTCGAGGGCCGGGCGAGCGCCCGCGACCGCCTCCTCGGTCGCGGACTCGAATAGCACCAGTTTCGCGCCGGCGTCGTCGACGATGTACTCGATCTCGCCGGCCGGGAGCCGGAAGTTAAGCGGGGTGAAGACGGCCCCGATCTTCGCGCAGGCGTAGACCGTCAGCGCCATCTCCGAGCCGTTCCGGAGGACGGTCGCGACCCGATCCCCCTTCTCGATCCCGGCCTCGCGCAGGGCGTTCGCCAGCCGATTTACTCGCTCGTCGAACGCCGCGTAGGTCCAGCGCTGGTCCTTCCGCGGATAGACGATCGCGTCCCGATCGGGGTACCGGGCGACGGTCTGCTCGAGGGTGTCGCCGATAGTGGGGTGTTCGGACATACCACGGTAGGATATGACAGATCGCCATATAGGTGTTCGCGAGGGGAGCGGTCGACGGCACCGCGAACGCCCGCCGCGGTTCCCGGACTACAGGGGTCGCGCGACGATTCCGAGGTGGTCGGCGTGGTAGTCGTCGAGTCGCCGACTCTCGAGGAGTTCGTACTCCTCGGCCAGCTCCTCGCGGACGTCGGCGAAGACGGCCGCGGGCTCGCGGGTGACGTCCTCGCTTCTGGCCTTGACCGCGAGCAGCAGTCGGCCGTCGTCGGCGAGAAAGCGGCGGTTCTCGAGGGCGACCCGGGCCTGGCCCCGCGTCGCGACGTCCTGGACGAGGACGTTGACGTCGCGCTCGACGACGTGGGCGTAGGTCTCGGGCTTGCGGGCGTCCTTGAGCAGCGGGAAGAGGCGGGGTCGGGAGTCGGCGGCTTCGAGCAGGTCCCGGACGGGCCGGGCGGCGAACTCGACGGCGTAGGTCGGTCCCGCGACGTCGGCGACGTGGCTGACCGTCGTGCCGCTGGCGGCGCCGAGGTACAGCACCGTCTCGTCGTCGCCGCCCTCGAGCCCCGTCTCCATGCCGAGAGCGAGCATCGCGCCGAGTTTCGACCGGTTCGGGTTCCAGGCGCGCCACTCGCCGTCGGTCGGTTCGCCGTAGACGGGCTCGCCCCGCGTCGCGAGCCGTTCGTCGCCGTCGAACCGACGGCGCTCGACGCCCGCGGGAAGGTCGCTCACTCGCCGTCACCCCCGTTCCCGTCGTCCTCGCCGTCGGCGGTTCGAACCTGGATCGTCTCGATGCGCTCCTCGAGTTCGGCCTCGAGTTCGGGCTTGCGCTCGCCCGAGTAGTGATCGACGCGGGCCGCGATGGCCAGTTTGCCCGCGAGCGCCCGCGACGCGGACCCCCGCTCGTCGGGGTGGGTGCCCCGCACCGCGTCGTGGGTGTAGATGATCCCGTGTTTCGGGGAGGAGGCGTGGCCCCGAAGGTGGGCGAACAGCGCGTCCTCGGCGCCGAGCACCTGCACGGTTCCGCTGGGTTTCTTCGCCAGGTTCTCGAGCCCGCCGGCCAGCGAGATCAGCCGGGCCGCCAGCACGGGGCCGGCAAGCGCCGCGAGGTTCGGCGCGACGGTCGGCGTCTCGCGCTCGACGTACTCCCGCAGGGCCTCGGCCTCGTCGGCCAGCGCGTCGATCCGCTCGGCGAGCGAGCGGACGCGTGGGTGGTCGACGCGTCCCTCCTCTCCCGCGAGTTCGCGGGCGTAGTCGACGCCCGCGCCCGCGTCGGGGTCGATCGTCCCGGCCCACTCGGCGAGGCGTTCGGCGAGCTCGTTCGCGGTCCGCGTGCAGTCGTCCATCGTCCGCACCGCGTGGACGAGCTGTCGGTCGTCGGCCCGCTCGGCGCGCTCGACGGCCTCGCGGGTCGCCGCCGTCGTCGCCGCCTCGAGTCGGTCGTAGTACTCCTCGTCGTCGCTCGCGAAGCCCGCCTCGACGGCCCGCGCCGGCCAGTCGGCGGGCTCGGGGGCCGACCCGTCCGCGATCGAGGCGGCGAGCGCCTCGCCGTCCTCGGGGTCGAGCCCCGCGAACCAGCCCGCGTCCGCGGGCGAATCTGCTGTCATACCCGTTCCTTGGATCTCGGGGCCGTAAGTCGTTCCCGATCCGGCACCGTCCGTTCGTCGACGGCGTCGATCAGCGGTCCCGGTCGTCGATCCTGCCGATCGCGGTGTCGTCCCCCTCGTTTTTCTCCGGCAGGATGTCCCCGAGCGCGGCGCCGAACGCCCCCGCCGTCCAGATGACGGTGATCCGTCCGAACGCCTCCGCGGCCGTCGGCTCTCCCTCGAGGATCCGCCCCCACATGATCATCAGCCCCGTCGCCGTGAGCAGCGAGATTCCCAGAATACCGACCAGGCGACGGGGGACGAATCCGAACAGCGGGTCGGTTACGCCGAGGTCGCGGATGTCGGTCCAGTAGAGCAGCGCAGTCGTAAACAGCCCGATGAACAACACGTTCGAGAGCAGGAAGACCGGCACCCCCGCAACCGTGAACTCGACGAAGTGCTCGGCGATTTCGAAGACGCCGTCCTCGACGAGCAGGGGAAGCGAGAGGAGGATGCTGCCGACGAACGCCTCGGCCATGTCGCGGGTGGTGTAGCGCTTGATCCCGTTCTCGACCGCGTGGAGCCCCGGGACGTGGTGGGCGGTGCGGATCGCCCGTCGAACCTGCTCGCGCTCGGCCGGGTGGTCGACGAGCTCCTCGAGTTCTTCGAGCTCCTCGACGAGCCGCTCGAGATCGGCCTCGGACGACGAATCCGCGCGCACCGAGGGCTCCGAACCGGCGTGTGGCTCTCGCTCGCTCATTCGGGACGGATATCCGAGGGCGGGCGCAAAAGCGCGTCGACTCGAGGCGGACGCGACGACGGATCAGCCGCGTCAGACCCCGAAGGTCGCCCGGAGCATGTCGCGGGTGCCGGGCCCGAGCCCGACGGCGACGACGGCGACCAAAAGCAGGTACGCGAACCGCGGGCTCTCCTCGAAGATCTCCTCGTTGAAGAGCCAGATGATAAAGACGGGCGCGGCGAGTTTCAGGAGGGCGAAGGGCCACGCGCTGCCGATAACCGCGGCGCTCTCGGGGAGCAGCGCCGCGGTGTAGGTGACGATCGCCTCGTTGACTGGGTGTTTCGGCGTGTAGGTCATCCCCCAGAGGTGCGACCAGTCGAGCATCAGCTGGTTCGCGAAGCCGTCGACGGCGTGGGCCCAGATGATGATGATCCCCATGTACCCGGTGCCGCGGTTCAGCCCGGGCGCGAAGCGCTCGATCCCGAGCCAGACCGCCGCGGTCGAGACGGTCGCCGCCCCGAGCACGATCGTCGGGATCAGCGGACGGAACACGGCGTACTGCTCGGTCGCGGCGGTGTACCCCAGGAACGCGAGGGTCGCGGCGAGCGCGACCGCCCCGATGGCGACCAGCGGGTACTCGTAGCCCGAGACGTAGTCGTTGCGCTCGAGCCAGACCGCGGCGACGATCGCGCCGAACGCGACCAGGAAGACGGTGAAGTAGATCAGCGGGCTGATCAGGAACCCGATCCAGGGGAGCTCGAGGACGAGCTCGCCCGTCTCCCGGTAGGCCGCCACGCTGGTGTCCTCGACGACCCGCAGCGCGCCGCCGAACAGCATGAACGGGAACAGCGCGAAAAAGCCCGCCCGGTAGCGCTCGAGGTCCAGCCAGTCGATCAGGAAGTAGATCCCGACCAACAACAGCAGAAGCGTTGGAATGTAGCCCGCGTAGGAGACCGCCGTGTAGCCGGGCTCGGCGGTCGGCCCGGCGTCGAGGCCGACCTCGGTACAGGGCACCTGGGCGCCGTCGGCCCACGCGACGCAGCTCCAGCCGTGGGCGTCGGCGACGACCGGCCCCCAGTAGTACTGCCAGATGAGATCGACGTACACTCGCTGTGGAAACGCCGCCGCGAGGGCGACGACGGCAACAGCGAGCACGGTGACGGCCGCGGCCCAGATCCGAATGGCCCCGTACCGCTCGATGTACTCGTCCATAACCGATACCCGTTGGAGCGACCGCTTACCGTTTCCGGTTTTCACTCCGAGAAAACCGCCAGCCTACGCGTCGACACCCCGTGCGGCCTCGAGCAGTTCGTCGTGAACCGCGCCGTTCGAGGCGACGAGCCCCTCGCTGTCGTGGCGCCAGCGCTCGCCCTCGAGGTCGGTCACCGTCCCGCCGGCCTCCCGGATCGCGTGGACCCCGGCGACGGTGTCCCACGGGTTCGCCCGCAGGTTCGTGGTGATCCCCTCGAGCGCGCCCGAGGCGACCATCGCGAGCCCGAGTTGGGCGCAGCCGAACCGTCGCACGTCCCCGAAGCGGGCGCCGAGCTCGCGGTTCAGGGCGGCGAACTCGTCGCGTCGCTCGCGGTTCCACCAGAACGTCGGCGAGACGGTCGCGGCCTCGGGATCGACACAGTCGCTGACTGCGAGCCCCTCGTCGTTTCGGAACGCCCCGCCGGGACCGCTCCGGTACTCGTCCTCGAGGGCGGGGCAGACGATCGCGGCGCCGACGGGCTCGCCGTCGACGACCGCGGCGACGGCGGTGGCGAACGATCGGATCCCCCGAACGAAGTTGCTCGTCCCGTCGATGGGGTCGACGATCCAGGCCGGCCCCGACTCGGGAACCGCCTTCAGCGCGTCGTCCTCCTCGCCGACGACGGGATCGTCGGGGTAGGTCTCGCGGATCGCCTCGATCACCGCGACCTGGGCCTCGCGGTCGGCCCGCGTGACGACGTCGGTCTTCCCGTCTTTCGTCTCGACGTCCAGGGTCGTGCGAAACGCCTCGCCGGCGATCGCGGCGCCCGCTCGAGCCGCTCGCCCGGCGGTGTCGGCGCGTCGCTCGAGTTCGTTCGAGTCGCTCATGACACGGTGTCGGCGGGCCGGCGTCAAAAAGGGGTCGCGTTTCGGATCGGCGCGGAGCCGTCGCTTGCGGGTCGTCGGTCGCGAGAAGCTTTGCGAGGGCAAGAGGCTCGCTCTTGCCGCACTCTGGTGAGTGCGAGGGGAGGGAATCGAACCCACGAACGTCTACACGAGCGGATCTTGAGTCCGCCGCCGTTGACCGCTTGGCTACCCTCGCACGCGGTCGACGGTTCGGGGCTACCGTATGAATACTCTGCGGTTTCGGCTCCGTTCGAACCGCCGCTCGAGTCCCCCGCCGCCGGGAGTTCGAACGAACAAACCTATAACGGGACGGGGAAAGGGTCGGCTATGGGACGGTACGGCACTCGAGATTACGCCCTCATGGCCAAGTCGGGATTCCTGCTCGGCCTCGGGCTGCTCGTCCTGGGTGCGAGCGGCGAACTGCTCGGTCACGCGGTCTTCGGCGGGCTCCCAGCCTGGGAGGAGACGCTGTTCACCTACGCCGAGGGCCTCGGGTTCGTCGTCGGGTTCTTCTCGGTCTGGATCTTCGGCGTGTTCCTCCCGCTCATCGAGTGAGCGACGGGTTGTCACCCTCGGCCGCGTTCGGGTTCCGGCGCCGGGAGCTCGAGCCCCCGCCCTCTGGCCCGGGTCCGGGCTCGAGGAGGTGTCGCGCGTCGCAGTTGTGACAGGCGTAGCCGCCGTCGGCGTGTCCGAAGAGCCGGCCGCCACAGCGCAGGCAGCTTCCGTCGGGGTGTTTCATCGATCCGGGATCGCTTCCCGCCCGGAATAAGCGTTCTGGGCGCGCGTTCGCGCCCGGCGATCCGTCCGTCGCTCGAGCGATCGCCCGCGGCGACCGGGTTCGCGGCGATCGAAGCCGCGGGCGAAACGCACGGGACTCTCGAGCCCGAACGGGACGGCATGGTACCGTTCGCCGACTCGCTTCGAGCCGCCGTCCAGGAATGACCGACCACACGCGCGACTACTCCGTTGCGCCGCCGACCTCGGGCGAGCCGACGGGCTGGGATCCCGACCGCGGGGAGTCCAACGGCTGGGAACACGGCACGCTCCGACGGGCCGTCGTCCACGGCGTGCGGCTGTTCAACGACGGGGCGTTCCACGAGTCCCACGACTGCTTCGAACTCGAGTGGTACAACTACGGCCGCGGAACCACCGAGAGCGCCTTCCTCCACGGGATGGTCCAGGTCGCCGCTGGCGCCTCCAAGCGCGCGGACTTCGAGGACGACGGCGGGATGGAGAGCCTGTTTCGGACGGCCCTGCAGTACCTCGAGGGGATCCCCGACGACTACTACGGCGTCGACGTCCGCGAGGTCCGGGAGACCCTGCAAACGGCCCTCGAGGAGCCGACCGCGATCGACGAGTGGCAGATTCCGCTGGACGGCGAGCGACCGACCGCACGATCGGTCGATCGGGAGTTCGCGGCCTCGCTCGAGGAGGGTCCCTGATACGGGGTCGGTCGCCGGGCCGTTCCGCCCGCTATCGGACCGAATCGCATTTGAAGCCGAAGTTCCTACGGCTGGTAATGAAAGTTGCACAGCTCGGGACCGGAACGCCCGAGATAGCGGTCGTCGGAGGAATTCACGGCGACGAGCCCTGCGGGGTTCGCGCCGTCGAGCGGTTGCTCGACGAGAACCCGTCCGTCGAGCGTCCCGTCAAGCTCGTGGTCGCCAACGAGGAGGCCCTCGAGCGGCGGGTGCGGTTCGTCGACGAGGATCTCAACCGGGCGTTCCCGGGCGATCAGGACGCGAAGACCCACGAGGGCCGACTCGCCGACGAGCTCGTCGACGAGCTGTCGGGCTGTTTCACGTTCTCGATGCACTCGACGCAGAGCCACGCCGAGCCGTTCGCGATCGTCAACGAGATCAACGAGCGGGCGAAGTCGATCTGTCCGCAACTGCCCGTCCAGGCGATGGTCGAGACCAGCGAGTTCGCCGAGGGACGGCTGTTCTCCGAGATCAACACCGTCGAGGTCGAGTGCGGGCTGCAGGGTTCGGAGACGGCCGCCCAGAACGCCGACCGACTCGCGCGGGCGTTTCTGACCGCCGTCGGCGCCCTCCCCGGCGACACCGTCGGTCGCGACCTCCCGGTGTACCGGCTGGTCGATTCGATTCCCAAGGGCGAGGCCGACAGCTACGAGGTCTTCGTCGACAACTTCACCGAGATCGAGCCGGGCGATCCCTTCGCCGCCGCCGACGGCGACGTCCAGGTCGCCACCGAATCCTTCTATCCCGTCCTCATGTCCTCGTACGGCTACCGCGACGTCTTCGGCTACGCCGCCGAGAAGCTCGACGTGGTGGCGACCTCGAGCGCGGCCGACTGAAACGACTCCACGTTCGCAGTTCGGCCCCGCGGGTCCGGGGACGTAAGGTCTATCCGACTCACGACCGTACCCCGGGTATGGACTTCCCACCGAACCAGGGGCTCGACCAGGACGAAGTCGACGAGCAGGTCGCCGAGACGATCGCGGACAACGAGGTCGTCCTCTTCATGAAGGGGACCCAGTTGATGCCCCAGTGTGGCTACTCGCGGCGCGCGCTCGGGCTGATCGACCAGTACCGCGACGAGTACGAGACCGTCGACGTCCTCGACTCGCTCGACGAGTTCCGCGCGGCCCTCGAGGACCGCAGCGGCTGGGAGACGATCCCGCAGACGTACGTCGACGGCGAGTTCGTCGGCGGATCTGACATCCTCGCGGAACTCGAGGAGCGGGGCGAACTCGAGGAAACCCTCGCGGCGGAATAACTCGCGGCGTGGCCGCTTTGAATTCATTCGTCCGCTTCAGAACTGAATTTAATAGCAGGTCATATAAGCCACGCGACCGTATTATAAGCCAACGACCGCTCCACACCTTCCCACTATGTCCACAGAGGAATCCAGACACGTTTATCGGCTCCACTCGACCCTCGAACTGCCCCTCGAAGATCTCCACGACCACATCGACGAGGCGACGTTTCCCGACGGCGTCTCGGACGTCGAGATCACGCGACGAAACAACACGCTGATCCTGAAGGCCGTCGCCAAGGACGAATCGGTAAGCAAGTACACCCCGACGGCCCAGCTCAAGGCCAGCGTCACCGAGAACCGAGTCTACGAGGAAGACCCCGACGAGCGCCACAACTCGTTTCGCTGGGACGAGGACGAGGAGGAGGAGATCGAGTCCGAGCTCGTCGAGTACGCCGCGTTCAAGGGCGACCGCGAGACCGTCCTCCAGAACTCGCTGCTGCAGTACGAGATGTTCCTCGTCCTCTGTGACATCGCCGAGGCCGCCGAGAAGGGCACCCTGACCGCGATCGCCGAGTTCGACGGCGAGCTCGAGGCGACCCGGATCGTCGAGGGCGAGCCCCGACCCGCCGACATCGAGGTCGTCGAGGGGCCCCGGGACCACAGCTCGAGCCAGGGCGGGGTCAACTGGCGGGACAACAAGTTCATCAGCGACTGACGATTCTCGACGCGGGAGTGCTTCGAAATCCGACCGACGGTAGCGCTATTCCGTCCCCTCGTATCCGGAGTATGCACGATCCGACCAGCTACAGGCTCGTCGGACGGATCGCGCTCGCGGCGCTCGTCTCGGTCGTCCCTGCGCCGCTCTTTCTCGGCCCGGCTCGGGGCCTCGAGCGGCTGCGCGACGACGCCCTGCTGCTCGAGTTGGGTCGTCGGGACGGCGTCGACGTCTCGCCGAACGGCGACGCACTCGAGTCGACCACGGCGTCTACGGCGGCGGCGCGTTCGCGCTGGCCGGCGTCGGACCCGTTCTTCCGATCCTCGTCCGGAGTCACGGTCACAACGCCCTGTTCGCGCGGTGATATCCCTTCGGGACCGAGAACGCGGGTCGGTCTAACGACGGCCGACCCGGAACTCGAGCGAGATCGAGTTCCAGCTTCCGACCGAGGTCGGTGCCGCCCTCGAGGACGAGCCGCATCGTTCCGTCGTCGACCGTGGTTACCGCGTCGCCCTCGAGTCCTCGCGGCGCCGGGGAAAGAGGAGTCGCGGGAGCGTTCCGAGCGAGAGGAAGCCGAACTGCGAGAGGAAGCCGATCGCGACCAGCGCCAGAAACGTCGGCGATCCGACGTCGAACAGCAGCGGCTCGAGGGTCAGCGACTCGCGGGCGGCGAGGAGTCCCTCGGGGGTCAGCGCCCGGGAGGCGAGGGCGGCGCCGACGACCGCCGTGATCGCCGCGATCACCCACCGCGTGAGTACCAGCGCGAGGACGGCGGCGACGAGGCCGACGGCGACCGCGCCGCCCCACTCCGGGAGCCACCCTGCCGCGGCGGAACTCGAGGAGAGCGCGGCCAGCGCGAGCGGGGCCCCGACGGCGAACCCCAGCAGCGAGACGGCAACCGACACCAGCAGGTAGCTTCCGAGGCCGCCGACGACCGCGCCGACGGCGGCGGCGACGCCCGGGCCGACCGCCTCGAGGCCGAGTGCGGGGCCGACCAGGGAGCCCGCGCCGGCGCCCGCGGCGAGGCCGACGGCGACGATTCCGTACACCGAGAGGGCGGTACCCGAGAGCAGGAGGGCGACTCCGGCGAGGACGAACGCGGCGGCGACCCCGTCGATCATGGCGAGTATTCCCGCGCCCGAGTACATAAACGATGTGTTCACTCGCCGCGCGCGACGGGTCGGCCTCCGGAGTTCCGTCAGAGGTTTCCGGTCCCGCAAACGGTTTAACTCTCCTAATTATATCTAATTACAGTACGATGACCGAGAACTTCCCCGACTACGTCGACGTGAACTACGACGACGGCGAAGGTGAGGACCCCGAGGACTACCCGCACATCAACGACAAGATCGAGAAGGCGATCGAGGTCACCCGCCAGGGTCTCGAGCAGTACGAGAACCCGGCGGTCATGTGGACCGGCGGCAAGGACTCGACGCTCGTGTTGTACTTCGTCAAGGAGGTCGCCGAGCGCTACGACCTGGAGATCCCGCCGGCGATCTTCATCGACCACTACCAGCACTTCGACGCGATCCACGACTTCGTCGACGACTGGGCCGAGAAGTGGGACTTGGAGGTCATCTACGCGCGCAACGAGGACGTCGGCGAGTACGTCGAGGAAAACGACCTCGAGCCCGGCGACGATATCGAGATCGGCGATCTGAACGAGCAGAACCAGCGCCACGTCCGGGAGCTGCTCGAGTACGAGGAGGACACGTTCCCGTTCCTGCTCGACACCTACGTCGGCAACCACCTGCTGAAGACGGTCGCGCTGAACAACGCCCTGGAGGCCCACGACGTCGACGGCATCCTTTCGGGCGTCCGCTGGGACGAACAGGAGGCCCGCGCCGACGAAACGTTCTTCTCGCCGCGCCACGACCCCGACATCTACCCGCCTCACGACCGCGTCCAGCCCATCCTGCAGTTCGACGAGGCCGCCGTCTGGGAGGCGTTCTGGAACTTCGTCGTGCCCGACACCGTCGACGAGTTCCCGGACGAGGGCTACGTTCCCGAGGGGAAAGACGACCTGCCGAACGACCTCGAGCCCGCCGACACCCCCGTCTCGCCGAAGTACTGGGAAGGGTTCCGGTCGCTGGGCAGCGAGATCAGCACCGAGAAGACCGAGGACGACCCCGCCTGGCTCCAGGACCTCGAGGGAACGACCGAGCGCGCGGGCCGCGCCCAGGACAAGGAGGACCTGATGGAGCGCCTGCGCGATCTGGGCTACATGTAGGCGCGTTCGCGGCCGAGTAGCGCCTCGAAACCGGATCTTTCCTTTCGGTGCGACGGTCGACAGCGGTGCGTTTCATGCGGCTCCGTGGCGTGTGCAGTTCGATGAGCGACGATCACTCGAGAGCCGTCGACGACGCGAACCGGTCCCGACCCGCGACCGAGGACAGCTACGGGATTCCCGACGACGAAAATGGGCTGCTCCCCTGGGGGTTCGTCGGCGAGATGCTGGCCGGGGACCGATCCTACTGGACCACGACCGTTCGCCCGGACGGGTTTCCACACGTCCGTCCGACCTGGGGCGTCTGGGTCGACGGCGCCTTCCACTGCGGCGGCGGGGAGGGGACGCGGTGGGTGCGAAACCTCGAGCGGAACGACGCCATCGTCGTCCACCGGGAGGACGCCGAGGAGGTGGTCATCCTCGAGGGCCGGGCCGAACGACTCGACGAGGAGACGGCCGGCGCCGAACTCCTCGAGCGACTCGAGGCGGCCTACGAGGAGAAGTACGACGTTCGGCACGGAACGCCGTTCTTCCGGGTCCGTCCGGACGTCGCGTTCGCGTGGTCCGAGTTCCCGACCGATGCGACTCGCTGGACGTTCACCGACGGACGATAGAAGAGCGGCTCGGGCTCGAGGGTGCCGGCTACTTTATCGCCCGGTACTGGCCGTGTTTGATCCCGATCAGCAGCATGATCCCTCCGAAGATCACCATCGCGGGGACCACCATCATCAGGACGTTCTCGGTCGCCATCATTCCCGAGGCGATCATCCCGACCGTCCCGAGCGCGATCAGTGCGATGAATGTGGCCGCCGTGGTCGGCAGGTCGAACTCCATACGTAATCGTGGGACGGCGAACCTCCAAAGGGTATCGGAAACCGGCAGTACGCTCGACCTGGCGCTCGAGGAAAGCCGAACGGGTTCGGAGTCAGTGGCGGTCGACCGAGAGCTACGCCTCGGGATCCGGTTCCAGCCCGTGCGCCGCTTCGACGAGTTCCCGTAGACGTCCGACGAACCGGGCGGCGGGCGCGCCGTCGACGACGTCGTGATCGACCGTCACCGTGAGGCTGAGGTACTCTCGAGGCACGACCTCCCCGTCGAGGACTCCCGGTTTTCGATCGATCCCGCCGACGGTAAGCTGGAGCGCGTAGTTCGTCGGACTGATTCCCCAGCCGCCGCCGGTACCGAACATGCCGATCGAAGTCACTGCGACGGTGCCGGCGACGCGCTTCCAGCGTCGGGGAAAGGTCCGGGGTAGCCGCCAGAACAGTCGTCGGACGGGGCCTGGGAGTCGCAGTCCCACGGCCGACAGCCCGCGCTGTCGTCCCGCGTTCGGATCCGTCTGAGCCGCTCGGATCTCCTCGTGGATCGACTCGAGCGAGCGCCGGTTCGCCGCCCTGAGGACGTGCGGGACGCCGATCCGTTCGCCGTCGATTTCCCGCTCGATCAGGACGTTCACGTCGACGTCCTCGAACCGGACGAGCCGCCCCCGCCAGTCGCGGTACGTCTGGACGCAGGGATGGTCGTCGATCGCCCGGGCCAGACACGAGATCAAAAACGCGGTGAACGAGTATTTCGTTCCCGTTCGCTCCTCGAGTTCGCGAATGCGCCGTCGGGCCTCGGTCACGTCGAGTTCGACGAGCCCGTGGACGACGCTCCGTCGGCCGGCGGTTCGCATGTAGTCGACGGTGCCGCGTCGCCCCGGCGGGAAGGGTTCGATCGTTTCGCCGCTTTCGGTCATACCCGTGGGACAACGAGGAGGAGCATACCGCTTGCCCGCGGTCCCGACTCAGCCCGACGGACGCACGAGAGTTGCCAGTCCGATCGCCAGCCCGAACAGCCACCCCAGCGGGAACGCGATCGCGATCCACATCGCCGCGTAGGCCGCGCCCGCGAGTTCGAAGTTCGCCCGGAGCAGTTCGTTGATCCCGCCGACGGCCAGCGGCCCCTCGATTACCCCTCCGTGTGCGGGTTGCCATACGCCTGCGACGGCTCGAAAAGCGGTACGATTTCTTGCTATTCAGGAGTTTGAAACTGTCGGAACGGACTCGCTCGAGTCAGTTCCAGGGGGCGAAGTCGGGATCGACCTCGCGGCTGACGTCGTCGATGTTGTCGATCGTGTCGACGTCCGAGCGGTCGAGTTCGACCATTAGCGACTCCCAGTTGTCCTCGATGTGGTCCTCCCCGGTCGCTTTCGGGATCGCGACGACGCCCTTCTCGCGCAGCCAGGCGAGGCTGACCTGGGCCTCGCTGACGCCGTGTCGGGCCGCGACGTTCTGGATCCCCTCGTGGTTGAACACCTGGCCGCGGGCCAGCGGCGAGTAGGCGACGACGTCGACGTCGTAGTTCTCGCAGGTCTCGCGCAGCTCCGGCTGCTGGAGCAGCGGGTGGAGTTCGACCTGGTTGGCCGCGATCGGGGCGTCGCAGACGTCGATCGCCGTCTCGAGGTCCTCGGGCATGAAGTTGCTGACGCCGACGTTCTCGATCAGTCCCTCGTCGTACAGCTCCGAGAGCGCGCCCAGGGTCTCCTCGGGGTCGTACTCCCCGGCGGGCCAGTGGACGTACAGCATGTCGAGGTAGTCGACGCCGAGACGGTCCATGCTCTCGCGAGCCGTCTCCGCGACGTCGTCGGCGCCCAGGTTGTCGATCCAGAGTTTCGTCGCGAGGAAGAGCTCCTCCCGGTCGACGTCGGCGCTGGCGATCCCCTCGCCGACGGCGTCCTCGTTGTCGTATGCCTGTGCGGTGTCGACGTGCCGGTACCCCGTCTCGAGGGCGGTTCGGACGCTCTCGGCACAGGCCTCGGGGTCCTCGTTCTGCCAGGTACCCAGTCCCAGCATCGGGATTCCCTTCGACGTTCGCGAACAGAAGTCTGCGGCGATTTCGTCTGCCATACCCGGAGGTTACGCCAGGAGCCGAAAAGGGGTTGGGATTGCGTGAGCAAGAGTGCCGCCCTCGGGTGCCAACGGCCCTCACATCCGGGGTTCGACGTCCTCGCTACTGGTACATCCGCAGCGGCTGGGCCTGGCTGCTCTCCTCCTGGCTCATCTCCTGCATCTGGCGGGCGAACTGCTCGCGTTTCTCCCGGATCTCCTCGGCCCGATCGACCAGCTCTCCGACGTCGATCGAGACGTCCGCGATCGGCGCGACGCCGTCCTCGAGGAGGACGCTCGCGGCCTCGGGATCGGGAAACTGCGGACTCGAGTCGACGATCAGGCCGAGGCTGTCGCCGCCGTCCTGTGCGGCGCGGTTGAGCAGGGCGCCCGTCGGGCCGCTGACGACGCCGTCCTCCGGCGGGGCGTCGATGCCGTGGTCCTCGAGGGTCTCGAGTTCGTCGCCGGTGGCAATCCCGTACAGCGAGGGTCGCTCCTCGCGCTCGGCGGGCAGCCCGCTGAGGTAGATCGGGCGGGCCTCCCGCTTTCCGATCCACTTCGAGACGCAGTTCGTGACCGAGTCGACGGCGGCGGACGCGATCGGCGCGTCGCTCTGGAGCGCGAGCAGATTGTCGTCCTCGCTGGCGTAGATCCGAACCGGGGGTCGCGCTCGCCCCTCGCCGCCCTGATAGGTCACCACGCGAGGGAGCCCCTCGCAGTCCAGGCTCGCGTAGTACTCCATCTCGAGCTCGCTGATCAGGTGGTCGGTCGCGATCTTGCCGACGAGCCCGACGCCGGGAAACCCCTCGACGAGCGTCGGATCCTCGAGCGATACCTCCGGACCCTGTCGCTGAATCCCTGCCATGTGCTATCGGTCGTCGGTGACCGACATAAAGCCGCGGCCGGCGCTTCGAAACCCACAAGCGACGAGGCCCCGAACCCGCGGGCGATGGAGCCACTCGAGCGGTATCGACCGATCGTCGACGACTTCGAGGCGTTTCTCGCGGCCTGCGAGCGCCCGCTCGGCAATGCCGTCCGGGTGAACGCGATCAAGGCCACCGTTGACCGAGCGACGGCCGCCCTCGAGGCGGAGGGCGTTGGCTACGAGCGGGCCGACTGGAACCCCCGGGTGCTGCGCCTCGAGACCGACTCGCCGGGCTCGACCTGGTCGTCGTTTCACGGGTTTACCCACGGCCAGGAGGAGGTCTCTGCGGTTCCAGCGACCGTTCTCGAACCCGAACCCGGTGAGCGCGTCTGGGACAGCTGTGCCGCCCCCGGCGGGAAGGCGACTCAGCTCGCGGCACTGATGGACGATCGGGGTACCGTCGTCGCCAACGACAGCAACCTCGGCCGGATCTCGGCGCTGCGGTTCAACGCCGAACGGCTCGGTGCGACGAGCCTCGCGGTCACGAACGACGACGCCCGCAACTACTCGCTCGAGCGGTTCGACTTCGAGGAGTTCGACCGCAGCCTCGTCGACGCGCCCTGTTCCTGCGAGGGGACGATCCGAAAGAACCCCGACGCGCTCGACGGCTGGTCGGAAGGCTACCTCGACGAGGTCTCGGGGATCCAGAAGGGAATTCTCGGACGAGCCGTGCAGGCGACGCGGGAGGGCGGCACCGTCGTCTACTCGACGTGTACGTTCGCCCCCGAGGAGAACGAGGCCGTCGTCCAGCACGTCCTCGAGGCGGAGGACTGTCGGGTCGTCGACTTCGACCTCGACCTCGAGCACTCGCCCGGACTCACCGAGTGGGACGGCGACGAGTACGACTCGAGTCTGGAGCGCGCCGCGCGGATCTACCCCCACCAGAACGACACCGGGGGATTCTTCGTCGCGAAACTGGAGGTGACGGCCTGATGGGCAACGACGCTTCGAACGGCGTGAGCGAGGGCGACCTCGAGCAAAACGACGGCCAGCAGTTCGGCCGCCTGCCGGCGACCGCCGCCGAGCGAACCGTCGAGGGGCGAGCCAGCCGCGAGGCGGTCGTCGACTACTTCGCGGACCGGTTCGGAATCGCGCCCGAAACGTTCGACGACCACACGTTCTGGGAGAAGGGGGCTGGCAAGATCTGGGTCTACGGCGGGTCGGCTCCCTCCCCGGTCGAGATCGAGGCTCTGGGAATGACCTGCCTGCGGACGCGCCAGGAGCACTGGAAGCCGACGACCGACTTCGTCCAGCGGTTCGGCCGGGAGGCCGACGAGTGCGTGATCGAACTCGAGCCAGACGAGGCCCGCGCGTTCGCCGCGGGCGAGGACCGAGACCTCGAGCGCTGGGACGGCGACTGGGGATACCTGATCGCCGCCCACGACGTCGCCGGGGAGCTCGAGCCGATCGGCGTCGGACTGTACGTCCACGGCGAGTTGCGCTCGATGGTGCCGAAGGGACGACAGCGGGAGCTGTGAAACTCTCGTTCGGTACAGGCGGACCATGTCTCAGTTCGATCCGACCGTTCTTTCTGCGGTGGCGTGCGCTGTCGACCGCTCGAGCAGAGCGAGGTGCGAGCGTGCGAGCACCTCGAAAAGCGAGCGGTGACCGGAGAGAGCCGCGAGCCCGAGCGAGGGCGGTCGACAATGCCGCGCGAGGTCTTCGCGAGTAGCGCGGGACCGACGGCCCCGCGTACCGTGCGAACGGGCACTCCGTGCCCGTGAGCAGATAACACGAGCGAATGGCTTGGCAGAGCGTGCTCTGCCAGTGGACGAACGAGCGGAGCGCGGCGCTACGCGCCGCGGACGGGCGAACGGCCAGTGGCCGTGAGTCCGCAAGCGAGTGAGTCGGCTGGGGAGGGCGTGGCGATTCCCTGTGTTCGTGCAAGCAGGACTGTTTCTGTCGTTAGTACCGCGAAAGCCCCTGGCCCTTTCAGTCCCACCCCGCGGCAGTTGGGTCGGTACTGGAGACTCGACGCCGGACGGTCCACTCGCCTACCTGCGTTGCGGCTTGACCCGCGTGGATGTCGCATCGAGACCGAACACGGGAAGGACGGTATCGACTACTGCGGCTCTCGCTCGACGAGCGTTCCGCCCGCGAGTCCTTCCCACTCGACGCGGTAACCCAGCTCCGAGAGGACGGCGCTCGAGTCCCCGATCCCGTATGATTCGAGCACCGCTTCCGCCTCCGACAGCGACGAGCCGGCCTCGAGCGCCTCGCCGACGTTCTCGAGCACCGACGGACGAACGAGCGTCCGGCCGACCAACTCGTGCTCGGGGAAGGCGACGTCGGCCAGCGCGTCCTCGCTGACGCCGCGGTCTGCGGCCAGCGACTCGAGAGTGCGGACGTCCGCGTCGGGTCGCAGCTCCTCGGGGAGCGCGGCCGCGCTGTCGGCGACGAGCTGGCGCTCGTACTCCCGGAGGACGTCGCGGACGTCCTTCAGCCGGACGCTGCCGGAGTAAGGGATCGCCCGGAAGTCCCGCGCGGCGATCTCCTCGCCGACGCCGAGGCTCTCGTCGACGGCGACGACCAGTTCGACGTCCTCGAGGTCGGCGAGCTGGGCGAGTTTCTTCTCGACGTACTCGGGCGTCCAGAACCCCATGATCTCGAAGAAGACCCGGAACTCGCCGTGCGAGTAGTCGAACGCGAAGTCGGGGATCATCACCCGGGTCCCCGTCTCGAGGGGTTCGGGCTCGCGGACGAGCTCCCAGTCCAGATCCAGGCTCGCGAAGCGTCCGGCGAAGTCGGCCTCGACGCCGCTGTCGAAGGAGACGTCCGCGACGGGCTCGGCGTCGGGCACCCGCACGGGATCGGCGTCCGAGAGCTCGAGGACCCGTTCGGTGCCCCGGTCGTCGACCGTCGCCTCGAGGCGCCACTCGCTCGCCTTCGCGATCGTCCGCAGGAGGCGGGCGAACCGGGTGCCGTAGCGGCGCGTGGCGCGAAAGAGGTGCGTGGGACCGGTGACGACGACCTCGCGCTCGCTCGGGCCGTCGACCTCGCCCGTCTTCCGAATCTCGTACATCAGCCGCAGGCGCTTGATCGCCGAGACGAGCGCCTTCGGATCGCTCGAGCGCACCCGCAGCTCGGTCGCGTCGAACAGCGCCGTCTGGGCCAGCGAGAGGTTGTACTGCGCGACCAGCCCGTCGGGGTCCCACCGGGGGTCGACCGCCGCGAGGACCTGCCGTTCCTCGAGGTCGGCGTACAGCGCCCGCTCGAGGGCCGCAGTCGAGAGTCCGAGCCCGTCGGCCGCGCGGCCGAGCGCCCTCTCGCGCTCCCCGGTGGTGACGACGCCGACGTCCTCGGCCGCTTCGAACGTCGCCTTCCGGGCGCGTTCGGGGTCGATCTCGGCGTCGGTCTCGAAGCGTGCGTCGCGCTCGAGCAGGGCCGAAAAGCCGCGAACGAGCTTGAAGTGGTCCGCGTCGGGCTCGAGGTCTGCGAGTGCGGTTTCGAGCTCCTCGCGGGAACGACCGACGTGACCCTGGTAGGTCCCGATGACGCGGGCGGCAAGCGGGCGGTGCTCGCGGCTCGCGAACTGCGGGTGGTACCCGCCACCCGCCCGCGAAACGCGAAGCAGGTCCTTCGTCAGCATCAGTCTCGAGTGAGCACGGCGAACGCAAAAGTGATCCGACCCGGTCGGACCGGGTTCAGTCGTCCGCGAGCTGGGAACTCGAGGTCGGCTCGGGAACGTCGGCGACCGCGGAGCCCGTCCTCGAGGTCGCGAGCGTGACGCCGACGATCGCCGCGATGCAGATCGGCCAGACCAGCAGCGAGTAGTGCTCGGTGACGGCGTACGTTCCGAGCGTCGCTACCAGGCCGGCGACGATCCCCGCGAGGACGGCCTCGCCGGTGGTCCGCTCCCAGAACAGCAGGAACAGCAAGGGGAGACCGAACGTCGCACCCAGCCCGATGTAGGCGAACTCGACGATCTCGAGGATGGTTCCGGGCTGGGCGAGCGCGATGGCGACCCCGCCGACGGCGAGGACGACGACGGCGATCCGGCCCAGCAGGATGAGCGTTCCCTGGCTGGCGCTCGGGTCGATCCGCTCCTCGTAGAACCGAGTGAAATCCGAGGAGGCGACCAGCAGCATCGAGTCCGACGTCGAGAGGATCGCGGAGACGATCGCCGCGAGCAAAACGCCGGCGACGAGTTCGGGGAAGAAGTCGACGATGGCGAGCATCGCGACGTTCTCGGGGTTGTCGACCGAGCCGTAGATGACCCGTCCCGCCGCGCCGATCAGCAGCGGCACCGTCAGCCGCAGCGACTGGAAGGCGACGGCGATGACTGCGGCGGGGCTGAGCAGGCGCTCGGAGCGGATCGCCTGCAGCCGCATCAGCGAGTGGGGCTGGCCGATCGTGCCGAACGCGAAGGTGACCCAGCCCAGCACCGAGATCAGCAGCGCCTGGCCGGCGAGCCCGCCCGACAGCTCGAGCAGGGCGGCGTCCTCGACGGCCGCGGCCTCGGCGACGAACGCCGACCAGCCGCCGACTTCGGCGATCATGAGAACCGGGAGCGAGACCGCGGCGACGAAGATGAGCACGCCCTGGAAGACGTCGGTCCAGATGGAGGCGTTGAATCCGCCAAGCGTGGTGTAGAGGCCGACCACGACGCCGCCGACGGCGACCGCGACCGCGTAGTCGATCCCGATCCCGGTGTCCATCGCCTCGCCGACCGCGATGATCTGGGCGCCGACGTACGCGCCCATGAACAGCAGGATCGACACCGTCGCGACGATCCGAACGTACCCGCCGACGCGGTCGTCGGAGACGGCCAGCGCGAGGTGGTCGGCGACCGTGATGCTGCCCAGCGCCTCGGACTGGCGGCGAAACCGCGAGCCGACGTAGCGGTACATGAAGACGACGACGAAGATCATCGTCAGCGAGAACCACAGCCCGTGGATCCCCGTCGCGAAGCCGACGCTGACCCAGGCGAAGAAGGTCCAGCCGCTGGCGACCGACGACACCTCGGAGAGGGCGACGGGCCAGGCGCCGACGTTCCGACCCGCGAGCAGGTAGTCCGAGAGCCGCCTGGTCTCGGTCGTCGCGAAGAAGTACGCCCCGATCGCCAGCAGGACGAGCAGGTACGCGCCGAAAGTGAGCTGTATCGTCGAGAGCATCTCACCGCCTCCCCAGGATCGAGACGTAGCCGTCGTTTCGCGTGCGGTCGATCCAGTACAGCACGAGCGTCGCTACGGGGAGCGCCACCATCACGAACAGCGCGACGGCGGTCCCCGTCGGTACTCCGAGCATGAGTGAATCTGGCACACAGAGTTACCATATAACTATCGACGTTCCGAGTCACCGCACCAGCCAGCCGAAGCCGCCGGCGCAGGTCGTCGTGCTGCCCGCCCCGGAGTCCGACGAGAACCGGAGTTCGTGCTCCTGTCCGCGCCTATCACAACTCACCGTTTGCGACCGCCGGTGGACGCGGTCCTCCCCCCGCTCGACGACGTAGACGGTCGCGTCGCCGCGGGTCCAGCCCTCGAGGGAGTCGGTGACGGTCTCGTCGGGGCCGACGACGATCTCGTCCCGGTCGACCGCCTCGTCGACGAGCGTCACGTTCCGGTACCCGCCCGGCCAGACGAGGTCGGCGTAGGTCACCAGCCGCCGCTCGCCGCCGTCGGTCACCTCGAAGTTGAGGTAGCCGGCGGCGTCCCGGTCCTCGACGGTGTAGGCGGTCACGCGGTAGGTGACGTCGTCGTCGTTCTCGAGCGTAACCACCGGTTCGGGGGTGCCCACGCCGGCGGCACCGAGGACCGTTCCGGCGAGGAACGCGCCGACGAGGACCGCGCCGATAGCGATCGCGAGGCGACGAGAATTCATACATCGAATTAGACATTATTCGTTAAAAACGTACTCCTCGGAATTGGAATCTACGCTCCTGGTTCGCCTTCTCCTATTCCGGGAGACTAGTCCTCATAGAAATACTTACGGGCCAATACGATCACGAGTGTGATAGGAATGCCCTCCAGACGTCACCTCCTGGCCGGAGTCAGCGCCGCGCTGGTCGGGGGAACCGGCGCTGCGGCGACCGAACGGACGCGGTCGCCGTCGACCTCGTCGACGCTGTTCGACTGGCTGATGGCCCAGCACGACCCCGCGGGAACCGGCTACAATCCCCGGGCGTCGGGTCCCAGCGAGGGCGTCGGGGTCGCCTGGGTACACGACGCCACGGACTGGTTTCGGGGCGCGAGCCCGCCGATCCTCCTCGGCGATACGCTCTACGCCGTCGGCGACGGGCTGCTGGCCCTCGAGGCGGACACCGGCGAGCGGCGGTTCGGACGCCGCGGCCCGTACACCTCGAGCCCGGCGGTCGCCAGCGCGTCGCCGTACCGGACGCCAGCGCTGGCGGTGACCTCGACGGGGGGCGTCACTGGACTCAACGCCGACGGCGGGGTCGGCCTCCCCGGAGCCGACCGCGGGATCGGGAGCCGACGATGGACGGTGCCGGAAGATGGGGAGTACCGTCCGACGCTCGAGCACCGGCCCGCGGTCGACCCCGTTACGGTCGACGGGACGGTGTACGCGACGGTGTACGGAACCAACGACGTCGTCGCGCTGGACGCCGCCGACGGCTCGGAACGCTGGCGCGTCACGGCGGCACGCGAGGAGGTCGGCGCGTCGTTCGGCCGACCGACGGTCCGGGACGGGACGCTGTTCGTCGCCAACTGGCCGAACCGGGTGGCGGCCTACGACCGCGAGGACGGGACGGAACGCTGGCGGCGCGAGCGCGAGGACCAGATGCAGCTGTGTTCGCCCGCGACGGACGCGGGGATCGTCGTCCTCTCGCGGAGCGGCGTCTCGCTGCTGGACGACGACGACGGGAGCCCCGTCTGGGAGCGCGACCTCGAGGGGAACGCGACCGACGGGACCGTCGCGGTCGCCGAGGGGACGGCGTTCCTGAGCGACGGCCGCGATCGGTTTCACGCGCTCGCGCTCGAGACCGGCGAGTCGCTGTGGTCGACGCCGTTCGAGACCGAAACGACGCCCGTCGTCGCCGACGGGACGGTCTACGCCGTGGAGGGGGCCGCGTCGCTGGTCGCCCTCGACGCCGAAACCGGGGCCGAACGGTTCCGGTACGAACCCCCCGAAGCGCCGCTGTCGGCCCCGATCGTCGGCGACGGATGCCTGTACGCGGTCAACCGGGGGCGCGTCCTCGCGCTGGAGGAGCCCCGATGAGCGACGGTCGCGGGGGTGACGCCGACGAGCCCGGATCGAAACCGTCCGAAAGCGGGGACTCGTCCGTCCCCGACGGTACCGAACCGGTCTCGAGCGCGCGGTCTCGCCGATCGCGAAACGGGCGCCCGCCCGTCCTCGACTCGGTCGCGGCCCGGCTCCGCGCGGACCCGGGCCTCTGGGTTCCGTTCTTCCTCGCGGGCTGGCTTCTCCTCGGCGCCGACCTGCTCCGCGAGCGCGATCCCCTGCCGCTGGTCTCGGGGATCGACGGGGCGACGATCCACGTCGCCTCCGCGATCTATCCGACGGGAACGACCGTCACGCGGCGATCGCTCGGCGCCCTCGTCGACCTCCAGCTCCCGTGGCTCGGGTACGCCCTCGCGCTCGAGGTCGTCGCCGTCGCCGCGGTCGGCGTCGCCGGCTGGCTGACGATGGCGCGGGCGAGCGACGTGCCGATCGGTCGGAACCGCGGTCTCGTCTACGTCTGCGGCGTGGTTCTCGTCGGACTGGGCTCCCGGGGAGGCGACGCGGGCGGGTTCGAGTACGCCGCCGAGAGTCTCCCGGTCGGACTGGCGGTCCTCGCGCTCGCGCTGTTCGTCGCCGTCCGACTCCTCCTGGCGCCGATAACGGTCCTTCGCGAGCGCGGGCTCCTGGCCCCGATCGGCGCGAGCTGGCGGTACGCGCGGGGTCGCGGGTTCGCGTTGCTGGGGATTCTCCTCCTCGTCGGCGTCGGCTCGTGGCTGCTCGCGCGCGTCCCTCTGGTAGGGACCGTCCTCAGCGCGACGCTCGCCGGAACCGTCCACGCCGTTTCGCTCGTCGACCTGTACGAGCGCTGCGTCGGTTCGTGATCGGGGTTCCGAGCCGGAACGCAGCCTCGAGCCGTCACTCCCGTCGGCGCCTCGAGGTCCGCTCCTCGGCGGTCTCGCTCGCGACGACCTCGTACAGCAGCGCGCGGCCGCCGTCTTCTTTCGGCCGCAGGATCCGGCCGAGTCGCTGGGTGAACTCCCGCTCGCTGCCGCTGCCCGAGAGGACGACCGCGACGTTGGCGTCGGGAACGTCGACGCCCTCGTCGAGCACGTTCGAGGTCGCGATCCGCGAGTAGGTCCCCTCGCGAAAGCGCTCGAGGATCTCCCGCCGTTCGGCGGCCCCCGTCTGGTGGGTGATCGTCGGGATCAGGAACCGCTCGCTGACGTCGTACGCGAGGTCGTTGAACGCCGTGAAGACGATGATCCGCTCGCCGCGGTGCTCGGCGAGGATCCCCTCGAGCGCGTCGACCTTCGCCTCGCTGCCGTAGGTGATCTCGCGGGCGCGCTGGCGCGCGAGCAGGGCCTCGCGGGCCCGGGGATCCGACCCCGAGCGCTTGACGAGCTCCTGGTAGTCCGACCCGCTCGAGAACTCGATGTTCGACGTCGCGAGGTAGTCCGCGAACACCTCCTGGTTGCGGTTGTAGGCCTCGCGCTCTGTCGGGGTGAGCGACACCTCGAGCCGTTTCACGTCGTACGGTGCGAGGTGCTCGCCCGCCAGCTCGTCGGGCGAGATCCGGTAGACGAGCGGGCCGACGACGTCCTCGACGACCCCGTGGGCGCCGTCGGGTCGTTCGAAGGTCGCGGTCAGCCCGAGTCGCGCGGGCGCGGCGAGCAGGCGGGCGATCTCGCGGTAGCCCTCGCCGCCGAGGTGGTGGACCTCGTCGAAGACGACCAGCCCGAACCGGTCGCCCACCGAGTCGGCCTTGAGGTAGGCCGAGTCGTACGTCGAGACCGTGATCGGCTCGAGTCGCTGCTCTCCGCCGCCGAAACGGCCGATCTCGCGGTCGAACTCCCGCTCGAGTTCGCGCTGCCACTGCTCGAGCAGGTCGATCGTCGGGACGACCACGAGCGTCGGCGTCGCGAGCCGTTCGATCGCCTTCAGCGCGATGACGGTCTTCCCGCTGCCCGTGGGCAACTCGAGGACGCCTCCGGGGGCGCGGTCGACGGGGAGGTCGCCGTCCTCGAGGCCCGTCCAGCGGTCGGTCTCGAGCCAGGCCGACAGCGCCTCCCGCTGGTACGCCCGGAGCTCGTAGGCCGAGCGCAGCGCCGGGAGGGAGTCGAGCTCGAGCACCCGATCCCGAACGTCGGCGTCCTCGAGCGCCAGCGCCGCTCGAAGCGGCGCGTACCGTAGGGCGGGGGCCCGTCGGCCCCCCGATCTGGGATCCGCCTCGAGCTCGGGAACCCGTTCCCGCAGCGTCGACGCCAGTTCCGAACCGAGTCCCTCGAGGCGGACGGTGCCGTCCTCGTACCGGAGCTCGAGGGCGTCCTCGTCGACCGTCGGTGTCACGCCGGACACTGCGGTCGGCGGGCACATATATCGTCGGATCGCGCCCCGTCGAGCCCGGATCTCAACCCTTTTACCGCCGCTGGTCGTTGATCCGAGCATGAGCGAAGACGAGGGCACGAACGCGTCAGCCCAGGGTGTCCCGTCCGAGGATCGACCCGACGACGGCGACGGCGTCGATACCGACGCGGGGGACGAATCGGACGTGGAAACGGCCGAGCCGGAGCCGGAGACGACCGCCGACGAGACCGACGCGGAGGCCGAGCCCGTCGAGCAGCTCCGCGCCGAACTCGAGGAGGCCGAGGCCGAGATCGAGGACCTCGAGGGCCGGCTCAAGCGCAAGCAGGCCGACTTCCAGAACTACAAGAAGCGCGCGAAAAAGCGCCAGGAGCAGATGAAAGACCGCGCGACCGAGGATCTGGTCGAGCGCCTCGTCGGCGTTCGCGACAACCTCAAGCGCGCCCTCGAGGAGGACAGCGACGACGTCGAGAGCCTGCGGGAGGGCGTCGAGATGACCCTGCGGGAGTTCGACCGCGTCCTCGACGAGGAGGACGTCTCCGAGATCGATCCCGAGCCGGGCACCGAGACCGACCCCCAGCGCCACGAGGTCATGATGCGGGTCGACAGCGACCAGCCCGAGGGGACGGTCGCCGACGTCTACACGCCGGGCTACGAGATGGGCGAGAAGGTCATCCAGAACGCCCAGGTGACGGTCTCGAACGGCGACCTCGAGGACGACGCGTCGTCGGACGACGGAACCGACGCCGAGTAGATCCCCGTTCGGCTCCCGACCGATTTTTCGTCGACCCGTCGAGCGCTCGAGCCGGCGTGTTGTCGCGGACGACGAAGCTGTCAACTCCCGTCGACGTCGGACAACGAATTTCGAGCTGGACGGCGTCGACGGCGTATGGATCGCGTTCTCGTTCCGGTCGACGGCTCGTCGCAGGCCGAGCGGGCGCTCGAGGAGGCCCTCGAGCTGTTCCCCGACGCCGAGATCGTCGCTTTACACGTCGCACAGGTCACCTCCTTCCCCGCAGATCGGGAGCGAACGCCGTACGAACTCGCCCGAGCGGAGGGGGAACGCGTCCTCGAGGACGCGACCGAGATCGCCGCCGAGCGCGGGCGAACGCTCGAGACGGTGCTCACGGAGGGCAACGCCGGACGGGAGATTCTCGAGTTCGTCCGGGAGAACAACGTCGATCGCGTCGTCATGGGGAGCACCGGGCGGTCCGGCGTCCCGAGGTTGCTGCTCGGAAGCGTCGCGGAGACGGTGACGCGTCGCTCCCCCGTCTCGGTAACGATCGTTCGCTGACGGCCGAGACCGTCGAGCGCGGCCGAACGCCGATTACCCGTCCGGGTGCTCGAGGACGGTCAGCGCCTCCCCCATCGTGACGATCGCGAGGTCTCGTTCGAGGGCGGCCTCGATGGTGTAGCGGAGCCGATCCTCGGTGAGGGTGTCGTACTGGGAGTGGCCGCCGACGATCGCGAGGACGTCCTCCTCGGCGGCCCCGTCCATGAACGCGTCGACGTCGTCCTGGGTGGTCTTGTCTGTCTCGACGTACATCCGCCGCATCGTCGTCGGGTCGAGGCCCTCGAGATCGTTGTGGCCACCGCCGTAGCGGTGGTTCGCGACCGCGTCGTAGTGATCGCGGACGATTTCCTCGGCGAGGCCGTCGTACCGTCCGTACGGGTAGACGAATCCCGTCACGTCCAGTCCCCACGACTCGAGGCGGGCGTCCGTTCGCTCGAGGATCTCGCGCATGAACGACCCGGGATACCTGACGTACCCCGACCGGCCGACGGTCTCGGCGATCGGTTCCGCGAGTTCGACGTACTGCCCGACCGAATCGCTGCCCCGTCCGGCGACCGTCGCGGTCGTCTCGGTCCCCTCGTCGAAGACCACGAGCGGGTCGTCCGCGATAGCGCCGTGACGGTTCGCCCGGACGTAGAGGCGGTCGTCGCCCTCGCGGGCGGGTTCGGTCAGTTCGATGTGGCCGAGCGCCCGATGGTGGTAGGTGTGGGACAGGACCCCCCAGCCGTCGTCCTGCATCTCCCGGAGCTGTCCGGGCTCGAGGGACGCGTCTCGTTCCTCCATGTAGCCGGGACAGGCCGCCGTACAGCCGGGAACGCCGTACTCCCGGTGGACCTCGTAGGTGAGCGTGTAGTCCTCGAGCGGGCTGTCGTCGTACGTGAACACGACCATCCCCTCNCGGGAACGCCGTACTCCCGGTGGACCTCGTAGGTGAGCGTGTAGTCCTCGAGCGGGCTGTCGTCGTACGTGAACACGACCATCCCCTCGGCGTCCGCGACGCGGTCGACCACCGATTCGGCGTCCTCGTCACCGGCCGAGTCCTCGTCCGACGGGTCGTCGGAATCCCCGGCCGACGCGTCGTCGTGGCCGTTCGGATCGTCCGTCCGTTCGCCGCGCCGATCGCGCGGCTCCCCCGACCGCTGAGACACCTCCGATTCTTCCCGCTCGTCGCGTGTGAGGACGTACCCGCCCAGCGCCCCCCCGCAGGCGATCCCGGACAGGAACGTTCGTCGATCCATGTCCGTTCGGATTCGGTGACCGAGATTCAGTATACGGCGGCTACCCTGCCGTAACCGCCGCCTACCGACGTTAGCGACCGGTATCGACGACTCGCTTTCACCGTCCCGTTCGCCGCAGCGGCGCGGGCCCGAACTGGATCGCGGACCGAGCGCCCCCGATCTTCGCGAGGATTCGCTTCGAGGACCGGGCCGTCCTCGCGCGGCGAATCGATATCCGGCTCGAGAGGTCTTCCCTCGCCCCGTGAGCTATAATCCAAAGTGCAGTCGATCGCTGTGATAAGCTTTAAACCAAAGTGAGCATTACCCGTCTCGTAATGACGAGCAACAAGATTCTCGGTATCGACCTCGGTACCACGAACAGCGCGTTCGCGGTCATGGAGGGGGGCGATCCGGAGATCATCGCCAACGCCGAAGGCGAGCGGACGACGCCGTCGGTCGTCGCGTTCAACGACGACGAGCGACTCGTCGGCAAGCCGGCCAAGAACCAGGCCGTCCAGAACCCCGACCGGACGATCCAGTCGATCAAGCGCCACATGGGCGAGGAAGATTACACGGTCGAAGTAGACGACGAGGAGTACACGCCCGAGGAGATCTCGGCGATGATCCTCCAGAAGATCAAGCGCGACGCCGAGGAGTACCTCGGCGACGACGTCGAGAAGGCGGTCATCACCGTCCCGGCCTACTTCAACGACAAGCAGCGCCAGGCGACCAAGGACGCCGGCGAGATCGCCGGCTTCGAGGTCGAGCGTATCGTCAACGAGCCGACCGCGGCGTCGATGGCCTACGGCCTCGACGACGAGTCCGACCAGACCGTCCTCGTCTACGACCTCGGGGGCGGCACGTTCGACGTCTCCATTCTCGACCTCGGCGGGGGCGTCTACGAGGTCGTCGCGACCAACGGGGACAACGACCTCGGGGGCGACGACTGGGACGAGGCGATCATCGACTACCTCGCCGAGGAGTTCGAGGCCGAACACGGGATCGACCTCCGAGAGGACCGCCAGGCCCTCCAGCGGCTGAAAGACGCCGCTGAGGAGGCCAAGATCGAACTCTCCTCGCGCAAGGAGACCGACATCAACCTGCCGTTTATCACCGCGACCGACGACGGCCCGGTCCACCTCGAGGACTCCCTGACCCGCGCGAAGTTCGAGTCGCTTACGGAGGACCTCATCGAGCGCACCGTCGAGCCGACCGAGCAGGCGCTGGCGGACGCCGGCTACGACAAGGGCGACATCGACGAGGTGTTGCTCGTGGGCGGTTCGACCCGGATGCCCCAGGTCAGCGAGAAGGTCGAGGACCTCACCGGCCAGGAGCCCCAGAAGAACGTCAACCCCGACGAGGCCGTCGCGCTGGGCGCGGCGATCCAGGGCGGCGTACTCTCGGGCGACGTCGACGACATCGTCCTGCTCGACGTCACGCCGCTCTCGCTCGGCATCGAGGTCAAGGGCGGCCTCTTCGAACGGCTGATCGAGAAGAACACGACGATCCCGACCGAGGAGTCGAAGGTGTTCACCACCGCGGCGGACAACCAGACCACCGTCCAGGTTCGGGTCTTCCAGGGCGAACGCGAGATCGCCGAGGAGAACGAGCTGCTCGGTGAGTTCCACCTGAGCGGGATTCCGCCGGCTCCCGCGGGGACGCCCCAGATCGAGGTCACGTTCTCGATCGACGAGAACGGGATCGTCAACGTCTCCGCCGAGGACCAGGGCTCCGGCGAGAGCGAGGAGATCACCATCGAGGGCGGCGCCGGCCTCTCCGACGAGCAGATCGAGGAGATGCAGGAGGAAGCCGAGCAACACGCCGAGGAAGACGAGAAGAAACGCCAGCGCATCGAGGCCCGCAACGAGGCCGAGGCGACGATCCAGCGCGCCGAGAAGCTCCTCGAGGAGAACGACGACCAGATCGACGACGACGTCCGCGCCGACATCGAGGCGGCGATCGAGGACCTAGAGGAGACCGTCGACGACGAGGAGGCCGACGCCGAGGACCTCGAGGACGCGACTCAGGAGCTGAGCACCGAGCTGCAGGAGATCGGCAAGCAGATGTACCAGCAGCAAGCCGGCGCGGCGGGCGCTGGCGGCGCCGCTGGCGGTGCGGCAGGCGCGGGCCCCGGCGGAATGGGCGACATGGGCGGCGCTGCCGGTCCCGGCGGCGCAGCCGGCGGTGACGACGACGAGGAGTACGTCGACGCCGACTTCGAGGACGTCGACGAAGACGAGGACTGAAAGGACGAGTCTTCGTCTGCCAGCGAATCTTCGATTCGCACTGTTGACGAAAACGACGAAGACTGAGTCGTTTTCGTCAGCCCGTCAGACGTAGTCTGACGACGTCGAAGACGACGACGAGGAGAACTAACGGCGGCCACGCGGACTAACGGATCGCAACGACGACCTCGCGGTCGTTTTTTCGACGGACTCGCCGTTCGCTTCCCGCCGATCGTTCTTCCGATCCCTTCCGAGCGCTCTCGCGACAAGCAGCAGGTAGATCACCCCGACGAGTCGGACGCGGTCGGCGAACGCGTCGCTCCACTCGACGGCCTCCGGATCGCCGTACAGGAGTCGGCCCGCCAGCCGTTGGTAGCGCCCCGGAAACAGGAGCAGGACGGCGCCGAACGCACCGGTGAGTTTCATCAGCCCCGCGAACGTCGCCCCACCGAGGAGGCTCGCCCCCACCGTGAGGATTCCTTCCACCCGAACGGCCGTTCGCGCCCGCGGCTCGAGGTGACGGTCCCCCGACTCCTCGAGGGCGACGCGTTCGAAGCGTTCGATCGTCTTTTCGGGAACCAGCGCCGCGACGGCGCCGAGGACGCCGACTATTGCACGGAGCATACGCGTCGGTACGATCGCCGCCGAGATAACTGCACGCCGCCTTTCGGTGGGTGGTTCGTCACGGGCGCCACCGCGCTCGCCTCGAGTGCGGCGCCGTCTCTCGGACCGGAGTCCGTTGCGGGGGAACGGTCGTTTCAAGTGTCTCAACCGAGTACCGCCCACAACGAATGAGCGAGGATTTCTACGACGTTCTCGGCGTGAGTCCCGACGCCTCGGCCGACGAGATCAAAAGCGCCTACCGGGAGAAGGCCACGGAGTACCACCCGGACGTCAGCGACGACCCCGACGCCGAAGAGAAGTTCAAGAAGATCCAGAAGGCGAAGCAGGTGCTGACCGACGAGGAGAAACGGGAGGCCTACGACCGGATGGGCCACGACCGCTACGAACAGGCCGAAAAGCACGGCTACGACGCCGGCGGCGGCGCCGGCGGGATGGGCGGCGACCCGTTCGGCGGGATGGGCGGCGGGATGGGCGGTGGCGGCCTCGGTGACATCTTCGAACAGGTCTTCGGCGGCGGGGGCGGCCGCGGTCGCCAGCGCCCGCGCAAGGGACGGGACCTGCGGACCGAACTCGAGATCTCCCTCGAGGAGGCCTACGAGGGCGTCGAGAAGCAGTTTAGCGTCGAGCGACCCGAGGCCTGCGACGTCTGCGACGGCGAGGGCCACCCGCCCGAGGCCGACGCCCGGACCTGTCCGGAGTGTCAGGGACGCGGTCAGGTCACGCAGGTCCAGCAGACCCCGCTCGGACGCGTCCAGCAGACGACCGCCTGTCCGCGCTGTGAGGGCGAGGGGACGATCTACTCCGAAACCTGCGGCGAGTGTCGCGGCGAGGGGTACGTCCGCGGCGAGGCGACCCTGACAGTTGAGGTGCCCGCCGGGATCCAGAGCGGTCAGACCCTGCGGATGGAACGGGAGGGCTCGCCCAGCCCCGAGGACGGCCCCCGCGGGGACCTGCTGATCGACGTCGCGGTCGCCGAGCACGACGAGTTCGAGCGCGAGGGCGACGACCTCCGCTACCGGCTCCCGATCTCGTTCCCGCAGGCGACCTTCGGCGACACGGTGCAGGTGCCGACGCTCGACGGCAGCGTCGAGTTCGAGGTCCCCGAGGGGACCCAGAGCGGGGAGACGTTCCGCCTGCAGGGCAAGGGGATGCCCCGCCTGCGCGGGCGCGGTCAGGGCGACCTCTACGTCAAGGTCCAGGTCGTCACGCCCGACTCGCTCAACGAGGAACAGCGCGACGCCCTCGAGGCGTTCGCCGAGGCCGGCGGCGACGAGATCGAGGTCAACGAGGGCTTCTTCGAGAAGATCAAGCGGGCGTTCTGAACGGCACGCCGCTCGAGAGCGCGCGCCGAGATATCGCTTCGGGTGACAGTCACGACGGGTAGCAACGCGAGTTTTCCCGAGCCGCGTCGTACGTGAACGCGCCATGTCCGAACGGATACTCCTGCTGGCGGGCGACTTCGTCGAGGACTACGAGGTAATGGTGCCGTTCCAGGCGCTCCAGGCGGTCGGCCACGACGTCCACGCGGTCTGTCCCGAGAAGGAGGCCGGCGACCAGTGCCCGACGGCGATCCACGACTTCGAGGGCGACCAGACCTACACCGAGAAGCCGGGCCACAACTTCGAGCTGACCCACGACTTCGAAGCGATCGACCCGAGCGACTACGACGCGCTCGTCGTTCCCGGCGGGCGCGCGCCCGAGTACCTCCGCACGTACGACGCGGTCCTCGAGACGGTCCGGCACTTCTTCGAGGAAGACAAACCCGTCGCCTCGCTGTGTCACGGCCTGCAGATCCTCGCGGCCGCGGACGTCCTCGAGGGGCGGACCTGTACGGCCTATCCCGCCCTCGAGGCCGATATGCGCCAGGCCGGCGCGGAGTGGACGGAGACCGTAACGCGGGACGGCAACCTCGTGACCGCCCAGGCCTGGCCCGACCACCCCGAGTGGCTCGCGGCGTTTCTCGATCTGGTGGGGACCGACCTCGAGCAGCCGGCGGAGGCGGCCGACGACTGACGACCGACGCCCGCGAGTCGGCGCGCTTTTTTGGGACCGGTTCCCAGTGGCTCGTATGCACGCCGCGACAGTCGACGACCTGCTCGCGCGGGAGCGACGCGGCGATCGGACGGCGCTGGTCGACGCGACCGAGCGCGAGTACGACCGCCACTGGCTCTGTACCTCCGCCTGGAAGGCCGGCAACTTCCTGCGCCACTCGGGCGTTCGGGAGGGCGTCACCGTCGGCGTCGTCGGCGAGGGCCCCTTCGCCCTGCTCGCCTTCTTCGGCACGACCCTGCTCGAGGGAACCACGCGGTTCGATCCGCCGACCGACCTCGCCGAGGCGGACGCGTTCCGCGCCCTCGTCGCGCCGACAGACGAGGGCGACGCCTACGAGCTACCGCCGGGGGCCCAGCGGGTCTACTATGGCGACAAGCCCGACCAGCCGGGGGTTCACCACTTCGACGCCGGGCTCTGGAGCGAGAACCCCTCGTTCCCGCCGCTTTCGATCGATCCCGGAACGGACCTCGTCACCGACGGCGAGCGGACGCTGACCCACGGCGAGGCCCTCGAGGCGGCCCGCGGCGTCGTCGACGATCGCGAACTCGCAGCCGACGACCGGGTCGTCGTCCGCGCGCCCCTTTCGAACCCCGGGACCGTGATCGCGGGCGTGCTCGCGCCGCTGCTGGTCGAGGCGACGATTGTGCTGTCCGCGGACGGCGAGGACGGGCCCCGCGGCGACGTCGCCGTCTCGAGCGATCCCGCCCCCGAAGCCGAACGCGTCGATCCCGACGCCCTCGGGTACTGAGTATCGGAACTACCCGCCCCTTGCGCAACCGTTTACTGACACGTCGGCGTAGGTCCGAACATGTCAAACGTAGCCATCGTCGGCGGCGGCACGGCCGGACTGAGCGCGGCGCTGTTTACCGCGAAAAACGGCCTCGAGACGATCGTCTTCGACACCGACGAGACCTGGATGCACAAGGCACACCTGTTCAACTACCCCGGCATCCGCAGCATCAGCGGCAGCGAGTTCATGGCGGTCACCCGGGGCCAGGTCGAGGACCGCGGTGCCGAGCTCCACGGCGACGAGGAGGTGACCGCCGTCGAGGAGACCGACGACGGGTTCCGGATCGAGACCGACGACGGCGAGTACGAGGCGACGTACGTCGTGCTCGCGACGGGGGCCGACCGCTCGATCGCCGAGGAGATCGGCTGCGAGTTCGACGACGAGGACACCGTCGACGTGAACCTCAGCATGGAGACGAGCGTCGAGGGCTGCTACGCGACTGGCGCGATGGTCCGGGCCGAGGAGTGGCAGGCCGTCATCGCCGCCGGCGACGGCGGCGCCGCGGCGCTCGACATCCTCAGCACCGAGAAGGGCGAACACTACCACGACTTCGATACGCCCGCGGACGTCCCCTCCCTCGAGTCGGAGTAGCGACGCGGACACCGTCGAGTCGGCCCGGGCGGCCGTCTCCCCTGCGTGTTCGGGGGCGATGATTATGGACGTGGTCGGTGGCGGCTAAAACGGAATGAGTATCACCGGCCTTCGCGACCTGTTCGTCTACAAGCTCCGCCAGCAGTACTACGTCGAGCAGGAACTCGTCGACGCGCTCGACGAGATGTCGAGAAACACCGGCAACGATCGACTGAGCCAGGGGTTTGCCGACCATCGCGACGAAACCCGAACCCAGGTCCAGCGACTCGAGGACGTCTTCGACGCCCTCGACGTTCGCCCGGAGACCGAGGACATGCCGGTCCTCGACGCCCTCGAGGAAGAGCGCCGCACCCTCGAGCGCCAGATCGACGACGAGGACCTGCTCGATATGGTCTATCTCAACGCCGGGATGATGACCGAGCGGTTCGAGATGACGACCTACGAGGGGCTGTCGATGCTGGCGACCGAACTCGAACTCTCCGACGACGCGCAGGCGCCCCTCGAGTCGAACTACGACGAGGAGAAATCGGCCTACCGCGAGCTCAACACGCTGTCGACGGCGTCGGAGATGAAGTCTCTCTGGGACCGGCTGACCCCGTCCTGAGCCGGTTGCCGTCGGACCGGGAACACCCGGGCGGTCACGCGGACGTCGAAGGCGGCCCCGGACCGCGAGCGCTCGCTTTCTTCCCGGGAAAGCGAAGCCGGGACTGCGCTTCGGTTCGTGGGCCGCCGTCGCGACCGACGGCCGCGTGGCCCGGGAAACTCGAGGACGGTGGCGGCGTTCGATCACCTCGAGCGACGGCGTCGACGCAGGGCGAGAGATCGTCGGACGGAGCCGTCGACGGATTCGAGGACTAATCTCCCGACCGCGGGCGACCGTGACTCGAGACGGACGCGGACGGTTCGGTCGGCGATCCCCTGGGGCCACCGCCGCGCCGCAGTCGCCGTTCGGCACGACCGACGAGGTTCTTCAGCAGGATTCCCCCGGAGAAGGAGAGCTCGCGGCGCCGCTTTCGGTAGTACACCTCGCCGAGCTCGTCCTCCGGAACGGTCGTCGGCTCGAAGTCGGGATCCCGCAGGTTGGCGACGCCCTCGCTCAGCAGCGAGATCTGGCGGGCGACGGTGCGATCGAAGACGTCCCACAGCGTGGAACAGTCCTCGATCGAAACGTCGTCGTACGCGACGATTTCGCCCCCGTCGATCGACTCGGTCAGCCGCTGGAGGGTCGCGCCGCACCGATCTCGGCCGTCGCGAAACACCGCCGGCGGACCCATTCCACGGTAGGAACGAATGTCGGCGGGGTGGAAGCTCAACACGCCGAACTCGGTGGCCTCGAGGATCGGCCCGCGGACGAGCCCGAAGCCGAACAGGATCACGGCGTCGCACTCTCGGGCGACGCGGTCGACGACCTCGTCGGGAAACTCGTACCAGGCGCCGTCGGTTATCGGATCGCACCGGACGCGGTCGGCCCCGGCGAGGGAGTCGACGGTATCGACGGGGTGGCGCCGCCAGAGCGGTCGCTCCTCGCCGATCAGCTTCGCGAGGTTTCGCTCCGCCAGCACGAGGGCCCACGCCCGCTGTCGCTCGAGGAGCGCGAAGAACTGTCGAACGTCCGCGAGTCCGATCCGCTCTCGCGTGTTCCACGCTTCGTGATCGCCGTCGGCTTTCTCCTCGTTGGTGACGATCAGCGGCACCGTCACATCGTGGTCGGCCTGCAGCCGTTCGAGAGCGTGTACCTGCCACTCGTTGAGGTACGGATCGGCCAACACGCCGATTCGCTCGGGACCGGATCCTGCCATGGTCGACTCCTTCGGCGGCCGTCCCTTAGTTACGGTCTCCGTGCGTCGGGTTACGGACTCCGAACAGCCGGCCTCGGGGACGCCGAGGACGCGACCGCCGCGGTCGCTTTCGGTCCGATCGGCTCGCCAGAAGGGATCGCGAGTTACTCCGAGAGCAGGTCCTCGACGTACTGCTGTTCCCACTCCCGGCGGGCCTCGAGCTCGCGCTTGCCACGGCGCGTGACGGTGTAGAAGTTCGTTCGACGGTCGACCTGCCCTTTCTCGACGAGCCCCTTGTCGACGAGGGTGTCGAGGTTCGGGTACAGCCGACCGTGGTGGATGTCCTTCTCGTAGTAGTTCTCGAGTTCCTCCTGGACCGCCAGCCCGTGGGGCTCGTCCTGTCCCTCGATGACGTACAACAGGTCTCGCTGGAAACCGGTTAAATCATACATGTTTCCCCGATTGAGCTATTGGTATAATACGATATCGGAATCGAACAGAACTCTGAATCGCTATCTCTCGGCCGCCGTTATCGGTCGAACCGATCGCTCGAGGGATATGACATCCTATCAGAATATGAACAGTATGACGAACGAGTCCGTCTCAGTTTCCCGAATAGTCAGCGCTCGAACGGCTGCGCCGACGCGCTCAGTCGCTCGCCGCGCACGGATCGGCCGGTTCGCTCTCGAGGACGTCGAACGACGACCCTCCGCAGGAACAGCGGCGGACGCCGATCGGTTCGACCGCCCCGCCGTCCGACCGTCGGACCGCGAAGACGCTTCCACACTGCGTGCACGTTCCGGCGGCGCGGGTTTTGGAGTCGAACGCCATACGTTTCCATCGTCGTCCCGCGGAATAAGTGGGCCGCGAGTGTGAGGATAGTCACGCGGTCGTCACTACGGGCGTGACAACGGTTCGAATCCGCTTCGATCGGTCGGCGCGAACGCCGACGGGCTCGAGTCCCGGCCTCGAAGGAGCGACATCCCGAAAGGCGAGCCGAGTGACATCTCCCTCCGGCTCGCCGCGTGGTCCGTGCAGTAGTTCGTGGTGCGAGGTCGGTGGGATCGAGGGTAAAGGCATGACCTCTGACCGTTAGGGCAGTTCGAATAACTCCCCCACCGACCACGTAATTCTATCTAACCAAGTCATAATAATCTTTCTATTGTTTAACTATAATAAGAAGAGATGCTAAACGGCTAAACATAGTTCAAATCGCGCCGTCCGACGGCGTCACCACCCGTTCGCTCGGTTTCGAGGGCACCGAACGAGTAGCGATAGGGGAGCAGACCGGAGGGACCGCGAGGCGTCTCAGAGGCGCTCCGCCGGCCTATTTTCATTCCGAACGAGTGGGATAAATACGTTCCACAGTTCGGCCCGTCCCGGATTCGTTCCGTCGCACCACGACGCGGGGCGCCCGCAGTCTCGAGGGCTCAGTTTCCGCGGTCGGCCCAGGCGAGGAACAGCTCTTCCTTCGAGGCCAGCCCCTCGTCCGGGAGGGCGTGCTCGAGGACGTAGCTGCTGGCCTCGTGTTCGTTGTCCCACATCGCCTGGTGGGCCTCGGGCAGGCCGTCCCAGCCGACGACCTCGGGGTCGGTGAGGTCGATCTCGCCGGCGTCGACGGCCTCGTTGAGTTGCTCGACCTCGTAGGCGTTACTGAGGTGAGTGCCGAGGATCTCCGCGGTCGGCATCAACACCTCGCGCTGGCGCATCCACACCTGCGGGGCGTACATCGAGTAGCGCCGGCCCTCGAGGTCCTCGCTGTAGACGACCCGGCCGGTGTGGGGTTTCGCGAGCATCGTGCTGACGTACAGCGCGTCGTGGCCGGCCCGCTCGAAGACCACGTCGGGGTACCCTCGCGGGTTCTTCGGCGTTCCGAGGAGGTCGCCGACCGCCTTCCCCAGGGGCTTGAACACCTCGTCGGTGATCGACTGGACGACCGCCCTGAACGCCTCGGGGTCGGCCTGGGCGTCGGGCAGATCGGGCAGCGTCTCGGGCCAGCGGAAGTCGTCCTCGCGGCGTCGCAGTCCCTCGAGGCTGACGGTTCCCTCGACGGCGTCGCCGAAGCCCAGCGACTCGACGAACTCCGCCTGCTCGTCGGTGTAGGCGACGACTGCGATCCGGGCGCCGGCCTCGCGGGCGTCCTCGATCGCTCGCAGCCCGGTCTCGTCGACGACCCCGTCGGGACCGGTGTCGGTTCCGTAGTAGAGCAGGACGCCGTCGCCGGCCCGGACGTCGGCCCGTTCGAACATCGCGTCGGGCGTCGACGCGCCGGGCTTGCCGAGGAAGGTCAGGTAGTACCCCGTCGAGGCGCCGTAGAAGGCGAGCTTCCCGCCCTCCTCGAGTAGCTGGAAGCTCCGGGGAAAGGAGAGCTCCCCGGCGTGGCTGACGGCGTAGTCGGCCCGCTCGCCGTCGTGGTGGGCCTCGTAGGCCTCGACGAACTCCCGGCCCGCCTCCTTCCAGTCGTCCCACGCGTCCTCCTCGCGGGGGATCCGACCCCAGATGTCGTCGTAGGGGTCGGCGGTTCGGTCGAGAGCGTCGGCGCCGAGGCCCTCGATCCGCGCGGCGCGGTCGGCGCTCGAGCACAGCCCCGTCACGTCGACGTCGTTGCGGGCGGCGAGCTTCGTCGTCTCCCAGCCCGTCCCGGTCGAGGCGCCCTCGACGAACATCGACGTCTCGGGCTCGATGTCAAGCGTCGTAAACAGCGCGCGCCAGACGGTCCCCGTCGCGAGGACGTAGGCCCCGGCCTGCTCGATCGACGCCTCCTCGGGGATCGGCAGCACCTGGGGACCCTGGGCGAGCATGAACTGCTGGTGGCTACCGTTCGGCCCCTCGTAGCCCTGGATCGAGAAGCCGGCGTACATCGGATCCAGTCCCATCCGCGGGGAGAGCACGTCGCTCTGGCCCGAGTAGATGGTGACCAGGTCGCCGACGCCGACCCGCCCCTCGCGGACGACCGCCTCGCCGGCGTCGACGATCAGCGCGACCCCGCCGCTTCCCGTGACGTGGTAGTCCTGATCGTGGCTGTCGAACTGGCTCACCGGAACCCCCGTGATCGCCCAGATGTCGTTGAAGTTGACCTCGCTCGCGAGGACGTAGACGAGCACCTCGTTCGGGCCGGGCTCCTCGACGGGGACGACCTCCTCGACCTCGGCCTCCTCGGGGTCGCCGTGGTCGGCTTCGCCGGTCTCGTCGTCCTTGCGGACCAGCTGGGCGTACTGGTAGTCGGGAATCTCGTCGACGCCCGGGTAGAACGGCTCGCCCGGCGGGAGCAGTCGGCCCTCCTCGAGCAGTTCCCGTTCCGCCTCGGGCGAAGGCGAGAACCGCTCGCGGGTCGGCAGCGGCTCGCTGGCCCGCTCGAGGAACTTCTCGATCCCCGCCTTCCCGCCCTCGGGGTCGACGACGGCCTCGGCGAAGTGGGTCGCCTCGCGCTCGAGACCCGCGTCGATCCCCTCCTCGAATCCCACTCGGACGGCCTCGACGGCCCGCTCGAAGGCCTTCGTCCGCCCCGTACTGGCGTGTTCACACTGGCGACGGTTGCGCTCGACGATCGGGTCCTCGAGCACCTCGGCGGGGAACTCGCCGGGCTCGGCCCACGCCGACCGGTTCTCGAGGCGCCGTTCGCGGGCCTCGGACAGGGTATTTCCCGCGCCCGTGACGTGTTCGCGGGCGAGTTCCGACGCCCGAATGCGGGCCGTTCGCTCGGTCTCGAGTTCGTCGACGAGGCCGAGCTCGAGGGCCTCCTCGGCGTCGACGGTTCGGCCGTTCGTGATCATCGTCACCGCGTCGCGAACCCCCTCCGTTCCCCGCCGTTCGCCGAGCACGCGGGGAAGCCGTTGGGTGCCGCCGTACCCCGGAATCAGGTTGAGGTTGAGCTCGGGCTGGCCGAACTCGGCGCTTCGCTCGGCGACGGAGTAGTGGGCCGCGAGCTGGAGCTCGTTGCCCCCGCCAAGCGCCGCGCCGTTTATCGCGGCGACCACGGGGACCGACAGCTCCTCGATCCGGCGGAAGGCCTCGTGGGCCGTGTTCGGGAAGGCGACGGCGTCCTCGAACTCGTGGACCTCCTCCAAGAACTGCTCGACGTCCGCGCCGGCGACGAAGTTCGACGGGCCCGCGCCCGTGACCACGACCGCGCCGACGTCCTCGCGGCGATCGAGGTGCTCGAGGACGGTGTTGAGCTCGTCTAACGCCCGCTCGGTGAGCGCGTTGACGGGCGGGCTGTCGATCGTGACCGTCGCGATCCGTTCACCCTCCGCGCCCCGAACGTCGTTGTACTGGACCGTGACGTTGCGGTACTGCTCGAGGAGCTCCTGCTCCGCGGCGAGGTCCTGGCGGCGGCGCCAGCGCTCGCACTTCGGACGGATCGACTCGACGACGTCGGGATTTTTCAGCGTGCTCGTGTCGCCGATCGGCTCCCGGTTCAACATCGCGGTCAGCATCCGGCGCATGTACTTCCCCGACCGCGTTTCGGGGAACGCCTCGACCTCGATGAACGCCTCCGGAACCGCGGTGACGCCTTTCTCCTCGCGGACCAGCCGGGAGAGGCGAGCCTCGACCTCGTTGGTGAGGCGGGCGTCGGGTTTTGTCTGGACGAAGGCGACGGGCGTCAGCCCCTTCTCGTGGTGGTCGGCGCCGACGACGACGGCGTTTGCCACCGGCGAGTCGGGGTTGATCCGCTTGTCCTGGAGGATCGCGCCCTCGATCTCCTCGGTGCCCATCCGGTGGCCCGAGACGTTGATGACCTCGTCGGACCGTCCGTGGAGGCTGAAGGAGTCGTCCGCGTACTTCTTGGCGACGTCGCCCTGCAGGTAGGCGTACTCGCCGTCCTTCTCGACCCAGTAGACGTCCTCGAAGCGCTCGTCGTCGCCCGTCCACTCGCCCGACCAGTCGGCGCCGTCCCACCCCTCGAGGTCGCCCCAGACGTACCGCATCAGGTAGGGATACGGCTCCTCGACGATGATCTCGCCCCGTTCCTCGAGGTCGGCCTCGCGCCACTCGCTGGTGCCGTCGGCGTACTCTTCCTCCTCGACCCAGACGTTCCCGAACACCCACGGCAGCGGGTAGGTGTGGGCGTCGGCCCGGAGCTCGAAGTCGTCGTTGCCGAAGAAGTGGGTCCAGACGATCCCGCCGTGCTCGGTCGCCCAGTAGGAGTTGATGTAGCGCTCGCAGACCTCCTCCATGCCGAACTCCTGAACCGCGGGGCTCACGGGTTCGGCACAGAAGGTTGCGACCCGCAGGGAGTCCGTGCTCCACTCGCGCACGTCGGCGACGCTCTCGTCGTCCTCCATGATCCCCTTCAGGAAGGTGACGCCGGCTTTGAAGACGGTCGCGCCGTAGCGCTCGATCACCGAACTGAACCGGCCCGCGTCGGGGTAGACGGGCGCGCCCTCGAGTAAGATGCTCGTCGTCCGGGTCGTCAACGAGGCGCTGACGAGGTAGGACTGGCCCGTGATCCAGCCCGGATCGGCGACGACGAAGATCGTATCCTCGCCGGGGACGACGTCGAAGGAGACTTTCATCGTGTTCGCGATCCCGGCGGTGTAGCCGCCGTGGACGTGGACGACGCCCTTCGGCTTCCCCGTCGACCCGCTCGTGAAGATCACGAAGAGGGGATACTCCGCGTCGACGGGGACGGGGCGCGAACTGGCCCAGACGGCCCGAACCAGTTCCCGATCCTTGAGCGCGAGCAGGTCGTCGTAGCTCTCGAGGTCGAATCCCTCGCTGCGCGCCTGCGCGAGAATATCTTTCCGGGCGTCGGCGATCAGGTCGGCCGACCAGTCGTCCCGCTCGCGGGTCTGGATCTCCTGGCCGGTGTGTTCGACGACGACCACCCGCTCGAGCCGTTCCTCGGAGTCGACCAGGGCGCGCGCGATCTCGGTTCGGATCTCCGAGAGCGCCTCGCCCGAGAGGTCGACGAACGTCTCGAGGGCGTTCCCGACCCCCCGCATCGCCTGCCCCCGATCGACGGTGGCCTCGCCCTCGATCGCCCGCGCGACCCGTTCCCGGATCGTCTCGGCGTGGCGCTCGCGGAGGTCGAGTTCCTCGAGGGTGTCGTCGACGATCTCGGTCACCGTCTCGACGGGCAGGTAGTCCTCGAGCGCGGGGTCGGCGTACCGTTCCTTGTAGGGGACGATCTCGGCGTTTCGGTAGCCGCCGTCGCTGGTGATCAACACGTCGGCGCCCAGTCGGGCGATCCGATCGGAGAGGGTCTTGTCGCTGAATCCGCCGAACACCGGCGTGTAGACGATCCCGAGCCGCTTGGCGGCCTCGGTGTAGTAGAGCTGCTCCATGATGTTGGGCATGTTCAGGGCGATGCGATCGCCCGTCTCGAGGCCGAGGTTCTGGAGGACCTGGGCGGCCTCCGCAACTCGAACCAGCAGCTCCCGCCTCGAGACGTCCTCGGAGACGACCGGACCGCCCCGGCCGTCGTTTTTCGACTGATCCCAGCGGTCGCCCTCGAAGTGGAAGGCGGTCTCGTCGCCGTGGCCCGCGAGGACGTGGCGGTCGACCTCGTTGAAGCAGGCGTTGGTCAGCCCGCCCGCGAACCACTCGTACAGGGGGGCCTCGGAGTCGTCGAATGCGACGTCCCAGGGCTCGCGGGACTCGGGGAACTCGCGGCTCGCTCGAGCGCCCGTCTCGGCGTCGAACCCGTTCCACGCGCCGTCCTCGTCGTCCCAGGAGAGCCACGCGCCCTCGTCGTCGTGGTACCAGTGGATCTCCCGTTTCGCGATCGAGCCGTGGAACGCGCCAGGGTCCTCGCGGGCCCGCTCGCGGTACCGCTCCCAGTCGTCGCGGGTTCGGATCGGGTTCGATCGCACGTCGTCGATGCTGGCCGTTCCCTCGTCGGCGCGCTCGCTCATTATAAACCATCATGAACGTACCCCGTCAAGAGTGTTTTGTGGGGCGCAAATGTTCTCCGGCGTCGGGACGACCGATCCCGGTCGACGAGCCGCGTATCCGCCGAAGCGAGGCGCTCTCGGAGCGAAGTCGAGGACGCAGCCTCGGAGACGCCGTGGCTGTGCCGTCGTCGTTCGGGTCAAAAGCGGCTCCGCCGCGGTACCGTCGCTAGTACCCGAGTAACCGCAGAATAATTCCCAGGATCACGCCCGTGATGCCGACGAGGATTCCCACGCCGGGGATGACGGGGATCGGGAGGAGGCCGATACCGAGCACGATCGCGACCACGATGACGATCGTCGAGATTCTGACCATACCCCATCCACCGCCCGCCGCGGGGTAGCGGTTGGGCTTGCGATCTCGCAGTCCGGTTCCAGTCCGCGGTACGGAAGACAACACCTTTTGGGATCCGCCGGGAGTGTGTGGATAATGGACACCGACTCCGATGATCGGGTCTACTACGTCATCAGCGACCTCCACATCGGCGGCGACGAGCAACTCGAGCACGTCGAGTTCCTCGAGGAGCTGCTCGCCTTCCTCGAGCGCCTCGAGACGACCGACGAGAACGCCGAGTTGATCGTCAACGGCGACGCGTTCGGCCTCTGGGAGTTTACCACCGTCGAGGGGGTCGAGAAGTTCGACGTGCTCGAGCGGACGTACCCGGAGCTGTTCGAACAGCTCCGTGCGACCGGCGAGAACGTCCCGATCACGCTGTTGCCGGGCAACCACGACCACGAGCTCGCGGCCTACGACGAGTACGCCGACCGGTTCGCCGAGTACAACGTCGAGTTGATTCAGGAGAAGTGGATCTCCCGGGAGGTCGGCCAGCAGGCGATCCACTTCGAGCACGGCCACCAGCACGACGCCAACAACCGGATCGAGGACTGGGGCAACCCCCACGCGACCCCGCTGGGCTACTACTACAACACGCTCGTGACCAGCCGTGCGGGACAGCTCTCGGACCGGGGGCGGTACAACTGGTTGAAGGACGTCCAGGCGGTGACGCCGACCGAGCGGATGCCCGTCTGGCTCCTCTCGAAGTACTTCTACCGGGAGATGAACCCGATGTTGCGGTACTCGATGGTCCCCTTTTTGCTGTTGTTCAACGTCAGCGTCGTCCTCGCGGTGCTCGCGGGGCTTGACCTCGCGGGAATCTGGTCGGCGCCGGTCGACCAAACGGAGGCGTTTCTCGGGCAGTTCGGCAGGGCCGGAACCGCGGCCTGGTTCTTCCTCGCGCTCAACGTCGCCATCGGCGGGCTCCTCCTGTTGATCGGGGTCCCGCTGTACTTCATTCGACGCGACATCAGAAAGACCGTCGACCGCTTCGGCGTCTTCGAGACCGAACTCACCGTCGACCCCCAGGAACCCTACGAGGAGGCGGCCCGAGAGATCTTCTCCGAGCAACCCGCGACGACGATCTACTGCTACGGCCACACCCACCGTCCCGGGGTCCGCGAGATCGAGGGCGGGCTGCTGGTCAACACCGGAACGTGGCTCAAGCGGCTCCACCGCCGGAGCGGGGTCATCGGGATCCTGCCGCCCGTATTCTACCCCTCCTACCAGTTGCCGGTGGTTCGCATCGCTGCCGAGCCCGAGGGCGTAGCCGTCGAGTACGAGCGCATGGCGAAACCGAGTCCGGCGACGGAGGAGCTGACCCGCACCGAACGCTTTTTCACCGTCGGCCGGGAGCCGGAGACCGACCTCCCCGACCGCCGCGTGGTCGAACCGGAGCGAACGGTTCAGATCGCCGAGGCGAGCGACTGACAGTCAGTCCGCGCTCTCGGTCGGCTGCGGCCGGTTCCGGGAGACGGAGCGGCGGGCCACCAGCACGAACGGTACCACCGTCAGCAGCGTCGCGACCAGCAGCGGCCCCGTTCCTACCGAGAGCCCGATCAGGGCCGTGACGTCCGCGTAGAACGTAAAGAGCAGGAACGCCGGGAAGACGGTTCCGATCGCGTACCGCCACGGGATCGCCAGCGGGCGCGAGATCGGTCCCGCGCCGTCGCGGTACTCCTCGAGCGCGGCCGGACCGAGCACCCAGGCGGTGTACACCATGAATCCGGTCAGGCCAAGCACCAGGAGCAGGTCGACGAGGTGGTCCGCAAACAGGGTAAAGACCGCGGGACTGAACGCGTTCACGCCGCCGGTGACCGCGACCAGGGCGAACAGCCCCCGGGTCGCCGTCGACCGTTCGAGATCGAACTCGTCGACCAGCAGCGAGACCGGGATCTCGAGCATGCTGATCAGGCTCGTCAGGGCTGCGAGGAGAACGACGAGGAAGAAGACCGCGCCGAGGAGCCGCCCGCCGGGCAAACTCGCGAAGGCGCCGGCGATGCCGACGAACAGGGCGCCGGGGCCGCCCTCGGTCGGACCCGCGGCGAACGAAAACAGCAGCGGGAACACCACGAGCCCGGCCAGAACGCCGATACCGAGGTTCAGTACGGCGATGGCCGAGGCGTCCAGCGGCAGCGAGCGGTCGTCGTCGACGTAGGAGGCGTAGGTGATCATCGTTCCGCTGCCGATCGAGAGGGTGAACAGCGCCTGGCCGGCAGCCGAGCCCAGCACCGACAGGAAGTTCTCAGCGAGGTAGGCGCCGTCGAACCCGAGGTAGAACTCGTACCCCTGCGCGGCGCCGGGCTGTCGGAACGCCCAGACCGCGAGCCCGACGAGCAACACGACGATGCCGGGCATCATCACCTTCGTCGTCGCCTCGATGCCGCGTCTGATCCCCGCGGCGACGATCAGGGCCGTGGCCGCGAGGACGGCGAGCTGGTAGCCGAAGGCCTCGGCGCCGTAGCTGATCGCCGCGAAGTGGCCCCCCGGGTCCGCGAAGTACGCGCCCGTCGCGCTCTCGAGGAAGTACCGGAGGATCCAGCCGCCGACGACGCTGTAAAACGACATCAGCATGATCGAGGTGAGGACACAGAGCGCGCCGAGCGCCGTCCAGGCGCGCGATCCCGCGAGCGATTCGAACGCCCCCACCGGGTTCCGGTTCGACCGTCGGCCGATCACGAACGCGGCCAACAGCCCCGGCACCCCGACGACGAGGACGATGAGCAGGTACAACAGTAGAAAGGCGCTACCGCCGTTCTCGGCGGTCATCCACGGGAATCGCCAGATGTTCCCCAGTCCGATCGCGCTCCCGACCGCGGCCATGATGAATCCGACGCGGCTCGCCCAGCTCTCACGTGCCATCCTGTCTCACCCAACCAACTCGGTGCGCATAAGGATTATCGTTAATTCGAGACGAACGATCGTAATGGTTCATCGAAAACCGCGATATTTGCCCCAGCGGTCGAATAGTCGCGACTTTGACGACTCCAGTATTAGTGTGTGGTAGTTTATAGTTTTAGGCTCCGCCCGGGACTGGAATCGGGAACTCCGACCGGTTCGAATCCGTTACGTTCTCTCTATGTTATCATTGCTAACTATTATCAAACGATTCGTCGAACGTACCCGACGGAGTGACAGTACGTGGCTAAGAGACGACTCTCGAGACGCGGCTTCGGAGCACTGGGCGCGAGCGCGGCGCTGTTCGCCGGCGTCGGGCGGGGCGACCGCGGGTTCGGCACCGACGCGGGCCTCGAGGACCCGAGCGACCCCGGATCGCTCGACGGGAAAAGCATCGGCTTCTACGTCGGCAGCGAGCTCACCGCGGACGGCTCGACGCTGCTGGGCGGGTTCGGCCACGAGCCCTCGAGCCACTGGCTCGAGATCGTCCCCCGCCAGGACCACCCCGAGGACGCGACGGTGACCGTCGGCGTCACCGACGAGGCCGACATCCCGGGCGAGCTGACCGAGATCCCGCAGGCCTCGGAGACGAACAAGTACGTCGCCTCGATGTACTCGGAGTGGGCGGGCTTTCCCCCGCCGCTGACCAACGGCGGACTCAACGAACACGGCGTCGCCGCCCGCGACATCTGGTCGCCCTCGCGGCCGGAGCTCGTCGAACTGGCCGAGGAGCAGGCCCCCCAGACGGGTCCCCAGTACTCCGACCTCGCGAAGGCGGCGATGGAGCGGGCCTCGAGCGCCCGCGAGGCCGTCGAGGTCGTCGGCGGGCTGATGGACGAGCACGGTTACTCGACCTACGGCGGCAACTCCCACCTGTTCGCCGACGAGGAGGAGGGGTGGGTGTTCATCAACTTCGCTCACCCCGACGGCGACCTCTGGGCGGCCGAACGGCTCGGCGCCGACGAGGTCCGGGTGTCCTATTTCGGTTATATCCGCGACTTTCCCGTCGACTACGAGGACGACCCCGACTTCGTTGGTTCGGATCGGCTGGTCGAGTTCGCGGAAGAGCGGGGGTGGTGGGACGGCGAGGGCGACACCCTCGATCTGTTCGAGGTCTACGGGATCGGCGAGTTCCCCGCCGAAGCCGAGGAGTACACGGCTCCCGAGTTCTACCAGGGCGCGCGCTACCCGCCTGCTCGAGAGGAGGAGCTCCGGGAGCTGGCACCGGTCAGCCTCGAGGATACCCTCGCGCTGGTGCGGGATCCCCGCTGGGCGACCGACCACGCGGGCTACGGCCAGGTCGCCCACCTGCGGCCCGACGTCCGCGAGGAGCTCCAGACGCTGTGGACCGCCGTCACGAGCGCCGCGACGACGCCGTTCGTGCCGATCCCCGTCGGCGTCGAGGCGGTCCCCCCGGAGTTTCGCCAGCACCGATACCTCACCGCGAACGCGGCCGCGAACTTCCTCGACGACGGGTGGAAGCTCCAGGAGGCCACCCGGTACGCGACCCGGGAGTTCAAGCGCCTGCTCTATTTCACCTCCGCGGACCCCGAGGCGTTCTACGCCGACGTGGTGGGCGCCATCGAGGGCTTCGAACGGGAGCTGCTCGCGGACCGCGACGCCGTCGAGGCGACGGCCCGGAAGCTGCTCGAGGCCGGCGAGGATCGGGCGGCCTGCAAACACCTCACCGAGGATACCTCGCGACGACTGCTCGAGGGGCTGCGACTCGGGACGACGCTGGCGATGGACGTCGAGGCCGAACTCCGCCAGCGGATCGAGATCCCGAAACCCGAGGGCCGACCCGCACCGGGCGAGACGACGCCCCCGACCAGCCAGTCGATGGACGACGGTCCCGACACCGAGATGGTCCACGTCTACAGCGAGGGTCTCCACGCCGACTACCCGCGGGAACACGGGGTCTACACCGACGGGGCTCGAGACGAGCGCTCGAGGCCAACCCCCGGGCTCGAGGGCGAGTGACCCGCGTATCGCCGTCGTACCCGCGGAAGCCGCCGTAAGCGACGTCGCGCTGCTATCCGGGTCCGAAGGCCGCGATATCGGCTCCCACCGTCGCCAGCGCGTCGGCGGGGTTCGGGTCGCTGTCGGCCAGGTGCGTGTACCGGTGTTCCGGCACCCTCGACAGCGCCGCCGAGACGGCCTCGCTGTACGTCTCGACGCCCGGCTCCGTCGGGTCCTCGCCGCCCCAGACGTCCCGGACGACCGTCATCGAGTCGATGCGGACCTCGAGGCTGCGCGGCTCGTAGCGAGCCAGCAGTTCCGAGAGCCCGAGCTGGAGGGCGACGTACTCGGCGGTGTTGTTCCCCGCACGGGAGCCGACGGGACGGCCGAGCCGGGCGAGTTGGTCCCCCGAAGCGTCCGCGATGACGGCGCCCGCACCCGCGGGGCCGGGGTTGCCGCGCGAACTGCCGTCGACGTAGAGGACGAAGGCGTCGCCCGACGGCTCGGGGACGGGTGGCCGGGCGAGTCCCGACGCCAGCAGCTCCTCGAGCGCGGAGCGCAACTCGGCCGGAGTCGTCTCGGGGTCGAACAGCCCGCCGTAGCCGGGGACGGCGTCGTCGACCGCGTCGGTGGCGGCCGCCACCTCGTAGCCGACGCCCGCGAGCACCTCGTCGACGAGCGCGGCGAGCGGCGAGAGGCGTTCGGCCGGGAGGGGCTCGTCGGTCACGCCGCCTCCCCCCTCGGGCCCGGAGTCCGAGCCCTCGTACCCTCGTCCCCGGTCGATCTCGTCTGCTGGTTCCACCGCTGCATATCGGTCCTCGGCGGGCGAGCGGGATAATTCCTTCAGGTGGCGCCGGCGGGTTTCGAATCGGTTCGCCCCTCGAGGCTCTCGACGGCTGGTGCAGCCCTCGAGCCGACGGACGAACTCGCCTCGTGACGCCCGTTACTTTTCGCGCCGGGCCTCGAGCACCAGCTCGGCGATCCGTTCGGGCTCTTCGGTCGCCAACCGGAGCACCGCGTCGTGGATCTCGCGGGTTTCCTCGTCGACGACGTCTTCCCGGGCCAGTGCGGGTGCGATCGTCGTCCGGAGCTTCTTCTCGAAGGCGTCCCAGGTCTCGCCGCGGGCGTACAGCGGGCGCTGGCGGACCGCGTCGTACTCGAAGGCGGGGCCGCTCTCGGCGGGCGAAGCGGGCGTCGACTCGACCGCGTCCGCGTCTTCCTCCGCCGTGGGCTCGACCGACTCGTCGGCGGACGCGGCGTCGGGCGTCTCCGCATCGTCCTCGACGTTCGGCGATTCGGCGGTCTCGGCCTCGAGGTCGTCGAACGGGTTGCTCATCGCTGGATCCCTCCGTTCGCGACGATCTCGGCGAGCTCCTCGTAGGGCGCGATCTGGTCGGAGTCGGGGGCGTAGTCCTGCAGGGGTTGCTCGTGGCTCAGCGATCGGGACAGCGCCGCCCGGTGGCGAATGCCCGGCTTCGGGGGCTCGAGCTCGCCGGCGTCGATGCGCTCGAACTCCGCCTCGGTGATCCGGGCGAACTCGGGAACGACCTCGGGGAGAGGCTGACCGGGGTTGACCTCGTGTTCGGCCGTGTTCAGGCTCTCGAGCAGCTCCCGGTCCTCGGTGCGCTGGTCGATGCGGTCCTCGAGCTTGTTCGGGACGATCGCGAGCACCTCGACGTCGATGTACTCGCGGGCTGGCTCGATCAGCCGCTCCATCGTTCGCTTGTAGCCGCCGATAGCGCTCGAGCCGGGCTCGATCGGGATCACGACGTTGCCCGTCGCGACCAGGGCGTTGTTGTTGAGCATTCCGGGGTAGGCCGGACAGTCGAAGACGACGTAGTCGTATACCTCGCCCAGCAGCGGGTCGACGACCTTAGACTTCACCCGGGCCGACCCCTGCATCGCGCCCGCCAGTTCGGTCTCGACGTCCTCGAGCGAGTCCGAGGAGGGAAGCAGGTCGAACCCGTACTCCGTCTCCCGGATCACGTCCCCGGGCGTGGCCGCACCCTCGAGGATAACGTCGCCCAGATCCGTCTCGGCGTGGTAGGCGTCCTCGAATCCGAGGCCGTTCGTCGCGTGGCCGTTGGGGTCCAGATCGACGAACAGGGTCGACCCGCGCTCGGCGAGTTGCCGTGCGAGGTTGATCGAAGTCGTCGACTTTCCGACACCGCCTTTCAAGATGACTACGCTTACCGCGCGTGGCTCGTCTGTCATGGTGTATCCCATCCACTGAACGATAGGCACCTATTCCGTCCTGAACGTCTCCCTCAGCGGATAGTGCACACAGCCGACGAGAGCCACATAACCCTGCCGACTTCGGTACAATAGCTACAATAGCTGCGCCAGCTACGTCACCTATCGCACTCGAGCCGGCGCTTCGGGCACCCACCGCCCCCGCGGTCACACCTCCGACCAGCAAACCCTTTTGGAAGCTGCTGGCCTAGGTCCGCACATGTACGTCCGAGACGCCAAAAACAGGGAGGAGGTCTGGCTGCTCGACCACATCGAGTCGATGGGACTCGACGACACGGCGTTTCGCTCCCGCGACTACGTGGTCGCGGTCGACGAGGTCTCCGGCGAGAAGGCGGGGTTCGGACGGATCCGGGTCCACAGAACCGACCCCGACGAGGACGGCCCGGACGAGGTCTGCGAGCTGACCAGCATCGGCGTCCTCGAGGGGTGGCGCGACCAGGGCGTCGGCGCCCACGTCGTCGAGCGACTGCTCGAGTACGCCGGCGACGAGGGGTTCGACACCGTCTACGCGCTGACCGGGGAGAGCGCCTACCTCGCCCGGTTCGGCTTCCGCCGGATCGACGCCGAGCAGTTGCCCGCACCGCTCGAGAAGCGCCGCGCCGAGAAGCGCGAGCGGATCGACCCCGACGCGGTACCGTTAGCGATCGAGGTCGACCGGTTCCGGATGCCCGAACGGCTCCGGGAGGCGTTCAAGCGAGCGACCGAGCGGACCGCGGACGAGGGCGACGACGAGAGCGCCGAGGACTTCGGTATCGATCCGGACACGGCGACGTACAAGTACGATACGGGTCGGTGAGGATCAGGCTCGCATGTCTTCGACGGCCGGCGTCCCGTCCTCGACGCCCTCGTACTTGTCCTCGAACTCCTGGATGAGCTGGCCCATCTTCGCGTACCAGTCGTTCAGCATCCGCTGCATGTCGCTTGCGATCTGGGACGGATCGGTCGGGTAGTAGACGTGGTAGTACCCGCCCTGGTCGTAGTTGACCTGCTCTTTCTGAATGAAGCCGCTCTGGAGTAGCCGCTGGATCGCTCGGTAGGCAGTCGAACGCTCGCGGTCGACCCGCTCGGCGACCTCGTCGATCGTCAGCGGCTCCTCGCTCTCGACCAGCGCCCGGAAGCAGTCCTTGTCGAGCTGTTTCAGTCCGTGGATGCACTCGAGCAGCCCCTCGCACTGCATGTCCTGCTGGAGTTGTTCCGCCATCGAGTTTGCCATTACTAGCTCGGGGTAGGAGCCCCGTCGGTATAAGGGTTGTGCGAATATTGTACAAAGTCGATGAACCGTTTTGCGCCCCGTCGAGCTCCGGCCGAAACGCAGTACTCGCGCCGATCGTCGTCGAAAGCGTGGTCGCGTTCCCCCCTCGAGCCCGGTCGCGGAAGCGAGCGAGATCGAAGTGTCTCCGTTCCGAGAAGACGGTCGAAAAGCGACGGTCGACGGCACACGAGTGCCCTCGTCTGGGCATCGCCGTCTCGTCGAACGACTCGGTGACGTCCCGAGAGACCGATTCTTGGAATTGTAGAATCCGACCAAGACTTATTCGGCGAGACGGACGACCTGGTAGCAGGGTCCGCACTCATGACACCACCGACCGAACCGACGACGTACGAACTGAAAGGCGAGCGGCTCAGCCCGAGACGAACGCGAATCGACACCGGCGACGCGGAGTTCGTCGTCGGCAAGGACGTCAACCCCGTCGAGTACTTCCTGGGTGCGGTCCTGGGCTGTCTGAACTCGACGGCGACGATGGTCGCCCGCGACGAGGACCTGTCCATCGAGGAGATGGAGCTGCGGGTCGAGGGCGACGTCGACTACGCCAGCTACCGCGGCGAGCCCTCCGACGCACGGTCCGGACTCCAGGGCCTCGAGGTCACGATCGCGGTGGAGGCGGACGCGGACGAGGAGACGCTCGAGTCGTGGCTCGAGGCCGTCGAGGACCGCTGTCCGGTCACCGACAACGTGGAAAACGAGACGCCGCTCGAGGTCGCCGTCGAGTCGATCTGACCGTTCCGGCGACCGTCTCCCTTCTCGAGGACGACGGACCCTGGGATCCGGCCGTGCGCGAGAACGGAGCGGGACCGTCGCGAGCCGTGTTTAGCGATCCGATTCCTCGAGGTCGCGAGCGTGCCAGGCCGTCACGGTCCGAGTGACCGTGACGAGCGCCGTATAGACGCCGTCACGGCCGTCGGCGGCCGCGACGTCCTCGTGGAACGCGTCGAGCCAGCCCAGCCGTCCGAGCGTCTCGCGCTGGAGCGTCCGAAATCGTTCGGCGCGGGCGCGCTCGTCGTCGCCGTCTTCGAGCGCCCGCGCCTCCGCTCTCGCGGCTGCCCCGAGGAACTCGAGCTGTGCGGCGACGTGGTCGGGGAACTCCCCACGCTGTGGCTGGAACCCCGCGCGCTCGTACAGCGCCGACATCGTCGACGCGGGATCGCCGAGGAGTTCGCCCGCGCTCCCCTCGTCGTGAAACGGCGAGTCGGACTCGAACGGCTCCGAGGGATCGTCGCGGTGGGCGGAGGCTATCGGCGGCACGTACTTCGGACCCGGGACGACGAACAGGTTATCGAAGGCGATCGACAGCGCCTCCTCGTCGACGTCCTCGCGCTCGAGGGCGCTCGCATCGATCTCGACCGGGAGCGTCGCCGCGACGTCGACGAGCGAGCCGTCGCACATCGCCGCCGCGAGGACGGCGGTCTCGCCGTCGAGCGCCGCCGCGAGCAGCCCGTACAGGTCGGCGCGAGCGTCGGCGACCGTTACGGCCATTGGGGTATCGATCATACTCATCGGTCGCTCACGGGCTCGAGTTCCACGTAGGCTGCGAACTGTGCGTTACTCCCGCCGACGGGATCGCTCAGCCCGACGTCGCCGAGTTCGTCGTCGAGCGGCTGAACGTGGTTGACCGCGAAGCCGGCGTCCCGGCCCTTCGCGTAGCCACTCGTGTCCACGCCGGGCGTGTCGAACGAGTGGGCGGCGTGGCCGTACTCCTCGGTCGCCCCATCCGTTCGCTCGCCGTCGATCGTCGTCTCGGTCGCGCCGCCACCTTGGCGGCCGAAGCCCCAGGCGGTGCCGACGACGCCGGGTCTGATGCCGCCCGTGACCCTGACGGTCGCCTCGACGGTCCGCCGTCCCGCGTCGAGCCGGGCCCGGTCGCCGTTCTCGAGGCCGCGCTCCTCGGCATCTGCGGGGTTGATCCAGACGGCGTTCTCGGGCTGCGTTTCGCGCAGCCAGGCCGAGCCGGTCGTCCGGTTCATCCCCTGTGTTCGGGGCTTCCAGTTGGTCAGTTGGAGCGGTCGATCGGGCTCGTCGTCGCTCGTCACCGGCACCTGCACGTCGCCGTTGTAGTGGACGACGTCCTCGACGCGCGGGAGCGGGTCGAAGCGCTCGCCGTCGTAGGCGTGGCGTCCGGTCGGCGCGACCTCGTCGTAGAAGTCGACGCGAGTGCCGAGCCGGTAGCGCAGGTGGTCGCCGTCGTAGGCGTTCGTCTCGGGGTGGCGACCGGCGTAGTCGTAGTCGTGGCCGCGTTCGGCGAAGGCTTCCTCGTAGCCGTCGATCGGCTCCTCGAACCGCCCGCCGCGGTTCAGGACGGTGACGGCCTTGCGCCACTCCTCCTCGGTCACCGCATCCCGCCACTCCTCGAGGTCGAAGTGCTCGCCGAGCCCCTTCTCGTGGGCTTGCTCGAACAGTTCGAGTTCCTCGGCGTCGGCGTCGGGCACGGGCTCGCGGTCGTAGGCGATGTTGGTCGCGAGCTTGACGTAGAAGTCTTCCGAGGTGTCGAGCGACCACAGGTCGCCGTCGGCGTCCGGGATCGCGTCCTCGCCGACGCCCGGCAGGTCCAGCTCCTTCCAGATGTCGATCAGCACCTCCTCGAACGGGCGCGCGTCGGGGACGACGCGGATCGTCGGCTGGCTGAGCTTCTCGTCGGCCAGGCGCTTGTTCGGATACGTGCCGAAGTTCTCCCAGCGCTCGAGGTAGGTGGGTTCGGGGAGGACGTAGTCGGCGTAGCGGCTGGTCTCCCCCAGCACCGTGTCCGAGGCGACGATCAGCCCGATCGCGTCCTCGTCTTCGAGCACGTCGGGGATCGTGTCCCCGCCGGCTGCGGACATAACGTGGTTGTTCGAGTACGGGCGGATGAACAGCGCCTCGACGCCGTAGGGGTACTCGTCGTCGGCGCTGGCGTACAGTTCCTGGGTCGCCATCGGGGGCGCGACGGGGAACCACGGCCGCTCGGCGGGGTAGCCGTCGTCGCGCTCGAACAGCGAGGTCTCCTCGTAGTTGACCCCGCCCCGCAGGATCGGGATTCCCCACGGCTCGTGGCCGTCGGGGACCTGGCCGAGTTCGTACCGGCCGCTCATCGTCCGGTAGCCCGCGTCGGTGGTGATCTGTCCGCCCTTCCAGTCGAAGTTGCCGATCAGGTGCTGGAGCGTCGAGATCGCGCGCGCGGTGTAGAACCCGTTCGTGTGCTTTGCCGGCCCGCGGTAGGCCATGATCGCCGCGCGCTTGCCGTGGCTGGTGAACTCGTCGGCGAGTTCGTCGATCAGATCGACGTCGATGCCGGCCATCTCGGCGTACTCCTCGAGGGAGTACTCGAGGACGCGCTCGCGGTACAGCGTCCAGGCGCTCGCGACCGCTCGTCCGTCGACCGTGATCTCGACGTCGAGGAGGCTGTCCTCGACGTCGTCGGCGGGCGCGGGCTCGCCCGTTTCGGCGTCGACGACGACGAACGATTCGGGATCGTCGGCCTCGAGGCCCAGATCGTCCGCGCGGGCCTTGGGGCGTTCGTCCTCGTCGACGAGCACGAGGTGGGTCGCGTCGCTCCAGGTCGGTTCGTCGTCGTCCGCGGCGGGGTCCTCGCCGGGATTGCGGAGGTAGGTCTCGTCGTAGCGGTCGTGCTCGACGATCCAGCGAGCCATCCCGAGCGCGAGCGCGGCGTCGGCGCCGGGTTTGACCGGGACCCACGTGTCGGCCTTCTCGGCCGTCTTCGAGAGTCGGGGGTCGACGACGTCCATCCGCATCCCGTCCTGAATCGCGTTCGTGAGTTTCGGGGCGAGCCACGTCGGGCCCTTGTTCGCGACCATCGGGTTGGTCCCCCAGACCAGCAGGTACTCGCAGTTCTCGACGTCCGGGTACTGGCGTTTCTTCTGGCCGTCGTGGGAGCGGTTGTTCCCCACGACGCTCGAGATCCCACAGACGCCGGCGTGGTGGATGCTGTTGACCGAGCCCAGCCCCTGGTGCCAGAGCCGGTTCCGGATGAAGTTGCGCCGGAAGCCGCCGACGTCGATGATCTGGTTGGCCTTCGGCCCCAGATCGGGGTGGTCCGTGTCGATCAGGACGTCCTCGTATCGCTCGTCGAACGCTTCGCGGCTCAACTCGCCCGCCTGAACGGCCTCCCAGTCGCTCATCACCTCGTCTTCGGGCGCGTATGCCCACAGCTCCCGGAGGCCGTCGTGGCCGAGTTCGTCGTCGCCCTCGACGATTTCCTCGATCGCCTGCTCCCAGGAGACGGTCTGCCACTCGTCGCTGCCCCGCGGACCGACGCGTTTCATCGGCTTGCGCAGCCGGTAGGTGTCGAAGGCCGTCTGGATGCCGGCCTGGCCCTTCAGGCAGATCCGTCCGCCCGAGAGCGACCACTTGCTCACGTCGACCTCGCCGGTTCCCTCCAGGTCGCCGGTCGCGACCTCCTCGGGGTCGCTGGCGTAGGGGACCTGCGCGTTCGGCTGGGTGTTGAGAAACGAGTACGGGTTGCCCGCGAGTTTGCGCACGAGCGAACTGTACTCGCCGGTCCCGCTCTCGTCGGCCAGCCGAACTTTGATCGGGCAGAACGTGTTGCACTGCCCGCAGGTCGTGTAGACGACGTCCGACGCCTCGTAGTCGCCGTACTCGGTGCCGACGCCGTGACCGTCCTCGCCGAACCAGCCGTCGAAATCAAGCACGGTGCTCGCGATACCGCCGGAGAGCGAGAGCGCCCCCATGCCGCCGACCGCCTTGACGAAATCGCGGCGATCGATACCGTCGGCTGGTGGTTCGTCCGTCCGTTCTGTTCCGGGGTCCGTGTGGGTCGCGTTCGAATCAGTCATGGGTCTCACCGCGTGGAACGAGCGGAAGCAGTTCCGTGCCGATCGTAAGCAGGAGCGCACCGAGCGCAACGATGCCCAGCGAGAGGAGCCACTCCGGCGTCGACGGGACGTATTCGCCCGTCGGCAGGCCGTAGAGTGCGGGCTCGATCTGGGCGGGCACGACGATGTTGAAACGGGTACCGACCACGCCGAGAACGACGCTCGCGCCCGCGGCGGCGACGAACGTCGGTCGGCGACGCCAGTCGCGCCGGTGTAACAGCACGAGCGGCGCGACCCAGCCGAGGCCGACCATCACCAGCCAGAACGACCACCACATCTCGCCGGTCGCGATCGTCAGCCACGTCTCCACGTCGCCCGGGTGGAGGCTGTACAGTCCGACGAACGCCTCGAGCACTTTCAGCGACGCGTCGAGGGCGACGAAGCCGACGAACAGCGCCGCCATGCGCTCTAACAGCGCCGGATCGAGCGTGCGGCCGCCGAGGCGCGCCCGGAGCACGTACAGCAGGGCGATCAGCGCCATCCCGCTGACGACCGCCGAGGTGATGAAGATCACCGGGAACAGCGCGCTGAACCAGTAGCTCCGCGCGGCGGCGACCGCGAACAGGTTTCCGGTGCCGCCGTGGACGAAGACGATCGCGAGCGGGATGCCGACGATGCCGAGGCGTTTGAGCCACGTCCGATCGGTCTCGAGGGCTTCCTGGCTCGTGTCCGTCCGGCCGAGCGTGAGCAGGCCGGCGATCCGTCCCCGCAGTCCGTCGTCGGTCTCGCTCGTCGCGACGAGGTCGCCTCGCATCGAGAAGTACAGTTCGCCCGAGAGGACGACGACGTACAGCGCGTACGCGTGGACCTCCCAGGAGAGGACCGACAGCGGCTGTCGCCACGCGAACGGGTGCCAGAGTCGGTCCATCCGCCCGAGGTCGACCATCACGAACGTGAGCGCGACGATCATCGAGACGACCGCGACGAACAGCGCCTCGCGTTCGATCTCGTGCATCCCCTCGACCTCGAAGACGTTCGAGAGCGTGCTCACGAGGAACGCGCCCGCCGAGAGGCCGACGAAGTAGATGTAAAATGCGACCCACGCGCCCCACGGGACCGTACTCGTGAGGTTCGTCGATCGGAGCCCCTCGGTGACGCGCAGGTAGCCGCCGTACGCGCCGATCGCGAGTAGTGCGATCAGCAGGACGTACCAGACGATCCGGAGGCGATTCCCCCGCAAGCGGCCGGTTACGGTCTGTGTTTGTGTTGCCATGCGCGATCACTTGAGGTAGTAGACGTTCGGGTCGGTCCCCTCCTTCTCCTTCAACTGGAACGCGCGGGAGGAGGAGGCCAGTTCGTTCACCTCGCTGTCGGTATCTTCGAGGTTCCCCATGTAGCGGGCGTCACCGACACAGGTCTCGACGCAGGCCGGCTCCTCGCCGCGCTCCAAGCGGTGGTGACAGAAGTTACACTTCCGTACGTTGCCGATCGGCGATTCGCCGTCCTCGCGTGATCCGCGATCCATCCCGTACTCGGGACTCGACAGTTCGCCCGCTTCCTCGAACTCGCCGTCGTAGTTCTCCCCGAAGTCGAAGTAGCGCGCGTCGTAGGGACACGCGACCATGCAGTACCGACAGCCGATACACCGGTCGTAGTCGATGTTGACGACGCCGTTGTCCATCTTGTAGGTCGCGCTGACCGGACACACCTGCACACAGGGCGGATTCTCACACTGCATGCACGGGCGCGGGACGTTCGTCCGAGTGACGTTCGGGAACTCGCCCTCCTCACGCTCCATGACCACGTTGTATGAGACGCCCGGCGGCGTCCGGTTCTCGGCCTTGCACGCGACCGTACACGACTCGCAGCCGATACACTTCTGCAGGTCGATGACCATCCCCCAGCGCGTGTCGTCGCCGTTCTCACCGTCGCTCTCCGACTCCGACCCCTCGAGCCCCTCCGCGATGCTCGCCATCGTCCCCACCGAGCAGCCGAGCGACTCGGCGGTCTCGTCGTCGATCGTGCCGTCGGCACAGTCGACGGCCGGGTTCGGCGTCTCGCGGTAGGCCTCGCCGAACTCCGCGGCCGCGTCGCCGTCGTACTTCTCCCAGTAGGCCGCACTCGAGAGGGCGCCGTTGCTGACACGGCGGGCGTCCTCGGCCATCTCGATGCCCAGGTCGGTTCGATACTCCGTCTTCTCGAGTTCTTCGCGGGGATCGGTCGCCTCGACGTCGACCATTGCGTCGTACGTCTCGTCGCTGCCCGACCCCGTCTCCGGAACAGCCGGCATCGGTCCGTCGGCGCTCATCGCCGACCACCGGCCGACGGCCGTCGCGGGACGCGGTGTCTCGAGTTCATACATGTATTCCAAGGGGCCCCAGGTGGCTGAGCGTTCTACCGATACTGTTGGGGCCGGGTTCCGGCGTCGAGTCCCCGCTTGGACCGGCTACCCATACTGTTGGGGACCGGGTCGGTCTGCCGATCTCGTGAACTCGATCCCGAGAACCGGACCTACCAAAATAACCGGTCACGTGGCCCACAAACAGCCATTCCAACCGCGTAGGAACGCGGACAGCTCATATTTGGTGACGACTGGTACGTGTAGCTATGTTCCACGTCCCGGCAACCCGATCGCCCCGCCACTCGAGGTGGATGCGATGAGCCTGTTGCTCGTCGCGTCGATCCTGCTTCGGCTCGCCGGGACCGGCTACTCGGTCCTGTTGCTTCACCGCAGCGGCGATCGACGCTTCGCCTTCCTGACCGCGATGCTCGGGCTCATGGCGTCGCGACAGCTCTGGACGGCACAGGCTGACGGCGGCGCCGGTATCGCCGAACTCCCCGGACTTCTCGTGAGCGTCTTCGCCCTCGGGGCGGTCTACTATCTCGCCCAGTACGTCGAGGAGGAAACCCGAATCAAAGGCGAACTGACCGCGACTAACGATCGTCTCCGTCGGTTCCGGAAAGCCGTCGAGTATGCCGGCCACGCGATCTTTGTTACCGATCCAGACGGCCGGATCGAGTACGCTAATCCCGCGACGGCGTCCGTAACGGGATACGCGCCGTCGGCGGTCGTCGGGGAGACGCCGAACCTGTGGAGCTCCGGTCGGCACGACGATGCGTTCTACGACGACCTCTGGGGAACGATCGCCGACGGCGACGTCTGGGACGGCGAAATAGTCAATCGGCGAGAGGACGGCGACCTCTGCTGGGTCGACGTGACGATCGCCCCGATCACCGACGGGACGGGGGCCGTCGAGGGGTTCGTTGCGGTCGAGACCGATATCACCGACCGGAAGGAACGCGAACTCCGAATCCGCGACCAGCACGACCGTCTCGAACTGTTGAACACGACCAACGAGATCATCCGAGACGTCAACCGCGAACTGCTCCGCGCGGAGTCGAAAGCCGACGTCGAAACCGTCGCTTGCGAGCAGTTCGCGGACGCTTCACCGTACGAATCGGCGTGGTTCGCGGCCCGGAACGCCGCGACCGACACCGTTCGCGCGAACACGAGCGTCGGCATCGACGACGACTCCCTCGAGGCGGTCGTTGCCGCGGTCAACGATAGCGACCCCGAGACGGTCGTCGATCGGGCACTCGAGACGGATATGACGCACGTAACGCGAACGTGCGGCGAGAGCGAGGACGGCTGTGAGTGTCGGTCGATCGCCGCCGCTGCCACGGTCGCCATCCCGATCTCCTACTGGGACGCCCGGTACGGCGCGCTCGTGCTCCACACTACCGACGACAACGCCGTCGAGGCGCTGGACGTCGAGGTCCTCGACGAGCTCGGCGAGACGATCGCGTACGCGATCACCGCCGCCGAGAGCCAGCGCTCGCTCGTCACCGACCGCGTCACCCAGCTTACGTTCGATCTGGCGCCCACGGACGATCCGCTACTGTCGCTCGCCGCGACCCTCGAGTGTGAACTCGAACTCGAGCGCGTAACGACCGGCGGCGACGGCGAACTCGTCGAGTTCGTTACGATTCGCGGCGCCGACGCCGACGACGTCGTCGCGTCCGCCGCGGACACCGACGGCGTCGTGGCTGCACAGCCGATCCGCGACGGCGACGAGCCGCTGGTTCGGGTCACCGTCCGGGACACGGCCGTCGTCGCTACGTTCGCGCGGTACGGCGCCGCCGTCCGATCGCTCGTCGCCGACGGCTCGGAAAGCACGCTGGTCGCCGAACTCGCCGAAACGGCCGACGTCCGCAGCGTCGTCGACGCCGTCTCCGAATCACATCCGGGGGCGGATCTCGTGGGACAGCGCGAACGCGACCGGGCACCCGACACCCGCGGCGAGTTCCGATCCGCAGTCGAGGACCGGGTCACCGACCGCCAGCTCGAGGCCCTCCAGCTGGCCCACTTCGGCGGTTTCTTCGAGTGGCCCCGCGAGTCCAGCGGCGACGAACTCGCCGACAGGATGGGCGTCTGCCAGTCGACGTACCTCCAGCACCTTCGGGCCGGCCAGCGGAAGGTCTTCGAGCGCTTCTTCGACGACGATCGCGCGACGGACGATGGGTTCCCGTCGGGAGTCGCGACGAGCGCGGACTAGTCCGCGCTCACCGCTCGCGTCGGCCGACACACTCCGCGGCGAACCAGCGCGCGATCGACCCTTCGGCGCGGTGCAAGACGTCGCTACACGTCGATCTCGAGGTGCGAGGCGACGGCCGTCAGCGTCGCCTCCCGCGGGACGTCGTAGTAGCCGCGCTCGAGGCGGTACGCGATCGCGTTCTCTTCGAGGGTGTCGTCGAGCGCCGACAGCCGGTCCGCACTCGTCGTCAGCTCCCAGGTCACCGCCCCGTCTTCGACCGCGAACGGCGCCTCCAGTGAGTTTTGCGCGGGGCATTCGTTCGCCGCTTGGCGGGCCGTCGCCGTCAGCGCGACTTCGAACATGTTCGAAGGTGTCGGAGCCGTTCGCGAGAAGTGATATCCGACCGCGGTTCGATCGAACGCGTATGTCCGGACCGACCGCGCAGTCAAGCGATACACGTCACGCTACCGGCGACCGCGTCCGTCGACCGGACGACGGGCCGTCGCTCTCGCTGACGCCGTTTCACGCCGCTGGCATCGGCTTTCTGGCCGTCGGGCTCCTGCTCGCGCTCTACCAGGGGCTCCAGGAGTTCGGCCTCGTTCCCGCGGCGTCGTGGATCACGTGGACGCACATCCACTTCGTTACGGTCGGCGCGTTCACCCAGTTGCTCTTCGGGACGCTGCCGCAGCTGGCGGCCCGAAAACTCGGACGCCCGGCGCCGTCGTCGCGAACGACGGGCGCGGTCTTTCTCGGGCTGAACGGCGCGCTCGTACTCGCGTGGTACGGCCGCGCGTTCGGCGAACCGCTGTGGTTCGAGGTCGGTCTCGCGACGATCTGGCTGCTGACGGGCTGGCTGTTCGCCGCACTGGTCGCGATGGCACGCCGCAGCGACGGCGAGCGAGTTCGGGATCCGACCGTCGGCTTCTACCTGCTCTCGCCGCTCGTCTACCTGCTCGGACTCGGGCTCGCGTTCGGGCTGTTCAGCCGCAGTTTGGACGTCCCCGGGGGTTGGTTGGGGCTCCGCGAGGCCCACGTCCACGCCAACGCGTGGGGCTTTCTGGGACTCGCGGCGATCGGCACGCTGTACGACCTCTTTCCGCGGCTCGTCGACGCGGAGCTGTACAGCCAGCGTCTGAAACGGTACTCGTTTCCCCTGTTCGCACTCGGCATCGTCCCGCTCGTCGTCGGGCCGGTGCTCGACATGGGACGGACCGTGACCGCGACCGGGCTAGCGCTGTACGCCGCCGGCTACCTCCTGTACGTCTACACGCTCTTCCGGACCTACCGCGCCGGCACGCCGAACGGAACGGCCCTCTCGGTGCTCGCCGCCCAAGCGTGGATCCTCGGCCCGGCCGGCTTCGCCCCGTTCGTCCTGTTCGGCGTTCCGCTCGGGATTCCCGAGCCGCGGCTCGAGACGGGCGCGTTGCACTTTTTCTTTCTGGGCTGGGCGCTCCCGATCGCGCTCGCGGGCTCGCTGCTCGTCGCGCGCTCCCTCGAGTGGCCCGGTGCCAGCGTGCGTTCCGACGCTGGCGACCACACTCGCGGGCTGGTCCCCACAGCGGGCGTTCCCTCGGTCGTCGGCACGCGGACCGTCCTCGCCTGGAACCTCGCGGTACTGGTCGTCGGAATCGGCTTTTTCTACCAGGATCAGTCGTGGTCGGCGCTGTTACGCGGGCCGGGATACGCCGTCCTGCTCGGGGTCTGGGGGTACTACCTGATCGGAATCGTCGGCCACCGGCGGTCGGTGCGAACGCGGACGGTCGCCTCCTGAGCGCGGCTTACTCGGCGTAGAAACCGGCGCTCAGCCGTCGAACCGGAGCAGCCGCAACCCGATCAGGCTGACGAGCACGGTCGAGCCCTCGTGGCCGACCACCGCGAGCGGCAGCGGAATCCCCGCCGTGAGGATCGCCGTCACCATGATCGCGATCGCGCCGAACGCGATGGCGAAGTTGATGTACAGCGTTCGTCGCGTCTCCTTGCTGAGCGCGAACGCGTACGGCAGCCGATCGAGCCTGTCCGACATGAGCACGATGTCGGCCGTCTCGAGGGCCACGTCGGTCCCCGCGCCGCCCATGCCGATGCTGATATCGGCCGTCGCGAGCGCGGGCGCGTCGTTGACGCCGTCGCCGACCATCGCGACGGCCTCGTGGCGCTCCTGGAGCGCCTCGATGTGGTCGACCTTCTCCTCGGGGAGCAGCTCCGCGTACACCTCGTCGATCCCGAGTTCCTCGGCGATATACTGGGCGACCCGTTCGTTATCGCCCGTGAGCATGACGATCTGCTCGACGCCGCGCTCGCGGAGCCGTTCGATGGTCTCGGCCGCGTCGGATCGGATCGTATCGCTGAAGGCGAGCCAGCCGAGCACCCGCAGCCGATCGTCGGTCTCGCCGACGACGAGCACGCTCGTCTTCCCGCCGTGCTCGAGGTCGCGAACGGCGTCGAGACCGGCCTCGAGCCCGTCGATCGATTGCTCCTCGAGTTCGGTACGGACGTATCGGGGGTTGCCGATGTGGATCGTTCGCCCCTCGACGGTCGCGCGGACGCCCTTGCCGACGACCGCCTCGAACCCGGTCGCGGCGGGGATCTCGAGGTCCCGCTCTCGGGCGGCCTCGACGGTCGCCTCGCCGAGGTGGTGTTCGGATCGGGACTGCACCGCGGCCGCGATGGCGAGCAGCCGATCGTCGGTCAGCGACTCCTCGGCGATCAGTTCGCCGCCGACCGAACCGCCGTCGCTAGAGACGGGTCCGCGAGCGCGCACGTCGGTCAGCCGGGTGTTGCCCTCCGTCAGGGTGCCCGTCTTGTCGAAGGCCACGGCGTCGACGCTGCCCGCCGTCTCGATGTGTTCGCCGCCCTTGAACAGGACGCCCTGTCGGCCGCCCGCGGAGATCGCCGAGAGCACCGCCGCGGGCGTCGAGATGATGACCGCGCAGGGCGAGGCCGCGACCATGAGCGTCATCGCCCGGTAGAACGTCGAGTCGAACGGGTGATCCAGGAGCGCGATCGGGAGGGCGATCGCGAGCGCGGTCAGCGCGATGACGCTCACCACGTAGGGCTGCTCGAAGCGGTCGATCAGCTGCTGGGTCGGCGCCCGCTTCTCCTGGGCCCGTTCGACCATGTGGATGAGCCGGGAGATCGCCGACTCCTGGGCCTCGCGGGTGACCCGTACCTCGAGACTGCCCGTCTCGTTGATCGTCCCGCTGAACACCTCGTCGCCGGGTTCTTTCGTCACGGGAACGGACTCGCCGGTGAGCGAGGACTGGTCGACCGTGCTCTCGCCGGACTCGACGACGCCGTCCAGCGGTAGCCGATCGCCGGGGCGGACGACGAACACGTCGCCGACCTCGACGTTGTCGATCGGCGTCGGCGTTTCCGTGCCGTCGCGGAGGATCTGGGCCGACTCCGGACGCATCTCGATGAGCGACCTGATCGCGGTTCGGGATCGACCGATGGCGTACTCTTCCAGGACGCCCGACAGCGAGAACAGAAACAGCAACATCGCGCCCTCGAAGGGGGCGCCGATAAACAGGGCGCCGAGCGCCGCGAGGACCATCAGGAGGTCGATCTCCACCGCGGGTTTCCGGATCGCTCTGAGACTCTCTTTGAGCCCGTACCAGCCGCCGAAGACGTACGCGACCGCGTAGCTGCCCCACACGAGCCAGTCGGGAGCACCGAACCAGCTGCCGAGCAGCCCGCTCACCATCCCGAGGAAGGTGAGCACGACGAACGCCGCCTGCCGTCGGACGACGGGGCGTGCCGCCGGTTCCGTCGACTGATCGGATGCGGCTGAAACGGCACTCGAGGACGTCTCCATACCGGTACTTGTACTGTTGGTTGGATAAACTTCCGTGAGTGAGTGACACACGGCACCGCACTCGGGCGGACCGCCCGTCGCGAGCCGGGGCGGAAACGGAATCGGGCGGTTACCGGATCGACCGCCCGACCGCCTTCGCGAGCGAGAGGAAAAAGCCAAGCCCGGCCCGGACGTCCGCGTCTCGGATCGCTTCGACGATTCCCCGCGGGCCGACGGGCTCGGCGGGTTCGGAACCCGCTTCGCCGACGGCCTCGAGCAGCGCCGCGAGCGTGCGCGCGACGTCGTCGTCGCCCGCGGTGTCGGCCAGTTCGCCGAGACGGGTACCGGTCGCCGCGAGGTCGGTCACCATCCCGTCGTCCATTGCGTCCGAGGCGAGCGCGGCGAGGTCGGCAAGCGCCGCGAGGTCGTCGAGGGTGCCCGACCGCTGCATTCGCGCGACCGTCTCGAGGGCCGCGGCCAGGTCGTCGGCGTTCTCCCCGGTCGCCTCGCCGAGAGCGGCGACCTCGTCGGTCGCCAGGCCGTCCGCGGCGGCGCCGAGGTTCGTCGCGGTGCCCGACAGCTCCTGGACCATTCGGTCGTCCATCGCGGCCGTCGCCAGATCCGCGGTGTCGAGCAGGTCGTTGACCACCTCGAGGCGCTCGAGGAACCGGGCGACCGCCTCGGGGTTCTCGGCGACCAGTTCCTCGAGGGTCTCGAGGTCCGGTTCCGCGGCGTCGGTCGTGGGTTCTGTCTCAGACATCAGAGTAGCCCTCGCGCGGTGAGCCAGTAGGACTCGTTGTACCCCAGCTTCGCCCAGTGGAGCGGTTTCGACGGCTCGCGGACGAACGGCTCCTCGCCGTACGTGAACTCGATGAACGTCGCCTCGCTCATCCCGGCCTCGAGGAAGCAGACGGTCTTGCCGTCGTAGGTCGCCGTCGGCGTCTGCCCGCGAACGCGGCTGGCGAGGCGGTCGGCGACGACGCCCGCCTCGTAGTGGGCGACGCTTCCGGCTTTACTGGTGGGGACGTCCGCGACGTCGCCGACCGCGTAGACGTCCTCGGCGTTGGTCGCCTCGAGCGTGTTCCTGTCGACGTCGACCCAGCCGTCCTCGCCCAGTCCCGCGTCGGTCACGAGGTCGCTGCCCGCGTGAGGCGGGATCGCCACGAGCAGGTCGTACTCCAGCTCGTTGCCCTCGACGGTTCCGATGACTTCGTCGTCGGGGTCGATCTCCTCGACGTTGAAGAACGTCTCGAGGGCGATGTCCCGCCGCTCGAAGAGGTCGGTCGCCCAGTCGGCGATCGACTCGAGGCCGTGGGCGCGGTTGATCGGGTACGTGTAGGTGAGGTCGACGTCCTCGCGCAGGCCGCGCTCGCGCAGCCAGTCGTCGACCATCAGCACGAACTCGACGGGCGCGGCCGGGCACATGTGAGGGACGCCGACGACGCTCAACACGAGGTGGCCCTCGGTGAACTCGGCGAGTTCGTCCCGAAGCCGTTCCGCGCCGTCGGGGCCGTAGAAGTGGTGGCCGCCCTCCGCGAGGCCGGGGACGGCCTCGGGCTCGAGGGTCGCGCCGGTCGCCAGCACGAGCTGGTCGTACGCGAGCACCGAGCTGTCGGCGAACGACAGCTTCTTGCGGTCGGTGTCGACGTCGATCACCCGCCCGATCGAGAGCGTCACGCGGCGGTCGATCAGCTCCTCGACCGGGCGTTTGGCGTCCTCGACCGTCTTCTTCCCGAAGGGCACGTACAGGAACATCGGTTTGTAGACGTGCTCCGGGTCGGCCGTGATCAGCCGGACCTCGACGTCGCCGGCCTCGATCTCCGTCTGTAGCTCCTCGGCGAGCCGGTTCGCGAGTACCGTCCCGCCCGTTCCGGCGCCGACGATCGCGATGCGGTGCATCTCAGTTCACCTCCACGTAGATGTTCCAGTGGTCGTCGCGCTCGTCGATCCCGAGCAGGTCGTGGCCGGCCTCTTCGAGCCACTCCGGCACGTCCGTCGTGGAGTTGCGTTCGGTCGTCTGGAGCTCGACGACGGTGCCGGGCTCGAGCGTCTTCACCCGCCCGATGAGGTCCATCAGCGGGCCGGGACACGTTGCGTCGCGCGAGTCGATCGTCACGTCTGGTTCGGTAGTCTCTGTCATTGTCGTTGGCCTCGAGTTTGCAGTTTCCGCCGTCGCCGCTCGAACTCCTCGTCGGAGAGATCGCCGCGAGCGTAGCGCTCGCGGAGCTCCTCGAGCGCTCGGTCCGGTTCCCCGGTCCGTGCGCGTGCGGTCGACCCCCCGTCGCGGCTCCCGACCCAGACGGCCGCGAGCGCGAGCAGGCCGACCAGTACCAGCGGCCAGAACAGCCAGCCGCCGCCCCAGCCGCCCCAGCCGCCCATCGATCCGCCGCCGTGGCTCTGTGCAGCGCCCGTCGCCGCCGCACCGGCGAGAAAGACCACACCGGTCACCGCAAGCGCCGGGACGGATCGTCCGAGCCGTTCACGTGCGGTCGTCATTGTTCGATCACAGTCGAACATACGCTATTGTACGGTATAAGCACTGCTACAAAATCCTCTCCGGCTGGAACGGACGAAAGAGATATAGGCTCTGAGGGAAAGACCGGCGATTATTGACATGTAAGGTGGCGTAGTTCCGAGAACGCCGTACAGGCAGTGACGGACAACTGCGACAGACGTATTGTCCTATTTACGCACAGCTATTGTGCCGGACGCGTCCCCTCGCACGATGAGAACACTGCGGACGAACGCGATCGAATCCTGACCGGAAACGCGGGACCCGCAGCGACGCCTCGAGCCGACGATCGAGTCGCTGGCCGCAGTCGCGAACGTCGAGGTCGACGCCCGCCGGCCCGGCAGCTCGGTGCCCGCGTCCCGATCCCGGTGCTGTACGCCGACCAGCGCGGTCGAGCCCTCGCGACCGACCCCGAGTCTGAGGGCGGCGACGGTCGCGTGACGATACACCGAAAAGGCTCCGCTCGAAAGGACGGACGATGAAGGTCGGTGTCGTCGGAGCAGGGATTTCGGGGCTCGCGCTGGTGCACTCGCTCGCCGAACAGGACGTCGATGTCGCCGCGTTCGAGGCGCGCGAGGCGCCCGGCGGGGTCGTACAGAGCAGGCGCGTCGACGGGCGCGTCGTCGAGCTGGGACCGCAGCGGCTCCGGCTGACGCCGGGACTCGAGTCGATCGTCGACGACCTCGGACTCCGCGACCGACTGGCGTTCGGCGACGACGACCAGCCGATCTACGTCTACCACGACGGCGAGTTGCGGGTGGCGCCGCTGTCGGTCCGGGAGGCGGTGACGACCGACCTGCTCGGCCCGCTCGGAAAGCTCCGGATGCTCCTCGAGCCGCTGACCGGGCCCGCCAGGCCCGACGAGACGGTCGACGACTTCCTTGTTCGAAAGCTGGGAACCCAGGCGGCCCGCCGGTACCTCGGCCCGCTGTACAGCGGGCTGTACGGAACCGATCCCCGGGACATGCTCGTCGAGTACTCGCTGGGTCGCGTCCTCGAGAAGGCCGGGGTCGACCGGAGCGTCCTCCTGTGGGTCGTCCGAACGCTCTGGGAGGGCGGGGAGTCGCCGCCGATCTGTACCTTCGAGGACGGCCTCGGCGAGCTGACCGACGGACTGTACGAGGCCCACGCGGACGCGATCAGCCTCGAGACGCCCGTCGAGTCGATCCGCGAGCGCGAGGGCGGGTACGAACTCGAGACGGCCGAGGGGACGGAGCGGGTCGACGAGGTCGTCCTGACGGCGCCGGCGCCGACGTGTGCGGACCTGCTCGCGCCGATCGACGCCGACCTCGAGGCGACGCTGCGGCGGTTCAACTACAACCCGATCGGGATGGTCTTTCTCGAGTCGGCGTTCGACGGCACCGGGATCGGGACGCTCATCCCCCCGGGATCGGACGCGCAGATCAGCGGGCTCACCTGGAACTCGAGCTTCCTCGATCGGGACGGACTGTTCACCTGCTACGTCGACCCGCTGAGCTACCCGGCGCTGACCGAGGCCTCCGAGGCGGAGCTGGGACGGGTCGGGGCCGCCGAGTTCGAGCGCATCACCGGCGCGCCGGCGACCCCGATCCACGTCCACCGCTGGGAGCCGGGGATGCCGGCGTACGACCGCTCCTGGCGGGCCATCGACGACCTCGAGCTCCCCGACGGGATCCACCTCTGTTCGAACTTCGTCGGCCGCCCCGGGATTCCGGGACGGCTCCGGAACGCGGCGCGATTGGCCGACGAACTGGCCGAGGGGTCCTCGAGCGGCGCGTGAGCTGACTCGACTTCCGGCTCCGAAGTACCTATACCACCCCCGTCCTAACGGCCGCGCATGACCACCGGCGTCGTGCTGTTGAACTTCGGCGAACCGGCCGAGCCGGACCGCGAGACGGTCCGCGACTACCTCACCCGGATCTTCTTCGACAACGCCGACCTCGAGGAGGCCGACTCCGAGGAGGCGGCCTGGGAGCGCTCCCGCGAGCTGGCCGAGCGACGGCTGCCGAGCCTGCTCGAGGAGTACGAGGAAATCGGGGGGTCGCCCCTGCAGGAACAGGCGACCGCCCAGGCCGAAGCCCTCGAGGACGCCCTGACCGAGCGCGGCCACGAGGTCGAACTCTACCACGCGATGCAGTTCATGGAGCCGCTGATAACCGACCTCCCGGCGACGCTGGCCGCGGACGGGATCGACTCGGTGATCGCCGTCCCGATCTACCCGCTGTGTGGCCCCTCGACGACGGTCGCCGCGATCGACTCCCTCGAGGCGGCGATCGAGGACTGCGAGGGGTATGACCCCGAGTTCGCGGCGATCACCGGCTGGCACCGGGTGCCGGCGTACAACCGGCTCAGGGCCGAGGGGATCCGCGAGTTCGTCGACGAGGAGGGCGTCGACCTCGAGGACCCCGACACCGCGTTCGTCTTTTCGGCCCACGGGACGCCGCGGAAGTACCTGGAGGGCAACAGCCGGTACGACCGGTACGTCGAGGAACACGCGTCGGTAATCGCCGACATGCTCGGAATCGACGACTACGAGATCGGCTACCAGAACCACGCCAACCGCGGGATCGAGTGGACGGAACCCGACACCGAGGACGTCGTCGAGAACCTCGAGGGCGAGGCCGAACGGGTCGTCGTCGAGCCGATGAGCTTCATGCACGAGCAGTCCGAGACGCTGGTCGAGCTCGATATCGACCTGCGCGAGGACGCCGAGGCGGTCGGCCTCGAGCTCCACCGGGTGCCGATTCCCCACGACGACCCGCGGTTCGCGACGCTGCTCGCCGACGCCGTCGAGCCGTTCCTCTCGGGGTTCGAGCCGTCGTACTACCAGCTCCGCCAGTGCGAGTGTCGGCCCGAGCCGGGCACGTACTGTTACAACGCCGGGCTGGCGCCGCGGTAGCGCGACCGACCCGCTCGCTCCGCTCGTTTCGGGCGCGGATCGGGGCCCCGCGGTAGCCGACGGATCGCCCGCCGGCGGTGCGGGCCGAACGACCGCGGGGCGAATCAGGGGGACCGATTAATTGTCCGGGCGGAGAGACGATAGGTATGGATACGCAGTCCGCTCTCGCGCAGGCGAAGCTGGTCAAGGCGGTCTTCAGCGAGAAGAACGTCACCTTCCTGGCCGGAAGCATCGCCTACAGCGCGTTTGTCTCCCTCGTTCCGCTGCTCATGTTCGTCCTGCTCGCGGTGTCGTTCGTCGATCCGAGTCTGCAACAGCGAGTCATCGAGGTCGCGACCAGCAACGTCTCCCAGTCGGTCGGCGGGGTCATCGAGGTGATGATCGAACAGCAGTCCGACGCCGGCGCCGGCTCGACGCTGAGCGCGTCGATCATCGGGATACTCACGCTCGTCTGGGGCGCGCTCAAGGTGTTTCGCGGCATCGACACCGCCTTCTCCGAGATCTACGAGACGACCGCCCGTGAGTCGTTCGTCGGCCAGGTCAAGAACGGCCTGGTGATGCTCCTGACGCTCACGCTGGGGATCCTCGCGATGGTCGTCGCCACCAGCGTCGTCGCCTTCTTCTCGTTCGTTCCGTTCGTCGGGCTCGTGGTGCCCCTGCTGCTCGTCGCCTGTCTCGTCGTCGCCTTCTTCCCGATGTACTACCTCTTCCCGGAGATCGACGTCGAGCCGCGGGACGTGCTCCCGGGGACGCTCGTCGGGGCCGTCGGCTGGGCGCTCCTGCAGGTGCTGTTCCAGATGTACGCCTCCCTCGCCGGGGACGAGAGCAACCTCATCGCGAGCATTCTCCTGCTGGTCACCTGGCTGTACTTCAGCGGCGTCGTCCTGCTGTTGGGAGCGGTGGTCAACGCGGTCCTCGTCGGCCGCGCCAGCGACGTCGTCGACGCGGCGGTCGACCCCGCCGCGACGGACCGCGCCTAAACTCGAGCGGTCGCCGGACGGGCTACTCCGTCCGCGAGACCGACTTTGCCGCCTCGAAGAAGGCCGCGACGTTCTCGACGGGGACGTTCCGGTCGACGCCGTGGCCCAGATTCAGAATGTGGCCCGCCTCGCCCGCGGCCGCGACGACCTCGCGGGTTCGCTCCCGGACGGTCTCGGGGTCGCCGTACAGCAAGGCGGGATCGAGGTTGCCCTGAATCGCCCGCTCCCCGAGTTCCTCGCGGGCGTCCTCGAGGTCGACCGTCCAGTCCAGGCTGACGACCTCGGCGCCGGTGTCGGCGAGCAGGTCGAGGTTGCCGCTGACGTTGCGAACGAAGACGATCGTCGGGACGTCGACGGCGTCGACGATCTCCCGGTGCAACGGCAGCAGGAAGCGCCGGTAGTCGGCGGGCGAGAGCAGCCCGGCGTAGGTGTCGAACAGCTGGATCGCGTCGGCGCCCGACTCGACCTGGTAGCGGACGTAGTCGACGATCACGTCGGTAAACGCCCGCAGCAGCCGCTCGAACGCCTCGGGGTGTTCCGCGCGCAGGCGGCGGACGTCCATGAACGTCCGCGAGGGGGTTCCCTCGCAGACGTAAGCCGCGAGCGTGAACGGCCCGCCCGTAAAGCCGAGGACGGCCGCCCGCTCGCCGAGCTCGTCGGCCAGTCGCTCGAGCAACTCGCCGACGTACCACAGTTCCTCCTCGACGTCGCCCCGATCCCGGCGAGTGTCGGCCGGCGACTCGACGGGGTCGTCGACGACCGGGCCGACGCCGGACTCGAGGTGATAGGAAAAGCCGAGCGGCTCGAGGACGGTGAGGATGTCGGAGTACATGACGACGCCGTCGGGCCGGAACCGCTCCCAGGGCTGGAGGGTGATCTCGGTCGCGATCTCGGGGGTCGAGATCGCCTCGAGAAACGAGTAGTCCTCGCGCAGCTCGCGATACTCCGGGAGGTACCGGCCCGCCTGTCGCATCATCCACACCGGTGGCCGGTCGGTTCGCTCGCCGCGGGCCGCCCGGAGAAATCGATCTTCCATGGCCTCGAGTTGGTTGCTCGCGCGCCTAATAGTTGCGAAACCGGCCGCACGAACCCGTTCGTGGAATGACGCGGCGTCCGCGTTCCGAGCCGGCGTTACGCGTTCGCGAGGAGTATCGCCCCGTACCCGAGGCCGAACGCGAGCGCGAACGAGCCGATCCAGGCGAACACCGTGACCCCGAGCTTTCGGGGACTGACGCCGGCGCCGCCGCCTACGGCCAGCCCGGCGCCGATGACGGCGCTGACGATAATCTCGTTGAACGAGACCGGCACGCCCAGCAGGACCGCCGTCTGGGCGATCAGAAAGGAGGGAACGAGCGTCGCGATCGATCGCCGCGGGCCGAGCGAGGCGTACTCCTGGGAGACGGCCTTGATCATCCGCGGTGCGCCCGTCCAGGAGCCGACGAGGATTCCGACCCCGCCGCCGAGCAGGACGACGATCGGCGACACCATCGAGACCTCGTCGAGCAACGGAAGCAGCGGGCCGACGGCGAGTCCGACCTGGCTCGCCCCCGCGGAGAACGCGACGAGCCCCCCGAGGACGAGCAGGAATCGCCGCAGCCCACCCGCCTTGTCGCGGGCGACGTCCCACCGGACGACGAGCGCGGCGAGGACGCCGGCGCCGAGCGTGAGCGCGCCCGCGACGACGGGACCCTCGAGCGGGAGGGCGCCGGCGCTCGTGGCGACGAGGGTCCCCCGCTCGAAGAACGCGAACTCGAGGTTCGCGACGACGGCGCCGACGAAGCCCGCGAGCACCGGAACGCTGTCGCGCTCGGGGACGTCGGGACGCGGGAGGACGCTGGCGATGGCGTAGGCGAGTCCGCCGCCGACGAACGGGGTCAGCAGCCAGACAGCGCCGACCTCGACGTACTTCGCCCAGGCGGGATCGCCTCCCAGCGCGAGCCCGACGCCGATCACCGAGCCGGTGACGGTAAACGCCGTCGCGATCGGGTAGCCGGTGGAGATCCCGATCGCCATCAGTCCCGCACCGATCAACAGAACGACGATGACGCTCGAGACGGGTAGCGTGACGCCCTGAATCAGATCCCGACCGACGGCCTCGGAGACGCTCGCCCCCTGCGTGACGGCCCCGGCGAAGCCGAGGATGCCGACGACGAAGGCGGCCCGCATCGTTCCGATCGCGTTGGCGCCGACCGCGGGGGCGAACGGCGTCGCGCCGCTCGAGCCGGCGCCGATGACCCAGGCCATGAACAGGCTCGAGACGGCCGCGACGACGAACAGCAGTATCGTTGCGGGGTCCATAGTTAGAGCGAGAAAACGGTTAGTCGGCGGCCGTTGCGGTCTCGGACGCGGCGCGCTGGCTGCGCCAGTACCCCTGCGCGTAGGCGCCGACGAACATCCCCGCCAGCGCCCACAGGATCGTGACGTTGCCGACGCCGAGGCTGGCGTAGGCCGCACCGGGACAGATCCCCGACAGCCCCCAGCCGACGCCGAAGATCGCGCCGCCGATCAGGACGTTGCGGTCGAACGGCTTCAGCCGTCGGCCGTAGGTGTCGCCGGTCAACGGCGCGCGGTCGAACAGTCTCGGCACCAGCGCGAAGGCGATACCGGAGACGACCGCCGCGCCGCCCATCACGAACAGCAGTCCGAAGTCCTCGAACTGCAGGAAGTTCAGGACGACCTCGGGGCGGGCCATGTGGCTGAAACCGAGCCCGAAGCCGAAGATCAGGCCGCCGACGAAGATCAGCGGCATGAACAGCGGGTGTCGGTCGGCCATGGTTACGGGCTCACCCCCAGTGCCATCACGAGTTGGGCCGTTCCGATCGCGACGGTCAGGAACGTGATCACGCCGACGATCGACGTCTTCGAGGCCGAGCCGACGCCGCAGACGCCGTGCCCGGAGGTACAGCCCTTGCCGACCCGGGTGCCGATCCCGACGAGGATCCCGCCCAGGAACAGCCGCCAGGGCTGGACGTCGGTCAGCCAGATCGTGACGCCCCCGACCTCGCGGAGCTGGCCGGTCGATCCGGCCTCGTACAGTCCGCTCGAGACGAGTCCCGACTGGAAGGTCAGCGCGTAGAGCGCCGCGCCGCCGACGATCCCGAGCGTGAAGACGACCCGCCAGTCCCGCGAGGAGACGTACCGCTGGAACCGCGACTGGTTCGAGACGTACGACAGCGTCGACTCGAGGAACGTGCTCGCGCCGGCCGGGATGCCGGTTCCGAGGTAGATGACGACGGCGCCGAGGCCGACGAGCAGTCCCCCGACGGCGTAGCGACTGATCCCGACGGGAAACAGGGTCTCGTACAGCGCGGGTGCGATGAGTTCAGGTACCATTCGGGTGATCGTGGGAGTTAGTCACCGGCCAGCGACTCCTGGCTGGCGGCGCAGTTGTTCGGGCCGAGCTCGAGTTCGAACGCCTCCTCGTCGTCGGCCTCCTGCTGGCCGAGGTTCGTCGCGATGATGTCCTCGTAGTTGGCCGGACGGGGCGGCATGTCCGAGAGGATTAGCTCGACGAACTCGTCTTCGTCCATCGTCAGCGCGGCCATCGTTTCTCGAAGCTCGCCGATCGGTGCCGTGTAGGTGCCGTCCTCGGCCGGGACGGCCGAATCGCTGAAGTGGGCGCCGCCGACGAGGGTGTCGTCGGGCAGCGCGAGCACGCGCTCCTGCAGCGACTCGTAGAGCTGTTTGGCGGCGTCTTCGGCGCCCTCGTCGCCCTCCTCGAGGTCGGGGCGGGCGACGCTCTCGACGAACAGGCCGTCCCCGGTCGCGAGCAACTCGCCGTCGATCAGATAGGAGGTCATCCCGGAGGTGTGACCGGGCGTGGAGACCGTCTCGACGGTGGCGTCGCCGACCCGGAACTCGTCGCCGTCCGCAGCCAGGGTCAGCTCGTCGGCGTAGGTGACCCCGCGGTCGACGGCGGCCTCGGGGACGACGCCCTCGACGCCCTCCGCGTCGAGGGTGCGCACGCCCGAGATGTGGTCCGCGTGGACGTGCGTGTCGATCGCGTATTTCAGGTCGACGCCGAGTTCGTCGGCGTCCTCGAGGTAGCGGTCGGTGAACGCACGCAGCGGGTCGATCACGGCCGCCTCGCCGTCGTCGTAGACGAGGTAGCCCAGACAGCCACTCGAGGGGCGCTGGTACTGGACCAGCGTGCCGCTCCCGTCGTAGCGCTCGACCTCGACGGCCTCGTAGATGCGCGCCCAGCCGTTCATCCCGTCCTCGAGGTGGTTCACGTCGTAGCCCCGGTCTTTCAGTGCGCCGGCGACGAACTCGCTGGCGCCGCCTTTCGCACAGAGGACCGTCACCTCGCGGTCGTCGGGGATCCGCGCAAGAACGTCCTCGTCGATCTCCTCGTCGAGGAACTCGAAGTACGGAACGTTGATCGATTCGACGTTCTCGCCGTCGATGCGCCACTCCTCGTAGTCGCTCTCCATCCGGGCGTCGAGCAGGGTCACCGCCTCGCCCCCGTCGATGCGAGCCTTCAACTCGCTCGGAGCGATCGACTCGACCGACGCGTCGGGTGTGGGAAAGTCCATGTCGTCCATTTCTACACCCACCAGTACCGGCCGCACTCACATAAGGGTTTGCATAGTATTTCCCACAACTCACAATATAGGGTCGAGCGAAAACCGGCCCTCTCCCGATCTACACCGGGAGTAACGCGTACACACAGTGAAACAAGTAATATAGCGGATTCCCGTACCGGGCGGCTGTTCGAGAGTTGCGCAATAATCGATACCCTTTTATGGCCGCAGCGGATATTGTGTGATAGCTCCAATACAGAGCACAAAGATCACCATGAGCTCGACACCAACCGCAACCGAGACCCTCGACGTGAAAGGACAGTCCTGCCCGATGCCCATCGTGAAGACCAAGCAGGCGATCGACGATCTCGAGGAGGGCGACGTCCTCGAGGTCATCGCGACCGACTCCGGCAGCGTGAGCGACATTCAGGGCTGGGCCGACGGAACCGACGGCGTCGAACTCCTCGAGCAGATCGAGGACGACGACCTGTACACCCACTACGTGGAGAAGACGGCCTGAGATGAGCACGGAATCATCCGCGCCGACCGAGGGCGGCGAGCCGACGACCGAGGCCGAACTCGAGGCCCGCATCGCGGAGCTCGAAGAGCAGGTCGCGGGCCTCGAGACCGCGGTCGAGGACGATCAGAAGAAGATGACGATCGTCGCGACCAAGGGCAGCTTCGACATGGCGTACCCGCCCCTGATCCTCGCGAGCACGGCGGCCGCCTTCGGCTGGGAAGTGATCGTCTTCCACACGTTCTGGGGGCTGGATATCCTCCACGAGGAGAACTCGAAGGACCTGAAGCTGAGCGCGGTCGGCAACCCCAACATGCCGATGCCGAACGCGCTGGCCGCGCTACCGGGGATGGACTCGATGGCCACGAAGATGATGCGAAAGAAGATCGACGACAACGGCACCGCGACGATCGAGGAGCTGATCGAGCTCTCCCTGGAAAGCGGCGTCGAGCTGCAGGCCTGTCAGATGACCGTCGAACTGATGGACTACGACGAGGACGACTTCTACGACGGCGTAACGACCGGCGTCGGCGCGGCCACGGCGCTACAACACATGGCCGAGTCGGACGTCCAGCTCCTCGTATAATGTCCGAATCCGACACCGCCTCCGACGGGAACGTCCCCCGTCCTCCCAGCGTCCGCGTCGTCGAGGCGGTCGCCGACGCCGAGGGCGTCGACCCGACCGACCTCGAGCCCTCGCTCCACGAGGCCGTCGACGCCGCCGCGCTCGACGAGCTGTTCGCGCCGACGGCCGGCTCCGCCCGACGGAACGGCTCGCTGTCGTTCGCGTACTGCGGCTACGACGTGACGGTCCGCTCGGACGGCCGCGTCGCCCTCGAGTAGCGTCGTTTTCGCTTCGCGGCCGTCGCGCCGAGAGCGACCGGTTTCGCGCGAGGAGCCGACGACCGCCCGTCCCGTAGTGTCGGTTGCCGAGACAGTTCACCGACTACTATATCTCGCCTCGCCGTACCGTCAGGTATGGCCGCGATCGAACTCGAGGGGCTGACCAAGGAGTACGGCGACGTCGTGGCGAACGACTCGCTGACGTTTACCGTCGAGACGGGTGAGATCTTCGGCTTTCTCGGTCCGAACGGCGCGGGGAAGACGACGACGATCCGGACGCTCCTCGGGTTCGTTTCACCGACCGCCGGAACGGCGCGGGTGCTCGGCCGCGACGTCGCCGAGGAGTCCGCGCTGCTCGAGGCGAAGCGACGGATCGGCTACCTCTCGGACGAGCCCGGGTTCGACGAGCAGCGGACGGGCGCCGACGTCCTCGATCTGCACGCCGCCATCAAAGGCGACAGCAGACGCGCGGAACTGCTCGAGCTGTTCGACCCGCCGCTCGATCGCCGCGTCCGCGAGTACTCCCAGGGCAACGCCCGGAAGCTCGGCATCGTGACGGCGTTCATGCACGATCCGGACCTGGCGATCCTCGACGAACCGACCAACGGGCTCGATCCGCTGATGCGCCAGCGCTTCGCCGACTTCCTCCGCGCGGAACGCCAGCGGGGCGCGACGGTGTTTTTCTCCTCGCACAACCTGAGCGAAGTCCGACGCCTGTGCGATCGGGTGGGGATCATCCGCGAGGGCGCACTCGTCACGATCGAGCCCGTCGACGCCCTGTTGCGACGCAGCGGGAAGGTAATCCGGATCCGCAGCGCCGAGCCGATCCCGACCGACGCGCTCGGGATCGAGGGCGTCCACGACCTCGAGACGAGCGTCGCGGACGACGTCGACGGCGTCGACCCGTCGACCGCGTTCACGGAGTGTCTCTTTACGTTCACCGGCGACATCAACGCCGTCCTCGATCGGCTCGGCGAGTACGAGCTGATCGATCTCTCGATCGAGGAGGCGCCCCTCGAGGACGTCTTCATGCGGTTCTACGGGGGGACGGACGATGTTTGAGATCGCCCGCTACGAGGGGCGCAACCGGCTCAAGGGGAGCGTCTACCTCTCGATCGGGATGGCGCTGCTGGCGGCGATGGTCGTCTGGGTCTACCCCTCGTTCAGCGGCGCCTTCGGCGGGGACGAACTGCTCGAGGCCTACCCCGAGGAGATGCTCCAGGTGTTTCGCATCGAGACGATGACGTCGCTCGAGGGGTTTCTCGCGTTCGAGCTGTACACGTTCGGCTGGATCGTCCTGCTGGGACTGTACGTCGCCTACGTCGCCGCGGGGACGGTCGCCGACGACGTCGACCGGGGGCGGATGGACACGCTGCTGGCGATGCCGATCTCCCGGGCCCGGCTCGTCGCCGAGAAGTTCCTCGCCGTCGGCGTCCCGATCGTCGTCGTCAACCTCCTCACCCCGATCGTCCTCCTCGTCGGGAGCCGACTGATCGACGAACCCCTGGCCGTCGCCGACGTCGTCGCCGTCCACCTGCTGTCGATCCCCTACCTCTTCGCCTGCGCCGGGATCGGGCTGGTGTGCTCGGTCGTCTTCGACCGCGTGGGGGTCGCCCAGCGGGCCGCCCTGGGCGCGACGTTCGCGCTGTTTCTCGTCGAGTCGCTGCTGGTCGAAACCGACTACGCGGAGCTCGGCGCGATCGCTCCGATGCGGTACTACGACCCCAACGAGATCCTGCTCGACGGAACGTTCGACCCCGTCGGGGTCGCCGTCCTCGTCGGGATGACCGTCGCGTTGCTGGTCGCGAGCCAGCTGCTGTTCCGACGCGCGGATATCTGACCGGGGATCGAAGCGAACCGAGCGAGGAACCCGCAGCGCGGGAATCATTCATGCGGTAGCGACGCGTACGTCCCGTATGTCGTTCGATCGAATCGGGTACGTGTACACGTTCGGGATGACCGAATCGGAGGTCCGCGAGGCCCTCGAGACGACCGAGACCGGGGTGCTCGCGCTGGCGAGCGCGGGAGCCGCCTACGCGGTTCCGGTCGGGATCCACTACGAGGACGGGGCGGTGTTCCTTCGGCTCACCGACGACGGGGAGAGCAAGAAGCTCTCCTACGTCGACGACACGACCGAGGCCTGCGTGTTGCTGTACGCCGACGACCCGCCGGACGAGTCCTGGAGCGTCGTCGCCGTCGGACCGATCCGCGAGCTGTCCGACGCGGAACTCGAGGCGTTCGACGAGGCGACGGTGCGCGAGCGGTTCGGAAAGCCGCGGATCTTCGACGAGGACCTCGACGCGCTCGAGTGGTCGGTGTACGAACTCGGGATCGAGGAGCTCACCGGTCGAAAGACGGGCGGGCGAGACCGCTGGTAGTTCCCGTGCCGACCGTCACCGCGGGAGCGGTGCGGGGGCGGATCCCGTCGCTGCTCACCGTTCACGGTCGATACGGTCCCGTTTCGTGCGCCGTTCGAGCGCCTCGAGTCCGTCGCTGATCCGGACCTCGTAGGTATCGGGATCGGAGACGCGTCGGTAGCGCTCGGGGAGGGACTCGAGTTGACTCCGCGTTCGCTCGCGGGCCTCGGAGAGGGTCGGCGGGTCGGCGACGAGCGAGCCGTCCTCGACGACCGTCTCGAGCAGCGGTCGCCCCTCGATCGACTCCTCGCGCGTCGCGAGGACGTCCCGAACGAACGAGCCGTCCCGCTCGACGCGGTAGGTCTCCTTCTGTCCGGGGTAGGTCACCTTCCCCGGCGAGAGCTTCATGCTCGGCTCGAGGGCGCCGTCGCGCTCGACGGCGGTGAGTTTGTAGACGACGCCGCTGCTGGGGGCGTCCTTGCTCGTCGTCAGGGCCGTCCCGGGGCCGAAGGCGGTCGCGACGCCGCCGTCGTCGAAGAACGTCCGGATGAAAAACTCGTCGACGCTCGAGGAGACGACGACGCCGGCGTCGCCGACGATCTCGGCGACTCGCTTCGAGAGCGCGACCAGATCCCCCGAATCCAGGCGCACCCCGCCGAGTCGGACGTCGCGTTCGTCGGCGACGGCGACCGCGCGCTCGGCTCCCGTCACCGTGTCGTAGGTGTCGACGAGGTAGATCGCGTCGTCGCCGTAGCTGTCGGCGAACGCCTCGAACGACGCCCGTTCGGTCTCGAAGCTCTGGACCCAGGAGTGGGCCATCGTCCCGTACGTCGGCACCCCGAACCGCTCGCCCGCCAGCACGTTCGAGGTACCCTCGAAGCCGCCGACGTAGGCGGCCCTGGCGGCTTTGAGCCCCGCGTCGACGCCGTGTGCCCGCCGGGAGCCGAAGTCGACCAGGTCCTGGTCGTCGCCGTGACGGGCGACGACGTCGGCCATCCGCGCGGCCTTCGTCGCCACGAGCGTCTGGTAGCCGACCTGGTTGAGCACCAGCGTCTCGAGCAACTGGGCCTCGAAAAGCGGCGCGGTCACCTCGAGGACGGGTTCGTTCGGGAAGACGAGCGTCCCCTCGGGCAGCGCGCGGATCTCGCCGGTGAACGAGAACGACTCCAGTTCGGCGAGGAAGTCGTCGTCGAACTCCTGCTCGGCGAGGAAAGCGAGCGCGTCGTCGCCGAACGCGAGTTCCTCGAGGGCGGCCAGCACCTGCTCGAGGCCCGCGGCGACGGCGTAGCCCCGATCCGACGGCAACGATCGGAAGTACACCGAGAACGTCGCGAGCGGGTCGTGGTCCGTCTCGTGGTACCCCTGCATCATGGTCAGCTCGTACCGATCGGTAAACAGCGCGAGATCGGCGGGACCGACGTGGCCGAACCTGGGGGCGGACATGGTGGTCCCCGACGCGGCCGCGGAGCAAATAGGTCGGGGCGCGGACGGGGACCGGACCGTCGCTCGGCCGGTAGCGTTTCTTGTATCCTGGCGACGTAGGACGTGACGGTTCGGATGTACTCGACGATCCTTCTCCCGATCGACGGCAGCTCAGGCTCCGAACGCGCGGTCGACCGCGCGCTCGCGTTCGCGCGGCGGTTCGACGCGGTTGTCCACGTCCTCTCGGTCGTCGACACCGGCAACGAACCCGTCGGCCTCGATCGGAAGCGCCGCGACGAACTTCGCCGACGGGCAGAAAAGCGGAGCCGGCAGGCGACCGCGCAGGTCAGGGACCGCGCCACCGATCTCGGTCTGGAGGCGACCCGCGCCGTCCGCGAAGGGGCGCCGCATCGGTCCGTCCTCGAGTACGCGACTGCCGAGGACGTCGACCTGATCGTGATGGCCACCCGCGATCGACCCGACGTCCGGCTCGGGAGCACCGTCGGGCGCGTGATCGAGCGGGCGGACGTCCCCGTGATAGCCGTTCCGTCCGAGGACGGCCCGTCCGTCGACGCGATCTCGTACGACCGCGTCGTGATCCCCACCGACGGCAGCGACGCCGCCGAGCGCGCCGCCGAGCGCGCCCTCGAGTTCGCCGAGACCGACGGCGCGTCCGTCTACGTCCCCTACGTGGTCGACACGACCAGCTACGATCTCGAGGAGACCTCCCGGAGCGTGGTCGGGCTGCTGAAGGAGGGCGGCCAAAACGCCGTCGAGGCCGTCGCCGAGGACGCCCGCGAGCGGGGGCTGTCGGCGAAGACCGACGTCCTCCGGGGCGCGCCCGACGAGGAACTCCTCGAGTACGCCGCGGGGGTCGAGGCCGACCTGATCGCGATGGGGACGCGGGGTCGCGGCGGCGCGACGGGCGACCTGCTCGGGAGCACGACCGCCCGCGTCCTGCGACGGACCACGCGACCGGTCCTGACCGTCAGGTGACGGCGACCGCGGCGCGGTCGCCGAACTGGACCGCCGGCGACCCCGTGGCGCGCCGGCGCGTCGCGATCAGTCTTCCCCCTCGTAGAACGCTTCGTGGGGCTCGATCCCCGCGACCGTCGGCGGCGACGGGTGGCGGACGACGAACACGTCGTACGCGTCCTCGGCCGCGAGGTGCACGCCGACGCTGGTCAGCGGCGTCACGACGCGGCCGACGTTGTCGCTGCCGAGGAAGACGACCCCGGGGTCGTGCTCGAGCACGAGTCGTTCGATGTGGGTCGCCAGGCGGTCCTCGGGCGGAAACTCCCGGATGCGCTCGGCCTCGAACGACGCCTCCGGCGCCAGTTCGCGGACGCGCTCCCGGAGGTCGGCGACGATCCGCTCGGGGTCGAACGGCTCGTCGTCGTCGATCCACCCCTTCTCCCTCGCGTAGCGTTTCCGCTCGGGGACGACGCTGACTGCCACGACCTCCTCGCCGAGGGCGCGTCCGTACTCGAGCGCGCGGACGAGCGCGGCCGCCGCGAGTTCCGATCCGTCGAACGGGACGACGAACGTCATACCCGTCCGTCCACGGCCCGGACGATAAACTCGAGGGGCGGTCGGCCGCCGCCGGAATCGGCCGCGTTCTCCGCGATCGAACCGTTCGGGTCGTCGTGGTGGGGTATTTTCTCCGCGCGAGCCGTACGGTCGCGTATGGCAGACGAACGCTGGCTCGAGCTGAACGAGTCCGAGCTGAACCGATTTCTCGGAGAGGGCGGGACTGGCGTCCTCTCCTTCGGCGCCGACGCCGCGCCGGCCTCGATCCCCGTCTCTTACGGCTACAACGAGGACATCGAGGCCTTCTACTTCCGCCTCTCGCTGCCGCCGGAGGGCAGAAAGGCCGAACTCGTCGACCGTCCGGTGTCGTTCGTCACGTACCGGGAGACCGACGACGGCTGGCGCAGCGCCGTCGCGACGGGGCGGCTCGAGGCGGTCGAGGAGGCGTCGTACGAGTCGACGACGGTGCAGGGGATGTGGGGGATCTCGATCCCCGAGGTCGACGTCTTCGAGCAACCCCGCGAGGAGCTGCGGTTTCGGGACTTCCAACTCGAGCCCGAGACGCTGTCGGGGCGCACGGAGGTTCCCTCGGAGCCGTAGTCCGGCGCGGCGCTACTCCTCGGGGCGAACGATGGTCACCGAGACCGGCGACCGCCTCGCGACGGTTTCGGCGACGCTTCCCAACAGCACGCGGCCGATTCCCGATCGGCCGCGGCTGCCGACGACGACGTGATCGACGTCGAACTCGTCGACCATGCCGACGATCGCCCGTGCCGGGGAGCCCCGCGCGAGTTCGGTCCGGACCGGGACGTCGAACTCCCGACCGAGCGCGGCGTACTCCTCGAGGAGGTCCTCGGCCTCCCGTTCGCGCTCGTCCATGTAGTCGCTGTTCCAGACCGCCTCCTCGGTCGTCGAGGCGGCTCGGAACGGGTCGAGGACGTGCAGGACGACGATCTCGTTCGTCTCGAACTCGGTCGCGGCGACCGACAGCGCTCGTCTGGAGTGCTCGGAGCCGTCCACCGGAACCAGGATCCTGTCGAACATCGCCGAACCTACGCCGGAGAGACATATAATCGTAGTTCACCGGTCGGTGACGGTTCGGGGGAGCGACCGATCCGCTGGCGGCCGAGCTCTGCGACGGGCGGTCCGACGCGCGCGAGAACTCCGGCGGTTCCTCCTCCCCGGGAACCGTCACGGACACATTTCCGTTCGGCCCCCGTCGGTTCGAGCATGAAACGCGTACTCGTTCCGCTGGACGGGTCGGAGTCGTCGTGGGCCGCGCTCGATCACGCCGCCGAGAGCTACGCGGGCGACCGGATCTCCGTGCTTCACGTCGTCGATCCCTCTCCTGGATCGTACGCGGGCGGCGGCTACTACTACGATCCCAACGCGCTCGATCGCGCCCGCGAGCGCGGCGAGGAACTCTGCGAGGACGCCCGCGAACGCCTCCGGGTGGCCGGCGTCCTCGAGTCGATCGCGTTCGATACCGCCGTCGAGGTCGGTGGCGTCTCCCGGACGATCCTCGAGTACGCGGAGACCGAAGACGTCGATCACGTCGTCGTCGGGAGTCACGGCCGAGAGGGGGTCTCCCGAATCCTGCTTGGCAGCGTGGCGGAGACGGTCGCCCGCCGGGCGCCGGTTCCGGTGACGATCGTCAGGTAGCCCGGTGGGCCGGACCGGCCGGCGTCGGGGACCGACACCGTCCGTAGCCGACGGGAAAACGGGACCCCTTCGATCCCGACGGGCGACTCGCGTCGACGCCCGGCCCCGATCGTCGGCGACCGCGCCATCGGCCGCGATCGAACGTATCGGTATCGATACCGGTAGATACCACTATGCGGCGGGGCGGCGTAGCGCCGACGTCCGACATGAACGACCGCATCCTCGTCCCCTACGACGGCTCGCCGCCCTCGGCGACCGCCCTCGAGTTCGCCCTCGAGACGTTCCCCGACGCCGACGTCACCGCGCTCCACGTCATCCAGATCCCGGAGGGGTACTGGGAAGCCTTCGAGGGCCCCGAGGTCCGCCTGCCGACCACCGAGAAGGCCCGCGAGTACGCCGCGGAGATCCTCGAGGGCGCCCGCGAACTCGCGGCGGAGCGCGACCGCGAGATCGACACCGAGATCCGCACCGGACAGCCGGAGGATCGGATCGTCGAGTGCGCCGAGAAGGAGGGGTACGACGTGATCGTCATGGGCAGCCACGGCCGCGAGGGGATCTCCCGGGTGTTGCTCGGCAGCGTCGCCGAGAACGTCGTCCGTCGTTCGCCGACGCCCGTTGTCGTCGCTCGCGACCCCGACGACGCCGGCCTCGAGTAACCCCTATAGCGCCTCGAGCAGGCCGTCGATCTCGTCGCGCGTGTTGAAGGCGTGGACCGAGATCCGGACCGCTTCCGGATAGGGGAGCGAGCGGACGACGATGTCCCGGTCGGCGAGCCGTTCGACCGTCGCCTCGGGATCGTCGACGTCGACGGTGACGAGCCCGGACTCGAAGGAACGCGGACTCAGCAGTCGATCCTCGGCCAGCCCCGCTTTGAGGCGGTCGGTAAGCGTCTCGATGCGGGACTCGATCGCGTCGGCGCCCAGTTCCCGGTGGAGGGCGATCGCCTCCCGGAGCCCGGCGTCGGTCGCGGGGGTGGTCGTCCCGACCTCGAACCGTCCCGCGCCGGGGGCGTACTCGTAGTCGGGTTCGCCTGGGTCGACGACGCTGCGATACCCGATCGCGCTCGGGACGTAGTCGTCCTCGACTCCCTCGCGGACGTACAGAAAGCCCGCGCCGAACGGTCCCAGCAGCCACTTGTGGCCCGCGCCGACGACGAGGTCGGCGCCCCACTCGCGGACGTCGACGGCCGTCTGGCCGGGCGACTGGACGGCGTCGACGAGCGTCGTCGCGCCCGCGTCCCGGGCGATCCCGACGAGTTCGCCGACCGGAAGCCGGGTTCCGTGGGTCCAGGTGATCGAGCTGAACTCGAACAGCGTCGCGTCCGCGACGGCTCGCTTGACGTTGTCGAGGTCGACTCGCCCGTCCTCGGTCTCGAGGACGCGAACCTCGACGCCGCACTCGCGCTCGAGCCGGCGCCAGGGGAGGATCCCGGCGGGATGCTCGAGGTCGGTCCGAACGACGACGTCGTCCTCGTCCCAGTCGATCGCCCCGGCGACGCGGTTGATCCCGTCGGTCGTGCTCTGGGTGAGCGCGATCTCGTCCTCGCCCGCGCCGAGCAGGTCGGCGACGGCGGGTTTCGTCGCCTCGTGGCTCTCCCCGGCCGCGACGTACATCCCGTCCTCGACGGGCGCCTCGTACTCGTGGTCCTCGAGGGCTGACTCGGCTGCCTCGACGACGCGCCGGGGGCTCGGTCCGCCCGCGCCCGTGTTGAAGTAGCTGGCGCGCTCGAGGGCCGGAATGTCCGCCCGGAGCCGTTCGTGATCCATAGCGATACCGTCGGCTCGCCGACCCCTAAGCGTTCGGCTCGACGGCCGAACGCGAATACCGGATCGCTCCCGTGGCCCAGCCTCGGGCGACACTCAGTGTGGGTCGTAAACTACCCCGCCCTACTCTCGCTCACGCAGTGCGCTCGGTCGCTCCTCGAGGACGGGGCTTCCCGTGGATTTCCGCATTTGCCGTCCCCGTGCTGGGCGTGGCGTCGATGCACGCCGACGGTTCACGGGTGGGAGTGTTCGTCCCGGCCTCGCTACTCCGCACCGCCTTCAAAAGCAGGTGCGGGAGACGCCCCAGAAACGGGGCTGTATGTATGGTTATGACAAGTGGTGTCTGTCCGGAGACCCGAAGCGTTTCTATTCGAGCGACTTTGCCCGATTGTGGAACTCACCGCTGCATTCGGGGCATTCTCCAGGGTTGGTTTCGGCCCGAACGATCTTCCCGCACTGGAGACACTCGTACTCGGACATCATTCCGGACGTATCTCCCTCGATGTCTTGATCGTGGGGCATACGCCCACCTTGTTTCGCCAGACACAAGTAATAACTGCAGAACTGGACCGAAATAGTATCAGCAGTGAAACAGATGCGTTCCGGACCGATGTGGTTCCGAACGACTCTCGGTCCGACACCCGACGGCAGTCAGCTGTCGCCGAGTCTGCGGATATTTGTGACTGGGTGTGGGAGCACGCTGCATGGCAGTCGTTTGGGTCGGGAACTACCCGTGGAACCGTAGCTTGTCCGGTGCGTGGCGTACGGATGGTTGTCTTCCCCGTCCCGGAGGTCGATGAACCGGTGTCAATTCACGTCAGCCTCGACGTCGTCGCCCTCGTCGCGGCCATCGTCGGCCTCGGTGTGGCGGCGCAGTTTCTCGCCGCGAAGTACCGAGTGCCGAGCGTGTTGTTTTTCATCTTCGCGGGCGTCGCCATCGGTCCCGAGGGCCTCGAGTTGATACCGTCCGACGTCGTCGGCGGTGCGCTCTCGACGATCGTCGGCGTGAGCGTCGCCGTCATCATCTTCGAGGGGACGTTTCGCCTCGAGTACGGGGCCATCCGGGAGGCGTCGAAGGCGGTCGGCCGGACGATCACGATCGGAGCGGTCATCGCGTTCGTCGGGACGAGTCTGACCGTGCGCCTCCTGCTGGGAGCGAGCTGGGACATCGCGTTTCTCGTCGGCGCGCTGCTGGTCGCCACCGGGCCGACGGTCATCGCGCCGATTCTCGCGGTGGTTCCCGTTCGCGAGGAGGTCGCCACGACGCTCGAAGTCGAAGGGATCGTAAACGACGTCACGGCCGCGGTGCTGGCGGTCGTCCTCTTCAAAGCCATGACGGCCCGGCACCTCTCGCCGAGCGGGTACGTGTGGCTCTTCGTCCAGCGTCTCGCGACGGGAGTGATCGTCGGATTCGTGGTCGCCGGGGTCGTCTGGTACCTCCTCACGCAGGTCGAACACCCATCGGAGACCGCGCCGCAAACGGCTCGGCTGCTCGTGCTGGCCGGTGCCGTCATCGCGTTCGCCGCCGCCGACTCGGTGTTCTCGGAAGCCGGGATCGTGGCCGCCGCCACTGCGGGATTCACCCTCGGAAGCCTCGAACTGCCCTATCGGGAGGAGATCCTGCAGTTCATACGGGACGTGACGTTTCTGGTCCTCTCGTTCGTCTTCATCACGCTCGCAGCGTTGCTCGAGTTCGCGGAACTCCTCGCACTGGGTGCCGCCGGGCTCGCAGTCGTTGCGGTCCTGATGGTCGTGATCCGTCCGCTGGCCGTCTTCGTCTCGACGGCCGGGGTCAGCTTCACGACGAGCGAACGGGTGTTTATGAGCTTCGTCGGTCCGCGGGGGATCATCCCGGCGTCGGTCGCGACGCTGTTCGCCGTCCGGCTGCGGACGGAGGCGCCTCCGTCCGACCCCTCGGGGGCGCACTTGCTGCTCGGCACCGTCTTTCTCGTCATTCTCGTCACGGTCGTCGTTGAAGCGGGCCTCGCGAGACGGGTCGCCAGCGTGCTCGGAGTAACCGAGTCGGAACGGTGAGTACCGTGCTCTCCGCGATTTGCGAGCCGCGTAGAGAATCGAAGTGCGAGTTGATCGGGTTCGCTACTCGCCGACCGGAGACTTGACGACCGTCACCGGGCGTTCGGACAGGTTCACGACCCGTTCGGCCACGCTGCCGAGCAGCCGTCGGTACTCGCCCGAACGGTTCTTCGAGCCGACCACCGTGAGTCCGACGTCGGCCTCGTCGCCGTACCTGAGGATCTCCTCGTGGGGGACGCCGTGGCGCACGACCTCGGTCGTCTCGACGCCGGCCTCCTCGGCCTGATCGGCGATCCCCGCGACCGCGTCCCGCCCCGCCTGCTCTAAGGCGCTCTCTAACCCCTCGAACTCGTGGACGTACTCGTCGCCGGGGTAGGAGCTGTAGGCGTCGGCGTCGACGACATAGAGGACGTGGAGTTCGGCGTCGTACCGGCGGGCGGCGTCGATCGCGTGATTGATCGCGTTGTCGATTCCGGCGCTCATGTCGGTCGGCAGCAGCAGTCGATCGTACATACGCGACCGAACGGGGTCGACCGCTATATTTCCGGCGTCTCTTTCCAGGAAGCTGGGAACACGAAACGGCCGAACGGCTCGCGGACGACCCGCTCGTTGCCAAGTCGCTGACGTATTTGGAGTCGGGATCCAAAGGCCGCGTACGGACCCGGCCCGGTTCGATTCCGTCTTCGGCCAGCTCGAGCGGGGCGAACTCGCCGTCAGGACCGATCCCGTCGACCCCCAAGCGGGCGATCCCGCGGTCGGGTACGCCGTCCTCGCGGGCGCGCTGTTCGCCGCGGCCGCAGCGTCGACGCTGCACGCCCGGCCCGACGAGATCCCGTCGCTACTCGCCGCGGTCGCCGCGATCGTTCAGTACGTTCGGTCGCGGCGGTGAGTCGCGGGCCGACGGCTCGCTCGCGATCGCCAGTCGTCCTGCGGACCTCCGTTTCCGCCACCCGAACTTATCCGCCCCGCAGGAGAACGGACGGGTATGTACGATCGGATCCTGGTTCCCACGGACGGCAGCGAGTACGCCGAGGACGCCGCCGAGCGGGCGTTCGCCCTCGCGGAGACGACCGACGCGTCGGTCCACGTCGTCTGCGTCGTCGACCGGGGGCCGCTGGGTTCCGTCCGGCTCCCCGGCGACGACGCCAGCGCCGCCGACGCGTTCGCCGAGCGGGCCGCGGAGTTCGTCGCCGTACTCGAGGAACGAGCTCGCGAGCGTGGCCTCGAGGTCGACACCGAGATCCGCGAGGGCGTCCCGGTCCAGGAGCTGCTGGCCTGCGCCGACGAGGTCGGCGCGGACGCCGTCGTCATGGGAACCCGGGGACGGGGCGGCGTCAGCCGGATGATGCTCGGCAGCGTCACCGACGGGGTTGTCAGACGGGGCGACGTCGACGTCCTCGTCGTCGGCGACTAGGGGTCGGGTCGCTGCCCGATCGCCCGCGAGCGCCGTCCGATCCCCCAGCCGAACAGCGCGAGGCCGACGAAGATTCCGATCGCCTGCAGGACGTACGCTTCCGGCAGCTGCTCGGGTGAGAGTCCCAGGGTCTCGAGCCCGAGGCTGACCAGAAGCGAGACTAACACGAGCGCGAGCCCGGCGTCGGCGCTGCGCATGCTCGGCAGCGCATCCGGCGAGGAGAACCCCCGCCCCAGCGCGTAGAAGACGAGCGTGAACGGTACCCAGCCGACGACGACGTACAGCACCGTCCGCGAGCCGTCGCCGAGGACGTCGCCCGGTACCAACACGCCGTAGACGAGCGCGACCGCGAGCAGGCTCACGACCAGCAACAGGGTGGCGCCCGGGTCGCTCCGCGAGTCCATCACCGACTGTTCGAACCCTGAACTGTTCAAACTACCGCTCCGATTCCGTCGGCTCAGGCCCCCCGAGCCAGTCGCGAATCCGTTCTGCGGTGTCGGACAGCAGGGCGACGGCGTCGGTAACGACCTCGACGGCGCCGAGCGGCAGGTGGGTGTCGCCGCGACTCCGGGCGTCGTGGACGTGATGACTGACGAGGCCGCCGTACCTCGAGAGGAAGCGCTCGACGCCGTCGTCCACGTGGGCGTGACAGACGGGAACCGGACCGACGTTTCGATCTCGCGGGCCAGCCTGTCGGGCATCGACAGCGACAGGCCGTGCTCCTGGCAGCCGACGTTTTTCGGCGCCGATCGGTCACTCCTCGGGCGCCTCGAGCAGCTCGAACAGCGGGTCGAACTCCTCGGGCAAGTTGTTGCGGACCTTCTCGAGGTTGCCCGCGGGGACGTCCTCGGCGACGACGGCGAGGAGCTGCTGGGCGTGGTAGTTGGCGTCGGCGCGATCGACGCCCTCGCGTTCGGCGACCCGGTCGAGAAACTCCTGGTAGTCGAACCGCTGGCCGTGCTGGGCCGCCGTCAGGTCTGTCTCTTATACACATCTCTGAGCNGCCCGCTCAGAGATGTGTATAAGAGACAGCCCTCCGGGAGCCGCTCGCCGAGCGTCGTCAACACCGCCCGCGTCGCCCGGACGGCCTGGCCGAACTGCGCGAACTCGAGTCTGTGCTGGACCTGTCCGACGAATTCCTTGTAGTTCATGCTGTGGCGGGCCGACGGCGATACCGGGCGTTCCGCCCGAGCTGTCGATCCGCAGACAGTACGCCCCGAAGCGGGATAAAGCTACTCGGCGGCGAGGGTCTCGGATACTGCCTCGCGGTCGCCGCTCCGGCGACCGCGACGAGAACACATCAAGAGTTATCGGGATCGCCCGCGCCGGTGTAGGCATGACGGAGTTTGCAGCCCGCGTCGAGCAGGTGTCGATCAGCGGTATCCGCGAAGTGTTCGAGGCCGCCGGCGAGGACGCGATCAACCTCGGCCTCGGCCAGCCGGACTTTCCGACGCCCGCCCACGCCCGCCGCGGGGCGATCGAGGCGATCGAGGCCGGACGAACGGACGCCTACACCTCGAACAAGGGGACGCGGTCGCTTCGCGAGGCGATCGCGACGAAGTACGATCGGGAGTACGGGATCGACGTCGACCCTGCCGACGTCGTCGCCACCTCGGGGGGCAGCGAGGCGTTACACCTCGCGCTCGAGGCCCACGTCGACCCCGGCGAGGAGGTGATCTTCCCCGATCCCGGGTTCGTCTCCTACGACGCGCTGACCAACATCGCGGGCGGGACGCCCAAACCCGTCGGACTGCGCGACGACCTCACGCTCGATCCCGCGACCGTCGAGGACGCGATCACCGACGAGACCGCGGCCTTCGTCGTCAACAGCCCTGCGAACCCGACGGGCGCGGTTCAAAGCGAGGCCGACATGCGCGAGTTCGCCCGCATCGCGGACGAGCACGACGTCCTCTGTCTCTCCGACGAGGTGTACGAACGGATCGTCTTCGAGGGCGAGCACCACTCGCCGCTGAAGTTCGCCGAAACCGACAACGTCGTCGTCGTCAGCGCTTGCTCGAAGACGTACTCGATGACGGGCTGGCGGCTGGGCTGGGTCGTCGGCTCCGAGCGGCGCATCGAACGGATGCTGCGGGTCCACCAGTACGCCCAGGCCTGCGCCTCCGCACCCGCCCAGTACGCCGCCGAGGCCGCGCTGACGGGCCCCCAGGAGCCCGTCGAGGAGATGGTCGCGGCCTTCGAGGAGCGCCGCGATCTGGTCGTCGACGGCCTCGAGGACGCGGGTCTCGAGGTCCCCACGCCGTCCGGGGCGTTCTACGTCATGCCGAAGGTACCCGAGGGCTGGTGCGAGGAGGTCCTCGAACGGGACGTGGTCGTCGTCCCCGGGGACGCCTTCGGCGCCAACGGCGAGGGGTACGCCCGCCTCTCCTACGCCACGAGTACGGAAGCGCTGAAGGAGGCCCTCGAGATCATCGACGACGCGACGCGAGCGGTCAGGTAGTCGCCCGGCCGCCGGCGCTCGGCTCGAAACCGGAACGGGGCGGCCGGCGGCGATCCGACGGTCCGGATCGGTTCAGTCGTTCGACGCCTCGCGGCGCGGTCGGAGCCAGCTTCGAACGCGGTCGGAGAGCGCGCCGGCGCTCAGCCCCGCGACGAACGAGAGGAGGCTCGGCAGGACGATCCAGAGGAGGTCGGGGTGTTCGGAACCGGTGTGCAACAGCGTGTTCAGCATCGACGGGACGTTCGTCGGTGGGGACTCTCAATGTGTCGATCCGAGGAAACACTTGCCTCGACGGACCGATCGTTCGGAATGACGCACCTTTTTGCGCCTCGCGTCGTGGTCACGATCACCATGCGAGCCGTCCGACTCTCGGAACACGGCGAACCGGACGTACTGCACGTCGAGGAGATCGACCGACCCGAACCCGGCCCCGGAGAGCTGCTCGTCGAGGTCGAGGCGGCGGGCGTCAACCCCGTCGACACCTACTTCCGCGACGGCTCCTACGAACCCGTCGACGTCCCGTTCACCCCGGGGGTCGACTTCGCCGGAACGGTCGTCGAGACCGGCGACGGGGTCGCGGACTTCGCTACGGGCGACCGCGTCTACGGGACGGGGATCGGGAACGGCGGCTTCCAGGGCTCCTACGCCGAGTACGCCGCGGCGCCGACCGATCGGGTCGTCCACCTTCCCGACGGGGTCGAGGCCCGCCAGGCGGGCGCGGCCGGCGTCGTCGGCGTCACCGCCTGGCGCGCGCTGATCGACCACGCCGACCTCGAGCCCGCCGAGTACTGTCTCGTACACGGCGGCTCCGGCGGCGTCGGCCACGCGGCCGTCCAGATCGCCGACGCCGTCAGCGCCCGTGTGCTGACGACCGCCTCCGAGCGGTACCGCGACGCCCTCGCGAAGCTGGGCGCCGACGCCGTGCTCGACTACGGCCGCGACGACCTCGCCGACGCGGTCCTCGAGGAGAGCGACGGCGGCGTCGACGCGGTCCTCGATCACCGGCTGGACGACTACCTCCAGTTCGACGCCGACGTCGCGGCGACGGGCTGTCGGGTCGTCGGCATCGGCGAGAACAGCCCCGACCCCGCGTTCACGAACGACGGCGCGGCCCGCTCGAAGGACGTCAGCTATCAGTTCATGAGTATGTTCAACACGCCCGATCTGCGGGTCCCGCTGCGGGGCGTGGCCCACCTCATGGAGACCGGGCGACTCGCGATCGAACTCGATCGCAGCTACGACCTCGAGGAGGCCGCGCAGGCCCAGCGGGACGTGATGAACGAGAGCGTGTTCGGCAAGCTCGTCCTCGAGCCGTAGCGTTACGCGAGTTCGGCGAGGGCCTCCATCGTCGTCTCCTTTTCCGCGTCGGTCATCCCGTCGACGAAGCCGAACCGAACGGCGTCGACGCCGTCGATCGCGGCGTACTCGCGGACCCACTCGCGGACCTCCTCGGGGGTCCCCGCGGGCGCCAGCTCGTCGAGGACCTCGTCGGGGAGCCGCGCGGCCATCGCGTCGGTGTCCCGGTCTTCCCAGGCCTCGCGGACGTCTGCGACGACGTCGGGATATCCCTGCTCGGCGACGGAGTCGCCGTAGTAGGGGCCGTAGGCGCCGAGCATGAAAGCGACGGTCTTGCGGGCGCGCTCGCGAGCACGCTCGCGGTCATCCGAGGCGATTCCGCGGACGATCGGGCTCACGCGGAGTTCGTCCAGGTCCCTGTCGGCGAGCTCGGCGCCCCGGCGGAGGTCCTCGAGCCGATCCTCGAGGCCCGACCCGGTGAACAGCTGGGGCGCCCAGCCGTCGCCGAACCGCCCCGCCATCTCGGTCGCTTTCGGGCCAAGGGTAGCGAGGTCGATCGGCGGCGGGCGCTCGGGGAGCTCGCGCTCGTAGTTGAGGCCAGCGATCTCGAAGATTTCGCCCTCGTAGGCGGAGGTCCCGTCCTCGTAGACCCCCCTGACGATCTCGATCGCCTCCCGGGTGCGCCGCAGCGGGCGGTCGAACGACTCGCCGTGCCAGCGCTCGGTGATCGCGGGCGAGCTCGGTCCGAGCCCGATCCGGTATCGGCCCTCCGAGGCGTCGTGCAGCGCCAGCGCGGTCTGGGCCAGCAGCGCCGGCGACCGCCCGAACGGCGAGATCACGTCGTTCGAGATCCCGAGTTCGTCGGTCCGGTCGGCGATCAGCGTCAGCGCCGGGACGATGTTCCATCCCGTCGTCTCGCCCGTCGAGATGCGGTCGAATCCCAACTGCTCGGCCCGGACGGCCCGGTCGGCGACGTCCTGCGGTCGGTCGTAGTCGCCGAGCCGAACGAGCAGGTCCAGCCGTGCGTTCACGCCGCTCGCCTCCGCGGTGGTCCTCGGTGCATACCTGTCACCACTGACCGCGTCACCTATTGGCTTAACGGTGCGGCGCAGGTCCCCCTCGAGCCGCACCGGCTCGTTCGTCTCCGGGACGCGTGCGAGGAGCGCGTCGTTCCGTCCCGCGGCGGGGACGCGGACGCTCGCGTCGGTCACGACGACAGCACGTCCGCACACAGCTCGCGGGCCGCCGCGAGGTGTGCGGCCGCGTCCTCGCGGTCGGGATCCTCGACCTCCGAGAGCAGCCGCTGGACCTGACGCACGCGATCGCGGGCCGTCTTCGGATCGACGTCGTCCGCCGCGGCGTCCCGGGCGACGGCCTCCGCCTCGCCGAGCCAGCGGTTCGTCCGCGGATCGAGCGCCACCTCGGCGGTCGCCTCGAGACGACCGCGAAGCGCCTCGAGGCGCTCCTCGAGGGACTGTTCGGCGGGAGCATCCAGCGCGTCGGTCACGGTCGACCGAACGGGCTCGAGCCCGATCACCGTTGTCCCGGCCCTCGGGCCCTTCGTCTCCCGAGAGTGGGGCCAACGTTGATACCGGTCGTAAACGTTGTGTTAGTATGATACATCGTGTTTAGGTAAGCGAATTCAACCAGACAGCGACGGCTTGACGCCACGTTTCGGTGGTTGTCGGCTCGACATGACTGTCGAAAGCGATGATCCGCTGAGGTGGAGTCGAATACCTACCTCCATCAGCCGACGCGGTGTCCGCTCTCGCTCTACAAAATCTAATCCGATCCAGTCGCTACAACCGCTGAGGCTGGTGGTTTCTGCCATGAACCAGCTGGGAATCGTCCCGTCACATCCTTCAGCCTCAACTAAACACGACCCTTTCGTGAAACCAAACCTATTTGCTCTCGGCCGAGACCGCTCCGTAGCAGTGGCTCAACGCGGCTCAGTTCTGAGACCCTCCGTCATCGAACGCAGACCCATCAGCTCGTTTGGGTCTGGAGTAGAAGTTAAGCAGACCCGTGAGTAACAGGCTCTATGGACGACGAATCGGAGCAGCCAGACGCTGGAAACGACCTGCAACGAAGCGCCGACGACTACACCCGGGATGCCCGTCCCCCTCCTGTGGAAATCCTGGAGATGGAGTTCGTGTACGAGGCACTGGCCCATCCGAGACGGCGCTACCTTTGTTACTCGCTTCTCTCCAGTTCTCACTGGACGCTGACGGAACTGGCGACGAAACTCGTCGCCTGGGAGCGAGACATCCCTGAAGAGGACGTTGACGAGGTCAACCGCAACGAGATGTACGTCTCACTCTACCACGCCCACGTCCCCAAGTTGGTCGAGTTAGACATCGTCGAGTACGAGAACGGCGGGGAGAAGGTCGTCGTCGCGGACACAAACGCCCCGCAGGTGCTCGCGGCTCTGGAAGGTGCCGGGGCGAGTATCGATGCGTCACAGGAAACCCACGCACAGAATGATTACGAACAGGAGTGACCACTAATGGATGAGAAGCGATCTGATTCAAATCCCCCAAGCGAGACCGGCGAGAAAGACAGTGAGACTTCCCCCACCGACGACACCTTAGACGCACCAACGCCAAAGAGTCCACCAAATGGTCGCTGGACGTTCGTGACGCAGGCCCACTACGACCCCGACGAACCCCTGTCTCTTATACACATC
>NZ_AOIA01000018.1 GCF_000337695.1 Natronococcus jeotgali DSM 18795
GAAACGGCACGGACTCGACGGTCGAATTTCGGTATAACGGCTACAAAATAAGCGTCGAGGCGGACGGCTGGGTGACAGTCTCCGACCGCTCTGGAGACTCGGTAGCTGCCGGCGAGTAAGACAGGCGCAGATTTGTTTGATCTTGCAAGAGCCGTGCTGTGTATTCTGCACGGTTCTGTCAACATATCTGATAGCTACTAGAGGACCCAGCGTTGGGTTCGCACTCTCCAGGTACCGATCGAGCGCCTCGAGACCGATACCGACCGAACGTCTCGCAACGCGGAGTCAGTCGTGGACTAACACGTCGAGGACGTCCGGGCCGTCCCGCTCGAGAGCCTCCTCGAGCGCCGCCTCGATCTCGTCGGGCGTCTCGACGAGGCGGCCGCGGGCGCCGTGGCTCTCGGCGTTTTTCGGAATGTCCACGGGCGGCTCGAAGTCCATCCCGGTGAACTCGTAGTCCTCCTCATCGCCGCCCATGATCTTGAGCGTGTTGTCCTTCAGGATCCGGTAGTTGCGGTTGTCGGGGACGACGACGGTGAGGTCGAGGTCGTACCGGGCCGCGCTGTAGACGGCGTTGGAGTAGTAGAGGTAGGAGCCGTCCCCGATGAAGCCAACCACGTCGCGGGGCTGGTCGCGTTGGCTCTCGGCCAGCGCCGCGCCCACCGAGGCGGGCAGCCCGTAGCCGAGTCCCCCGCCCTTGTTCGAGATGTACTGCTCGGGCGCGAGATCCCAGCGTGTGAGCATGGTGTACTTCGAGGTCACGCCCTCGTCGACGACGTAGGCGTCGCCTGCGACCCGTTCCACCGCATCGACGAGGCGGGCCTTCGAGGCGCGGGGATCGTCGGTTGCTTCGCCCTCGCCCATCGCGCCGATTTTCGCCTCGACCATCTCCGTGACCGCGCCGACGCGCTCGAGGCGCTCCTCGACGTCGGCCTCGGAGAGGCGCTTCCGAACGCGCTCGGCGAGCCCCTCCATCGCGAGCCCGGGATCGCCGATAACCGCGGCGTCGGCCGGCTGATTCTTGCCGAGCTGCCAGGGGTCGGGACCGACGTGGATGCAGGTCGTCTCCGGGTCGACCAGCGCCTCCTCGTGGCGGGTCAGCGTCGTGTTCGTCGAGCAGCCGACGAACAGCAGGGTGTCGCCGTCCATCAGCATCGCGGCGAGGTCCTCGTCCGGCGGGATGTAGGAGACCCACTGGTCGTGGTCGGTCGGGTAGTCGATCTCACAGGCCATGATCTCGCCGTAGACCCGGGTTCCCGCGGCTTCGGCGAGTTCGACCGCGGCCGAGACGGCGTCAGTACCGGAGCGGGCGACCTCGTCGCCGACGATCATCACCGGGTCGTCGGCCTCGGCGAGCAGGTCGGCCGCACGCTCGAGCTGGACCGGGTCGCCGCTTCCGGCGTTGGGAATCGGGCCGAGCCGCTCGGGCTCGGCGTCGGTCTCCGCGAGGGTGACGTCGAGCGGCAGGGCGAGGAAAACGGGTCCGGTCGGCGGCGTCAGCGCGACGCGGAAGGCACGCCGGAGCATCGTCGGCAGCGCCGCGACGTCTAAGACTTCGTCGGACCACTTGCAGAACCCCTCGGCCATCTCGGCGAGCTCGCCGCTCAGAATCGGCTCCTCGTGGCGGAAGTCGGTGCTGTGGTTGCCCGCGGTGACGACGACGGGCGCGCCCGCGACCTTCGCGGCGTAGAGGTTTCCGAGCCCGTGGGCCAGCCCCGGCGCGATGTGGAGGTTCGCCACACCGACGGGGGTGATCGAGTCGTCGCCGTGGGCGTGGTACCGTCTGGTCTGGGCGTACCCCGAGGCCATCCCGACCGCGACGTCCTCGTGGAGTCCGAGGACGTACTCGAGGTCGCTCCGCCCGATCGCGTCGATGATCGGCAACTCCGTCGTTCCCGGGTTGCCGAAAACGTAGTCGACCCCGTAGGACTCGAGGGCGTCGACGAAGAGGTCGGCGCCGGTGTCTCCGTCTGTCATGCTCTCTCGTGAGACGTGACCGACTATGAATCTGTGTCCCCCGGCGACCCGAACCGCGACCCGTCGCCGGCGAGCGGTCGGCGTCGCCGAGCGACGAGACCCACGCAAACTCCCGCTACCCGCGGTATTTTACGTCGGTCCGTCGTGGCCAGAACTATGTCGCTCGCCAGACACGGGGCCGGCGTCGGGGCGACGGCGCGAGCCTTCTGGTCGCAGGTTCATCCGGTGTTCATGCTCCCGCCGCTGGCCGCCTCGCTGTTCGGCGCGGTGCTCGCCGGGAGGTTCGCCCCGGGGGTCGCGGCGCTGCACCTCGTCGCGATGTTCGCCGCGGTGTACACGGCCCACGTCAAGGACGGGTACGTCGACTTCTACCTGCGGGACGAGGACGACGACCACCCGCTGACCGAGCGGGGCTGTCGGCTCGGGCTGGCGGCCTCGACGACGGCGTTTGCCGTCTGTGCGCTCGCCCTGTTCGTCCTCGTCGACTGGGCCGCCGCCGCGCTCACCGTTCCGACGTGGCTGATCGCCTACTACCACGCTCCCCAGCTCGACACGAATCCCGTGACGGCGACGACGGGCTACCCGCTGGGGATCGCGCTCTCGCTTCTCGGGGGGTTTTACGTCCAGGCCGAGGCCCTCGCCGCGGTTCCCGTCGGCTTCGCGGCCGTCTTTCTCGCGTTGCTCTCGGGGATCAAGGTGATCGACGACGCCACGGACTACGACTACGACCGCTCGATTCGCAAGCGGACCGTCGCCGTCGCCGTCGGCCCCGACCGCGCCGCCGCCGTCGCCTACAGCCTGATGATCGCGGCCCTGCTCGTCGTGGTCGCGCTGGCCGCCGCGGGGATCTTCCCGCCCGGAACGGTGGTGGCCGCGCTCGCCTTTGCCGCGGTGGCCGCCGTCGCCCGCCGGGCGCCCCCGAAACTGGCGACCATGCTGCTCATCCGGGCGTCGTACGTCTTCCTGGCCGTGCTGGTCGCGGCCGTCTGGTTCGAGCCGCTGGCCCGGCTCGGGTGAGGACGCGCTCGAGCATCCGGGTCGGCCGACGCCGTCACCGATCCGACATGACGGGTCCTCGCCGAAAAGCGCTAAGTACCGAATCGGAGTAGACTGACACGGAGAACCATGGTAGATGCACACAAACTCGACTGCGAGGCGGCCGAGTCCGACTGCCGGTTCGTCGTCCAGTCCGAGGACGAAGGCGAGGCGGTCGAACTGGCGAAAAGCCATATGCGGGACGTCCACGAGAGGGAGCTCTCGGACGACGAACTCCGGGAAGAATACCTCCAGGTGGTGTAACTTACGACCCGTGCCAATCCCTGAGACGATGGGCGTGCCAAAATACGACACACCGTCCGGGACTTGACGAACGAGCGTCGAGGAGAACCCGTATGGAACTCGTGGAAGCTACCGCAGACGACCTCGACGCGCTCGTCGACCGCTGGTACGACCTCGCACGGGAGATGGAGATACTCCGAACTGAACGAACTCGCCTACGGCGACGTTCGCGAGGTCTCCGACGACGGCTTCCGCGCTCACCTCGATAGCGAGGACGTCACGGACTACCTCGTCGTTCGCGACGGCGAGCGCATCGGCTTCGTCACGCTCCGCGAGGGTCAGCATCCCTCCCGGCGGTACTCGACGTCCCTCCGCATCGTCAACCTCGCCATCGACGAGGACTACCGGGATCGAGGCCACGGTACGGCGGTCCTCGAGCGCGCGAAAGAACTCGCTCGCGAGCGCGGCTGTGACCACCTCGAGGTCTCCTGCGAGTGGCACAACGAGGACGCACGTCGGTTCTACCGCGACGCGGGCTTCCAGCCGAAGCAGGTCGAGTACGCACGACCGCTCGAGTGAGTTACGAACCACAGCCGAGTACGCGCGCTGCCGGAGACGGATCACTCCACGCCGGATCGTCTCGAAGCCGGTGTCGCGAACGCTCTTATTTAAGAACCGCGTATAGTGAAGGCTGAGGTATTTTTCAGTAGTGGGACGACTCGCACACCAATGGATTTCCTCGAGATAGATTCGGCCGTGTTCTTCGGGTCGATTACGATGGTCACGTGGGGGATCTGGGTAGTCCTGGGCAACGCCGCCTCGGAGTCCATCGACCCGAGGACGGCCGCCGCGATCTCCTATCTCGTTGCGGGACCCCTCGCACTCGGATTCATCCTCGTTTCGGACGCATCGCTCGCCATCACCGCGAGGGGAGGGCTGCTCGCCGGCACGGCCGGACTGTTCACGGGAATCGGCCTGATTTCGATGTACGTCGGCCTCTCCGGCGGGTCAACGACGATCGTCTCTACGCTCGGTGCGATGTACTTCGTCGTCGCGGCCGTCATCGGGATGGTCGTTCTCGGAGACGAGGTTACGATCACGAGACTCGCCGGGATCGCGTTCGCAGTTATCGGGGTCGCCCTGGTTACCCAGTGACCGGAACGCAAATCGAGACAGCTACGACGCGCTCGAAGACGAGTAACGCACTACGACTCGGTTTCTCAGTTCGTACTCACGATCTTGATCACGTCGCCCTCCTCGAGTTCGTACCCCTCACCCACCTCGCGGCTCGATTTCGCGTCGACGGCGTGGAGGTAGCCGTCGCCGATGTCGGAGTGGACGGCGTAGGCCAGATCGACCGGGGTCGACCCCTGCGGGAGTAAGAAGGCGTCGGGGAGCACGTTGCCGCTGCCGTCGGACCACTTCGCGGCGTCCTCGACGGGGTAGGCGGTGAGGTGCTCGAGCAGGTCGTAGACGGCGTAATCCAGCGCCCCCTGGACGCCGGTACCGTCGTACTCGGCCATCGTCTCCGCGAGGCCCTCGAGGGCCTCGCGCTGGGCGTCGCTGACGTCGGCGCCGATCTCGAGGGTCTCGTCGCCGGAGTCGTAGTCGACGAGGCCGTTGTCGGCGGCCCGGCGCAAGGCGAGTTCGCCCTCCGCGGTGGTGGGGATGACGGGTTTGTCGAGTTCGAGCAGTTTCTCGACGTTCTCCTCGGGGGCGATGTCGATCTTGTTCGCCGCGACGACGATCGGCTTGGTTCGCTGGCGGATCTCGCGGGCCAGCGCCTCGCGGTGGTCGTCGGTCCACTCGCGAGGATCGTCGGGATACTCGATCTCCCGCAGGGTTCGGGCGACGTCGGTCGGCGAGGCGCCGAACCCGGTGAGCATCTCCGCGAGCGCGTCGTCGACGTCGAAGTCGGGCGAGCGGGACTGGCGCTCGATCGACTCCCAGTTGCGCTCGACGATGTCGGCCAGCCAGAGGTCCATCTCCTCCTCGACGAAGTCGATGTCCTCGAGGGGGTCGTGCTCGCCGACGTCGACGGGTTCGCCCTTCTCGTTGGTCCCGCCGGAGGCGTCGATCACGTTGACGATCGCGTCGGCGTTGGTGAGTTCGTCCAGAAACTGGTTGCCCAGTCCCTTCCCCTCGTGGGCGCCGGGAACGAGCCCGGCGACGTCGATCAGCTCGATCGGGACGTAGCGCTTGCCGTCCTCGCAGTCGTCGGCGTTACAGCGCTCGTCGCGCTCGAGGCAGGGACACTCCGTCCGAACGGAGCTCACCCCGCGGTTGGCGTCGATCGTCGTGAAGGGGTAGTTGGCGACGTCGACCTCCGCCATCGTCGCCGCGGTGTAGAACGTGGACTTGCCGGCGTTTGGCTTCCCGGCAAGCGCGATCGAGAGCATGCCTCTCCGTAGCACCGTCCGTTCAAACTGTCTTTCGATTCGGGACCCTCCGTCTGGTCCGACGGCCGATCAGCCCGCGGATATGCAGTACGACGACCTCATCGGCGAGGTCCAGCGACGAGCGCAGCACGACTCCCGAGAGGTCGCGCTGAGCGTCTCCCGGGCGACGCTGACGACCCTCTCCGAGCGCATCGATCCCGGAACCTGGCCGCCAACTGCCCGACGAACTCGCCCGGTTCCTCGAGGAGGCGGTAATCGGGGACCCTCGAGGACGTCGAGACGCAACTGCCGACCGACGAGGGGTACGACGACCTCTTCGAGATCGCTGAAAGCAACAGCGGTCCGGCCTGATCGGGATCGACCGACCCGTCGCGCTCAGAGCTCGACGGCCATCATCACCTCGTCGACGTAGCGGCCGTCGAGCTTGTAGTGATCCTCGCGGATCGCCTCGGTCTCCCAGTCGTGGCCCTCGAGGAACGCGATCGCCTCCTCGTTGCTCGAAGGGACGCTCTGGTAGACCTTCTCGTAGCCGTTCGTCGCCGCCCACTCGAGCCCGCGGGCGAGCAGGTGCGAGCCGATCCCGTGGCCGCGGTAGCCGTCGAGGACGCCGACGGTAAGCTCGGCGGTGTGGGAGAGCTTCTCGAGTTCCGGGGCGTGCAGGTGGACCCAGCCGACGACCTCGCGGTCGACGGTCGCGACGAAGAACATCCGAGATTCGAGCTCGTTGTGCCTGAGCAGCGCCTCCTGGTGGTCGATCTCGTCGGCGACGCTCTCGGCCTCGATGTAGGTCCGTTCCTCCGCGACCTGCCGGATCGCGCCGACGATCCCGGCCAGGTCCTCCTGCCTGGCGGGGCGGATGTGGAACTCGAGGTCCTCGGAACGGTACTCCTCCTCCGCGCCGGCGTCGATCGTCACCCGGAGGGTCCCGTCTTTCTCCTCGAGGCGACCGTCCCGCTTTAAGATCGCCACGTGGTGGCGGAACCCGCCCGATTCGATCCCGAGCTCGGACCGGACGGCCTCGGGATCGACGGCCCCGTGGCGCTCGACGTGTTCGTAGATCCGTTTCCGGTCGGCGTGGCCGAACTCGAGGGGTTCGCGGAGTGGCATGGTAACGTACACCACCCCAAAACACTTAACGTTTGTCTGACCTGCTACGCCCACGCCGAGAGATGGATTCGATCACCGAGACGCCACGGAGACCGACCGAAGCGACCGCCGCCTCGAACGCTCGCGGGCCGTCGCGGCTGCGATAGGCGAATGATTGGGACGGAACTCCTCGTCGTCTGCGTCGTTCTCGCCGTCACGCTCGCGTTCGGCCTGCTCGCCCACGAGTGGGCCCACACGTTCGTCCTCCGGTTCGGCGCGGTCGAGTACACCATCTCGTACCTCCCGAACCGCGGGGGCGGTCTCCTCGGGTCGCTCCGAAGCCGTCCGTGGGCCGTCGTCAGACCCCATCCCACCGGAACGGAGCCCCCGTGGATCCTCCGCGCCGCGGCGCTGGCGCCGCTGGCGCTCGCGGTGCCGGCGCTCGGCCTCGTCGCGACGGGCTATGCCACCGAGGGGCCGCCCGTCGTCACCGCGGCGACGGTCGGCTGGCTCGCCTGTGCGATCCCCAGTCCCCGGGACTTCTCCGTCGCCTTTCACGCCCACCGAGCGCTTCGCGATTCGCTCGAGGAGTACGATCCTCGCAGCTCTCGGACAGACTGATCGTTCGGGAGGAACAGCGAGCGACGACGGGCCGCGGTCGGGACGGAGCCGCGGTCCGGTCGCGCGACAACGCGATCACACAGCCACGAGTGATCGCCGACGGCGAGTTGAGCATGAGTCATCCACCGGCACTCACTGCCGAGCGCGCTGTCGGTCGGCGCCGAAGCCGACGTTCGTTCGTTTTCCTGTCAAGTATTAAAGCTACTTGTTGACGCGATATCCGTACCGATTCCCGTCTGCAGTGGACGAACATCCACTATCGGTCGAAATACCCTCCGCTCCTGATCCTTTCGGACGCGCATCGAGTATCGTCACTCGTCGGTGTGGAAGGGGGCGGCTACCGGTGGGGTCCGGGTCAGAAATGCGCCGTCGGCCCGGACGAAATCGTCAGGCCGAGACGTCCGTCGAATCGCGCTCCCAGTGGCGGTGCTCGGCGATTGCGTCGACGAACTCCTCGAGGAACGCGTCCAGTTCGCCGTCGTCGCGGCAAGTGACGACTCCCGTTGGCTCGGTCGGTCCCTCGCCGTCGCCGGCGACGTCGACGTCGGGGAGGTCGACGCTCTCGAGCAGCTCGGTCCCCTCGCCGAGCGCGCCGATCGGCTTCTTGTGCTTGAACGCCTCTTCGACGAAGTGTCTAACGTCCCCTTGCTTCTCGAGGGCGTCGACGCTGTCGCCACCGCCCGGAACGAGGACGGCGTCGAACAGCACCGACTCGGCCGTCGACAGGCTCTCGTCGGCCTCGACGGTCTCGCCGTCCGCGCCCTCCCGCTCGCCGAATGCCGGCGCGACGATCTTCACGCGGGCGTTTTCCTCCTCGAGCGCCGAGACCGTTCGCGAGACGTGGTCGTCCTCGAAGCCGTCGTCGAGGAGGACGGCGATCTTTCGGGTTTCGATCGTCTCCGGCGTTCGGTTTTCCATGCTGAGCGACGGATCCTCCCGGTCGTGGGTCGGCATCTCGTCGCCCGGCTCCTCGGGCGGTTCGACGCCGATCCCCTCCGCGACGCGTTTGGCGAACTCGTGGTCGACGTTGTTGAAGAGGTCGTAGACGGTCCGCTCGCGGATTTCCGTGCGTTCGACCTTCCCGAGTTCGAAGCGGGCCGCCTCGACGATGTGTTGCTTCTCGGGTTCGGTCATGCTGTTCCAGAACAGTCGCGCCTGGCTGAAGTGTTCCTGAAAGCTCTCGCTTCGGTTCCGGATCTTCCTCCCGTCGACCCGCTCGGCGCGGTGCTCGTAGCCGCCTTCGGCTTCGGTGGCCTCCTGCGGATCGTCGTCGCCGATCGAGTTCGGCTTGTAGGAGGCTTTCCCCTCGTTGATCTCCTGGCGCATGAAGCCGGCGCGCTGGTTGTTGTGCCGTTCGGCGATCGGGCGGTTGATCGGGATCTCGTCCCAGTTGGCGCTGCCGAAACGGTTGAGCTGCGTGTCCTGGTAGGAGAACAGCCGCCCCTGCAGGAGCGGGTCGTTCGAGAAGTCGATGCCCGGCACGACGTTGCCGGGGTGGAACGCGACCTGTTCGACCTCCGCAAAGAAGTTGTCGGGCCGCTCGTTCAGGACCATCTTGCCGATCGGGCGGACCGGAACCTCCGTCTCGGGGATGATCTTCGTCGGGTCGAGCAGGTCGAAGTCGAACCGATCGGCCTCGTCCTCCTCGACGATCTGGACGCCGAGTTCCCACTCGGGCGCGTACCCCTCGTCGATGACGTCGTAGAGGTCCTCGCGGTTGAAATCGGGGTTGTTGCCGGCGATCTTCTGGGTCTCGTCCCAGACGAGCTGGTTCGTGCCGAGCTTGGGGGTCCAGTGGAACTTGACGAACCGCGACTCGCCCTCCTCGTTGACCAGCCGGAAGGTGTGGACGCCGAAGCCCTGCATCATTCGGAAGGCTCGAGGCAGCGCCCGTCCCGAGAGCAGCCACATGAGCATGTGCGTGGTCTCGGGTTTCAGCGAGGCGAAATCCCAGAACGTGTCGTGGGCGGAGGCTGCCTGCGGGATCGCGTCGTCGGGTTCGGGCTTGATCGCGTGAACCAGGTCGGGGAACTCCATCGCGTCCTGGATGAAGAAAGGCGGCATGTTGTTGCCGACGAGGTCCCAGTTGCCGTCCTCGGTGTAGAACTTCGTCGCGAACCCGCGAACGTCCCGGACGGTGTCGGCCGATCCCCGGGAGCCGACGACCGTCGAAAAGCGGGTGAACACGGGCGTCTTCTGGTCGGGATCCTGCAGGAACGAGGCCTTCGTCAGCTCGGAGACGTCGTCGTACTCGCCGAGGTCGGGGTCCTCGTAGGGCTGGAAGTAGCCGTGGGCGCCGGTGCCGCGGGCGTGGACGACCCGTTCGGGGATCGACTCGTGATCGAACTGGGTCATCTTCTCCCGGAAGTGGAAGTCCTCCATGATCGTCGGACCCCGCTCGCCCGCCTTCAGGGAGTTGTCCGTGTCGGTAACCCGCACCCCGTGGTCGGTCGTCAGGTACTCGCCCTCGGCGTTTTCCCGCACCTCCTCGAGCTGTTCGTGTTTGCTGTCCGAATCGATCTCACCGTCGGCGTCGTCGCTCGTCCCCGCCGATCCGGAGTCGGTTCCCGAGCCGTCGGTTCGAGGCGCTCGGTCGGCGTCGGAGTCGGTCGCCTTCGGTTCTCGATCGTCGGGAGAGTCGTCTGCTGTCATGGTAGGAAACGGGACCGAAACGACGGACGTTCGCGTTCAGGTCGGTCGCCGTTTCCACCGTCAACGAACAGTCGTGTAAGCGTCACCCAGTCGTATGCTTGCACGGCTCCGGATCGGGGACGAAACTCACTGCACCGCCCGCGACGGCTCCGCCGTCGCGACGCCTCGAGTTCGCGCCCGGCCGTTACTGGAACTCGGGCTCCCGGTCCTCGAGGAACGCCGCCATCCCCTCGCGCTGGTCGGGGGTGCCGAAGAGGCTGGCGAACGCCCGCTGCTCGTAGGCCAGCCCGCTCGAGCGCGACCCCTCGCCGAACTGGTTGAGCGACTGCTTGGCCGCCTGCATCGCGTCGGCGGGTTTCGCCGCGAGGCGGTCGGCCAGCTCCGTGACGACCGCCTCGAGTTCGTCGTCGGGAACGACCTCGCCGACGAGCCCGGCCTCGGCCGCGCTCTCGGCGTCGAGGCGCTCGCCGAGGAAGATCAGGCGCCGCGCCGTCTCGTCGCCGACGAGTCGGGGCAGGCGCTGGGTGCCGCCCCAGCCCGGGATGATCCCGAGGTCGATCTCGGTGTTACCGATCAGCGCCGACTCGCTCGCGACCCGCAGATCGCAGGCCAGCGCCAGCTCGCAGCCCCCGCCGAAGGCGTAGCCGTTGATCGCCGCGATCGTCGGCGCCGGGAACGCCTCGAGGGCGTCGGCGACGGAGTGGCCGAGCTCGCCCCACGCCTGGGCCGCCGGGCTCGAGAGGTCCTGCATGTAGTCGATGTCCGCGCCCGCGATGAACGCGTCGTCGCCGGCGCCGGTGAGCACGAGCGCCCGCGCGTTTTCGTCCTCGGCCTCCGCGACGGCGTCGCCGATCCCCTCGAGGGTCGCGACGTTCAGGGCGTTGAGCGCCTCGGGTCGGTCGACGGTCAGCGTCGCGACGGTCTCGTCCTCGTTCCAGCTGAGTCGAACGGTGTCTCGGCTCATAGCTTCGCGTTCGACGAACCACGATAAAAACCCGGCGACGGTCGGTTACACTTCGACGGCTGTCGCGTCGTTCGCCGGCGGCAGCGTAACGGTAAACGTCGACCCGTCGCCGGGTGCGGAGTCGACCCCGATCTCGCCGCCGTGGCGTTCGACGATCCGCCGACAGAGCGCGAGCCCGATTCCGGCCCCCGGCTCGTCGCGACCGTGCAGACGCTGGAAGACGTCGAAGATCCGCTCGCTCTCCGCGGGATCGATCCCGACGCCGTCGTCGCTGACGGCGATCCGCCAGTAGCCGTCGGCTCGCGAGCGCTCGGCCGAGACCTCGATTCGCGGCGGCTCCTCCCCGGAGTACTTGATCGCGTTCTCGAGCAGGTTCTGGAAGAGCTGGCGGAGCTGGCCGGCGTCCCCGCGCACGCACGGCAGCCGCGAGGCGTCGATCTCGGCCCCGGTCTCCCGGATCCGGACGCGGATGTCGGACCGCACCGCCTCGAGGACTTTCTCGAGGTCGACGGGCTCGAACGAGTCCCCGCGGGTGTCGACCCGGGAGTACTCGAGCAGCCCCTCGATCATCTCGCGCATCCGGTCGGCGCCGTCGACCGCGTACTCGAGAAACTCCTCGCCGTCGGCGTCGAGGTCGTCGCCGTAGCGGTCCTCGATCAGTCGGAGGTAGCTCGTGACCATCCGCAGGGGCTCCTGGAGGTCGTGGGAGGCCGCGTAGGCGAACTGCTCGAGGCGTTCGTTCGAGGCCTCCAGCTCGCCGACGAGTTCCTCGAGTTCGTCCCGGTAGTGGCGGCGCTCGAGCTCGTAGCTGAGCCACTGCGCCGCGAGCTCGACGAACCCCCGCTCGGCGGGCGTCAGCGGCTCCGTTCGCGGGTTCTCGTCCGCGAAACAGACGGTTCGAGTGCCGTCGCCCGCCGGGATCTCGCAGCCGACGTAGGTGTCGAATCCCCACCGCTCGTAGGCGGGATCGTCGGCCCAGCCCTGGGCGGGCGCGTCCGTGACCACGAGCGGCTCCGTCGCCTCGACGGTCTGGCGGCAGTACGTCTCGGACAGCGGGGCGGATGCCCCCGGGCTGACCCCGCCGTCGGCCGTCGCGTGGACGACCTCGAAGCGATCCGTCTCCGGATCGACGTCGGCGACGAACCCGACCTCGAGCCCGAGCCGTTCCCGGCCCAGTTCGAGCAGCCGAGCCACCTTCTCCTCGAACGACCGCTCCGGGTCGGCGGTGATCTCGTAGAGCCGGCGCAGCGCCCAGTTGCTCTCCCGGAGCTCGCGCTCGACGGTCTTTCGCTCGGTGACGTCCCGCAGGTAGACCGAGAGCCCGGTTTCGGAGGGGTAGACGTTGACCTCGAGCCACGACTCGAGGGCGGGGACGTACTCCTCGACGGCGGTCGGCTCCTGGGTCGCCATCGCGGTCCGGAACTCCGCCTCGACGGTTTCCCCGACGTCGGGAAACACCGTCCGGAACGACCGACCCAGCACCTCCCGGTCCTCGAGCCCGATCAGCTCCGCGGCGCGGTCGTTGACGTGGGTGAACGTCCAGTCCGCGTCGAGGCCGACGACCGCGTCCGTGATCCGGCTGTAGATCTCCTCGAGGTCGGACTCCAGCCGTCGGCGTTCGGCCACGTCCCGAACGACGCTCACCATTCCTCCCTCGACCGTCGCCGAGAGGGTGTGCTCCTTGAGAAACCGCGTCCCGTCCCTCCGCAGTCCGATCGTCTTGCCCGACCAGGTGCCGGTTGTCGAGAGCTGGGGGAACACCTCCCGGTAGATCCGCGTGATCATCCCCGGCGGGTGGATCCGCTCCCAGTGCAGTCCCAGCATCTCCGCGGGCTCGTACTCGTACAGCGCGGCGTAGGCCTCGTTGACGTAGGCGAACTCGCCGCCGGGCTCGAGGACGGCGATCCCCTCGCGGGCGGTCTCGACGGCGCGCCGGAGGCTGTCCGTTTCCTCGGCGGGCGAGACCGCGTCGTCGGTCGTCTCCGGCGCGGGCTCGAGCGCGCTTTCGAGGACGTCGGCGACCCGCTCGAGAAAGGCGACGTCGTCGTCGGTAAACCCGGGCTCGCTCGCGTGGGCCTCGACGAGTCCCCACGGCTCGCCGTCGACGTCGATCCGGACGCCGACGCTGTGTTCGGCTCCGTCCGCGGGCGCCGGGGCGTCGCTCGAGGGGTCGAGAACGACGGGCTCGGTCCGCGCGAGGACGGCCCCGATCCAGCTATCGGACGTCGCGGCGACCGTTCCCCCCTCGCCGCGGGCGGCGTGGCGGCCGACGTGACAGCGGACGGTCGCGTGCTCGTCCCCCGGGAGTCGTTCGAGGATCGCCAGCGACCGCGCGTCGATCGCGGTCGCGACGTCGCTCGCCGCCGACTGCAGGAGGGATTCGACGTCCCCGTCAGCGAGGGCTTGCTGGGCGAGATCGGCGACGATCTCGTACCGTCCGGCGGCGGCCGTCGGTTCGCTCCCCCGACGAGTTGATGGCGCCATCTCACGAGTAATTCCATCGGAGTAAACATAAACCCTCTGCAATTTTCACCTATCTATAAAATTTGAAGTAATAGGAAACAAAGAATATAGTGGGTACGTGAGCGACGGGCGAAACGACCTTGTGATCCGGGCGCAAACGGTAACTCATGCGAAGTGTCTACGAATGTCAGGACTGCGGGGCGCACTTCCGCGGAACCAATCGCGTCTGTTCGCTCTGCGGGTCCGGAATCGGCGACACGACCCGGGGGACGTGCACTGACTGCGGCGCCAGCCTCACCGAGTCGCCCGAGCAGCGCTGTTCGGTCTGCGGTTCGTCGAACGTCACTCGCGTCTCGGTCGACGCCGCGTAGCGCGATACGCCGACGTCGCTCGAGACGGGCCTCGCGGACGCCGTTCCACCGACCGACTCCTTTCTTCGTCCGGCACCGATACCGGACTCGCGTCCCGCGGACGGGTGACGGATTCCATCCGCCTCGAGACGACGGGTTCGGCGGGGATCGGTTTCGAGCCGTCCGATCCGCGCTGCTCGACCTCGAATCCGTCCGCCACTCGACGGGGACCGTTCGAACGCGGCGCGGGTCGAGTTTCCGTCGATTCGACCGTGGCTCGGAACCCGACTGTCGACGAAACTGACACTCGCCGAACGGTACCAGAACGAGCGAACGCCCGCCCGTTCGACCGGTAGCCTCCGCCTAACGGCGTCGCCGCGACAGTTCTCGCAGCGAAAGCGCCGCGCCGTCCGGTGCCCGAGGCCCGCGCTCGGTTCCGCGTTCGTCCGACCAACCGGCGCAGTCGGCCCGCTGGTCGGCTCACCACCGCGAAATTCACCGATGCGAGGTCGCGCCGACGGCGCGGTCGTCGGCGTCGCTCGAGCGGTCGGTACCGAGGACGTTCGCGGACCGACGCTCGAGGAGACGGATCGTGCTGATAGTTAGCACGTGCCTGTGGCTGCCGCGGCGCGGGTTCCGGACGCCCTTCGACCGCGCGACCTCGTTACTGAAATATGATGTTTCTAGGAGGATCTTTCCGGTTCGTATCGTTTCGCTACCGTTCTATAGACTCAAAATACGGTGACTGCGACGGGTTCATTCGGACCGGTATTTTCTCGTTACCCGTATACTCTCTATTACGTGAATACACGCTTTCCATATATTACGTATAATAGAACGGACCAGTATCCTACCCGTCATTTCTTTCGGATAGTATCACTACGGTTACAGTCTGTCCATACCTAATACCACAATTCCTGACGGGTTGGACACGGCCGGATCGGTACCAGACACCGAGGCTCTCCGGTTCCGCGATCACCGACGACCGTTCGATTCGCACTCGAACGCGGATGATCGCCCGTCGGCGCGGCGGCGCGGAATCCGGGCGGACCTCGATGGCGTCGGGCTGGCGAAGACCAGTCCGAACTCGAGTCGCGGCATCCGGGTGGTGGTGCTCGAGACGGCCCACGAACAACGAGACAGACCAGATCACGCGGGCGGTAGCCCCCCGCGACGCTCACTCAGAGAATGTCACAGGAAGAACTTCCATCGACGAACGAATCGCTCACGAACGAGATCGAAACGACGCGGCGCCAGTTTCTCGGCGGCATCGGTGCCGGAACGGGGTTGGCCTCGTCCGGCCTCCTGGCCGGCGGGTGGTCCCATCGGGACGACGAACGACTCTACCATCTCGATTGGTCGTGCGTGTACGACCACTAGGGCGCGAGCGCGAGAGTCGCCCACCGAGACAAGGGCGTCCAGACGCGCGAGAAGATCGCGGCCGAACACCACGAAACCGGGTACACCGCGCTCTCCGACCCGGATCGCAAGTCCGTCGACCGCGCGTTCAGCATGCAGTTTCACGACGCCGACACCGATCCCACACTCGAGTTCTCCGAGCTCGTCCCGGGTACCTGCGGCTCGCTCCGGTTCGGCGTCCACGTCCTCGAGAAGCCCCTGAAGCTCAAAGTGAAGGGAACCGACCGGGAGAACGTCGATCAGCCCTGCCTGGATCGGATCGACGCCACCCTCCGATACCGGGATTGCCCGGAGGACGTCGACGCAACGATCTGCCAGGGTTCGATGGCGGAGGTCCTGTCCGCGCTGAAAGGCGGGATCGTGCTCGACGGCAACCGCAGCTACGGCGAGTACGGCCCGTTCGACGAGCGAACGACCCACCACTTCGAACTCGAGTGGGAGGTACCCGAGGGCGCGAAAGCCGAGGAGGGCCACTTCGGGATCGGGTTCAAAGCCAAGCCCGCGGACGAACGCGAGAAGGACGGGAAGACCCGCAAGTTCACCGTTCACGCGATCGACGTCGAGATCACCTACAACAGCTTCGGCACGAACAACCCGAAGGGCGCGATGTACGTCCTCGAGGAGAACCTCGAGGCCGTCCGCGAGGCCGAGGGGGTCCCGCCGGGAACGTCGGACGTCGACACGTCGGTGATCGAACCGCTCGTGCTCCGGGCGAATCAGGGTGACACGGTCGAAATCGAGTTCGTCAACAGCCTCGGCTGTCACCCCGAGCGCGACGACTTCGAGAAGCGGCCGGCGTCGATCCACCCCACGGGCGTCGCCTACGAGGTCGACGACGCCGACGGGATGGCGGTCGGGTTCAACGAGAACACGGTCGTCGAATCCGGGGAGTCGATCACCTACACGTGGCACGCCGACGAACAGGGCGCGTACTTCTTCCAGGACGGCGCCTATCAGGCCTGGGACTCCATCCCCGACGACGGGAACAACGAGGAGATCAACTCGATGTCCCGCGGACTCTTCGGTGCGCTCGTGGTCCAACCGCCGAAAGCGACCTGGACCGATCCCTGTACCGGCGCACCGCTTCGCAGCGGCGTTCGTGCGGACATCCACCATCCTGAGTTCCCCGACCACCGCGAGTTCGTCCCGATCTACCACGACCACGGCGTCGTTCGGCCGGACGGGCTGAACGTTCCCGGAACCGACGTCGAACAGATGCTCCACGCGATCAACTACCGGGCCGACCGAACCAGCGAACGGATCGGCGAGACCGGCGAGGAGGGGCGGACGTTCTACAGCTCGTGGGTTCACGGCGACCCCGGCGGCGGCGACAACGTCTTCGAGGCCTACCAGGGCGACCCGGTCAAGTTCGTCATCGTCGGCGCGAACTCCGAGGAGAACCACGTCCACCACCTCCACGAACATCGGTGGGAACAGATCCCCTTCAACAACAATAGCGCGACGCTCGACTCCCAGAACCTCGGCATGGGCGAGGGGTACCGCCAGTACCTCACCGTCGCATCCGGTAGTCGATCCATTCGGCCGGATCTGAACTTCGAGGAGTCGTTCTCCTTCGGTGCGGGCGGCTTCCACGGCGGCGTCGGCGACTTGCTGTTCCACTGCCACATGTTCCCCCACTACGGCGAGGGGATGAACGGGTTCATGCGGGTTCACAACCAGCAACAGCTCCACCTGCAGCCGCTGCCGAACAACGAGCCGACGCTGCCGCTCGATTCGGATATCCTCGGATTCCCGGACTTCATCCCGGCTGAAGAGGGGGAGATCCCGCCGAAACCGCCGCTGTCCCAGCCCAACGACCCGCGACAACCGACTCCCGAAGAGGAGGAGGCGCTGCCGGCGCTGGTCCCCGGCGCGCCGTACACCGACCCGTGCGAGGTCGAGGACGCCGAGCCAGGCGCTGACCCAATGCAGCCCGATCCGACGGAGGTCGAACCCGACATCGTCTACGACATCGTCGCGATCGAGGCGAAGCTCGTCTACAACGACCACGGCGACTACGACCCCGACGGCAAGGTGTTCGTCCTCGAGGAGGACGTCGACGCCGTCCGCGACGGTGAGATGATGCCCGAGCCGCTGTTCCTACGGGCGAACGTCGGCGACTGTATCGAGATCAACATGCGCAACGAGCTCGAGGGACCGACCTCGGCGCACGTCCACTTCGTCGGCTTCGACCAGCTGGGGTCGGACTCGACGATGGTCGGCTACAACTACGACTCGTCGACCGACTCGGGCGACACGATGACCTACCGCTGGTTCGCCGACGAGGAGGGGATCATCTTCCTCCACGATCACATGCGCGGGATCGGTGAAATTATGCACGGCGAGTTCGGCGCGCTCACCGTCGAGCCCGAGGGCTCGGAGTGGCTCGACCCCCACACCGGCGAGCCGATCCGCCACGGGTCGAAGGCGATCATCAACCCGCCCGACGACGAGGCGTTCCGGGAGTTCTGCCTCGAGTACCACGACTTCGCGCCGCTGATCGATCCCGATAAAGATGGCGACGGGCTGGATACTCAGCCCGACGATCCCGACGACGACGCGTTCGTCAACCCGAACGAGCAACACGGCGTCAACGCCGGCGTCGGCGCGATCAACTTCCGCAACTCGCCGTACTACCGCCGCGGGCCCGACCCCGATCCAGCTTACGTCCACAGTTCGTTCGTCCACGGCGATCCCGAGACGCCGACGCTCGAGGCGTACCCCGATGAACAGACCGTCATTCGACTCGTCCACGCCCCTACGAGGAACAGCACAACTTCGTCCTGCACGAACACCAGGTCGACGAGTTCCGGCTCGGCATCGAGGACGGGGTCTCTCAGATGACCGGTTCCTCGGAGCAGTTCAGCTTCACCATCCACGAGGACGACAGTCACGACTTCGAGCACCTGGAAAACGCCGCGGGACTCCCGTTCCGGGACTACCTGTACGGGTCGATGATCTCCCACGACGTCTGGGACGGCATGTGGGGGATCCACCGAATGTTCGAGGCCGAGGTCGACCACCTGTTTCCGGTGCCCGGCACTGAACCGCCGGAAGGAAAGATCATTGAGGAGGAACTTCGGGAAGTCGGTCACCCCGCCGCGTTCGACCGGCGCGCGGAACTCGGTCACAGGGCGACACTGCTCTACGACGAGCCGACGAACGACCCCACCCATCCCCCGGACCGTCCGCGCCGCCGAAACGAGTGCATCGACGGGAACCCGCCGCCGCAGGCGCCCGACCCGGGCGATCCCTGTCCCGACGCCGCACGAACCCTCGAGTACGACGTCTCCGCGCTGCAGACGCGGCTCGACTTCAACGAGTACGGCGACCACGACCCCCACGGCATCGTCTTCGAGCTCGACGAATACGTCGAGGACGTCCGCAAGGGGAACCGCGAGACGGACCCCCTGCTGTTGCGGGCGAACGTAAACGACTGCATCGAGGTGACCCTGACGAACTGCCTCCCGGAGGATCCGGACGACCACGACGACCATCCACGGATGCGAACGCCGGAGGGAGACCTGGGCGACTGGGAGCGATCGAACCGGATCTCGCTGCACCCCAACCAGCTTCGGTACGACGCGAACGGTTCCGACGGCGCGACCGTCGGATTCAACTACGACCAGACGATCGCGCCTGGCGAGTCGATCACCTACCGCTGGTACGCCGGCCAGGAGACGCCGCCGGTCTCGCTGTGGGACATGGCGGACCTGCGGAGCAACCGCCACCACGGCGCGCACGCGAACCTGATCGTCGAACCCGAGGGATCGACGTGGCTCGACGGCTGCACCGGCGAGCCGACGCGGACGAGCCGCGAGGCGATCATCACCGACCACGATGAGGACGACTTCCGCGAGTTCGCCCTCTCGATGAGCGACGGTCGGTACATCGTCAACGACGAACTCGACAGCTGCGTCGTGCCGTTCGATACCGAAGACGACGAAGTAGACGCGGACGATCCGTGTAACCAGCACGGCGACGCGGAGGATCAGGGATACCTGTCGTTCAACAACCGCGCGGAGCCGTTCTGGCGGCGCTTCGAACTGAACGACGACCGCCAGGAACGGGTCTTCGACTCGGACGTCCACGGCGATCCCGCGACGCCGATCTTCAACGCCCACCGCGACGATCCGGTCCGATTCCACGTCACGCAGGTCGCCGACACCTCCCGCGGGTTCTCGTGGAACCTCGCGAACCACCTGTGGCCGCGGTTCAACGCGGAGGTCGAGAACGCGCCGATGGTCAGCACCGACGCCCGGTTCTCCCCCGGAAAGGGGCTCACCTTCGAGCTGGAGAACGGCGCCGGCGGTCCGCTCGGCGACACCGGCGACTTCATTTACAAGGAGATGAAAGAGCGCCGCCGCCTCGAGGCGGGCGCCTGGGGGATCTTCCGCGTCGACGACCCGCCCCACAAGCGCGACGGCAAGAAAAAACGCACCCGAGAGCGCGACTGTGCTCAGCCACTCCCCGACCGGGCGAAAACGGTCCCGCTCGAGGACCGACCCGGCTGGACCGTCGACACCGGCGACTACACCAACGACGGGACCGACGACGTCCTGATCGGCGTGCCCAACAGCGACCGCGCCTGCGCGAACGCCGGCGCGGTGTACCTGTTCTACGGCCCCGTCTCCCGGGAGGACATCACCGATCTGGGCGACGCCGACGCCGTCCTCGAGGGCGAACGGGTCGGCGACAAGGCCGGCTCGGCGGTCTCGATCCAGCGGGGGATGATCACGATCGACACCTGTGACGGCACGCGGTACGTCCAGTTCGGCGACGACCTCCCCCACGGGGCGATGTCGCTCGGAGACGCCCACCAGAAAACCTCCCTCGAGTGATCCCGATGACGACACCACAACGACACCCAGTCCGTATCGGCGCGGTACTCGCACTCGTCGCGGTCCTGACGATCGGCGCGGCCCCCGCGGCGGCCGTCGGCGATACCGCCTCGACGCAGGCGTCGGCCGCGTCCCTCGAGGACGACCTCGAGAGCGCGTCGGTGCCGACCGCCGTCGGTCCGAACGAATCGTTCACGGCCGACGCGAGCGCCCTCGCCGACCGCGACGACGTGGCCGAGGTCTGCTGGCGCTTCGACGAGAACGGAACCTGTCACGACGCGGAGACGACCCACACCTTCGAGGAGGAGGGACCCCACACCGCGACGCTGATCGTCACCGACGAGAACGACGAGCGACGGGCGGTGACGAACCTCGTCACCGTCACGTCGGCGCCGGTCGCCCACCTGACGGCGCCCGCCTCGACGCAGGTCGACGCGACGGTCGGACTCAACGCGAGCGACTCGATCGACGACCAGTGCGTCGAAACCTACGAGTGGGACCTGACCGGGGACGGTGAAGTCGACGAGACGACCGAATCGCCCGAACTGGAACACGCCTTCGAGGAGGCGGGCGCTCACGAGGTGACCGTCACGACCGTCGACGCGGCGGGCCAGTCCGACACCGCGTCGGCGACGGTCGAGGTCGCCGAACCCGAGGAGTCGAGCGTCGCCTCCCTCGCTAGCCTCGAGGGCGGCGCCGCCCTCGCGGGGCTGGCGATCGCACTCGCCGCCGTCGGGATCGGGGGCGTTCGCGTCGCTCGCTCCCGGCGCTGATCCGACGGCTCGAGTTCGCGTCTCGACGCCCGCGTTCGCCAGCCGACGACCGCCCGCCGATGACCCGATCCCGAATCGGCGAGGCAATCCGGTCGCCGCTGGCTACCGGCGACCGCGAGACATCCTGAGTGATCGTCGGCGTTCTCGGCGAACGGACGGCCACCACCCGCCGTCCCGGCCGAGAGCGTTCGCGACGAACCGCCGTCCGCGGGACGCCGACGCCCTCCAACTGCATCGCGGTCTGTCACACGCGACGCGACTCGCGAACGACGGGCGGCTACTCGTCGTCACGCGGAGACGCTTCGAGGAACTCGTTCTGGACACAACTCGACTTCGGCGCTCGAGCGACGCCGCTTCCTCCGCAGTCGGACCGCCCGAGGGAGACGGCCTCGAGAAATAGCTTCATAGTCGCTCGCGAACGTCCCGGACGTCCTCCACGGCGTCGGCCTCGACGTTAACGGCCAACTCCTCGAGGGCATCCCCCAGCGGAACCTCCTCGTCGTCCTCCGGGTCCTTGGCCATGAACTCGGCGAAGTCGTCGGCGGTGAGGCTCATATCCTGTGATGGCGCCGCTGGTTGCAAAAGGCTGCTGGTGGTTGGAATGGGGATTCTCAGACATCATACTGGAGCTCGGTTTCACTCGAGACGGTACGACTGTCGGATCACTCGGTCGACGAGCGTCGCGTCTGTCGCTCGCGAAAAGCGATCGGCAAAGCGCACCACGGAGAGTTTTGGTTGTTCGTCCGCCGGGCTCGAGAGTCGTCCCTAGGCGGGATACAGGTCGGTGTACTTCTCGATGACCGACCACAGGTGTTGCTCGTTGGAGATCCGGTGGGTCTCGGAGACGAGTTCGGTGCCGTCGTCGGTGTCGGTCAGCTCGAGGGTCCAGTTCGTGTGATCGCCCTGGTCCCTCCCCCGCTTGGCGAAAAGCACGAAGCCGTCCTCGTGGGCCAGTGCGATCGAGTCCGCGTTCTCGTAGTCGACCTCCCAGCTCATGCCTGTTTGCTGGTGGTGGGTATGTTCAGTGTTTTGGGTTGTGTGCTCGAAGGGTGGTTTTGGTCGGTATCGCTCGAGGGCAAATTTGGGAGCGAGATGGCACTTCGCTCGAAGGCAGTCAGCGGTTGAAGCTATCCAACGGCGACGAGTTCTCATCAGTTGCGAGCGGGACCGACAGGCAGGGCTACGAGATACGACGAAAGATAGTGTCGCAGGTATACAACCGCGTTCGTCTCGAGAAAGAGCTTCACAGCTGCTTTCGGACATCTCGGGCGTCTTCGACGGCATCAGCTTCGACATCGACGGCCAGCTCGCTGAGGGCATCCCCCAGCGGAACCGTTTCGTCGTCCTCTGGATCGCCGGTTATGAACTCAGCGAAATCCTCGACCGTGAGGGCCATGGTCCCCGATTCCACCGCTGGTCGCAAATGGTTGCTGGTGATTCGAACAGAACGACTGTAGATATTCGGATCCAAGCAGTTGGCCACTATTTTGATCTCACGTCGATCTCTCCGTCGCCTTCAGAGTCCTCTTTAAGGCGATTCATAGGTTTTCTACTCACTAGACAGCCTATTTCGGCCCAAAACCAGCTGATCGTAGAAGAATTATAACCCAGGTAACAGGCCAACCCGAGAAATACATACAGCGGTTAATGCCTTATATGCATACTTAGAGAACTGTATTTATCAAATAGAAACTAGTATGAATCTATCCGAAAAGCAATCCCATCATATTTTCTTGGTAGAAAGAGAAATTGGCCCAATGGACTCCGATCAAACTCACCGATTAGAACCTTTGCAAAAACGTATCGAGAAACAGTACCGAAGATTAGAGAAAAGATTAGAGGATTATGAAGAAGAGGATATTCTCGAGCGAAAGAATGTTGGTGATAACCTCGGAGATATTCAAACAACAGAGCATTATCTACTAAAACCAAATGATGCAAATGAACTCTTGTCCTTCTACATAACAACGGCTGCAGCTATTGAATCAGAGAGTGCACTCATCATCAACGCATATTCATTCAATTTTGGACTTGATAGAGAAGGATCATTAGATTTCCTTTATAATCTGAGACAGAAAGATAGGGAGGATATGATATATTATCTGGGTTTGATTGATTCTGGATTAAAAGGCGAATTGGCAAAAGTTCGCAAGCGGCGAAATGAATTTGCCCATAGCCAGGACCATAGGATAATTGATGATATTGAAACAGAAAAAGCAAATATCAAAAGAGCCTATAATGCTATGGAGAAACTCAAAGAAATTAGTATAGAAGTAGAAATGAAATCAATCTAATTATAATATGAATTTATATTTATCAACATCCTAATTAATTGCTTGAGGGAAATATAGGCACTAACCATCTGGTTTTGCGAGCTTTAGCTGGAGTTTTGGCTCGGAAATAGGCCAGTAACTATAGTTCTTTAGCGTTGTCCCGTCTGAGATATCTCTCTCCCCTAGACCTCACGTGTAGCGCGACAATACCGTTCTTAAGTATCCATCCAACGCTTTCAACAAAAACACAGAATCCGTAAATATTGAAAAACAAGAAAGAAGAATCTCTAAAATCTTCAATCAGTCGGTAGATCGTTGTAAGGTGTACCGAGAACTTGAAAAAGCCCCTCTTGAGCTAAATAGGGTCGGAGGGATTTGAACCACGCCCGAGAACCTGCTCACTGCGTTCGCAGAACCTCGGTCTCGTTCAAATCCCTCCTCGTCCATACCTGCCGCTCGCGAATTTGCTCGCGGCAGAGGAATGGGGTCGGAGGGATTTGAACCCCCGATCGACTGATATCTCCGGCGCGCCTCGGAACTCCAGAGGGTCATCACACGGACACTGATCAGGTGCCCGATCAGTATATCAGTCTGGAGTGTCGTCCCGGGCGCGGTGCCTCTGGAGTCAGTCGCCATGCCTGGCTTGGCCACGACCCCTCGAGTCTACGTTGGGGGATCCGCCCTAAAGTGGTTTCGATTCGGACGCTCCGTCTCGCGATTCACAGCCAGGGTGCGCGTTCCTCGTCGTCCTCGCCGAGGGCCTCGTCGCTCGAGCCCTCCGCGTCGGCGTCGTCCTCGAGTTCGTCCTGTCCGCCGTCGGTCGACGCCGACGACCCCGAACTCGAGCTCGGACGCGAGCCGCCGGGGTCGAACAGCGGGCCCGTGCCGACCGCGGGCGCCGACTCCGCCGACGACGAGGGCGACGGGGACGGCGTCGAGAACCGCGGCGAGCGCTCGGTCGACTGCGACCGCGCGGAGACGTCCTCGTCCTCGCCGCGCTCGAGGGGGATGTCGACGGCGAAGACGGCCGCGACGAGCAGCGCCGCCAGCGGGGCCTGGCCGAAGGCCATCCCCACCAGCGACAGCGGCAGCAGGCCCAGCGCGACGGCGCTGCCGAACCGGAACCGGTCGATGTCCATGTACTCGCGCAGGTACGGACCGCTGATGGCGATCGAGAGCGCGAAGGCGACGCCGACGACCGCCGCCAGCGTCGCGTTCGCGACCAGCGCGGGGTCGTCCATCACGACCAACGCCGCGCCCGAGGGCTCGAGGCTGGCCAGCAGGCCCAGTCCGACGATGACGGCGGGGCTGGGCAGGTACTCGCCGATCGTCGCGCTGGCGGTCTTGGCCGCGATCGCGAGGATGACGATCGCCGCGAACCGCTCGAAGATCGCCTCGTTGAGCACGGTGTCGATCGCGGGAGCGAGCGCCGCCTGGACGGCCGCGAGCGCGATCAGGGGCACGCCGACGAGCAGGACCACCTTGATCTGCTCGCGGGGCGTGCCGTTCATCTCGGCGAGGATGACCGCGACGGTGGCGCTCCCCCCGAAGATCAGCAGACCGACCTGGACGGCGCTCAGGGGATCGTTCAGGGCTCCCGCCAGGATCAGCGCCGGGAAGATCCCGTCGATCAGCGGAAGCATCATCACGAGCGCTAACAGCCTGGTGTCGCCGCCCACCAGGCTCTCGAGCCGGAGGGCGACCGGGTGCTGGGACGTGCTCATCGCTCAGGGACGATGGCCGTGACCCGAGGCCGATGGGTGATGGGACGAGTGGGAGCGCCACGCCGCGAGCCACTCGAACGGGAGGCCCCGCGCTGTGAGTTTGAATGTGAATTTCCCGAAAATAGTGGCAGCGACGGCAGCAGCGCTCGTCTGGCCGGCAGTTCGGGAGTCGCTGAAACTCACAGCGTTCATACACGTACGGTCTACTGGCCGATCAATAAACGTTGCGTGAGAAGCGGTTACACAACTCGGTGTATCTCAGCCCATAACGGCCAGATGCTGACAAAGATGCACTCATTTGGAACTGCGGTGAACGTTCCCGTACCATCCTGATTATCCGTTATGGTCGGGCCGCGCTCGGTGATCCGCCGCGATCGCCCCCGAGACCGGTTCGCAACCTCCGCCCGTCTCGCAACGCTTTTTGCTGGCGCTTCCGGACGGTTGACATGGCGAACGACGCTCCCGAGCACGAGCCCTACTCTTCGAAACTGCAGGTACCGGAAGCGCTAACGTTCGACGACGTCCTCCTCCGACCGAAGGAGAGCCGCGTCGAACCCGACGACGCGGATCTCTCCTCGCACGTCTCCCGCTCGGTCGAGCTCTCGATCCCGATCCTCTCGGCCGCGATGGACACCGTCACCGAGAGCGACATGGCCGTCGCGATGGCCCGCCACGGCGGGCTCGGCGTCATCCACCGGAACATGAACGTCGACGAGATGGTCGAGGAGGTCGGCCGCGTCAAACGCGCCGACGAACTCGTCATCCCCTACGAGGACGTCGTCACGGCCGACCCCGAGATGAGCGTCCGCGCGATCGACGAGCGGATGGCCCGCGAGGGCGTCGGCGGCGCCCCCGTCGTCAACACGCGCGGGGAGGTGCTGGGGATCATCTCGAGCACCGACATCCGTCCGCACCTCGAGGTCAACGAGGACGACCCCGTCACCGAGGCGATGACCGACGAGGTCATCACGGTCCACGAGGACGTCGACCCCCGCGAGGCGTTCGACCTGATGTACGAGCACAAGATCGAGCGCGTCCCGGTCGTCGACGACGAGAACCTCCTCGTGGGACTGGTCACGATGCAGGGCATCCTTCAACGGCGCGAGTACAAGGAGGCCGTCCGCGACGAGGACGGGCGGCTGCGCTGTGGCGTCGCCGTCAGTCCCTTCGAGCGCGAGCGCGCCGAGGCCGCCGCCGAGGCCGGCGCCGACATCCTCTTTATCGACACCGCACACGCGCACAACCGCAACGTCATCGAGGGCGCCCGCGAGATCAGCGACTCCGTCGACGCCGACGTCGTCGTCGGTAACGTCGGCACCCGCGAGGCCGCCGCGGAACTGGTCGAGTTCGCCGACGGGATCAAGGTCGGCATCGGCCCCGGCTCGATCTGTACCACGCGCGTGGTCTCCGGCGCGGGCATGCCCCAGATCACCGCGGTCGCGCAGGTCGCCGACGTCGCGAGCGAGCACGACGTGCCCGTCATCGCCGACGGCGGCATTCGCTACTCCGGCGACGCGATCAAGGCGATCGCCGCCGGCGCCGACGCCGTGATGCTCGGCTCCTATTTCGCCGGCACCGACGAGGCTCCCGGCCGCGTCGTCACGATGAACGGCAAGAAGTACAAGCAGTACCGCGGCATGGGATCGGTCGGCGCGATGAAATCCGGCGACAGCGACCGCTACCTCAAAGAAGAGCCCGAGGAGGACGACGACTACGTCCCCGAAGGCGTCGAGGCCGCGACGCCGTACAAGGGCACGCTCAAGTCCGAACTCCACCAGCTCGCGGGCGGGATGCAGTCCGGCATGGGCTACGTCGGCGCCCCGACGATCCCCGAGTTCAAAGAGCGCAGCGAGTTCGTCCGGGTCTCCTCGGCCGGCCAGGCCGAGAGCCACGCCCACGACGTCGTCATCACCGACGAGGCGCCGAACTACTCGCCCGACGAGTGACCTTCGGGCCGGACGTGACTTCCTCGAGCGAACGGCCGTCCTCACCCGAGTTCGGACCGCCGAATCTTTCCCGTCGTCGTCTGCGGTAACTCCTCGCGGAACTCGATCTCGCGTGGGTACTCGTACTCGGCCAGTCGATCCCGGACCAGCTCGCGGATCTCGCCGCGCAGCTCCTCGGAGCCCTCCGCGTCCGCCGCGGGCTGGACGACGGCCTTGATGATCTCGCCGCGCCGGTCGTCGGGGACTCCGACGACGCCGACCTGGGCGACCGACGGGTGCTCGAGGATCGCCTCCTCGACCTCGCGAGGACCGACACGGTAGCCGCTGGTGATGATGAGGTCGTCGCCCCGCGATTTGAACCACAGGTAGCCCTCGGCGTCGCGCTCGGCGAGATCGCCGGTCAGGTGCCAGCTCTCGCCGTCTGACTGGACTTCAGATGCCGATCGCACCGCGCCGCTTCGCTCGCCGCCGTCTCCTCGTTCGAGGGTCGCAGCTGCGGTCTTCTCGGGTTCGTTCCAGTACTCCGTGAAGACGACGGGGTCGTCGCCTCGCCGGACCGCGATCTCGCCGATCTCGTCGGTCTGAACTCGCTCGCCCGTCTCGGGGTCGAGCACCGCGACCTCGTGACCGGGGACCGGTTTCCCCATACTGCCCGCACGCGCGGGGAACCACTCCCGGCAGTTCGTCACCAGGAGGTTCGCCTCCGTCTGGCCGTACAGCTCGTTGACGACCGTTCCCTCGAGTTCGGCCTCGGCCCACTCGAGGATCTCCGGGGTAAGCGGTTCCCCGCCGGAGCAGATCGCCCGCAGGGAGAGCTCGTAGCGGTCGCTGGGGTCGTCGACGTCCATCAGCATCCGGATCGCCGTCGGCGGGAGGAAGGAACCGGTGACGTCGAACTCCGCCACGAGTTCGAACGCGGTCTCGGGGTCGAACGACCCCATCGGGTAGCCGACGACGGGCTGGCCGTAGTGCCAGGCCGGGAAGACCAGATCGCCCAGCGCGCCGATCCAGGCCCAGTCGGCGGGCGTCCAGTACGCGCCCTCGAGGTCGCGCTCGAAGTACATCGAAAAGGCGGGACAGTGGCCCAGCCAGATGCCGTGGGTGTGGAGCACCCCCTTCGGTTTCCCGGTGCTCCCGCTGGTGTACATGACGATGGCGGGCGTGTCGGCGTCAGTCTCGGCGACGTCGTAGTGGTCGTCCCCCCAGTCGATCGCCGTCTCGAACCGCGAGACCGACGCGTCGCCGACGGTCCCGCCTTCGATCTCGGGCTCGCCGTCGACCACCAGTACGGCCTCGAGATCGGGACAGTCGGGCGCGACCTCCCGGATCGTCTCCCACTGGGAGGTGTCGACGACCGCGATCCTGGCCTCGCTGTCGGTCAGCCGGTAGCGTAGCGCGTCGGTGCCGAACAGTACCGACAGCGGCAGCGAGACCGCACCGAGCTTCCAGCAGGCGAGGTGGGTCAGGACGTTCGCGGGTTTCTGCGGGACGACGACCGCGACCCGGTCGCCGAACCCCAGCCCCAGCGACCCGAGAGCGTTTGCGACGGCGCTCGAGCGCCGATCGAGGTCGTCGAAACTGTAGCGCTCGCGACGTCCGTCAGGGTAGGCCTGGTGGAGGGCGGTCCGTTCGCCGTCGTCGTGTTTGCCCACCAGATCGACGGCCGCGTTGAACCCCTCGGGGACGTCCCACGAGAACGACTCGCGGGCCTCCTCGTCGGTCTCCCCCTCGAGCGTGACGAAGTACGTCATTCGTGCTGTACGTGATCGGATAGCATGAAAGAGTTACCGCCGAACGGATGTCGTCGATTCGACGCCGACGCACTCGCGCGAGGACGGCCGAGCGGGGCGTCGGGTCGCGCTACCAGTGGGCGCGGAAACGCTGCTTGCGAACCCGCCAGTGATCGAGTCGGCTCGGGGGGCCCGGGACGTCCGACGTCGGCGGGTGCCCGTTCTCGAGGCGTCGCTACGGAGAGTGTCACTCCGGTTCGATCGCCTGACGATCGCTCCCGCCAGGTCCAAGTGTGTCAGGAGATAACACTGGCACGGGTCATGTACGCACCCGTTGTCCGCACGGATCGATCGGCGTTCGACCGCGTCCGCGATGCGATCCTTCACCGCGACGACCGTGACGGCGACGAAAAGCCGACCGGTCCCGGCGCACCCACGCCGGGGTGAGCGGTTGTCGGCTTTCCACTCGCGCCCGCAGTTGCTTTTTCTCGATCGGAGAGCTCGTCCGCGTCCGGAACGCCTGGAAGGGCGAAGGAGCGATTACGGGTCCAGATCCGGCGTCGAGAACGCCCCCGTATCCGCGTCGGGGTCGTACTCCTCGAGAGCGGCCCGGACGACCTGGAACACGCCCTCCTTCCCCCAGCGGGCGGTGTTGAGCTGGAGGTCGTAGAACCCCCGCTCGTCGATGTCGATCTCGTAGTACGATTCGTACCGGCCGGCCTCGCTGACCTCCCGGACCCGCATCTCGGCTTCGGTCTCGACGCGATCCTCGATGCGCTCGAGGCGGACGTCCTCGGGAGCGTCGAGCCAGATCCGCAGGTCCGCGCGATCGCCGGCGATCCAGCCCGCCAGGCGGGACTCGAGGATGAAGGGTTTGTTCGCGGTGCCCCACTTCTCGGCGATCGACTGCAGCCGCCGATCGAGGGCGCGGTCGATCTCGTCGGAGGCCTCGGCTTTGGCCGTCAACTGGTTGAGACTCAGGTCGCGGTCCTCGGCGAGTTCCCGGAAGATGTCGCCGCCCGAGACGTACGGGCAGCCGACGGCGTCGGCGAGTCGCTCGCACAGCGTCGTCGCGCCACAGCCCGGCGGTCCGGAGACGGTGATGAACAGCGTAGTGTCGATCTCGACGGTCGTGGTCGCTCCCGTGGGCATAGTTGATCCCTCATTCTTCTCCGTGAAAAATCGTCCGCGTCGACCCGGACGTCGGGAATTCAGAGAAACGGCAGGCGCCGCGACTCGACCGCGACGTCGACCCCCTCGAGCGCGGGCTCGTCGGCGAGGGCGGCGACGCGCTCGCGTTGGGGGTCGGCGCCGCGGGCGGCGTACAGCTCCAGGCCGCCCTCGGGGCGTGATCCTCCCCCGGGGTCGTCGGCCCACTCGATCTCGAGTGCGGCCCGCCTGAGCCGCGTCCCGTCGACGAGGCGGATCGACTCGAGGGCCTCGAGGGGAACCGAGACGTTCCGCTCGTCGAGGGACTCCAGTTCCGCGATCGCGCCGTCGTCGACCAGCGCGCGGTCGCGCTCGCCCGTGTCGGCCCGAAGCAGCATCGAGCGGTAGGATTCGCCGACGAAACAACAGAGCAGGCGCTCGTCGGTGAGCACCAGCTCCCAGAACTCGATCGAGTTCGGTCGCTGGCGGATCCAGCGCGTGAGGCGGGCGATCGGTTCTTCGGCCGTGGTCATCATCGTTCGAAGAGGGGATGCAGGTCGGCCGGGAGTTTCTGGCCGCGCTGGGTGGCCATCGAGACGAAGACGAAGACGGCCATCGTCACGAGCAGCGAGATCGCCTCTGCCGGCACCTCGGGCGGGTACGGGTAGATCGCCATGACGGCCTCGTTGAGCCACTCTGTACCGGTGACGGCCGCCGCCTGCGGGACGACGTTGTAGACGACGTTGAAGCCGATCCCGACGACGAGCGCGGCGATGGCTCCCTCCTTCGTTGCCCCCTTCCAGTTCAGTCCGAAGACGACGACGGGGACGAACGCGGCGGCGAAGAAGCCCCAGCTGATCGCCCCGAGGATACCGACCAGCGCGTCAGAGTAGTAGACGACCCCCGTCGAGAGGACCGTCAGTCCGGCCAGGGCGCCCTGCGTGACCCGAAGCTCGGTCGTCGTGTCCGTGATCGGGCGACCGAGCGCGCGCGGAACGTCCCGCGAGATCGCGGCGGCGCCGATGTTCAGGAACGAGTCGCTCGTGGACATGATCGCCGCCAGCAGGGCGGCGAGGATCAACCCGGCGACGACGCTGCCGGTGTGATCGAGGACGAAGACGGGGCCGACCTCGGAGGCCGAGAACGTCTCCGCGCGCTCGCCCGCCTCGACCATCGCGCGCATCGACAGCCCCGCGGAGAAGGCGATCAGGCTCGAGATCGCGTAGGAGATCGCGGCGATCGGCGCGCCCCACTTGAGGATCGTCATGTTGCGGCTCATGTAGAACTTCGTGATCAGGTGGGGTTGGCCGGCCGCGCCGACCGAAAAGAGGATCCACCAGGCGATCCCGACGAGGACGGCGGTGGTCGCGCCGCCCATCGCGCCGAACGGGGAGATCAGGTTCGGGTCCGCGCTCGCTAAGTTCCGCGAGATGGTCTCCATGCCGCCGCCGAACGAGACCGCGTACGCGAAGACGAACCCGGCGCCGACGATCATGGTGATCGCCTGCAGGAAGTCGGTCCAGACGCCGGCGATCATCCCGCCGAGCATGCTGTACAACAGCAGGATCAACGCGCCGCCGAACAGCCCCCACAGCACGGGGATGCCGAAGATCGCCCGCATGACGAACTGCAGCGCGGCCAGGTTGACCGCCAGGTAGGCGACGACGCCGAGCGCGACGGCTACGCCCGTCAGGCCCCGGACCCACTCGCTCTCGTAGCGCACGTAGGTCGCGTCCGCGAGCGTGAGGACGCTCCTGATGTCGGCGAGCAGGCGCAGTCGCTTCGCGAGGACGACCCACGTCAGCAGGAAGCCGAGCGGCGCCGTAAAGAAGATCCACAGCGCCGTCGTCCCGAACTCGTAGACGAGTTCGGGCCCCCCGACGAACCCGAAGCCCGACTGGATCACCGAGAAGGCCGTCATCGCGAGCACCCACGTGCCGATGCTCTTGCCCGTGATCAGGAAGTCGCTGGTCGTGTCCGTTCGCATCCAGCCCCAGACGCCGATCAGCAGGACGATCAGCAGGTACGCCGCGCCGAACCCGAGAATGATCGGATCGTCGGCGACGGGGATCCCGCCCTGCTGGAGCGGGGCGACGGCGAGGCCGACGGCGCTACTCATCCGCCCGCTCACCTCCGTCGGTCGCCTCGAGGGGGCGTTCGGACCGATCGGGTGCCAGCGGGAACGACTCGCGCCGCTGGGCCTCGCGGGCGTCCTCGAGGACACTCTCGACGATCTCCTCGCCCGCGACGCGATCGAAGAGGAACGCGTAGTAGATCGCGGCGGTAAGCGGGAGCAGCCAGATGAACCCGAAGTAAAGCAGCGTCGGGATCGGCAGCCCCAGCGCGTAGCTGTAGTCGGCGGCGCCGGGCGCCCACGTCAGCCAGATGCCGGCGAGTCCGGCGAGGAAGAACGCGCCGAGGAGCCCGATCAGTCCGGCGTACGGCGCGAGGTCGAACTCGCTCCCGCTTCGCTCGATCGTCGCGACGGCGAACACCGACAGAATGGTCGCCGCGGCGACGAACGAAAACACCCGGTACAATCCCAGCGCCGCGGTGACGAGCGCGAGCACCGAGAGGACGCCGACCGCGGCCATCGTCGCGTTTCGGGTCACCGGTCGCTCACCCCCTGCAGTCGCCGTTCGATCCCCGCTCCCCCGCCGATCGCCATCGAGGTCGGCCGCGCGTGGCCGACTCGCGGCGTTCTATCACGAATCATCGTCCTATTACACACAGTAAGTGGCCGAGAAGGTACCCGTTAACATATCAACGTCCGCCGTCGGGCCGTCGAGCCGTCGCCGTCTCGGGGCCGGGCTCGGCGGTCTCGAGCGGATCGTCCCGGCCGTCGAGAGCGCCTCGAGCCGGGATCGGACCGCGGGTCGGAATGGCAATACTGACGGTCGCTCGGGCCCGAGGGCCGATCGTGAACCGCCGTACGGTACTCCGGTCCGCGGGCGTCGTCGCGGTCGCGAGCCTCGCGGGCTGTGTCGACGCCGTCGAGGAACACTTCACGGGGGGCCTCGAGAGCCCGGTTCCCGTCGAGATCACCAACGAGGGCGAGCGGTCGTACAACATCAGCCTCGACGCCACCGCCCGGGGCCAGGACCGCCAGACCTACGAGGAGAGTTACACGATAACGCCGGGCGAGCGCGTCGCACCGCCCCACCTCGAGGGGTCCGAACAGCAGTTCCGCGTCATCCGCCACGGCGACGGCGACGAGATCGAGAACCTCGTCGAGACGGGCACGATCACCGAAGAGACGAGCCTCGTGTTGATCACCATCACCGACGACGCGGTCGACCTCGAGATCATCGAGGACGAGGCGGAGGCCGAACAGGAGCGAGAGGCGGCCGAAGGAGATTCCAACGAGACCAACGGAAGCGACGGCGACAACGCGACTCAGGGATAGGGGTGGAACGGCCCCTCGAGCGCGGGCTCGAACCCGAGTTCGGCCGGCACCTCCCGGGCGCGCTCGCCGAAGAAGGGCTCGCGGGTGAACAGCGGCTGGGCGCCGGGGACGACGACCCGCACCGTCTCGAAGCCCAGTCCCGCGACGTCGCGGGTCGTCAACCGCGCCGCGTGGGGCTCCAGTCCGGCGTCGTTCGTCCGTTCGAGGATCGCCTCGAGCGCGTCGCGCCCGGTCGGCGCCGGATCGGGACCGACGCTGGCCGCCGGCACCGTCCGCTCGACGTCGACGAACGCGCGGGCCGGCTCGGGGAACGAGGCGTACTCTCCGATCGCCGCCGAGGCCGATTCGGCCTCGTCGGGGCCGAGCCCCCGCAGCTCCATCCAGTTCTGTAGCGCCTCCGCCAGCGCCGCCGTCGCCGCCTCGGTGGCGTCGAGGCCGGCCGCCGAGCCCGCGGCGAACGCGGGCCACTCCGCCTCGCCGCCCTCGGATCCGCGGTGAACCGCCGCCGCGACGACGGGAACGTCGACGTCCTGGGTCACCAGCAGCGCCGTCACGTCCAGTCCCTCGCTGGCCGCGCGACGCTCGAGGGCGGCGAACGTCTCGCTCTCGACCGCGAGCCCGAGGGGCTCGAACGTCGAGTACCAGGAAAGCATCGTCGCGTCCCGCTCGAGGACCTCCGTCAGCCCCGACAACAGGGCGTCGACCGTCGACGAGCCCAGGCCGAGTCCCGTCGTGATCGCGGGCACGAGCGCCTCGCCGGGCTGGGGGAACTGGACGGCCGCCGCCGGCAGGTAGATCCCCTCCCCGGTCCGGAGCGTCTCGCCCTCGACCCAGCGACGTTTCGCCCCGGGGTCGTAGTCGGGCGCGTCGTCGGGACGGACGAGGTCGGTCGGCGAGACCGCCCGCTCGAGGTCGGCCTCGCTCGCATGGACGAAATCGGCGTCGCGGTAGACGCCCGCGCAGTAGCGCTCGAGCCCCTCGCCGACGGCTTTCATCAGCGCCGCGTTCCAGTCGGGGTCGACGCCCGCGGCCTGGTTGGCCGCGCTGACGTCGCTGAACCCGCTCGTGTCGGCCGTCGTCGCGAGGTAGTACGGCGCGGGAAAGGACTCGACCTCCCCGATCGACTCGACGATGCCGACCCGGTCGTCGATCGCCCCCTCGGCGCGCTCGACGGCCGCCTCGAGCCCGAGGCCGTCGTCGTCCCGGTCGAGGCTCCGGTCGCGCCCGCCGCCACAGTCACAGCCCGGAACGGGCAGGAACCGCCGTCGGCGGTGGGGAACCTCGAGGACGTGGCCGATGACCGACCGCTCCTCGCCCGACAGCACCCGCACGCACTCCCGGCCCGCGAGCGCGCCGGCGAAGCGAGCCGCGCTCGAGTCGGCGCGGGGCCCGTCGGCGGCCGACTCGAGGTGGGAGTCGACGCGAGCCCGCAGGCACTCGAAGCAGCTGGTAGCGGGGGCGAAGCCCGAGACTGCGGCGTCGAGGTCGGCGAGCGGACGGCCCCCGACGCCGCCGATCTCGACGGCGATCCAGGGGGTCCCCCCCGTCAGAGCCGCCTCGTTTGCTCGCTCGAACGTCGCCGCGCCGGCGACGTCGCTGACCACGGCGAAGCGGGCGTCCTCGAGGTCTGTCGGCGCGGCCGACCGAACCGAAACGTCGACGTCTGCGAGCGCGGTCTCGACGGCGTCGCGGACGGGGTCCTCTCCGACGACGGAAACGTGCATACCTGATCGTCACAGCGGGCGGTGAAAAACGCCGCGCTCGATCAGTCCTCGTCGCGCAGGCGCTCGAGGACCTCCTCGGCGTTCTCGACGGCTTTGTCCTTCTTGGCGGGGTAGGCCTCGACTTTCGCGCGGAACGTGATCCCCTCGCCGAGGCGGACCTCCTCGCCGAAGGCGGCCTGCTTGTCCAGTCGCAAGAAGAGTTCGGTGTTGTCGGTGACCCGATCGTCGAGCTCGCCGAGCAGGCCGTCGAGGTTCTCGAGGTCGGCGAGCCGCGAGAGGACGTGGCGCACGTCGTCGGCGTTCTCGACGCGGGCCGACAGCACCAGGATGCGGTCGCCGTAGTGGCCCTCGCTCTCGGCGCGGTCGATCTCGAACTCCTCGGGGAGGAAGGTTCGAAGCGCCTGCTCGACGCGTTTCTCGTCCTCGGTGGCGTAACAGAACGCCCGCAGGTCGACGTAGTGAAGCGGAATCTGTGGCATCTTCGGGTGCAGCGCCGGTGGCGGGTGGGTCCGATATCCGGACCGCTCGGTCGGATTACTCCTCGTCGACGTCGGCGTCGTCGGCTTCCTCGAGGGCGTCCTCGGGGACGCCGGTCTCCTGGCCGTCCTCGAAGCTGATCGTGTAGGTGACGTCGCCGAACATCGACTCCATCGTCTGGGTGACGGTGCCGGTCTCGCCGTCGAACTCGCTGTGCTCGTCGTGCAGGACGACGCGGTCGTCTTCCTCGAAGCTCATAGTTGGCGTTCCCCGGCGCGAGGTAAAAAGGGACTGATTCCCTGCGGAGCCGACGGCGTCGCTCGCTCGCGGTTCGAACGGCCGGAGCTAGCGCATCGACTCGAGCGCGCGGACGGTGTCGGACATCAGCCACGCGTCGTCGTTCGCGGCGTCTTCGATACTCAGCGCGAAGAACGACTCCCGGCCGTCGTCGACGGTTATCCGGTAGCTCCGGCTCTGAAGATCGATGGTTCGCTCGGGCGGGGACGGGTCGGCGGTCACACCGGGACTCGGCAACCCGGAGGGATAACTGGCCCGGTTCCGCGCTACAGGTCGAGTTCCTCGCACAGCCGGTCGGCGGCGGCGCTCGAGGACTCCGGCCCCCGCGCGGTGAGCAGGTCGCCGTCGACGGTAACGCTCGTCGCGGCGTCGAGTTCGGGGTCGAACTCGCCGCCGGCGGCCTCGACCTCGTCGGCGACCCAGTAGGGGAGCTTGCGGCCGTCGGGCATCACGTCGTTCTCGTCGACGATCTCTTCTTCCCACTCGTTGGGGAACCCGGTGACCTGGCGGCCGTTGACGACGAACGCGCCCTGGCTGTCGCGGGCGAACCCGAGCATCCCGACGGCGTGACAGACCACGAGCGCCTTCCCGTCCTCGCCCTCGACGGCCTCTCGCAGGAGTCGGCGGGCGTCGCTGTCCTGGTTGACGTCCCACTCGGTGCCGTGTCCGCCCGGGAAGACGACGGCGTCGTAGGCCTCGGCGTCGGCCCGCGCGGTCGGAATCGGATCGTTCAGTCGCTCGTCGCTCTCGTGGACCTCCCGAACGTGCTCGGCGGTCTCCTCGCCGACCTCGTCGGGGTCGGCCGAGGTCTCGTCGAGCTCGGGCGGGCCGCCCGACGGCGTCGCGACGGTGATCTCGACGCCCGCCTCTGAAAGTGTCTCGAGGGGCTCGACGCACTCCTCTCCCCAGTACCCTTCCTCACTGACGACGAACAGCGCTTTCGTCATACCCGACGGTAGGGTCGGAAGACGGAAAACGGGCGGGCAGGACGTTGCCGCGTTCGCAGTCCGATACGTCCGCGCCGGTGACAGTCCCGACGCTCGGAGATGGCTTTTTCGAGCGGGACGGCGTAGACCCGAACTGCAATGGCCAGTCGACGAAACCCCTTCGACCACCTCGAGGAGCTGTTCGACCGACTGAACCGCCAGTTCGAGGAGGCCACCCGGAACTGGGAGGACGAGACCGGGGACGGCGACCGGTTCGCGTTCGCCGCCGGCGGAACGAGCCTGGATCTGGCCGATCGCGACGACGAGTTCGTCGTCACCGTCGACGTCCCCGGCTACGAGTCCGCGGATCTCGAGAGCAGGCTCTCGGGCGAGACCCTGTTTATCAGCGGCGAGCGCGAACGGGAGGCGACCGACGGGCGAGACGACTACCTCCGGCGCGAGCGCGAATTCGAGTCGTTCAGCCGGCGGGTGACCCTTCCCGACCCCGTCGACGCCGACGGGATCGAGGCGACGGTCAACAACGGCGTGTTGACGATCCGGCTCCCCAAGCTCGAGCCCGGCGAGGGCTCGCGCACGATCGACATCGAGTGACGGTCACTCCTCGTCTTCGGGCTCGAGCGCGGCGAAGAACCGCTCGGGCAGCCGACTGCCGACGACCGTCAGCAGGTCCCTGGCGTCCGGGGCGACGTCGGGGGCGACCGTCGACAGCTCGATCCGACCGCCGGCCATGTCGTGGTGGCCGCCCGCCGAGCCGAGGTCGTCGAACCCGTCGGCCAGCGCCTCGCCGATGTGGATCGCGGGATCGATCGAGCGGGCGCTCAGCCGGATCCCGTCGTCGACGACGCCGTAGACCAGCACCGTGTCCACCCCCTCGAGGTTGAGCAGGTAGTCCGCGGCCTGGGGCAGGGCGTCGGTCTCGGGGGTTCGGCCAACGGTCGCGACCATCGAGGACTCCCGCCGCTGTCGGGTCGCGATCGCCCGCCCGATCGCGTCCAGCGTCGCCGCGGAGAAGGCGCTGCCGTACAGCTGGTTGAGGACCTCGAGGTCGGCGTTCGGGAAGACGTCGAGGGCCGCCTCGTACTCGCGGGCGCTCGGGTTGCGAACGAAGTCGAGGCGTTCGCGGTGCAGGGCGAAGAGTAGCGCCGAGGCCAGCCGCGAGGTCGGCTCGAGCCCGAGGTCCTCGAGGTAGTCGACGAAGATCGTCGCGGTCGCGCCGTAGTCGACGCGGAGGTCGACGAACTCGCCCTCGACGGGGTCGCCGGGGTGGTGGTCGACCACGACCTCGGGTCGAACCGTCGCCGGGAGTTCGGTGTTGGCGCCGGGTCGGGAGTGGTCGACGAACGCGACCGCGTCGTAGTCGTCGACGTCGATCTCCGCGAGCGCCCGCAGCGACACCTCCAGCAGGGCGACGAACGCCCGGTTCTGCTGGTGGGAGATCTCGCCGCCGTAGGCGATCGCCACCTCGTCGACGCCGGCCTCGCGGGCGATGGCCTCGAGCGCGAGCGCGCTGGCCAGGCAGTCGGGATCGGGGTTGTCGTGGCAGACGATCGCCAGCGAGTCGCGGTCCTCGAGGGCCGCGACGAGCTCGGCCGCGCGGGACATGGATCGGAGGGAGGGAGCCGAAGGGTTTGAACGCCCCTACGCTTTCGAAGGAATTACACTGGAAATTAAACGTTAGTTCGGCGTACCGACGCCGTATCGTGCGGTTGCCGTCGGCGACGGATTCGTAATCCGCCGCTATCCGACGGCTTCGGAGCCTCGGCGACGGGCGGTCAGTCGCCCGTCAGCGCCTCGCTCGCCGGCGCGAACGGGAGTTCGGTCCCGAGCCCCGCCTCGCGGGCCCGCTCGTAGAGCATCCCCGCCGCGGCGACGGTCTCGATTCCGGTGCCGCCGCTGTCGAAGACGGTGATCTCTCCGTCGCTCGTTCGGCCGGGTTCGACCCCGGCGACGACCTCGCCGAGTTCGGCGCGGACGTGGTCCTCGGCGACGACGCCGTCCTCGAGCGCCGCGAGGAAGGCGCCGGCGTCGTGAGTCGCCCGCTCTCGCAGGTCGGGCACGTACGTCGCCCGCTCGATCGTCGTCGTATCCAGCTCGCGGCCGTCGGTGCCGTACTGGCCCATCGCCGTCACGTGGGTTCCGGGCTCGAGGTCGTCGCCGTCGAAGACCGGCTCGCTCGCCCGCGTCGCCGTGATCACGATATCTGCGTCGGCGACCGCGTCGGCGCTCGAGGCGACCGCCCGGACGTCGGCCTCGAGGTCGGCGGCGAAGTCGGCGGCGAACGCCTCGCGGTTCTCGGCGGTCGGCGAGTAGACCCGGACGTCGGTCAGGTCGCGGACGGTCGCGGTCGCGCGCAGCTGACCGCGGGCCTGGGCGCCGCTGCCGACGATTCCCAGGGTCGTCGCGTCCTCGTGGGCCAGCGCGTCGACGCCGACGGCGCCGGCCGCGCCGGTTTTGAACGGGTTCAGGCTCGCGCCGTCGAACAGCGCCAGCGGCTCACCGCTGTCGGCGTCGAACAGCGACAGCACGAACCAGGCGTCCTCGGCGCCGAACCCCGCGGTGTAGGTGTACGCGCCCATGACCCCGTCGTCGGGGAAGATTGCGGCGTAGCCGGTGAGCATCCCCGCCGGATCCTCGCGGCCGAGTTTCGAGCGGGGCTGGGCCGGCGCGCCCGTCCCGCGCTGTCGGTACCCTTCGCGGACGGCGTCGACGTACTCGGCCGGCGTCGCGAGCCCGTCGACGTCGTCGCTGGTCAGAAATAGAGTCTCGGTCACGAGCGAAAAAACGCCGGGAGATGAGAAAGGAATACCGGTCGAGGCGTCGATCAGTCCGCGTTGAGTGGCTGGCGGGTCGACTGGACGTCCTCGGCCGAATCGACCGGGGCGTTGACGAACATTGCGTGGCCGATAAGCGCCATCGAGACGAACGCGCCAGCCGGTATCGCCGTCGTCACTGACAGGCCGACGAACGTCAGTGCGGCGGTGATGCCGAGCAGTGCGACCGGGATGAGGCCAAGAACAATGTCGTAATATCCAGTCATAATGTATTCTATACTATGCGGAATAACGGTATAAGTGTTTCCCATAATAGGCCGATAGCGCACCCGTTTCTAACGCGTATTGGAGGGGTTGAATACCTATAACTTATAGAGTGGTTTTATCAATTGTACTCTCCGTCGGTCGAGACGGATCGGGGGAGGTTTATAAACACAGTGCAGCCGAAACGAACCGGTGCTCGTACGAAAATCGCACGAGGGCGGCTTCCCTCGAGCGAGGTCTCGCTCGACAATGGAGTAACTCTTGACCGTTATATTCTCTCCCAGATGTGTCGCTGAACTGCCATGTCGGATCCGATAGGAGTTCGACCGAGGTCCCGCGGGCGGCCGCGGAAACGCTACCGGCCGGAGCGAGCGTACGCCGCGTAGGCTCCGCGCCAGCCGACCAGCGCCAGGAGACCGAACCCGGTTATCACGAGCGGGAACGGCCAGGTCGCGGTGCCGTCGAACAGCGGCGACGCCCGCAGGATCAACCCGACGTTCGCCGCCGCGACCCACGCCACCGTCGTCGCGCGAACCGAACGGACGAGCGACTTCCCGACGCCCGGTGCGTAGAGGCCCGAAAGCGGCGCCATGACGAGCCAGCCGACGGCGAACGGGGCGATCGTCTCGAGGGCGGCCAGCGGTTCCGCGAGGGGGTCGACGCCGTGGCTCAGCTGGCCGGCGGTGATGATCGCGGCGAGCAGGGCGAGATCGATCGCGCCGAGCGCGAGGTCCCTCCCGCCGAGCGCTCCCGCGGACTCCGACGAGCGGACTGGAGCGTCCATACCCGACGTTGGCGACCGCGCCCATATCGGTGTCCCGGTTTCGCCGCCTCGAGGATGCGGGTGCTACTCGACCTCCGAGGGTCGATTCACCGTCTCGAGGACCCGCTGGGAGAACTCCACCTCCGAGAGTTCCACGCCGAGGCCGGCGAACCAGTCGTCCTCGACGTGCCAGCGACCCCGGAGCTCGCCGTCGGTCGACAGCGAGGTAACCTCGAGCCGGCCCGGCGTCCACCCCCGTTCCTCGGCGACCGCCAGTAGCATGCGGACGACGGCGCTGACCTCGTCGGTCGTCACGACCGGCGCCTCGGCGACGGTCTCGTACTCGAGGTCGATCGCCGCGCCGTCGGCGGGTGCCTCGTCGCCGTCGGGCCAGGAGACGTCGGTGACGTAGATGCCGTTGCTCATCAGGCGGTTCTCGAGTGCGGTCTCGACGGCGTGGTCCGAACCCATACCCGCGAGTTGGGTCGGCACCGGGAAAACGGTTAGCTCAGAGCGGGTCGACCAGGTCCTCGAGCGCGGCAGCCGGGTCGTCGGCCTTCGCGACGCCGCTCGCCAGCAACACGCCCTCGGCGCCGAGCTCGCCCGCGGCGACGACGTCGTCGCCGGTGCTGATGCCCGCACCGCACAGCACCGAGACGTCCTCGTCGACGCCCGCAGCGGCGTCGACGGCGTCCTCGACGACGTCGGGATCGGCCTGGCTGACGGGCGTGCCGGTGCCGATGAGTTCCGGCGGCTCGACGGCGACGGCGTCGGGACCCAGCGCCGCCGCGGCCCCGATCTGGGCCGGGTTGTTCGCGCAGACGACGGTCTCGAGGCCCGCCCGCTCGGCCGCGCGAACCGCGCCGTCGATATCGGCGAGCTTCAGGCGCCGCTCGGAGTGGTTGAGCAGGGTCCCGTCGGCACCCGCGTCGGCGACCGACTCCGCGAGCGCGTGGCCGGTGTTGCTGCCGTGCTCGATCGGATCGACGTGCTGGGCCCAGGTCTCGACACCGGTCTCGGCGACGCGCTCGAGGTGAGCGGCCTGGGGAGCGACCGCCAGGCGGGCGTCGGTCCGGTCGTCGACGTCGCTGACGGCCTCCGCGACCTCGATCGGATCGCACGGGTAGGTCTTGAGGTTGACGAGAACGAACATACGAGAGACGCCCGTCCCGGGAAAGAAATAGCTTGCGAGTCGGGGCGTGGCGCTCGCTCAGTCCTTCCGCTTGACGACGTCGCCGAGCGTGTAGCTGCCCGTCGCCGAGCCGCCCGACCACTCCGAGTCCTCGGCGGAGCCGCCCTCGGCGCTCAGCTCGATCCCGAGGAAGCTCTCGAGTTTCGACTGCACCCGGTCGCTGGGAAGCGTATCGCCCCGTTCGATCTTCCGGATGAGACTCGCCTTCTCGTTTAACTCGTTGGCCAGCTCGGACTGGCTCAGTCCCTTCTCCTCGCGGGCGTTACGGACGCGGTCGTCGTAGTCGGTCGCCAGCTCGTCCATGTCGTCGAACATGTCCTGACGGCGCGAGCCGCCCGAACTCGAACTCGAGCCCGAAGACGTCGAACCGCCCGAACTCGAGTTCGAGCTCGAGGCGCTCGACCCGGTCGAGTACTTCGTCGACGAGCTCGAGCTCCCGGTCTGTTTCACCTCGGTCCCGAACTCCGTGCAGTTCGAGCACACGTCTAACTTCGCACCCTCCACCTTGATCGTCTTCGGAGACGACGTCTCGGTGCCACACATCTCGCATTGGACCATGGGCGAACCTATATCCCGGGACGCCATAAACCATGCGGCGCGGTCCCAGAGCCGCGAGACCGCGGGGAGCGAGCCCGTTCGAGGGCGTCCGCGCGATCACTCGAGGGCGGCCCAGGCGTAGTAGAACCGCTGGAGCGCGGTGACGTGGCCGACGACCGCCAGAAAGACCAGCAGCCACCCGACCAGCGTCAGCCCGCCGTACGTTCCCGAGAGCGGGTACGCGAGGAACCCGACGAGACCGATGATCACCAGCCGGTCCGCGCGGCCGATGAGCCCGCCGTAGACCCGATCGAGACCGACCGCCTGGGCCTGCGTGCCCAGGTAGGATGTCATCACCACGCCCGTCACCGCCAGGAACCCGAGGAGGTAGTGCTCGATTCCGGCGGCCAGCCCGGCGATGATGACGATGTCGGCGTAGCGGTCGAGGACGTGATCGAGCAGGTCCCCACCGGTGGAGGCGACGTTTTGCTCGCGGGCGAGCGCGCCGTCGATCACGTCGAGCCAGCCGTTCAGGAAGACCAGGACGGCGGCCGCGGCGAACCAGACCGGAGCCCCCCGCCCCCCGAGCAGGAAGGCGCCCGCCGCCAGCACCGCCACCCCGAACGCCAGCAGGCTGACCCCGTTGGGCGTCATCCCGAGCCGATCGAACCCGCTGACGAACGGGTCCAGAAGGTCCGAGACGTACGGGCGAAGCTGATCGAGGGTCATTCGAGATACCCCACGAAGTCGACCTCGCCCGCGCTTGGCTCCCGATCGCCGGCGATCACGGCCGCGAGCGCTTCGGCGACCGCATCGGGGTCGCGGTCGGTCGTGTCGATCTCGTAGACCGACTCGAGGCCGTGCTCCTCGGCCGCCTCGGCGAGCACGACGTCGAGGGCCTCGCTCTCGGCGTTCTCCCGGGCCTTTGCCTCGCTCTCGCCGCGCTCGAGCAGGCGCTGCTCGAGCCGTTCGGGCTCGCAGCGAAGCACCGCGACGCGGTCGGCGTCGAAGCGGTGGGCGAGGTGGGACTCGATCACCGCGTCCTCGTAGTCGGCGAGTCGCTCCGCGAGCGCGTCGAGGTCGGCGACCTTGCTCCCGCGGTCGGCGTCGATCTCGGTGTACAGCGCCTCCTCCTCGAGGACCTCGTTGAGGTGGACGACCTCGAGGGCGTCGCCGTCCTCGCCGGCTCCGTCGGTCTCCGCCGCCGCCTCGAGTCGCTCCGTCGCCGTCGTCTTCCCCGTTCCGGGGGTGCCCGTCACCGCGACCCTCACGCGTCGGTCACCTCCTCGGGCTCGGTCGAGCGCTCCGCGAGGACGGCGTTTACCGCCTCGACGGCGCGTTCGGTCTCCGCGTCGGTGCCGCAGGTGATCCGGATACAGCCCGGCAGGCCGAAACTCGAGCAGTCCCGAACGATGACGCCTCGCTCTCGGAGGGCCTCGGCGACGGCCGTCGCGTCCCCGACCGCCGCGAGCACGAAGTTGCCCTCGCTGGGCCAGACCCGCGCGTCGAGGTGCTCGCGCATGTATTCGCGAGAGTCGCGGGCCGTCCCGACGGTTCGCTCGACGTGCTCGTCGTCGTCGATGGCCGCGAGTCCGGCCCGGCAGGCGATCTCGCTGGCGGCGAAGGGAGTGTTCACGCGGGCGTAGGCGTCGGCCCACTCGCCGGGGACGATCGCATACCCCAGGCGGACGCCCGCGAGGCCGTAGGCCTTCGAGAACGTCCGCAGGACGGCGATATCGTCGCGCGCCTCGAAGCCGTCCCGACCCTCGAGCAGGGAAACGGCGCTGTCGACGTCGGCGAACTCGCCGTAGGCCTCGTCGACGACGACCAGCGTCTCCGCGTCGGTTTCCGCGGCGATCCGTTCGACGTCCGCGAGTTCGATCGTCGACCCCGAGGGGTTGTGCGGGCTCGTGAGGTAGACGATCCGCTCGCCGTCGTAGGCCGACAGCACCGTCTCGGGCGTCTGGGCGAAGTCCGCGTCGCGCTCGAGGTCGTACTCCCGAACCCCACCGTGGTGAAAGCGGGCGCTCATCCCGTAGTAGGCAAAGCCCGGCGAGGGGACGAGGACGTCGTCGCCGGGCTCGAGCGTCGCCCGGGAGAGGTAGTCGATCGCGCCGTCGCCGCCGTTGGCGAGCCACACCTGCGAGGGATCGACCGCCCAGCGGTCGGCGACGGCGTCGGTGAGGTCGGTGTGTGCGGACTTCGGGTAGGAGCTGACGCTCCCCGCGGCCTCCCGGACGGCGTCGGCGGCCGCGGGGGAGGGGCCGTGGGGGTTCTCGTTCGAGGCGAGCTTGACGAACTCCGAGGGGTCGCGCCCGAGTTCGCGGGCGACCTCCTCGATGCCTCGACCCGCCTCGTAGGCGACGTGGTCGGACAGGTCGCGCGGTTGCATACGCGAACCCTGTTTCCGGCGGCTCTTAAGGGTGCTTACCTCCGCTCGCCGCGACGCCCTCGGTCGGCCGTTCCCCGAGTCGCGGGAGCCGGAACCGTGCTCGACACACACTCACACATTCCTGAACGAAGAGTTATTCGGTCGGAAGCCCTGACTCGAGTATGAACGCGCTGGTAGCGACAGTCCTCCAACTCGAGGACCCGGGGATCGATCCGCTGCTGTACATCGGGGCGCTGGTGTTGGTCGTCGCGATCGTCACGGTCTGGCAGATGGTCGAGATCGTCGACGCCTACAACCGGGGCGCGCTGACGGTCTTCGGGGAGTACCGCAAGCTGCTCCAGCCGGGGTTGAACGTCGTCCCGCCGTACGTCTCGCGGGTCTACACGTTCGATATGCGAACACAGACGATCGACGTGCCGACCCAGGAGGCGATCACGCGGGACAACTCCCCCGTTACGGCCGACGCGGTCGTCTACATCCGCGTGATGGACGCCAAGCGGGCCTTCCTCGAGGTCGACGACTACAAGACGGCGGTCTCGAACCTCGCCCAGACGACCCTGCGGGCGGTGCTCGGCGACATGGAACTGGACGACACCCTCAGCCGCCGCGAGATGATCAACGAGCGAATCCGCAAGGAGCTGGACGAACCCACCGACGAGTGGGGCATCCGCGTCGAGAGCGTCGAGGTCCGCGAGGTCACCCCCTCGCGGGACGTCAAGGGCGCGATGGAACAGCAGACCTCCGCCGAACGCAAACGGCGCGCGATGATCCTCGAGGCCCAGGGTGAACGCCGCAGCGCCGTCGAGAAGGCCGAGGGTCAAAAGCAGTCGAACATCATCCGCGCCCAGGGTGAAAAGCAAAGCCAGATCCTCGAGGCCCAGGGTGACGCGATCTCGACGGTTCTGCGCGCCCGTTCGGCCGAATCGATGGGCGAGCGCGCCGTGATCGACAAGGGGATGGACGCCCTCGAGAACATCGGGCAGAGCGAGTCGACCACGTTCGTCCTCCCCCAGGAGCTCACCTCGATGGTCGGCCGTTACGGCAAGCACCTCTCGGGCAGCGACGTCGCCGAGGGCGACGGCCAACTCGAGAGCCTCGAGTTCGACGAGGAAACCCGCGAACTGATCGGCCTCGACGACATCGCCGAGATCATCGGCGAGATCGACGCGGAAGCCGACGTGGACGTCGAGGCGATGGAACGGGAGGCCCAGGCGATCAAGGAGGGCGAGGACGTGGGACCGACGGCCGACGGCGCCGGGGAGGCCGACCCCGAACTCGACGTCGCCCCCGACGAGGGCTCGAGCGGAGACTGACCGCGACCCGGCTCCGAAGCCGAACCGCTTTTCTTGTGCAGTTGCGGACGCTACGGCATGCACGACGATCCAGGGAACGATCGACCGGGGCGGTCGATCTCGCGGTGGACGCGATCGCAGGCGGCCGCGATCCGGCGCGGCGAGAGGGCGGTGGCGCCGGTCGTCTACCCGCCCGCGGAAGACGTCGATCCGGACCTCCACGTCTGGGACACGTGGTTCCTCCGTGATCGGGACGGCTCGGTCGCCGAGATCGACGGCTACCGCGTTATTCTCTCGCTGACGGCCCCCGCCGAGTTGCTGCCGGGCAAACGCCACGACGTGGCGACGATCCGGTACTTCTATTCGCGGGACGGCCGCGAGTGGACCTGCGGCGGCAGGGTCTTCGAGGAGGGCGCCGCGTTCGGCTCGCGCCAGTGGGCCGGCTCGGCGCTCTACGACCGCAGCGGGGCCGCGGCAGAGGACGGCGAGGACGGTCGACTCTACCTCTACTACACCGCCTCGGGCGCCCGCGGCGAGACGGAGTTGACCTACACTCAGCGGATCGCGGTCGGCGCCGGCGGCGCCGTCGAGACCGACGGCGACGGCCTCGAGATCTCGGGGCCGTTCGACCACGAGGTGTTGCTCGAGCCCGACGGCGCCGAGTACGAGCGCGAGGAGCAGTCCCGGGGGATGATCTACACCTTCCGCGACCCCTGGTTCTTCGAGGATCCGGCGACGGGCGAGACCTGCCTGCTGTTCGAGGCCAACACGCCGATCCCCGACCCCGAACGCGAGGAGCGCTTCGAGGGCGACCCCGAACACCTCGAGTTCAACGGCAGCGTCGGACTGGCCGTCTCGCCGTCGGGCGATCCGACCGACTGGGAGCTCGAGTCGCCGATCCTCGAGGGCGTCGGCACCAACCAGGAGCTCGAACGGCCCCACGTCGTCGTCCGGGACGGCCGGTACTACCTCTTCCTCTCGAGTCACGAGCACACCTTCGCCGAGGGGCTCGAGGGGTACGACGCGCTCTACGGCTTCGTCGCGGACTCGCTGCGCGGCGAGTACGTCCCCCTGAACGAATCGGGACTCGTGCTGACCAACCCCGAGAGCGCGCCGTTCCAGACCTACTCCTGGCTGGCCTACCCCCACGACGAGGAGGTGCTGGTCACCAGCTTCTTCAACTACTACGACCTGCGCGGGCTCTCGCTCGACGACGTGGCGGGACTCCCCGACGAGGAACAGCAGCGCCGGTTCGGTGGCACCCTCGCGCCGACGGTCCGGCTGGGCGTCGACGGCACCGAGACGCGGGTGCTGGGCGCGCTCGATCACGGCCACCTGCCGCTGCCTCGCGAAGCGCTCCCGCCGCTGCTGTCGTCGTATCGGGTCGACGCCGACGCGGGCGGGTATCAGTAGTCGGCCGTGGCGGTTTCGGGGATCCGAGAGGGATGTGAAACGGCCGTTGCATACTGGTGAAGATAGTATCGATTCCTCTCCCACAGTAGAGACGGGTGGTTAGGTTTCGAACGGTAGACCTTCGAGGAACTCGTCACTCTGGTAATCGAGATGATCCAATCGAGGACCAAGCAGTTCACGGATAAGGACTACCAGCGGATTGGTCTTTCCCTCGCCGACCATCGCGATCTCCGTTCTCGTTCCATCTGCATCTTCGTTCCAGAGGCCGACCGCGACTTTCTCCCGATCAGCGACAATCAGACGGCTTACCTTGGGGTAGCTCGCCTGTTGGTACATCCAATCCATCTGTGGGTCCCAGATCGTCGCTTCTGGCAGATACTCTCGAAAGAACTCCCGTGCATCTTCGTTTTTCGTCCCGGCGTGAAACTCGACACCCCGCTCAATAGCCCTCTCCGCATACGGGAGACACTCCTTATCGAGCAGTTCGTCGGAGGCGTAAATCAGAAACAGTTCGTCTTCGGCTCTCTCGGCCAACCCTCGGCAGTAGTCGTACACATCTTCGCGACCTTCGAGGCGTCCAACGGTACTTTCGTCTGTCCTGTGTCCCGTCCGAAACCGTGAGATCAGTTCGTTGAGGACGTCTGTGTCCATCCACTCGGCGGTACTTGTCGTACCGTTCCTCTCAGTGACGATGTTTTCACCGCGGTCGTACGTGATCAGCCCTGCCTCCACAAGCCGGGGAAGATAGTTGTGATGGAGTGAGATGGTCATCTGCTCGAGCTCTTTTCCGTTCTCCGAGATGAGGCGGGTAGCAACCTCCGTCACAGAGAGCCCGTGAGAGGCCTCGTTGAGAACGGTCAAAATCGCTCGGTTCGTGCTATCTGTAAGGAGGCGAATCAACTCTTCGTCCTGCGAGTCCATTACCAGTGAATACTCCTAGGTGGCAATAAATAGGAGGCCTCATTCCAAACGTACGATTATTGAATTGTAGTCTATCAATGTTCGGTAGTAGTTATCTTATCTCCCCTCAATGCTCAATAAGTCCGTCGAGGTACCGGATCGACCGACCCACACTCGAGACGGCGACTCCGGATTCGGACTGCCACCGACCCACGCTCGAGCCCTGTGTTCAGTTTCGTTCCGGACTCGAGTCGCCCACCGCCGGCCAGGCCGACCCCATCGTCCAGCACTCGAGGTCCTCGAAGACGGCTCGCCCGTCGGCGGCGTACAGCGAGACGCCGTCGCTGTCGGATCGGGTCGGGAAGATCCGGGTCGACAGGCAGTGGCGCTCGTTCGCGAAGACCTCGAGGACGGAGCCGTCGACGAACAGGCGCAGGGACAGGCTCTCGTCGACCGGGGTGACGGGCATCGAGATCGGGTCGCTCGAGGCGCGGTGATCGGTCGTCGACGCCGCGCGGTCGACGACGAGGTCGCTCTCGCGGGTGTACCGCAGCAGCGTCTCCTCCTCGCCGTCGGGCGAGCGCCGAACCGCCAGGCCACACTCCGCGGCGTCCTCGAGGCGGATCTCGGCCCGGAGCTCGAACGAGCGCCCGGCGAACGCCAGCTCCCGCCGTTCGTCCGCGAGGGTCGGCGAGTCCGCGTACGCCCGGTCCTCGCGAAGCGCCGTCAGCTCGGCGGCGGGTCGCTGTCGGAGCCGCCCCTCGTCGTCGAGGTCGATCCGTCTCGGGAGCGACAGGGTGCCGGCCCAGCCGGCGTCCCACTGGGCCGCCGGACTGCGGTCGGGTTTGATCCAGCCCCAGGTGAGCCACCGGTCGTCGCCGTCGTCACGCAGCGACTGCGGGGCGTAGAACGCGCCGTGGTCGAGGAGCCCGTCTCGCTCGACGTCGAACGATCGGTCGGCGTACTCGCCGAGGTAGTACCGCACCTCCTCGTAGTTCGAGACGTGCAGCAGCTGCTTCTCGCCGAGGTCGAGCAGCTCCGGACACTCCCACATGGCGCCGTCGCGATCGGGCTCGCCGGTCAGGATCGGCCCCCGGTAGGTCCAGTCGACCATCTCGTCGCCCTCGCTGGTGTACAACAGCGCCGTCCCGCCCCCGTCCTCGATCCCGGAGCCGATGAGGTGGTGCCAGATGCCGTCCTCGCGCCAGACGTTGTGATCGCGGAACTCGGCCCGCCAGTGCTCGGTCGAGCGCAGCGGCGGGTCGACGGGGACCGACCTGATGACCGGGTTTTCGGGGTGTTTCTCCCAGTCGACGAGGTCGTCGTCGGTTGCGGTCGCCAGACACGGCAACTGGACGTCGCCGTGTCCGCCCGTGTACACGATCTTCGCGGTGCCGTCGACGTCGACCGCACAGCCCGACCAGCAGCCGTCCCGGTCGGGGCCGTCGGGCGAGGGCGTCAGCGCGATCGGGCGGTCCTCCCAGGTCACCAGGTCGTCGCTGACCGCGTGGCCCCAGTGGATCGTCCCGTGGTGTGGTCCCGCGGGGTTGTACTGGTAGAAGACGTGGTAGGTCCCGTTCCACTCGAGGAGCCCGTTCGGGTCGTTGAGCCAGTTCTCGGGCGGCGAGACGTGGTACCGGGGCCGGTGGTGGTCGTCCGCGAGTCGCTCGCGGGCGGCCGACAGCGCGGCCGCGCTCTTGGGTTCGTGCTCGAGCAGGCGCTCGTCGTCCGCGGCCAGAACCCCGAGCAGGTTCTCGAGGAGTCGCTCCCGATTGCGTGTGGCCGCCTCGGGTGCGGGACCGTCGAACTGGATTCCGGTTCCGAGCCCGGCGACGTCGCCGTCGCCGACCCGCCAGCCGAACAGGGCGGGCTCGGCGGGCGCCTCGCGGTCGGCGCGGAGCGTGCTCGCGAGGACGGCGCCCCGTTCGGGCAGGACGCGCTCGTAGCGTGCGCAGGGCTGCTCGCCCTCGGGCGCCCGGGTTGCGACCCGCAGCTCATCGAACCCGTCGAAGACCGGGCGGTCGGCGAACGCCGACCTGCAGAGCAGTCCGGCGGGGGGCTCCGCCTCGAGGCCCGCGACGTCGGGCTCGACGGGGTCGATCCCGAGGGCCGGAACGGCCTCGAGCGCCCGCAGCGAGAGCAACAGGCCGCCGCCGTCCGCGAGGTGTGCCTCGAGCGGGGCGCGGACGTCCTCGATCGCCCCGACCCCGACCGCCTCGAGCGGCTCCGCGCGGTGCCACCAGAGGGCGTCGTACCCCGAGAGCCGGGCGTCGTCGACGGCGGCGAGCGCGATCGTCTCGACGTCGATTCCGGCCGCCTCGCACCGCTCGAGTGCGACGCGCTGCTCCGGGGAGGGCTCGCCGGCGACCAGGAACCCCACGGTCTCCGCTGATTCGCTCATCCCCCGAAACGCGTCGTCGGATCGTAATAGGACTGCCGACGTGGACCCGATCGGCGTCGGTCGACGAGGGCGGCCGCGTCGACGACCCGCGGCTCGAGTTCCGGTCGGGCAGCAAGGGTGGAGTATTTCTTTGCGGCTCGCCTAGGACGGCTACGATGTCGACTACTAACGCAGGATCCGGCGGCTCGTCGGCGAACAAGCTCAGTATCGTCTCGACGGTGATCGACGCGGGGCTGGCGTTCGCCCGCGGGCGACCCAAGAGCGGACTGCTGTTGCTCGCGGCCGCGGCGCTGTCGACGCGCGTCCCCGGGATCGGAACCGCGACGTCGCTTCTGTTGCGCGTGGTCCGCCGACTCCGGTAGGCCGGGTCGATCGTCCGCGTCGAACCGAACGTCGTCGCCTCAGTGCTCGACGAACTCGATCAGGATCCCGCCCGTGTCCTTCGGGTGGAGGAAGGCGACCGAGTGTCCCCACGCGCCGGGTCGAGGTTCCTCGTCGACGAGGGCGACGTCGTGCTCGCGGGCGGTCTCGAGCGCGGCGTCGATGTCGTCGGTCGCGAGCGCGAGGTGGTGGATCCCCGCGCCGCCGTCCTCGAGATACCGGGCGATCGTGCCGCCCTCGAGGGGCTCGAGCAGCTCGAGGTAGCAGTTCCCGCAGTCGAGAAAGACGACGTTCATTCCGTCGAACTCCTCCTCGTGGGCGATCTCGAGGCCGAACAGGTCGCCGTACAGCGCCGCCAGCCCCGCGGCGTCGTCGGTCGCGATCCCCGCGTGGTCGATGTGCATCGAGCGGGGGGTTCGGCCCGCCGGACGGAGAGTGTTACTCTTCCGGCGAGGCGTCGACCGCCGGCAGCGTAAACGAGAACGTCGACCCCTCGTCAGGCTCGGAGTCGACCCAGATCTCGCCGCCGTGGCGCTCGACGATCCGCTCGCAGAGCGCGAGCCCGATCCCGGCGCCGTCGTGATCCTCGCGGCTGTGGAGCCGCTGGAACATCTCGAAGATCTGGTCGCGCTCCTCGGGCTCGATCCCGATCCCGTCGTCGCTGACCGAAACGACCCACTCCGACTCGCGTCGCTCGGCCGAGACGCGGATTCGGGGGGTGTCGTCGCTGTACTCGATCGCGTTCTCGAGCAGGTTCTGGAACAGCTGTCGGAGCTGGCTCTCGTCGCCCGCGACCGCCGGCAGCGGCTCCGCGGAGACGTCGGCGTTCGTGGCCGCGATGCGCATCTCGAGGTCCGAACAGACGTCCTCGAAGACGGCGTCGAGGTCGACCCGTTCCAGCGGACCACCCCGCGTCTTGACCCTGGCGTAGGCGAGCAGCCCGTCGATCATCTCGCGCATGCGCTCGGCGCCCTCGAGGGCGAACCCGAGGAACTCCCGACCGTCGTCGTCGAGCGCGTCGGCGTAGCGCCGATCGACGAGCTGGAGGTAGCTGGAGACCATCCGCAGGGGCTCCTGAAGATCGTGGGAGGCCGCGTACGCGAACTGCTCGAGGCGTCGGGTCTCCGCCCGGAGCTCGTCGATGTACTCCCGTCGCTCGAAGTGAAACTTCATCAACGTCGCGAGCGTGTCGATCAGGTCCCGCTCCTCGTCGATGAACGGCTCCGGCTCGTCCTCCGGCGGGGGTTCGACGAAGCCGACGTCGATCCGAATCGGCGTTCCGCTCGCCGTGCTAGTGCGGGTGGTAATCCGGCGTTCGAAGGAGTCGCGGCCGTCCGTGACCGCCTCGTGATCGCCGACCGAGACTTGCGTCGCGATTCGGTCGGCGTACCGAAACGCCCGAGGCAGCTCCGAGACGAACTCCGCGAGCAGCTCGTCGACGGGGCGGTCGCCGGTCTCGAGCAGGTTCGTCGCGAGCCGGACGGCCGCCAGCTCGCTCTCCCGATCCTCGAGTTCCTGCTTGCGGCGCTTGGCCAGCTCCTTCAGGTCGGTGATCTCCGTCGCGGTGACGACGACCTGCTCGACCGGTTTCCCGTCGGTGTCGATCGGCGCGGCGTTTATCGACAGCCACCGCCGCGATCCGTCGGCCCGATCCAGGCGGATCTCTCGGTCGTAGACGGGCTCGCCGGTCTCGAAGACTCGGGCTGCCGGCCGCTCCTCGACCGGGAGCGGTCGCCCCTCGGCGTCGTACATCTCTCGCTGGCCCGCGGCGTCTCCCGAGGACTCGTCCGGCGAGATGCCGAGCAGGGCCGTCATCCGTTCGTTGGCCCGACTGGTCACCCCGTCGGGGTCGACGACCGCGATCCCGACCGGGCTCGTCTCGAGGATCCGTTCGGTCAGGTCCCGCTCGCGTTGGAGCTGCTGTTCGCGCTCCCGGCGCTCGGTCATGTCGCGGGTCACCTTCGCGTACCCTCGGAGCTCGCCGTCCTCCCTGATCGCCGTGATCGTCACGTTCGCCCAGAACCGCGAGCCGTCCGCGCGGACCCGCCACCCCTCGTCCTCGGCGGTTCCCTCGGCTCTCGCCCGCTCGAGGTTTCGCTCGGGGACGCCGTCGGCCCTGTCGCCGTCGGTGTAGAACGTCGAGAAGTGCTCGCCGACGATCGCCGACGACTCGTACCCCTTGATCCGTTTCGCCCCCTCGTTCCAGCTGACGACGCGCCCGTCGGCGTCGAGCCTGAAGATCGCGTACTCGTCGACCGCGTCGACGAGCGACCGGAACCGCTGTTCGCTCTCCTGGTGTGCCTGCTCGGACCGCTTTCGGTCGGTGACGTCGTAGTACAGCTCGACGCGGCCGCCGGCGTACCGTCCGGACTCGATCGGCTTGCTCCGGTGCTCGAGCCAGCGCGCCTCCCGGTCGGGGCCGTCCGCGACCCGAAACTCGAACTGTTCGACGGCCGCGTCGTCGTCGGTCGCCAGTACGGTCTCCGCGAACTCCTCGGGATCCGCGAGACGGTCGCGAATCGTCTCCTCGACGACGGCCCGTTTGTCCCGGCCGATAACGTCGCCGCGATCCACGCCGAAGTACGTTTCGACGGTCTCGTCGGCCCAGACGACGTCGGACGACTCGTCGAGGACGAACACGCCGACGTCGGCCTCGTCGATGACCGACGAGATCGACTCGTAGGTCTCCCAGATCGAGTCCAGTCGGTCCCGTTCGGTCTCCTCGTCGACGTCCCGGGCGACGGCGATGACGCCGTCGAACTCGCCGTCGGCCTCGAGGACGCTGAACCGAACCTCGCAGGGGATGCGATCGCCGTCGGCTGTCTCGATCGCCAGGTCGAACGTCGCGTCCCGATCGACGCCCGTCTCGAGGCGCTCGTCCAGTTCCCGCTCGAGGCGGGCGACGTCGTCCTCGCCGACGAGGACCGAGAGGTGTTCGCCGAGCAGGTCCCGGCGGTCGTATCCCGTCTGCTCGAGGACGGCGTCGTTGACCGCGACGATTCGACCGTCGGCGTCGAGTCGGTAGATCCCGTCGTCGATCGCGTTCATCACCGTTCGATACTGCTCGAGCGATCCCCCGGACGCGTCGTCCCGGGTTCGGTCGCCGGGTCCCCCCACACCGTCGCTCATAGCCGTTCAGTAACGGGTGAGCCGCATAAGTGCTTGTCCGATCGTTAGTCGAGCCCGAGCAGCGACGCGATCCGGGCGGTGAGTCGCGGATCCGTCAGCTCGAACACCCGCCGCATCTCCGTCGGCGAGAGCTCGAAGTCGAAGACGTCGGCGTTGGCCGCGACGTGCTCGGGGCTCGCGGCCTTCGGGATCGCCGCCACGGCGGGTTGTTGGAGCAGCCAGCGGAGCGCGACCTGGGACGCCGACTTCCCGTAGCGCTCGCCGATCTCGGCGAGGCGGTCGTCGCCGACGACGGCGCCCGCCGCCAGCGGGCTGTAAGCGGTCAGGCAGACGTCGTTGTCGGCACAGTACGACACCAGCTCGTCCTGGCGGTTGTAGGGATGGTACTTCACCTGATTGGCGACGATCGGCGTTTCCGACAGCTCCCGGGCGCGCTCGAGTTGCTCGACCGAGAAGTTGCTGACCCCGACGTGGTCGACCCGTCCTCCCGCCTGCAGTTCGTTCATCGCTCCCAGCGTCTCCTCGAGGGGCGTCTGATCGCGCGGAGCGTGGATCAGGAGGAGGTCGATCGTCTCGAGTCCAAGCCGCTCGCAGCTTCGGCGGGTCGACTCGAGGACGGCATCGCGAGCGAGGTTGTCCGTATCGAGCTTGGTCACGACGAAGACGTCCTCGCGGGGCACGTCGCTCGCCGCGAGCGCGTCGCCGACGGCGTTCTCGTTGTCGTACAGCTGAGCGGTGTCGAGATGGCGGTAGCCGGCCTCGAGCGCGGCCGCGACCGCGCGGCGACACTCCTCGCCGGTCATTCGCGCGGTGCCGAACCCGAGCGCCGGAATCGCCGCGTTTCCGGCGTCGATAGTGGAGCTGTCGATCACGGTCGCCCGTTCGGCGTCGACGGGCTTCAGTTTCCACTGCTCGCCCGCAAGGTCGGCCGCGGGCGTCGTCCCTTCGACCGTGTCGACTCCGTGCCGTTCGATATCCTTGATTCGAATTATTGCCGCGACTCTAGCCTAATCGGAGCTCTTTAGGAATATATAGTGGTCTAGGTTCAAACCTCCAAAGAGTTTTATGGACGGTCGTAAAGAATCGTGATATGGTTGGAACAGAGGTGCCGTGCGTCCCCAAGGTCTGTGCGTACATCACCAGAAACGGTCGCGAGTTGCTCACGTTCGAGGCTGACGGCCACGACGGCCTGCAGGTCCCGAAGGGGACGATCGAGCCCGGCGAGTCGCCCCGCGAGGCGCTGCGCCGGGAGGTCGCGGAGGAGAGCGGGCTCACCGAGTTGGGGTCGATCACGCGCCTGGCCGAGGACGTCTGGGTGCGTCGGCTCTCGCCGCCGAAGCTCTACCGCCGTCACTTCTTTCGCGTCTCCGTCGAGGAGGACCGCGACGCCTGGACCCACGTCGTTACCGGCGAGGGCGAGGAGCGGGGGATGGAGTTCGAGTACGCCTGGCGGGAACTCCCGGCGAGCCGGGAGTTCGCCCTCTCGCTCGACGACTACGTCGATCGCCTCGAGTCGACCGTACCGCGCCAGTAGCCCGCCCGACCCCGGCTACACGGCGCTGCCGGGCTGGTACTCGCCGAACTCCTCGCGGAAGACGTTACAGATCTCGCCGACCGTCGCGTAGACCTTCACCGCGTCGACGATGTACGGCATGACGTTCTGCTCGCCCCGCGCGGCGTCCCGCAGCGCCTCGAGGGCGGCGTCGACGGCCTCGCCGTCGCGATCCTCGCGGACCGACTCGAGGTGGTCGACCTGTCGGCGTTCGTCCTCCTCGGTGACCTCCTCGACGTCCATCTCGGGGTCCTCGTCGACCTCGAACTCGTTGACGCCGACGATGACGCGCTCTTTCTCCTCGATCTCGCGCTGGCGCTCGAAGGCGGTGTCCTGGATCTGGCGTTGGACCCACTGCTGTTCGACGGCCTCGAGCATCCCGCCCCGGTCGTCGACCTCCTCTAAGATCTCGTAGGCGTCTTCTTCGACCTCGTCGGTCAGGGACTCGACGTAGTAGCTGCCCGCCAGCGGATCGATCGTGTCGGCGGCGCCGGACTCGTGGGCGAGGATCTGCTGGGTCCGCAGCGCGGTTCGGACCGACTCCTCGGTCGGCAGGGCCAGCGCCTCGTCCTTTCCGTTGGTGTGTAGCGACTGGGTACCCCCGAGGACGGCCGCGAGCGCCTGGTAGGCCACTCGAACGACGTTGTTCTCGATCTGCTGGGCGGTCAGCATCGAGCCCGCGGTCTGGGTGTGGAACTTCAGCTGTTTCGATTTCGGATCGTCCGCGTCGAATCGCTCCTCCATGATGTCGTGCCACATCCGACGGGCCGCCCGGAACTTCGCGACCTCCTCGAAGATGTTGTTGTGGCCGTTGAAGAAAAAGGAAAGGCGCGGAGCGAAGTCGTCGACGTCCAGTCCGGCCTCGAGCGCGGCCTCGACGTACTGGATACCGTTGCCCAGCGTGAAGGCCAGCTCCTGGGCCGCGGTGGAGCCGGCCTCGCGGATGTGGTATCCCGAGATCGAAATCGTGTTGAACTTCGGGGTTTCCTCGGCACAGAACTCGAAGATGTCCGTGATGATCCGCATCGACGGCTCGGGCGGGTAGATGTAGGTGTTGCGCGCGATGTACTCCTTCAGGAGGTCGTTCTGGATCGTCCCCCGAAGCTCCCCGCGGTCGACGCCTTGCTGGTCGCCCACCGCGATGTACATCGCCAGCAGTACGGACGCGGGCGCGTTGATCGTCATCGAGGTCGAGACCTCGTCTAACGGGATGCCGTCGAAGACGGTCTCCATGTCGGCCAGCGAGTCGATCGCGACGCCCGCCTTCCCGACCTCGCCGGCGGCCATCGCGTCGTCGGAGTCGTAGCCCATCTGGGTCGGCAGGTCGAACGCCATCGAGAGCCCGGTCTGGCCCTGATCGAGCAGGTAGTGGTAGCGCTCGTTGGTGTCCTCGGGCGTCGAGAACCCGGCGTACTGGCGCATCGTCCACAGCCGACCGCGGTAGCCCGTCGAGTACACCCCGCGGGTGTACGGCGGCTGGCCGGGGTTGCCCAGATCGTCCTGGTAGTCGAGGCCATCGACGTCCGCGGGCGTGTAGAGTCGGTCGACCTCCTGGCCGCCCGTGTCGGTCGTGAACCGATCCTTGCGCTCGCCGAAGCGCTCGAGCACCGGCTCGACCTCCTCCTCGTGCCACTCCTCGCGGCTCTCGCGGATCTCCTCGAGTTCCTCGGGATCGAACATTATCATTACCGTCGGGCGGCGGTGGCTTCAACCTTTTCGAGTCGCACTCGAAACGGCCACCGGAGCGGCGGAGAACGAAGCGGTACGGAACGCGTTCTCGGTTCAGGACAGGTCGACGTCCTCGAGGTCCGGGTTGTCGTAGCCGGTCAGCGCCGGGCGGTAGGACGCGTCGACGACGCCGTCCTTGAGCGTGACGTCGGACCGCTGGACTCGAACGCTCCCGCCGGCGGCGGTGGAGAGGTCTTCGACCTCGAAGTCCTCGATGAGCAGCCCGAGGTTTGTCGTCGTGCTCGTCTCCGTACAGCGGATCGCGGGCGCCTGAACGTCCGGACCGCAGAACAGGTCGAGTCCCTTGATGTGTCCGCCGTCGGCGTCACTGTTGATTCGGACGACGTCGTTCTGGGCGTCGCTGCCGTCGATCTCGATCCGCTCGGCGATCGCTTTCCCGCCGTTGAGCCAGAGTCCTGCGCCGGGGTACGTCCGGTCGGAGCCGCGGTCGAGGAGGATCTTACAGTCGCGGGCCTGATCGGCCGCACCGAGCCGGATGTTCCCGTTGCCACAGTTGACCGTTATGCTGTGTTCGACGACGTTATCGCCGTCGCTGTTTCGAACGTAGATGCCGTTGTCCACGTAGTCCTCGATGTAACACCGGTCCCAGATGTTGATCCCCTGGTGAGGCGGGTCGGCGCTGCAGCCGATCGAGTGACCGACCGACGGCTGGCTCGAGTCGACGACCTCGCCGTCGGGCAGCCCCAGGTTGCGGATCAGTGAGAGCGCGCCCGGATCGCGGGTGTTGATCATGCAGGTGTAGCGGTCGCCGCCCTGCGGTCCGTGCCGCCAGCGTTCGCCGACGAGTTCGACGTTGTCGATCAGGCACCGGCCGACGTGGGCGCTGATCAGCCCGGCGTCGCGCTCGCTCCGGTCGTCGATGTCGACGTCGAGGTTCCGGAGGGCGACGTGTTTCGGCGGGTCGTCGGTCGCCCACCGACCGAACAGGAACGCGATACCGACGCCGTGATCGCGGATCTCGAGGGTCGCCCGCGGTTCGCCCCTGATCTCGAGGTACTCGATCGGGTCGAAGACGACGAACTCGGTGTTCCACGTGTAACTCCCCATCGGCAGGACGAACTCGTGGTTGACACGATCTCGCGAATCGAGGAAGGCGAGGATCTCGGCGGATAGATCGCCGTTCTCGTCGATCGACGGCTCTGCGGTCACGTCGACCGTCGTCACGTCGTCGGGTCGGGTCGTTAGCTCGGCCATGAGCCCGTGGGTCGACGCGGACGACGTCGGAACGGGCTCGGTCGCGGACTCGCTCTCTACCGGTTCGGTCGGCTCGATCCGGTCGAGACAGTAGCGGTAGCTCTCGGACTCGAGATCGCCGCCGTAGATGCCGTGAGTCGCCTCGAGCGCGTCGCTTTCGATCGGGTACTCGATCTCGGTCCGTCCGCGAACGTAGCTCTCGCCGTCGGCGTCGCAGACCACGCGATAGGCCGTCTCGGCTTCGAGATCGCCGACGAGAACGAACGTGTCGCCGGCCTCGAGGTCGACGATCGAACGCTCCGCGAGGACCTCGCCGGCGTCGTCGGTGAGATACGCCGTAGTGAGTCCCGCAGTCTCCGTGGAGAGGCGACACTCGAGGGCGTCCGTCGACTCGGTCGCGAGCAGGCGAACGCCGGAGCGGTCGTCGAGCGAGCCCCAGGACTGGCCCTCCTCGTCGTCCCCGAGTTCCAGTGCGGGCACCGCGGGTTCGTCCGGGGCCCCTTCGCCGTCGGACGGCGCCTCGCCGCTCTCGGCGGTGATCCGATCGGCGCAGTAGCGGTAGCTCTCGGACTCGTAGCCGGTGCTGTAGATGCCGTGGGTCGCCTCGAGAAGGTCGTTACCGATCGGGTACTCGATCTCGGTCCGCCCGCGAACGTAGCTCTCGCCGTCGGCGTCGCAGACCACGCGGTAGGCCTCGCCGGCCTCGAGGTCGGCGATCGACACCTCCTCGAGGACCTCGCCGGCGTCGTCGGTCAACATCGCCGTCGTGACGCCCCCGGTTTCGGCCGAGAGCCGGCAGGTTACGTCGCCGACGTCCGCGTCGGTTCGGAACCGAACGCCGGAGGGGTCGGCCAGCGAGTTCCAGGACTGGGCCTCCTCGTCGGCCCCGAGCTCGAGGGTGTCCGCGTCCCCGTCGTCGGATTCCCCGTCGTCGCCGGAACCGCTCGGCGAGCGGGTTCGAGCGCCGCCGGGCAGGATCCGATCGATGCAGTAGCGGTAGTCGTCCGATCGCTCATCGCCGCCGTAGATGCCGTGCGTGACGTTCAGGCGGTCGGACTCGACGGGATACTCGATCGCGGCACGTCCGCGAACGTAGCTCCGTCCGCGGGCGTCGAAGACGACCCGGTACGCTTCGTCGGCCTCGAGTTCGGTTTCGAACGCGACCGTGTCGCCGCCGTCGAACGCCGCGACGGTCTGTCGCTCCAGGACGTCGCCCTCGTCGGTTGTCAGATACCCCGTAAAGACGTCCTCCGTACGATCGGAGAGCCGACATCGAAGCCCGTCGACGGCCTCCGAGGTGCGAACGCGAACGCCGGAGGGGTCGACCAGGGTCCGCCAGGACTGTCCCTGATCGTCGCTTCCGAGATCGATCGCGCCCGCCGGCTCCGAACCGCCTACCGGTCCGAGCCGATCGATGCAGTACCGGTAGCTGTCCGATACCGCACCGTCTCCCGCGAAGATCCCGTGCGTGACCGTCAGCAAGTCGTTTTCGAACGGATACTCGACCTCGGCGCGGCCGCGAACGAACCGCCGGCCCACGGCGTCACACAGCACCCAGTAGGTTTCGTCGGCCTCGAGTGTACTCTCGAAGGTAAACGTCTCTCCGGGATCGAACGCCGCGACGGTCTGTCGTTCCAGGACGGTTCCGGACCCGGTCGCCAGATACGCCGTGATCAGTCCCTCGCTGTTCGCCGAGATCCGACACGCGACGCCCTCGAGCGTTTGCTTCGGGACGACCGCGAACCCCGATCGGTTGCGCTGGTTGTGCTGCGCTTCGTCGTCGTCGTCGAGATCGAGCGTTCCCTCGCGCGAGCCGTCGATCCCGTCCCCGGTAATCCGGTTGTATACTTGTTGTGTCACCGTTTCGCTGTTTCGCTTCCGTTGACTGCTCTCAGCAATTTTTATCTCTATCCTTCCCTTGATCTTATTCTGTACTTTCTGGTTTCAGACGCCGATTAGTCTTTTTAGATACAATATTACTCCAGCAACATAAATATTCAGGATATCATAACAGTACGATCGACGTCAGCAGTCCGTCGCCGGTAGCCGTGGTCTCGGCGTCGCTCCGGGGACGGGAAAACGGATGCGTCAGTTCGTCGGTCTGACACCGCGCTCGTTGGGGTGGTCGACGATTTCTCGACGGGAGAACGCCTCGATCGAACGCCTCGAGAACGACCCCGTCGGGCGGCCGTCGACGAACCGATCGACGACGAGAAACCCCGACTCGAGACCGACGGCGGGGGAATCGCCGATCGACGGGACGAGTTCGGCGCCGCCGCTGATGGAGCGGCAGCGTCTCGACGCGTTCGAAACGATCGCGGCGGCGAAAAGGTGGGTCGACGGCGACGCGTCAGTAGAACTCGCGGACGAGGTCCATCGCGTCCTCGGGGGCGCCGTCGGGAATCTCGGACATGTTCTCGGTGACGCCGTGTTGTTCGTGGTACGGAACGGAGTTTTCGTCCTGGTACATCACGCCCTGGTACTCCTTCTCGCCGTCGAGGATGACTTCCTTCGCGGCCTCGTAGTCGTTCGGATCGTGGTCCTCGTCCTCCTGGAGGTCGACCAGCGAGTCCCGGAAGTAGTCGTAGGTGTCGACGTCGTTGAACGTGACGCAGGGGCTGAAGACGTTGACGAAGCCGAACCCGTCGTGCTCGATGGCCTTCTGGACGATCTCCTGGTGGCGCAGGGCGTCGGAGGCGAAGGACTGGGCGATAAACGAAGCCCCGGAGGCCAGCGCGAGCGCGAGCGGGTTTACCGGCGGCTGTTTGGGTCCCTCGGGGGTCGTCGAGGTCTCGAAGTCCGACCGCGAGGTCGGCGAGGCCTGCCCCTTCGTCAGGCCGTAGATGCGGTTGTCCATGACGACGTAGGTCATGTCGACGTTCCGGCGGACGGCGTGGACGAAGTGGCCGGCGCCGATCGAGTAGCCGTCGCCGTCCCCGCCGGCGACCATCACCTCGATGTCGGGCCGGGACATCTTGACCCCCTGTCCGACCGGGAGTGCACGGCCGTGGACGCCGTGAAGGGCGTAGCTGTGCATGTAGGTCCCGATCTTGCCGGAACAGCCGATCCCGGCGACGACGAACGTGTTGTCGGGGTCGTTGCCGGTTTCGGCCAGCGCTTTCATCATGCCGTTCATCGTCCCGAAGTCGCCGCATCCGGGACACCAGGTGGGCTGCTTGTCGGACTTGAAGTCGGTGAATCTGACGTCGGAGCTCATTGTGCGGGAACCTCCTCGGCGAGTTTGGTCGTAATCTCTTCGGCGAGTTCGTCCGCCTTGAAGCGGACGCCGGTGTACTTGTTGATGCGTTTCACCCGGGTAAGCACGTCGTGTTCGAGCACGTCCGCGAACTGTCCGGTCGCGTTACACTCGACGACGATCGTCTCCTCGGCGGCCTCGATCTCGTCTGTGAGGTCGGGCCGCGGGAAGATGTAGGGGACCGAGATGACGCGGACGTCGACGCCTTCGTCCTCGAGGTACTCGAGGGCTTCGACGAGCGCACCCTCGTTCGACCCCCAGGAGATGACGAGGTTGTCCGCGTTCTCGTCGCCGAACTCGCGGTAGTCCCACGTCTCCTCGTCTTTCGCGGTTTCGACCTTGCGGTTTCGCTTGTCGACCTGCTGGACGCGGATCTCCTGTTCCTCCGTTCGGCGACCGAGTTCGTCGTGCTCGAGGCCGGTGGACATGTGAGCGCCGTCGGTCATCCCGGGAATCGCGCGCGGGCTGACGCCGTCCTCGGTCGCGGCGTGGGCGCGGAACCGACCCTGGCCGTCGAGCCACTCCTCGACCTCGTCGTCGTCGACGAGCTTCCCGCGGTCGATCTCGACCGCGTCCATGTCGAACGCCTCGGGCGGGAACGTCTGCTCGGTCACCGACAGCGCCAGGTCGGAGACGAGGAACACGGGCGTCTGGTACTTCTCGGCGAGGTTGAACGCCTCGACGGTCTTCCAGAAACACTCCGTGATCGAGGTCGGCGCGACGACGAACCGCGGCACCTCGCCGTGACCGCCGTACAGCGCCATATTCAGGTCGCCCTGCTCCTGTTTGGTCGGCATCCCCGTCGAGGGACCCGAGCGCTGGACGTCCGCGATGACGAGCGGCGTCTCGCTGGTCGCGACCAGTCCGAACGTCTCGGTCATGAGGTCGATCCCCGCACCCGAGGTCGCCGTCATGGACCGCGCGCCCGCGCGGGCGGCACCGAGCGACATGTTGATCGCGGAGAGCTCGTCCTCGGCCTGGACGACGTGGCCGCCGTAGTCCTCGATTCGGCCCGTCAGGTACTCCATGATCGAGGTCGCGGGCGTGATCGGATACCCCGCGTAGAACCGACAGCCGGCGGCGATCGCACCCATGCCGATCGCCTCGTTGCCGTTGAGCAGGACGTAGTCGTTGTCGGTGGTCTCGAGGTCGTAGCCGAGGTCGCCGACGTCGTAGTTCTCCTGGACGTACTCCTGGCCCAGACGGGCGGCCTCCTTGTTGTTCTCGACGATCTGGGTCCCCTTGCCGCCGAAGCGCTTCTCGAGGGACTCGTCGAGGTACTCGACGTCGAACCCGGTGATCTCGCAGGCCGCGCCCAGCGCGACGATGTTGCGCATGATCGCGCCGCCGGCGTCCTCGGCCAGGGACTTCAGCGGGACGTCGATCCCCTTGGTCTCCTCGGGGATGTCCGCGTCCCAGGAGCGCTCGCCGTCGTAGATGATGGCGCTTCCCTCGTGGAGTTCGTCCAGGTTCTCGTCGATCGTTCGCTGGGTCAGCGCGACGAGGATGTCGAGGCGGTCGACGACGCTCTGGACCTCGTTGACGGACGTTCGGATCTTGTAGGCCGTGTATCCGCCGCGGATCCGAGACGCGAAGTCTTTCGAGGTGAATACGTGTCGCCCGGCACGCGAGAGCGCCTGAGCGAAGATCTTGCCCGTGGAGTCGATGCCGTCGCCGGCCTCGCCCCCGATCGCCCAGTTGAGGTCCTCTGCCATGTTGTGCAGACCCTTGCCCCCAGTAAATGAAAAGGCTTCTGAAAGCCCCCCTAGAGCCTTACTCGAGTCCGAGTACCTCGTCGGGGTCAGGGCGAACGGAACCGCTTTTGACCCTGCCCCGGGAGTGATGGCACATGGAAGGGACGCCAGTTGCCGTCGACGCGGTACGCGACGCCGGCCCCGGGACCGTCGCCCTCGAGCTCGAGACACCCGAGGACTTCGACCCGTTGCCGGGACAGTTCGTGTTACTCCGGGCGGTTCCGGAGACCGACGACCAGCGCGGCGCCGACGAGGACGACGCCGTCGCGCGCCACTACACGCTCTCCTCGCCGTTGGTCGGCGAGACCTTCGAACTCACCGTCGGGGTCGACCCTGACGGCGACCTCTCGCCGTGGCTCGCCGACCTCGAGCCGGGCGCGACCGTCCACGTCGAGGGACCGTTCGGCGAGATCACCTACGAGCGCGACCGGGATATCGTCGCCGTCGCGGGCGGCCCCGGCGTCGGCCCCGCGGTCTCGATCGCCGAGGCGGCCCGCGACGCTGGCCACGACGCGGTCGTCGTCTACCGGGACGACGAGCCCGCCCACGTCGACCGCCTCGAGCGCCTCGAGGACGAGGGCGCGACCGTCGTCCTCGTCGACGAGGACGACGACGAACGGCTGCGCGAGGCGATCGAGGATCATCTCGAGGATGGTCAACTCTACGCCTTCGGCTTCCACGACTTCGTCACGGTCGTCGCCGAGACGGTCGACGACGCGGGCGGGGATTCCGACGAGGCGCTGATCGAGAACTTCGGGTAAGCGCGTCTTCGCCGTACTTCTTCCGTTCTCCGACTTCGAGAGCGACGCGTCCCCGCGGCGTCTCGAGCGACGATCACGTTTCCGAGAGACCGACGACCGCCCGCGAATTCGCGGTCCGCGCGCCGACGGTGGCACTCGAGCGCACCGACCCGCTCGCCGGCAGCGCGGACTATCTGTTTCTCGATCGACTGATTCAAGGGTTATCTCGGCTTATAAAAATTAGATATCATATCTAGATCGGTTACTATAACGAAACCGTATAGAATGAGTCATATCCCCTCCCGTACGGCTCGAATCGAAATGACCGAACTTATGTTTACCCGGCGGATACGGCGCTCCGATGAGCCAAATTCGACTCGGGAGTGGGATCGACGACTCTACGATCAACTTGCGTACAGATACGATAAGATCACTGTTCGCCGTTATTCTCAGGCTGTTGATGGGATACGTGTTCTTCACCGCCGGCTGGGAGAAGCTCACCGCCGCCGACCCGTTCGACGCCGGGGGGTACCTCTCGGGGGCTGCATCGACGGAGAGTCCGGCCGCGGGCGTGTTCGACTGGATGAGCGCGACGCCGCTGGCGGTCGAGTTCGTGAACGTCGCCATCCCGTGGGGGGAACTGCTCGTCGGTCTGGGGCTGCTCGTCGGCGCGTTCACTCGGCTCGCGGCGGCGTCGGGTGCCTTCATGATGGGAATGGTGTACCTCGGCAACTGGACCGTCTCCAGCGGCGTGGTCGTCACTCGAGAGTTCGAGTACCTGATCGTCGTCCTCAGCGTCGCCGCGTTCAGCGCCGGGCGGGTGTTCGGAGCGGACGCGTACCTCGAGCGACTCGACGTCGTCCAGCGCCATCCCTGGCTGCGGTCCGTTCTCGGGTGACCTCGGAGCCGCTCCGCCCGGCGCCCGCCGCGTTCCGCGGCCCTCCCGGCGCGCGGACGGAGGTCACCCCCGGAGGCGCTCGAGTCGCTCCACGGTGTCGGCGTCGGCGGGGTCCTTGTCCGAGCGCACGCCGACGAACCGCGGGAACCGCAGGGCGTAGCCCGACGAGTACGTCGGCGAGGTCTGGATCTCCTCGTAGCCGACCTCGAAGACGACAGCGGGCTCGAGCTCGACGCGCGTTCCGTCCTCGCTCGCGACGTGGGGCTCGAGCAGCTCGGTCAGCTCCGCGAGCTTCTCGTCCGTGATCCCGGTCGCGACCTTGCCGACGGTCTCGAGGTTCCGCGGTTCCACCGCGGAGCCGGCGGACCGTCGTTTCTCGCCGTCGCCGTCTCGCACCGACAGCTCGAACGTGCCCAGAAACGTCGCGCGTCGACCCTCGCCCCACTCGGCGCCCGTCACGACACAATCGAGCGTCTCGACGTCCGGCTTGCGTTTGCGCCAGTGTTTCCCGCGACGGCCCGGCGAGTACGTCGAGTCGGGATCCTTGAGCATGAGCCCCTCGTGGCCCGCCTCGAGGGCGTCGGCGTCGATCCGTTCGATCTCGTCGGGATCGTCGGTGCGCCACAGCAGGGACAGCCCCTCGACCTCGTCGGGCTCCCGCTCGGAATCCTCGCGGAGGACGGCCTCGAGGCGCTCGTGGCGGGTCGTCAGCGGCTCCTCGAGCAGGTCCTCGCCGTCGGCGTGGAGACAGTCGAAGAAGACCGGGCGCACCGCGACGTCCTCGCGGGCCTTCGCGACGTCGTGTTTGCGCCGGAACCGCTTGAGCACCTCCTGGAACGGCAGCGGCTCGCCGTCGTCGTCGACCGCGACGACCTCGCCGTCGAGGATGGCGGGTTCGGCGAGGTGCTCGTCGGCGAACTCGACGACCTCGGGGAGCGCGTCGGTGACGTCCTCCATGTTCCGCGAGAAGACGCGGATCTCGCCCGCGTCGTCGGCGGCGACGGTCGCGTCCGCGCCGTCGATCGCCACGCCGCCCGGATCGTAGTGCAGTTGGACTCTGGCCCCGTCGTACTTCCATTCCACGCCGGCCTCGTCCCAGTCCTCGAGGGCTCCGGTGACGGTGCCGGCCTGGGCGAGCATCGCCTGGACGGGGCGGCCGACCTCGAGGGTCATCGCGTCGAGGCCCTCGCGCCCGTCCTCGCGAGCGACGCGGGCGACCTCGCCGTAGTCGTTCGACACCTGCAGGGCGCGCTCGACGCGCTCGACGGGGACGTCGAACGCCTCGCCGATCGCGTTCCGGACCGTCCCCTCGCCGACGCCGATGCGCATCTCCGAGAGGACCAGCCGCGCGAGGTACCTGGCCTCGTCGCTCGAACAGCGATTGAACAGGCCAAAGAGCAGGTCGACCTTGCGGTCCTGGCTGCCCGACCCCTCCGCGGCCGCGAGCTCGTACAGGGCCTCGTCGACCTCCGGGACGGTGAGGCCGCCGCCTCCGTTCGCGCTGTCGTCGCCGCCCGCGAACGCGCTCAGTCCACGCTGGCCGCCGAAGTCGTAGCTCGCGGCCACGTCACCGATCTCGCCGACCTCGGCGAGTCGGTCCTCGACGTCGTCGGGGGAGACGTTCGTCCCCGCCGCGCGGGCGATCGCCTCGTAGCAGGCGCTGGGTCCGATATCGAGCGTTCTCGAGGTCCAGGCGGGAAAGACCCGGCCCTGAACGTAGCGGGCGACGACCGCGACGGTCCGGCCCCCGTCTCCGTCGGCCGCGTCCTCGAGCAGGGTCGCGACGCGGGCGACGGTCTCGAGGTCCGCGGGCTCGGCTTCGATCGCGGCGGCGCGGTCGGCGAACGTGGCGAACTCCATCGGGGGAGTGTAGCCGTCGGCGGGTGTAAAACGGTTCGGAGATCGGCCGTACTGCGCCGCCGGCGTCGACTCGAGGGCGTGCTTTCAAGACAGTCGGGCGCGGACACGGGTGTATGTCATCAGGAGAGGCGGAGCTCGCGGCGCGGGTCGCGGACGTGCTGTCCGTCGACGCCGACGAGTTTCGCGGCCGGGCCGAGGACGACGCCGAGGTGATCAAGGACGCCGTCGAGGACGGCGTCTTCGACAACCCGCAGGCGATCGTCGGCTTCGAGTACGAGTTCTACGCGGTCAAGTCCGACGACTGCACGCTGCGGCGGGTCCCCCGACGGCTGCTCGAGCTGATCGGCTTCGAGAAGGAACTGGGGCTGCACAACGCCGAGATGACGACCAGCCCCCAGCCGCTGAGCGCGTACGGGCTGGTCGCCCAGGAAGCCGAGATCAAGGCGCGGCTGCAGACGGCGCTGCGGGTCACCCAGTCGGAGGGGATGCGGCTGGTGAGCGACTCGCTGTGGACGATCCCGCCGGAGGGCGAGAACGCGGCGACCTACCTTACCGACAGCATCGAGCAGACGATCACGGATCCCGACGGCACCGAGCGAACGATCCGCATCGCGACGAACATGAGCGATTCGGGTCGCTACCACGCGATGGCCAACACCAGCGGGGCCGACACTGCGGGGATGCGCATCGAGGCCCCCCACGTCTCCCTGCAGGCGGACACGGTCATGCCCGAGAGCCTGATCACCTCGATCCAGCCCCACTACCAGGTGGCCCACGCCTCCGACCTGCCGCTCTACTTCAACTACGCGTTGCGGACGGCCGGCCCGCTGCTCGCGCTGGGGGTCAACTCGCCGTTTTTCCCGCCGGATCTGTACGACGAGTCGGCGACGGCCGAGGAGGTCCTCGCCGACGGCTGGATGGAACACCGGATCAGCGTCTTCGAGACGGTGCTCAACGATCCCTCGACGGGAGAGGGGAAGGTCCGGTTCCCGAAGGACTTAGCGAGCGTCGACGAGGCGATCGACCGCGTCGCCGACGACGACACCATCGTCCCGATGCCCGTCGAGGCCGGCGAGCGCTTCGACGACGGCTTCTCGCACTTCCGGCGAAAGCACGGCACCTACTGGCGGTGGGTCCGCCCCGTCTTCGGCGGGCCGACCCGCTCGGCCGCCAACGCCCGAATCGAGTTCCGTCCCGTCGCCGCCCAGCCCACCGTCCGGGACTCGATTTCGTTTCTCGCGGCCTTCGCCGGCCTGCTCGAGAGCCTGACCCGACTCGAGCACCCGGTCGTCGAACTCGACTGGGAGGTCGCCCGCGAGAACTTCTACGCCGCGATGCGCGAGGGGTTCGACGCCGAGCTGACCTGGATCACAAACGACGGCAAGGAGACGACCGACCGCCTCGAGCTCTACGAGGACCTGCTGGCCCACGCCGAGGACGGGCTCACGAACCGCGGGCTCACCGAGGAGGAGGCCGCGAAGTACCTCTACCCGCTCCGTCGGCGCGTCCGCCAGAACACCACGCCCGCCAGCTGGAAGCGCGAACGGGTTCGCGCCGAACTCGAGGACGGCGCCGACCTCGCCGAGGCGATCGAGTCGATGCAACAGACCTACGTCGCCAACCAGTCCGAGACCTTACTCGAGGGGAGTTTCGCCGACTGGGTCGTCGATCAGTAGCGGCGGCCCGAACGTCGCGTAGAGATCTCCCATCCTTTTGTTCACGCACCTGTACTATCAGACATGGACAGGAGAAAGTATCTCGCGGGGGCCGGCTCGATATTCGGCGTCGGCGCAGTCGGCGGCTACGCGGCCGGCCGCTCGAGCGAGGACGAAGCGGAGCCCGAAGGGACCGACGAAAAGGGGTCCGAGCAGACCGAAGGGGAGGGCCAGGAACCGCCGATCCGGACGCTCCTGCACCTCTCGAGTGCCGACCCGTCGGACCACGGGACAGCGCTGAACAACGCCGAGAACCTCGTGGACGACTCGACCGTCGACAACGACGTCGTTCGACTGGTCGCCAACTCGCGCGGTATCTTCGTTCTCGTCGACGGGGAGTCCGAGCACGCCGACCGCGTTCGGTCGCTGTCGGAGTCGGGCATCGAGTTCGCCGCGTGCGAAAACTCCATGGACGGGCTCGGCGTCTCGGAATCGGACCTCCTCTCCGGCGTGGATACCGTCCCCTCCGCGGTCGGCGAACTCGCCAAACGGCAGGCCGAGGGCTACGGTTACATCAAGGTTCCGTAGCGGGGCTCGTCCAGAACCGCCTTGCCGCTTTCCCCACCACCGAGTGACGGGCGGGCGTACGACCGCGTATGTCATCCGATCCGATTCCGCAGCCGGGACTGGGGACGTCCGGCCACGAGGGCGAGGCCTGTACCGACGCCGTCGTCGAGGCGCTCGAGGCCGGCTACCGCCACGTCGATACGGCACAGATGTACGACAACGAGCGGGCCGTCGGCCGCGCGCTCGAGGCCAGCGACGTCGACCGCGAGGAGGTCTTCCTCGCGACGAAGGTCCACCCCGAGAACCTCGCGCGCGAGGACGTCCTCGAGACGACCGCGGAGAGCCTCGAGCGCCTGGGCGTCGAGTCGGTCGACCTGCTGTACGTCCACTGGCCGACCGGCGCCTACGACCCCGAGGACACCCTTCCGGCGTTCGACGAGGTTCGCGACCGCGGCTGGACCGACCACGTCGGCGTCAGCAACTTCACGCCCGACCTGCTCGAGGAGGCGCTCGAGATCCTCGAGGCCCCCGTCCTCGCCAACCAGGTCGAACTCCATCCGCGGCTCCAGCAGGACGATCTCGTCTCTTTCGCGCGCGAGCGGAACGTGACGACCGTCGCGTACTGCCCCATCGCGAAGGCCGAGGTCAACGAGATTGACGAACTGCGGGAGATCGCCGAGGCCCACGACGCGACCCCGGTTCAGGTCGCGCTGGCCTGGCACTACGGGCGGGAGGGCGTCGTCCCGATTCCGAAGGGAACCGGCGAGCACATCCGCGAGAACTATTCGGCCCTCGAGATCGAACTGACCGAGGACGAGCGCGAGCGCATCGCCGCCCTCGATCGGGGCGAGCGACTGGTCGACCCCGACGAGGCGGCCTGGAACCGGTAGCGACGCTGTCGATTTCGATGACTCAGTCGGTCAGTACGCGTGTGAAAGGAACAGCCGGCGATACGTCTGCAGTGCGAATGTACCACTGACATTTCTACCAGTTATAGATGGTGTTCGCTTCGTCGTGCAAGATACAGGACACAGAGTCACCACGTTACGAGGATTGTCGAGAACGAACACCAAGAGATCAAAGAAAGGCACAACGAGTGTGTTTGATCGGCCAGAACGGGTTATTTCGGTATGATTTCAGAACCAATCACACACCCGTATCTGGAAATCGGTTCAGGCGACGGTTACTACAGCTCGCTGTCGGGGACGACGACGACTTTCCCGAAGCCATCCCGCTCTTCGAGCAGTTCGTGGGCGTCGGCGATCTCGCTCATCGGGAACGTCTCTCGGATGCGCGGCTCGAACGTGCCGTCCCACACCAGTTCCAGCACCTCGTCCGCCTGTCCCGGCGTGGCCATCGTCGACCCGATGACCGACAGCTGGTTCCAGAAAATACGGTTGAGGTCGGTCTCTGGGTTCCCACCGGTCGTCGCGCCACAGGTGACGACGCGACCCCCCTTCACGAGGCTCTTCAGCGAGGACTGCCAGGTCTGTGCGCCGACGTGGTCGACGACCATGTCGACGCCGCGACCGTCGGTCAGGTCTCGGATCCCGCTCGCGAAGTCCGCTTCCTCGTAGTTGATCGTGTGGTCGGCACCGAGTTCCTCCGCGTACTCCAGTTTCTCCTCGCTGCTTGCGGTCGCGAACACCTCTGCGCCGGCGTGGTCGGCGATCTGGACCGCTGCGTGGCCGACGCCGCCGGAGGCCCCGAGGACGAGCACCGACTCACCACTCTTGAGGTCGCCCCGATCTCTGAGCATCCGCCACCCGGTCTGGAACACGAGCGGCGACGCCGCGGCCGTCTCCCAGTCGACGCCTTCGGGCACCGGTGTGAGGTTCTCGGCCGGTACTGCGGCGTACTCGCTGTGGACGCCGCGGACATGCTCACCGATGATGTGGAAATCCGGCGCGAGCGTCGGATCACCTTTCCGAGAGAACTCGTCGCCGCCACCACTTTTTCCCGCTATGACCGCGACCCGGTCGCCCTCCTCGAACCGGTGGACGTCCTCGCCGACCTCGCTGACTACGCCCGCCGCGTCGCTTCCGGGAATGTGGGGCATCTCGAGATCGATCCCCGGCAGTCCGCGTCGGGTCCAGATGTCGAGATGGTTCAACGCGGCGGCCTTCACGTCGACCAGTACCTCATCCCGACCGACCTCAGGGTCCGGGAACTCGCCGTATTCGAGTACGTCGCGGTCGCCGTGACTCTCGAACTGGATTGCTTGCATCACGTGAGGCGAACAGCTCGTCAATCATAAAACTATATATCGACAAGTGACGAAATAGCTTGCGGAAAGTCAGTTAATCCGTTGATATTTCCGACTCCGGACAACGATTGATTCCGGTGGTCGGCTGAGTTAGTGTGAAACAAATAAATAATTACACGTCCGTGCTACATCGATCCTCTGTACGTATCGTTCTCGCAGCGAGGGTCTGTGTGCTGTTCGACGGTGCCCTCACGCCCCTGGCCACGCGGGGTCGCAACGCATTAGGCGCCCTCGCTCGATACTCCGCGTATGGTCACGTTTCTCTCCGGGGGCACCGGGACGCCGAAGCTGCTCGACGGCCTCGGGGCCGCGTTCACGCCGGCGGAGACGACCGTCGTCGCTAACACGGGCGACGACATCGAGCTCGGGGGGCTGTTCGTCTCGCCGGACGTCGACACCGTGCTCTTTCAGGGCGGGGACGTCCTCGACCGCGAGACGTGGTGGGGAATCGAGGGCGACACCCACGAGACCAACGCCGAGCTGTTCGCGCTGGCCGACGCCGCGGCGCTACCGACGGGCCCGCAGTACCTCGCCGACGAGAGACAGACCGCGGGTCGAGAGATCGCGCGCTGGCGGCGCTTCTCGGGGATCGCGGAGTTCATGACGATCGGCGACCGCGACCGCGCGGTCCACATCACCCGGACGAGCCTCCTCGATCGGGGGCACTCGCTGAGCGAGGCGACCGAAACCCTCGCCGACGCGTTCGACCTCGAGATTGACCTCCTGCCGATGAGCGACGATCCCGTTGCGAGCGTCGTCCACACCCCCGACGGCCCGATGCACTTCCAGGAGTACTGGGTCGCCGAGCGCGGCGAGCCGACCGTCGAGACCGTCGAGTTCCGCGGCGCCGAGGACGCCGACCCCGCCCCCGGCGTGCTCGAGGCGCTGTCCGAGCCCGTCGTCGTCGGGCCCTCGAACCCCGTTACCAGCGTCGGGCCGATGCTGGCGGTGCCGGGAATCGCCGACGCGCTCGCGGAGACGACCGTCGTCGCCGTCTCGCCGTTCCTCGGCGACGAGGCGTTCTCGGGGCCCGCCGCGGAGCTGATGGACGCCGTCGGCTACGAGCCCGGCACCGCGGGCCTGGCCGAAGCCTACCCCTTCGCCGACGCGTTCGTGCTCGACGCGGACGACGGGACGTGCCTCGAGGCACCGACGGCCCGGACTGACATCAGAATCGACGACCCGAGCGACGCCGAGCGCGTCCTCGGCGCGGTCGCAGATGCCCTCGAGCGGGTGCGCTGAGATGTTCGAACCGCCGCTCGCACTGGCGAGCCTCAGCGGCGAGGCCGACGCCGACTGGGCCCGCGCCGGCGCCGACTACGCGGGCGCCGCTTTCCTCGGGGGAATCGCGCTCGACGCGGACTCGAGGGCCGCCGCCCGGGAGATGGTCGCCGACCGCGACCGTAACGAGTTCCTCCCCGCGGACCCGCTTGCGTTCGTCGACGCGCAACTGGCCGCCCTCGAGGACGTCCCGATCCGCCCGGGTTTCAACGTCCGCAGCGCGACCCCGGAACCGGTCGTCGACGCGGCCCGGATCTGTCGGGATCGGGGGGCCGTCCTCGAGATCAACGCCCACTGTCGCCAGGACGAGCTCTGTGCCGTCGGCTGCGGCGAGACCCTGTTGCGCGACGCCGATCGACTCGCGGCGTACGTCGCCCGCGCGGCCGGGACGGGCGCCGTCGTCGGGGTCAAGGTCCGCGCGGAGATCCCGGGGGTCGACCTACCGGCCCTCGCGACCGCACTCGAGGACGCGGGCGCCTCGTTCCTCCACGTCGACGCGATGGACACCGAGTCGACGATCGCCGACGTCGTCGCGGCGACCGACCTGTACGTGATCGCGAACAACGGCGTGCGCGGCGACGAGACGGTCCGGGAGTACGCCGCTCACGGCGCCGACGCGGTCAGCGTCGGCCGCCCCAGCGACGACCCCGCGGTGCTCGAGCGCGTCAGCGAGGCGGTCGAGCGCCGTCTCGACCCCGACCGAACGGCGTAGCCGCTCGCGGCGGGAGCCGCGCGAGCCCGGCGTCGACGAGCGACTCCGATCGGCGCTCGGACCCCGATTTTTTCGTCCAGTTAGTCGTCGGTTACTATCCCCGAACCCAACCGACGGCGCTGCAGGTTCCGAGTCCCGTGTTCGGTACGGTCGGGAATATATTGAGTGGATACTGGACGATACAATTGACTGTAACAGTTGTGTATAGAACAAATTCGCCGATAGCAACCGGATAGCAATGCCCCTCCCGACGAACGAGGGAACATGGCACACTGGCGCCGTCGATCCGTTCTGTCGACCGGTGTAGCGCTCGCGACGGGGGCAACGCTGGCCTCCGTCGGAACCGCAGGGGCGGACGCGACGACAGCGAACGTCGAGGCAGCGACCGCCGGAGACGAACGCGGGTGGTCGTCCGCCCGCGGAAACGCGGGCAACACCGCGTTCGTCCCCGCGGAGGGGTCGTTCCCGGAGCCGGAGGGGATCGCCTGGACCTACGACCGGACGGGCGACCTCGCGGCCGTCGACGGTGCGGTCTACCTCCGGACCGGAAGCGAGGTCCACGCCGTAGACGACGCGGACGGGGAGTTGCTCGCGGTCGACGCCGCCGACGGCTCGACGGCCTGGCGCCGGGAGCGGGTCGCCCTCGAACGGTCGGCCGCGAACGTCGACGTCGACGACGCCGACGTCGGGTTCGCGCCCCTGCCCGTCGCGGTCGCGGGCGGGACCGTCTACGCGGCCGTCGGCGAGGGGACCGGGTACGACGGCACCGCGGGTTTCGCCGCGCTCGAGGCGACCACCGGCGAGACGCGGTGGACCTACTGGGAGCCCTGGCGGTGGGATCCCCACGGCTACGTGATAGCCGTCGGGGATCGGGTCTACACGGGTTCGATCAGCGACGGGGAGACCCACCCCGTGCTCGACGCCGAGACGGGCGCGGAACTCGAGCGGCTCACGGTCAGGTTCCCCCCGGCGATGACCGACGAGACGCGGGTCGCGACCGACCGCCACGGGATCTCGAGCGCCGGCCACGGGGAGTCCGAGCGGTGGCGCGAGCGCGGCGGCACCGACGCCTGGCGTCGACCCGTGATCGTCGGCGAGACGGTCGTCGTCCCCTACTACCCGGGCGACGAGACCGTGAACGCGCTGTACGGGTTCGACCTCGAGGACGGAACCGAACGGTGGACGTTCACCCACGCCGACGTCGACGTCGCCGACCTGTCGGAGCGGTACGCCGCCAGCGAGGATACGATCTACGTCTCGGCGGGCGAGGCGGGGGGCGACGAGCGGCTGGTGGCGATTCGGGCGGGCGACGCCGCGGCGAACGACGGGAACGAGTCCGAGGAGGGCGCGGACGGCGACGAGTCCGGAGCGGACGAGACGTCGACCGACGACGCCGAGGACGATCCGAGGGACGATCCCGACGACGGCGCCGAGGAGCGGTCGAACGACGACGCGGGGAACGAACCGGACGCCGAGACGGATGACGCCGGCGACTCCGGGGACGAGCCGGGGGAGGGCGACTCCGAGAGCGACGAGGTCGATCCCGAACCCGACGAGACGGCGGCCGAGACCGACGACGAAAACGCGAGCGTCGACGTCGAGGACGGGGACCTCGAGGACGGAAGCCAATCCGACGGGACCGACTCGTCCGACGACGCCTCGAGCGACGGTTCGGTCGACGGGACGACGGCCGACGCCGAGGGATCGAGCGAGGGCGAATCGGACGGCGGCGACAACCCCGGAGTCGACGGGACCGTCGACGGCGCGGACGACGGCTACGCCGGCGAGGAGGCGGGGGACGACGCGAACGCGACCGACGACGGCCCCGGCGGGACCGACGGCGGAAGCGACGGATCGACGGCCGACGGCGGAAGCGACGACCCGCGGGGCGTCGACGAGAACAGCTCCGCGACCGATCAGGGCGGCGAGGACGCCGAGACCGCCGCTGCCGACACCGACGGGATGCCCGGTTTCACGGCGGGNTGGGCGGCGAGGACGCCGAGACCGCCGCTGCCGACACCGACGGGATGCCCGGTTTCACGGCGGGTGTCGGCGTCGTCGGCGGCGCGCTGGGCCTCGAGTGGCTCCGCCGGTACGCGAGCGTCGACGAGGACGCCGCGGAGTAGTCCGATCACTCAACGGTGACGCTCTTCGCGAGGTTGCGCGGCTTGTCGATCGACCGCCCGAGGCCGTTCGCGACCCAGTAGGCGAGCAACTGGAGCTGGACGTTCGCCAGGATCGGGAAGAACCGCCGGTGGGTCTCGGGCACCCGGAGGACGCGATCGACGCGGCGTTCGACCGACTCGGGGTCGTCGGTGACGGCGACGACCGGCGCCCCGCGAGCCCGGACCTCCGTGATCGTTCCGAGCATCCGCTCGGTGTTCGCCCGCCCGCTCACCAGCGCGATCACCGGCGTCTCCGGGGTCACGAGCGCCAGCGGCCCGTGTTTGAGCTCGCCCGCGGCGAACCCCTCGGCGTGCTCGTAGGTGAGCTCTTTCGTCTTCAGCGCACCCTCGAGCGCGACCGGGTGTGCCAGCCCGCGGCCGACGAAGAAGTACGCGTCCGAGCCGACGTACTCCGCGGCGATCTCCCTCGCGCGGGAGTCGTCGAGGATCGACTGGATCCGGTCGGGCAGCGCCCGAAGCGCCGCGACGAACTCCCCGGAGCGGTCGTCGGTGAGCGCGCTCGAGAGCATCGCCAGGGCGACCTGCTGGGAAGTGAACGTCTTCGTGGCGGCGACGCCGATCTCCGGCCCCGCGCGGACGTACATCGCGCGGTCGGTTTCGCGGGCCGCCGAACTGCCGACGACGTTGGTCACGGCGAGGGTCCGCGCGCCGACCGCGTTCGCGGTCCGGAGCGCGCGCAGGGTGTCGGCGGTCTCGCCGCTCTGGGTGACGCCGACGACGAGTGTCCCCTCGTCGATCGGCACCGCCGCGGCGTCGTACTCGCTCGCGAGGAAGGCCGTCGCGCGAACGCCGCGTTCGCGGAACAGCCGGGCGGCGTACAGCGACGCGTGGTACGACGTTCCGCAGGCCGCGAACTGCACCTCGGTCGGCCGGGGGACGTCCTCGAGTTCCTCGATCGAGATCGACCCCTCGAACGGTTGCGGGCGGCCGCGGAGACACTGGCGCACCGCGCGGGGCTGCTCGTGGATTTCCTTGAGCGTGTAGTGCTCGTAGCCGCTCTTGCCCGCGTCCTCGGGGTTCCAGTCGACGGTCTCGACCGAGACGTCGACGGGCGCGCCCCGTCGGTCCCGCACCTCGACCCCGGTCGGTCCGATCGTCGCGAACTGGCCGTCCTCGAGGTAGACGACCTCGTCGGTGTACTCGAGGAACGCGGGGACGTCGCTGGCCAGCAGCGCGCAGCGGTCGTCGACGCCGAGCACGAGCGGGGACCGGTATCGCGTCGCGTACACCGCCTCGCAGCCCCGAAACACCGCGGCCACGGCGTAGCTCCCCTCGAGGCGTTCGATCGCCCGGCGGAACGCGGCGTCGGCGTCGGCGCCGCCCTCGAGGGCCGCCCCGATCAGGTGCGGGATGACCTCGGTGTCGGTCTCGCTATCGAAGGCGTGGCCCGCCGCCTCGAGTTCCGCGCGCAGTTCCCGGTAGTTCTCGACGATCCCGTTGTGGACGACGGCGACGCGGTCCCGGCAGTCGGTGTGGGGGTGGGCGTTCTCGTCGGTCGGGGGGCCGTGGGTGCTCCAGCGGGTGTGGCCGATCCCCGCCAGAGCGTCGACGGGCGCGTCGGGGAGTTGCTCCTCGAGGGCTGTGACTTCGCCCTCGCGCTTGTAGACCGACACCTCGGACGCGGCGAGGGCGACCCCCGCCGAGTCGTAGCCGCGGTACTCGAGCCGCGAGAGCCCGTTCGAGAGGACCTCGAGGACGGGGCGGTCGTCCCGGGCGCTCGCGTACCCGATGATACCGCACATTACGACCGCGCCTCCGCCCGCTCGTGGGTCGTCGTCCCGCGGCCGCGCCGCTCGGGAGCGGGCGGGGGCGTCTCCTCGCCGGGGGTCGCGACGGGTTCGGACATCGCCAGGCCCCTCGAGAACGACCACCTTGGTTGCCGTCGACCCTCCCGTCACTCCAACTGAGGATATACCGCTCGAACCGTCCGCGGCGACGGACCGATCGCTTCCCGATCGTCCGAAACGGCGAGGAGCGCCGACGCGTCGGCCGCGGCGAGCTATGCGCCGTCCGATTCCGTCGAGAGCGAGACGTACGCGTCCGCGGAGTCGGGCGCGGGCTCCGGCGGGACCGCCCCGGAGTACAGCAGCCAGACGACCCGATCCGTCTCCCCCGTCGCCCCGAGGTCGCGCTCGACGATCTCGGTCTCGCCGCCCCCGACCGCGACGTCGAACCGCTCGAGTTCTCGCTCGCCGGCGACGGATCCGTCGTCCTCGAGCGTCCGTCCTATCGCGACGACCGCGAACGTTCGGTCCTCGGCGGCGCCGTTGTCGACCCCGATCGCGACCGTCGACCCGGGCTCGAGCGACGAGTCGTTCGTCAGCAGGTCGCCGTCGTCGTCGAGCAGCGAGATCGCCGCGGCGCCGTCGTCCTCGCCGACGGGCCCGTAGCCGTAGTGATCGGCGACGGCGAACCCGACCGCGCCGACCGCGACGGCAACGGCGACCGCGAGCGACAGCGTCAGCGCGAGGTCGACGATCCCGTTCGGTCGAACGGCCGCGACCCCCCGTCGCGCCCGCTCGCGGGAGGGGATCCGGAAGCGCTCGTCGGGCCGCACGGCCAGCCGTCGCCGCGCCGCGAGGACACAGCCCGCGACGGTGAACAGCGACGTCCCGACCAGCATCGGCTCGAGCCGGATCCCCCACGGCGTCGCGTTCAGCGCCAGCCCGACGGCCGGCACCGCGATCGCGCTCGCGACGACCGACAGGGAGAGCCGATCGACGCCGTCGATGTCGTCTCGGCGCGGAAACAGCGCGGCGACGACGACGTAGCCCGGCACGAGAAGCAGGAAGGCGAGCCCGAGCGGGACTCGAGCCGGCGTCTCCCGAACCGCGGGCGCGAACGCAGCGACGGTTACCAGCGCCGTCAGCGCGAGCGCGGCGGCGAGGTCGGCGGGGAGTCGCCAGCCGGGTCCGGATTCGCCGTTCGACCCCATCGGCCCGGACCTTCAGCCGTCGGCGCATAAAACCCGTTAGTCGTCGCTCCGAACGGTCTCTCGGGTGTGATCGACGGACTGGAGCCGCGTCCTCGATCCGCCGGAACGGCCCCGCCGGACCCGAACCGCGGGCCGGTAACCCGGGAGCGATCGCCCGCCCTCGAGCACCGGTAAACTCGGCGTTATCGGGCCGAACGCGAGGAAATACGACGTTTCGATCCCACAGCTTCAAACGCCCCTTCGCCGTACGTTCGCCGGGTAGCATCTCGTGTCACGTTCCCGAACGTTCGCCCGGCTCGCTCGCCTCGGCTCGAGCCGCGCCGCCGCGCCCGCTCGAGGGGGGCGGTCGCCNGTGACGGCCGATCCCGCCGACGGCCGGGCGGTCCGTCGGCGCTCGTCGGACGACTCCCGACCGAACGCGAGCGACGCCGAGCGGTTCTCGCGCGGTCGCGAGGACGCCCGTAGCTTCGACGGGCGGGTCCCGACTCCGTCGGTGGGATTCGCCGCCCTCGGCGCGCTGGCGTTCGTCGCCGGGCTCGCCCTCCCCGACGGCCGGGCGGTCCTGTTCGCGCTCGCCGGGATCGGCGGGTTCGCCGCCGCGCTGGCGTTCGAACTCGAGCCCGAACGCGCGATCGAGGCTCGGGACGCGACGCGGGCGTACGAGACGAGCGCGCGGAACCTCGCCCGGCTCGCTGAGTCGGTCGGTGCCACCGGCGACCGTCGCTACGCGCCCGTCGCCGGAGGCGGACCCGGCGGCGTTCGCCTGGTCGTCCCCCTCGCGGCCGACCGCCCGCGATCGGCGGACGCCATCGGGGACGGGGGCGAGGCCGAGGGCGAGACACTGTCGCTCGATCCGATCGGCGCCCCGTTCGTCGCCGAGCTCGAGCGCTCGCTCGAGGACGGGCTGGCGGGCGACCCCGAACGGCTGGCCGAGCAGCTGACCGAGGCGCTCACCGATCGCTTCGAGCTCGGCGATCGGGCCGACCCGTCGGTCGACGCCGAGGACGGGCGGCTCGACGTCGCGGTTTCGGCTGGCGTCTTCGGTCCCGTCGACCGGTTCGACCACCCCGTCGTCTCAATCCTGGGGGTCGGGCTTGCGGTCGGGCTCGAGCGCCCGGTCGATACGATCGTGCTGGCGGAACGGACCGGCGAACGACGGGTCACCTGCCGATGGGAGCCCGACGGGACGAGCCACGGCGACGCCGACGCGGGCGACGTCGACGGCTGATCCCGCCCGTCGCCCGGCGGTTCGTCAGCGGCGGGACCGGCGCCGGAGCCTCGACGGTGTCCGTCGGCTGACCGAGGACGACCCTCGCGGGACGACGCCGTCTCTCACTCCCGAAGCTTCGGCAGCCGATCGACGGCGACGACCAGCCGCCGCTCGAGCCCCCGTGGGACGACGCCGATCCCGTCGAGCACCTCGCCGACCTCCTCGCGGGTCAACGCGCCCGTAACGACCGCCAGCGCCGCGTAGGTCAGCCCCCCCAGCGGCGGAACGACCGCGAGCGCGAGCAGCGGGGGCGACAGGAGCGCGATCGGGACGACGACGAGGGCGGTCCCCGCGGCCGAGGCGAGGATCGGTCGCCACCGAAGCCCCGCCAGCGGGCGGTAGCCCAGCCGGCGGGCGGCCAGCGCCTGGAATCCGACCAGGCTGCCGTAGCCGATCGAGGTCGCGACCGCCGCGCCGGCCATCCCGTAGTCCGGGATCAGCGCCAGGTTCAGCGCGAGGTTGATCAGCGAGCAGGCGCCCGTCGCGACCAGCAGCGGTCGCAGGGATCGCCGGCTCTGGTTGATCGCCAGCGTCGGTCGCGCGACCGCGAACCCGACGACCCCGGGGAGCAACAGCAACAGCGGGCGGACCGACGGCTCGAACGCCGGGCCGAGGTACAGCGGGACGAACGCCCCGGCCAGCGCGGCGACGCCGACCGCGAGCAGGACGGTCAGCAGAAGGACGTACCGGGTGGCCCGCTCGGCCCGGCGCTGGATCGCCGCGAGGTCGTCCGTCGCCCAGAGACTCGAGGTGCGCTGGAGGAGCACGAGCTGGACCGCGATCGGGGTCAGCCAGAGGAACTCGGCGATCGAGAGCGCCCCGCGGTAGTAGCCGACGGTCTCGTCGGTCGTCCAGGCCTGCAGGAGGACGACGTCGACGTGGTACAGCGAGTTCAGAAACAGGAAAAAGACGGCCGTGCTCGCGAGGTAGCGGACGATCCCGCGTTTCGGCAGGTCGACGTCCGGGGGCGAGACGAGCGCCCGCAGCGGGATCGACCGCGCGATGACCGGGAGCGCGAGGACGAACGCCGCCGCGCTGGCGAAGACGTGGCCGATCAGTACCCCCTCGACGCCGAAGCCCAGGACGGCCAGCCCCAGGGCGGTGACGACGAACAGCGCCTTCTCGAGGACCTTCAGCGGCTCCGAACGCGACTCCCGCTCGAGGCCCATCAGCGTCCGCAGGTTGTGCGAGGCGAGCTGGCTGGCGACGGCGTACGCCCCGAGGAGGTAAAACAGCGACGTGAAGGGCGCGCCGAACAGGCGGGCCGCGAGGCCGGACCGCGCGGCCAGCCAGAAGGCGGCGGCGACGAGGACGCCGAGGATAAGCGCCGGGCGGAACGCGTAGCCGTAGACCGCGGCCCGCCAGACCGGGTCCGACCGCTCGGAGATGTACTTGCGGACCGCGTCGCCGGCGCCGCCGATGACGACGACGTTGACGAGCCCGTAGATCGAGAGCACGAGCGCGTACCGCCCGTACTCCGCCGGCCCGATCAGCCGGACCAGCGCCGGCGTGAACACCACGCCCGCGAGGACGACGAACAGTTTCGCGCCGACGACCGACCGCACCGCCGACGACAGCGAGTCAGCCACGCGGATCCGCCGACGGTGGCGTCGGCTGTGCGCGTCCGCCGCGCCCGAACGACCCGCGGCGAGCGCCCGCTTTGCCCCGCGGGCGCCCCCGTCCGCGGCGGCTCACGGCCACGGCGGATCGAACTGCCGGTGGAGCGTTCGGGCGAGGTTCAGCGCCGACAGCGCGGGCGCCGGCCGACCGCGCTCCCAGAGCAACAGCGGGATCGGCCGGGCGCCGAAGTACTCCTTGAACCGGAACACGCCGTTTCGGAAATCGGGCGCCGAGCCGCGGAGCTCGTAGGTGTCGTACCCCCGATCGATCGCCCAGTTGATCGCGTGCTCGTGGAGCAGCTCCGGCGCGTGGTGCTCGAAGTGCTCCTCGGTCACCGCGGAGTAGAGGTGTTGTAATCCCGACTGCTCCTCGTCGACGACGTACAGGAACATCCCTCGCCGCCGTCCGTCGACCCGGAGCGAGAAGATCGCGATCCGCTCGTCGAACCGCCCGAGTTCGGCGAGAAACGAGCGCGGGAACGCGGACAGGCCGACGCGGTCCATCACCCGCGCGTAGTCGTCGTGAAAGTCGGCGAGCACCGACGCGCTCGCGGACTCCTCGACGACCTCGACGTCGGCCTCGTGACCCCGCCGGATGCCGCGGCGGCGCTTGCCGTCCATCCCTTCGAGGATCGGCTCCCACCCCCGGGTAAGATCGAGGACGAACCGGCTCGAGCGGACGGCGACCCTGTAGCCCCGCTCCCGGAGGAGGTCGTGGTAGCGGACGAACCCCTGGTCGTAGGGGCGGATCTGGTTGAACAGGATCCGCCCGTCGCAACGCTCGGCGACGGCGTCGAGGAGGAGTTCGATCGCGCGCTCCTCGTCGGTCGCCGCGATCGGGCCGCCGAAACCGGGGTGGATCGACTTCAGCCTGCCGACGGGGCCGAGGTCGTCGACGACGTTCGGGTAGACGGCGATCGGGTTGCCCTTCTTCGAGACCAGCAGGTGTCGGGGCTCGCGGTCCATGCCGTCCTCGACCGCCCGGAGCCACTCATAGCGGTGGAAGACACAGCCCAGGTCGGCGTGCTCGACGACGTGGTTCCACTGGTTCCGGTTCGCCTCCCGGATCCCGTCCACGCGTTCGACTTCGAGGGACATCTACGGCACCACCCCCGGAGCGGCGAGCGCCCCCGGCGAGAGCCCGAGCGACAGCAACTCGAGCGTGCGGAGGACGACGACGATCGCGGCCGCGAGGAGCCCGACCGGGAGGAGCCACCGGGGGCGCCAGCGCGGCTCGACCGCCACCGGGGTCAACACCTCGTCGAGGACGACGCTTCCGAGGACCGCGAGCAGGACGTACGCCCCGAGGGAGAACGCCCCGAGGGCGGCGAGGCAGAGCGCGGCCGCGAGCAGCCAGGCCAGCTGCGCTCGGAGGTATCGGCGTCGACGCGGGGTCGTCATCACCCGGCCGTCCACGACCGGGGACGTAAATCCGACCGACGATTTCGCGCTCGAGGGTGCGGTAATACGGCGTTGTGCACCCGGGGGCGGCAGGCGAAGCGGGTGGGGCGTCTGGACCGTCGATCCCGACGCGGACCTCGCGGCCCCGACCCGACGGCGCTCTCATACCGTTTACTGTACGTCAGTTCCGGCGCAGCCGCGAACCGTCTGACGGCTGCGCCGGGACACCGGTACAGCGATCCGTATCAGGCGTGGAACGACACCGTTCCCGAGTCGTAGACCCGATCCCGCTCCTCGAGTTCCTCCCGGGGCAGATCGGCCTCCTCGACGTAGGCCGAGAACTGCAGCGGACGATCCTCGAGTTCGCCCTCGCGGACGAGAACGGCGTCGTGGGCCTCAAACATGGCCTCGCCCGCGGCGGCGTCGATCACCGAGCACCGCGCGCCGTGGAGTTCGCCCAGGTACCGACAGCTGATCCGATCCGCGCCGAAGGCGCCGCGGTAGCGGTCGTCGATCGCCTCGAAGGAGGCGCGCTCCTCGTCCTCGAGGTAGAAGGTGTAGAACGGGCGCTCGACGACGGGGTTGTCGGAGGCGGTGAAGTCGTTCGAGACCGCGGCGAACCCGAACAGCGAGAGCACCACGAGCGCGGCGAGCAACGCGGCGGGACCGCCCCGCCCGACGAGTTCGTACAGGCCGTACCCGCCCGTCAGCGCGACGAACGCGAACGCGTAGTGGCCGAACCGGTCGACGTTGACCCCGGCCAGCGCGTCGAGCAAGAGCAGCGGGCCGGGAAAGACCAGCGGCGCGAGCGCGACCGCGACGAGCCCGACGGTCAGCAGGTGCGGGCTCCGGAGTCGGCCGCCGTCGCCGGCGACGGCCGCGTCCGGGGCGTCCTCGGTCGCATCCGCCCCTCGGCCTCGGCGCTCGAGCAGGAAGAGGACCCCGAGCAGGAGGAAAAAGAGCGCGAAGCCGTAGGGGACGTAGTTCGCGACCTCGACCCAGGGGCTGGCGACCACGCCCTCGGGGACGGCCGACTCCGAGGCCCCGGACAGCGTCGCCTCGATCGTTCCCGCGAGCCGGGTGACGACGCCCTCGGCGGCGTACAGCCAGTACAGTCCCGTCGCGAGGACGGAGACGGCGAGGACGTAGGCGTCGACCAGCGGTTCGGGGCGGGCGGTCGCGCGCTCGGCCAGCGCGACGAGGGCGAGGACCGCCAGCACGAACGGAATCGTGGCGGGGTGGGCGATCACGATGGCGACGACGAGCCCGACGGTCAACAGGCGCACGCCCGCGGTCGGGCGGCTCGCGAGCGCGACCAGCAGCGCCAGCAGGAAGATCGACGTCGCGCTGCGGGGGATCGAGTACATCCCGTAGAAGAGGTACAGCGGAAAGGCGACCGCGACCAGCGCCGAGAGGAGTCCGAACGTCTCGTCCGGGTGGAGCCGGCGAGCGAGCCCGTCGATTAGCCCGAGACCCGCCGCGAACAGCCCGCCCGAGAGCACGTACGCCGTCGTGTGGGCGGCGACGCCGTCGCCCAGCAGGAGCGACCCGAACGCGGCGTAGACGTGCCAGAGCTGAAACGACTCGTAGATCGGTACCACCGTCGCCGTCCGCCCGGTCTCGAGGATCGAGCGCACGATGGCGGTGTGGGCCGAGAGGTCGGTGTGGCCGACGAAGAAGTCGTAGTTCAGCGTGACGCTGTAGACGACCAGCAGGAGGACGGCGACCAGGTGATAGAGCGCGACCGCGCGGCGCGACCGCCCGTCCCCGGTTACGATCAGCAGGAAACAGAGCCCGTAGAGGGCGGCGACGCCCGCGTAGAACCCGTAGGGGCGGACGTCGGTCGCGACCAGCACGACCACGAGCGCGCCCGCAAGAAGGTGAAACGCCGTCGACCAGAGCCGCCAGTCGACCCGAACCGTCGGCGTCGACTCTCCTAAATCCCGCCGATCGGCGCCCAACCGACGGACCGCGAGGGGCGCGGCGATCATCGGAACGGCGACGTACAGCCCGAGGATCGACAGGTTCGGGAACCCGAGAACGAGGGGGAGTCCGACCCCCAGCGCGGCCGTTCCCGCGAGCGCGATCGAGAGCGAGCGCACCGGCTCGAGCGGGAGTCGGCTCACGGTCCCCTCCGGGGCCGACCGCGGGCCGTCGCGGCCGACGCCGCCGAACGGTGGCGCATATCGAGGCGCCGCTACGCGAACCGGGACGAAAAATGGTACAGCACGTTCGACGGCGCCGACTCGGGTAATCGGTCGCTGCGTCGCGACGGACGGCGCCGTCCGCGGAGTCCGGCCCTCGGGTCGGGCCGGCGGTAACCCGGCGTTATCGCGCCGTCGTCGCGCTCGGCCGACGACAATCTCTGACTTCCCGCGGCGACGGTGGCGAACGCTATAGCACCGTCGTCCCCTGCCTCCGAGGGTGGATCGTCGAACCGTCCTGAAATCCGGCGGCGCCGTCGCCGCGGCGATCGCGCTCGCGGGATGTCCGAGGGGCGACTACGAGGATCCCGAGGAGCCGAGGGACGACGAGTCGGAACCGCCCGCGGACGACGGGTCGACCGGGTTCGACGACTCGCTCGCGGATCGGGCCGACGCCGAGGACGTCGCGTTCGTCGACGTCGAGTACGACGGGCTCGAGACGCCGAGCGACGCCTACCGCGTCTGGACGGGCGACCCCGCGTCGTTCTCGTTCGTCGACAACCACACGTTCGACGGGGGACAGGCGCTGCGCTGCGAGATTCCCCGCGGCGAGAACAACGGGAGCAACGCCGCCTACTGGTTCCCCGAGAACGGGTACGGCCAGCCCGGTGCGGTCCGTCAGCGGGCGATGGTTCGACTCGGCGACGGTTGGGAGATGCGGACGGACGACGTCTGTCGGTTCTGGACGCTCGGGCTGAACACGGAGGCCGGCGTGCAGGGCTCGGGCGGTCGCGGACGGCCCTCGGGCACCGACGGCTGGTCGAGCATGCTGGCGGTCGCGAACCGGGGGGAGCCGTCGGCCGACGGGTACGCGCTCGCGGCCTACACCTACCACCTCGATCAGCCGTCCGCGAGCGGGGAGTTCGAGCTGACCGAGACGCGGGTGCCCGCCGACGAGTGGTTCGCCCTCGAGACCGCGGTCGCGATGAACTCGATCGAGGGCGGCGAGGCGGTACCCGACGGCGAGGCCCGGTGCTGGATCGACGGCGAGCTGGCCTACGAGCGAACGGACTTCCGGTGGACGACGGTCGAGGAACAGGCCGTCGAGTACGCCGGAGCGCTCGTGCGCTACGGCGGGGGCGAGACCGCGCCGGCGGACCTGGCGATCTACTACGACGAGCACGAGCTGCTCGCGGAGGAGGTCCCGGAGATCCCGCCCTACGACCGCCACCCTCACTTCGAGGACCCGGCGAACATGGACGACTACGACGGGCGAGTGACCTACGTCAACGGCGAGGAGCCCGCGACCTACCGTCTCTTCGTCGACGGCGCGGTCGTCCACACCGACTGGAGCAACGCCGACGACCACCAGGCGACGTACAACGACACCGTCGAGATCGTCCCGGCCGACGAGTCCGAGGGCGGGTACGCGACCGCCGAGGCGACCGCGTCGCCGAAGAGCGTCGACGGCTACCTCTTCGACGGCGCGGTCGTCGCCCTCGAGGCCGACCCCGCCCCCGACGAGCTGTGGGTCGGCGGCGACGAGGTCGACCCCGACGACTACCCGGAGTCGCCTACCGACGAGTGAACGCGACCGCCTCGCGGTCGGCGTCGCTCGGCTCGGCGGTCCCGCCCGGTAGCTTCTCGAGGACGGCAGCCGGCGGCGTCAGCCACGCCCCCAGGTCCGATCGGTCGACGTTCCAGGGGACGCCCGGCCTCGCGACCGCGCCCAGACACTCGAGCAGTCGCTCCTCCTCGCGGTGTCGCGCGTAGTGGTACAGCTCCCGCAGCGGGAACGTCATCTCCCCCGTCGGCTCGGGCGATCGGTCGGGGAGGCGGTCCTCGAGCCCGAGCGTCCGCGCGACCAGCCGCGAGGCGAACCGGTAGCCGTGGGCGCTGGCCAGCGCGTAGGAAGCCCAGAACTTCGGGTTGATCTCCATCAGGACGAGCTCGCCGTCCTCGCGGCGCTTGCACTCGACGAGGGCGACCCCGCGCCACTCGAGTTCCCCGAGCAGCGCGGTCGCCGCCGACTCGAGGGGGGGATCCCGACGCAGCCGGAGGTGCGTGCCGCTACCGCCCCGGCGGGGGACCGACCGCAGCTCCTCGTGGGCCATCCGGAGTTCGACCGCGCCGTCCAGGCGGAACAGCCCGCAGCCGTACGTCGACGCCGAGCCGTCGATCGACTCCTGAACGAGCACCTCCCCCGTCGGCGAGGCGGCCGCGAGGCGGTCGTAGACCGTCCAGAACCGTTCCGGGTCCGCGACCCGCGCGGTCGTCTCGCCCCCGCCGCCGGCCTCCCGGCGGGCCTTGCAGAAGACCGGGAACGCGAGCGCCTCGAGCGCGCCCGGCTCCCGACCCTCCGAATCGAGGGTTGCGACGAGTTCCGAGTGGTCGCGGGGAACGTCGATCCCGAGCGCCGTCGCCAGCTCCGCCGTCTCCCGCTTGTCGGCCGCGGTCTCGAAGGCGTCCGGATCGGGGAGACAGGTCGAGACGAACGCCGGGAGGTCCCCGCGGGCCGACTCGAGCGCGGCGGCGGACCCGTAGCCGACGGGGAGCACGAGGTCGGGGCGGTGGACCTCGAGGACGGCGCGGACGCCCTCGAGGTAGCGGGGATCGTCCGGCGACGGGATCGCGGCGGGGACGTCGCAGTACCGCGAGCGAGCGAGTCGGCTGTGGGGGGAGGTCCCCGCGCCGACGATCGTCGCGTCGAGATCCGCCGAGAGCTCCCGGGCGATCGCCAGCGAGGTGGGGTAGTCGCCGTCGAGCACCAGCACCCGCGGCTCCGAGCGCATACCGCGAGGGCGACGGCCCCGCGGAAAGGGATCGCGATCGTCTCGCCGCCCGCCCGAGCGAAACGGCACGTTGCCCGCCGCGCTCGGACTCGCCCTCGAGCCCTCGGCGCTCGTAACGACGGATTGGGTCGGTGAACCGCGCGGTGAGCCCTCGTAATCAGAGGTTTCCGCTCGAGCTATTTGGGCCGACACACCGGTCAAACGTTACACAGGATCCGGCCAGGCAGAATCAGTTTCGGATTTTCTTACATTCTATCGAAAGAGAAAATTTATAGACGTAGTCGCCCGTTTCCCGAGCGCATGGAACGACAGCACCCGGCTCGAGGACGATCCGAGGAGACGCGCACCGAGAGCGCTCGCGGGGGGAGCGACCGCGCGCTCGGCCGGCGATCGTACCTGGGGCTGGCCGGGGGAGCGCTGGCCACCCTGGGCGTCGGCGCGGGAACGAGCTCGACCGCAGCGGCCGAGACCGATTCGTCGGTGATCGGGGTCGACTACGACGAGTACGCCGAGCCGAACGCGGTCTACGACGTCAACGACGTTCGGGGGTCGTACGTCCCGGAGTTCGTCGCCGATCGGACGACGCGCCACGACCGGTCGCTGCGGACGGAGTTCACGGGCGACTCGAAGATCGCGAACTGCGAGTACCGCTTCCCCGAGCACGTCGGCGAGCAACAGGACGAGATCTACACCCGGTTTACCGTCTACCCCGAAGGGTTCGAACTGGGCGCCGACGACACGGTTCGGATGTTCTGGGCGCCGCTGACCAACGGCGGGGGCTCCTCCGGCGGCGGCACGGCCACCGGCGAGAACGGCTGGTCGAACGCCATCGGGTTCGCCAACCGGAACGACTCGCCCGCGCCGGAGGGGTACAAGTTCTTCTCGTACGCCTACCACATGGACGGCTCGAGCGACTTCCAGATGACCGACGCCGTCGTGGAGATGGACGCCTGGAACGAGATCGAGTGCCACGTCGTCACCAACTCCTACGACGGCGGCACGGCCGCGGCCGACGGCGAGATGCGCTACTGGGTCAACGGCGAGCTCGCCTTCGAGGACGCGTCGATGCGGTTTACCACCAGCGACGACAACCGCATCGAGGCCGTCGGTCCGCTCGGCTACATGATCGGCAGCGGCGGCGGCGCGCTCTACTACGGCGACCACCAGATCGGCCTCGGGATGGGCCGCGAGCGAGCCCGGCGCGCGCTCGAGTAGGACTCAGACGACCAGCGAGCCCGCCAGCCCGATCAGCGCGACGCCGAGCGCGAGCTTGAGCCGACCCGGCTCGGCCCGGTGGGCGAGCCACCAGCCGAGTCCGACGCCGGCCAGGTAGGCGAGCGTGATCGGGACGAACAGCGAGGTCACGATCGCGTCCAGCAGCAGGTAGTTGACGGCCGTAAACAGCGCCGTGGCCACGACGACGACCTGCGTGACCGCGATCGTCGCGAGCATCGGCACGCCGACCAGCACCAGCGCCGGGGCCGACAGCGCCGCGCCGCCGATCCCCAGCAGGCCGCCCGCGACGCCGATCACGAGCCCGACCGCGACGAACCCCGCGGTGTCCCACCCGCCGCGGCCGAGCTCGAGGCGGGGCTCGAGGTCGCGGTGCTCGCGGTAGACGATCGTGACGCCGACGACGGCCAGCAGCGCCGCCAGCACGAGCCCGTACAGCGCCCGCGAGAGGTAGGCGTTGGCCTGGACGCCGACCCAGGTGCCCGCCGCGGCGGCGGCGCCGACCACGCCCGCGATCCACCAGTCGATCTCGCCCGAGCGCGCGTAGACGAGGCTGCCAAGCACCGCGCCGACCGTGAAGACGGCACTCGAGGTACCCGCGACCTCCGCGCCCGACAGCGAGGTCAGCAGGTAGAGCCCGGTGACGATGAGGATGCCCCCGGGGCCGATCGTGGCGACGACGATCCCGCCGAGGAAGGCCAGGACGACCAGCGCGATCAGCACTTCGGTAGCGACGACCACGTGTCTCGAGCGGGCGTACTCTGCAGGGACGGGTAGGGGTTGGCCTTGCCTGTCAACGGTCGATCGACTCGCTCGGGCGAGTCGACGGACAACGAGATCACACTGCGGTGGCGGGTTCCGAAACGATTCGCGCCATCGACCTGTCAGTGATTGTCGTGAGCACCGGAGGTGTTCGGATCGATCCTAGCGAACTCGTCGGGCGTTTTCTCGAACGTTCTCTTGCAGGTCTCTGAACAGAAGTGGTACGTATCGTCATCGTAAGTGACGCTTGGGTCACCCTCGTCGGTCCGCATCCCACAGACCGGATCCCGGTACTCGCCGGGAGCTCCCAGCCCGCTTCGGTACACGTAGAGGAGGAATCCCGAGAGCGAGAACGCGATCAGGTTGAGGTAGAACGTGTAGTTCAGTTCGAAATAGGTCTGCTCGCTCGCAGTCATGCCACCGGCGAGATCGGGAACGATCCCCAATACGTCGAACAGCTGTTCCATGAGAAAGCCCGTGAACGCCATCGTCACGAAGAACACGCCGAGAATGTACAGCATCACCTTCCAGCCGTAGTACTTCCGGTACACGTTGAGCACCGGGATCGTGATGAGGTCGGCGTAGACGAAGGCGATGACACCAGCGAAACTCACACCGCCACCCCAGAGCGCGACGGCGAACGGGACATTCCCCATGCTACCGACGAAACTGATGATGGCGATGGCAACGCCCATGACCGCGTTCTCGGCGCTGACCAGCAAACCGTCTCCCTGGAGAAAGAGCGCGTTCCACATCCACTGTGGGACGAACACGATGATGAACCCTGAGATCAGGAAGCCCGCAATCACATCCTTGTAGAGCATCGACCACTCCTTGCGGTACTGGTTGCCGACCTTGTACCAGCCGCCCCACGACAGCAGTTCGTCCCGCCAGCCACCGCTACTGGCCGCCTCCTGAAGATAGGTCTCCATACACCCCTTCGAACAGAACTTCACCGTTTCTCCGCCGCCTGTGACGAGCGAATACTCGTCTTTCCCTTCCATCCCGCACGTCGGATCCTCGGTCACGCCGTGGTCGTGATCTCGCTGATTCAATTCGCCGCGAACCTGCTCGAAGAGGGGCTCCGGAAGCGTCAGATGGACGATGACCGCCATTACGGCGATAAGGACGAGGCCACCCAGTAACTCGGCGACGAGGAACTCCCAGCCGAGCAGGATCAGGATCATCAAACCGAGCTCGACGATGAGGTTCGTCGAGGCAAACATGAACGCCAGAAAGTTCACGACGTGGGCACCTTTCTTGAACAGCCCTTTCCCGATGGCGACGGCCCCGAAGCTACAGCCGCTGCTGGCAGCGCCGAACAGCGTGGCCTTCGTGATACCGGCTACGTCGCCGTCACCGAGCACGGCGGCCATTCGCTCTTTTGAGACGTAGAGCTGGACGAAACTGGTGATCACCAGCCCCGTGATGATCGCCCACGCCGCCGTCCAGAGGAAGCCGATCCCAATCCGGAGGGCCTCGAACACCTCTGTTCCCGGTGTCGCCAACACGATCGGTACTACGGTTCGGTTTCGAGTCGATCCCGCCGTCGTTCGTATTCCTCGTCGCTCAGGTCGCCGCGTGCATAGGCAGCCCGAAGCTCCTCGAGTGCAGGGTCAGACGCTTCATCCTGCGCGGTCACCGCTCGATAGCCGAGGTAGACGGCCCCGACGATGACGGCGAGGAAGAGGAGCTGCATCCCAACGCCGACGATGAGCATCCATCCGGGCGCTCCAGCCACACCCCACATGCCGGTGCCCCACGTCCCGTCCATCATCGGTCCAGCCCCCATCATGCCGAACCCCATGGCGAACATAGGAAAGGCCACGAGGGCAGCAGCGATTGCAAGGATGACCCAGACGAGTTGCCGATCGGTTGTATCGGTAGTCATGATTTTCCTACGAGTTGCGTCGAAACGCGATCCCAGGTATAGCTACGGGAGCATCGTTCAATGCCGTTGCCCTTATGATGACAAAGCTAATGCCTCCTCAACCATTGAAATGCAATCTACTTTGGCATTGCATGAGTAATTCCGAACATCGATCTACCGTCACGACGACGCCTCCCGCCGTCGCTCGAGCAGGTCGTAGCACTCCCCGCAGGGGCCGATCCAGGCGCCCATCGCCTTCGCCTCGCGGATCAGCCGTTCGTAGAGCGTGCGGTAGCCCGGGAACTCGTCCTCGTTGAAGTACCGGGGGTGCCAGAGCACGGTCATCACGGCGTCGTGCTCGTGGGCCTCCTCGAGCAGCCGTCGGCACTCCCGCCAGGCCCACTCGAGCGAGGGCGCCGACGGGACCAGCGCGCGCTCCATCAGCGTCAGCGGGAAGACGACGAAGGCGTCGTCGAACGGCCGGAGCACGTCGTAGCGCCCGTCGAACCCGTAGTTCGTGCTCGAGCCGTAGCTGGCGTCGTAGCGCAGTCCGATCGCGCGGTGGTGCTCCCAGGTGCGTCGCCCGACGAGGTTCAGGTAGTGCTGGCGACCGCCGACGATCGGTTCGCCGAGGACGTCCTCGAGGACGCGCTTCTCGTAGCAGAGCCGTTCCCGGTCGTCGGCGGAGTCGTAGGAGCCGTGGAGGCCGACCTCCCAGCCGCCCCGCTCGAGGGCGCGGACGGCGTCGACCAGCTCCGGGTCCGTGGGGTCGTACCGTCCCGCGTAGAGCGTCCAGCTCTCGGGGCGGAGCCACTCGCGGGGAGAGCGCTCCAGCAGCGACCGCTCGTTGAGGACGTACCACGACGAGCGAACGCCGAGGTCGTCCTCGAGGGCCATCACCGCCTCGAACTGCCAGTAGGGTCGCTCGTCGGCGACCAGCGACCGGAGGTGGGAAGGGTCGCGCTCGCGGACGGCGTAGTACGGCGCCTGGTAAGTCTTGAAGACGCGGTCGACGTCGTGGGTGAGACAGAGGGCGAACTCGCGGTCCTCGAAGGCGTCGGTCACCGACGGACGACCTCCGGGACGGACGGCTTCTGGGTCGCCGTCCCCGCGGCGCCGGCGGCGTCCTCGACGACCGCGACGACGAGGTCGGTCGCGTCGATGCGCTCGGCGAGGAGCCGACGGCGTCGGCTCGCCAGGGTCGACTCGCGAATCTCGAGGAGCTCGCGGGCGTGCGAAAGGATCTCGTCCGGGCGGCTCCCCTCGGAGAGCCACCGGAGCAGGCGGTAGCGACGCTCGAGTTCCTCGAGGACGCCGGCTCGCAGCCCGGAGACGTACAGCGCGGGGGTCCCGAGCAGCGCGCTCTCGGCGGCCATCGTCGCGCTCTCGCCGAGGAACAGGTCCGCGCGGGCGAGCAGGTCGTGAATCCGGTGGGCCGGAAGCTCGAAGCGCCGCGTCGCGAGCGCCGGCGGGAGCCGACCCTCGGCGGAGATCCGAACCGTCGCGCCGAAGCGCTCGAGGCCGGCGATCACCCGCTCGAGGTCGCCCACGCCGCCGCGGCCGACGTCGTGGGCCGCCGTCCAGGAGACGAGCCGGAGCACGACCAGCGGACCGTCGTCGGAGCCGACCGCCGCCGGCACCGCGGGGTCGGGTTCGAACCGGTCGGGGTGGAGGTACGCCAGCTCGTGGTAGCCGGGGTACCGGCGGTGGTGGG
>NZ_AOIA01000019.1 GCF_000337695.1 Natronococcus jeotgali DSM 18795
GATGCCGTAGTGCTCGAGCAACTCGCAGGCGACGTCCTTCTCGCGGACGAACACCCTGATGTCGTACCCGCGCCCCTCGAGTTCGGCGATCGCGTTCCTGAAGAAGTGGACGTGCGCGGGGTGTTGGATCGTGACGACGACGCGCTCACCCATCCCGCCTCACCTCGAGGGGGGCGTGCAGCCGGCGCTCGAGGCGCGCAGCGGCGCCGGCCGAGGCCGCGCCCGCGACCGCGAGGAGGGCGGCCCGTCCGATCCCGATCGTCGCTCCGTCGCTCGGACGCCGTCCGAACAGGGCCCGAGCGCCCTCGAGGGCGCTGCCGGCGAGTGCGAGCGCGCCGGCGGCGTACCCCAGCGGGACCGGGTGGAGCTCCCGGAGCGGGTACCGCCTCGCGAGCCGCCGGACGAACGCTCCGAGGAGCAGCGCCGACACCGTCGGCACGTAGGTCGCGTACGCGATCGAGGACTCTTCGTCGCCGTACCGGGCGGGCATCGGGACGTCGGCGACGCGCAGCCCGGCGGCGTTGCACCGAACCAGCAGGTCGTTCGGGTAGCCGTAGCGGTCGTAGACCGCCTCGAGGTCGAGTCGCTCGAGGGCCCGCCGCGAGATCGCCGTGTAGCCGTTCTGGGGGTCGCCGGTTCGCCAGTACCCCGAGGCGATCCTGGTCAGGACGGTCAGCGCCGCGTTCCCGACCAGCCGGAACCGGGGCATCTCGTCGCGGGCGCCGTCGGCCAGCCGGTTCCCCTTCGCGTAGTCGGCGTCGCCCTCGACGATCGGGTCGAGCAGCGCGGGCAGGCGGGCGGGGTCCATCTGGCCGTCGCCGGCCATCACGGCCGTCACGTCGATGCCGTCGGCGAGGGCCCTGCGGTACCCCGTCGCGATGGCGGCGCCGACCCCGCGGTTGCGGTCGTGGCGGATCGGGACGATCCGACGGTCGAACCCCGCGCCCGCGGCGACCGTCTCCCGTCCCCGATCGGTCGCGGCCGCGCGGTTGAGCCGGCTCGCTCGCTCGGCGATCTCCGCCCAGGTTCGGTCCCGCGAGCGGTCGTCGACGGCGTAGACCCGATCGACGTAGTCGGGCACCGCCTCGAGGACCCCGCCGACGAACCCCGCCTCGTCGTAGGCCGGGACGACGACGCCGACCGTTCGCCTCCGGTACATCAGCCCGCACCTCGCGGCCTCGAGCCGACGGGTCGACGCGGGTCACTCACGCGAGGCCTCCAGATCCGCCGTCGGCCGATCGTCGCGCCCCGCGCCCTCGATGCGTCGGGCGACCTCGAGGGCGGCGAGCCCGTCCTCGACCGTGACCTCGGGGGTCGAGCCGGTTCGAACGGTCTCGAGAAACGACGCGAGCTCCCGCCGCAGGGGTTCGTCGTCGGAGACGCGGACCCGTTCGACCAGGCTCTCGCGCCGGAACCGGACGCCCTCCTCGCGCCGGACGTACTCGGGGACCGAGCGCCGGTGGATCTCGATCGACTGCTCGAGGTAGTCGACCGCGACGAGACACTCCTCGGCGGTGACCTCGAGGGATCGAACCTTGCGCTGGGTCAGCCGGCTCGCGGTCAACGACGCCACCGCGTCGGGGAACTCGAGCAGGGCGCTGGCGTGGCGATCTCCGGCGACTCCGCGACCGGTCACGTCGACGGGGTCGTCCTCGAGCAGGGCGAGCACGACGTCGATGTCGTGGATCATCAGGTCGACGACGGCGCCGTCCGCGATCGGCCGTCCGGGGGGCGGACCGAGCCGGCGCGCGGTGACGTCGACGATCGACAGCCCCTCGAGGATCCCCTCGAGCGCCTCGACCGCGGGATTGAACCGCTCGACGTGACCGACCTGAACGGGGACGCCGGCCGCCTCGACCGCCCGCCGCAGCGCCCGCCCGTCCGCGAGGTCGCCGACGACCGGTTTCTCGACGAGCGTCGGGACGCCGGCCTCCAGGCACGTCCTGACGACCTCGAGGTGGTGGGCCGTCGGCACGGCGACCGAGACGGCGTCGACCCGATCGAGCAACGGCTCGAGGCCCACCGCCGCGGTCCCGTGACGGGCGGCGACGGCGTTCGCCCGTTCCGCGTCGACGTCGAAAACGCCCTCGAGGGCGGCTCCTTCGACCTCCTCGTACACCCTGGCGTGGTGTCGTCCCATCGCCCCGACGCCGATCACGCCGACCGCGAGCCGGCGTTCATCCGCCATCGCCGTCGAACACCTCCGGGGGATGTCCGATTTCGTCATCGGTCCGGATCGTCGGTGGACGGTTCCGTCGCTCCGGGGTTTCGGAAGCGGTTCGTCGGCCGCGGCGAGCGCGTGCCCCCGATCGTTCGCGCTCGAGCGGGAACCGGCCGGTTCGGAACCGCTCGCCGCACTCGCCCGTCCGCCGGGGGTCGCCCGAGAGTACCTCGCTCATGTCCCCTCTCCGTGGGGGGAGGATTCGCAAAAGGCGGGCCGATCGTTACGAGCGTTAACACCTGTCAGAACGCCGCAAACCCACTTTTCCGCCCGATCCGAACCCGGCGAGCGCGCGCGGGCGATCGTCCCCCGAAACCCCGCGGGCGCGATCCGCCAACGATCGGTTACGTCCGCGGTCCGGTTCGGTTTCGGAGTCGACTGGCGGGAGTCGACCTCACCGGTGCGCCGCGAGAGCGCGGACCGAAACGGTGACCCGTCGCGGAACGCGGACGGCCGCCGGGCCCGCGGCCCGGCGACGGCGGTGCGACGATTCGGGGTCAGTCCCGTCGCGGCGCTCGAGCCGAGGACGGCGCGAGTAGGTCCTGATTACGATTTGACATTCGGTAGCTAGCGACGCGGACCGTTCTCGAGCGAGGCGGGCGACGAGGGAACGGGACGGGACGAAATCGCTGCGTAACCGGATCGAAACGCGGGTCGAACGGTTCCGGGGCGGACGTTGCGGGTGCGGTGACGAAAGCGGGGATCCCGATTCGGAACGCGCCAACGCGGTGTTTCCCGACGGGAATCGGACGAACGGTCGGTCGTTCACGAATCGCGACCGATAGCGGCGTTTTAGCGGCGCTCAGTCCGATAATTCGGGACGTAATCGTTGTTCGGGTTCAAGTAGGCCTCCGTCCTGACTCCCTGTCGGGCACTGCGTCACGAACCCCGAAAGAACCGGCGGCTCGTCTCGAGCCGGCGTTTCGCGAAGGAGGGGGCAGCGACCGTGATGCGTGCCCGTGATACCCAATGAAACGCGCACTCACGATCACGATGACGGTCGCACTGCTCGGCAGCCTGCTGTTCATGGGCTTTGCCGGCACCGCAGCGGCACACGACTATCACGACGACAAGCACGACAACGACAAGCACGACAAGCACGACAACGACAAGCACGACAAGGACCGTTACGACGACAAGCATGATAACCACCACCACGATAACGACCGCTACGACGACGGAGATCGGACCGCTCTCATCGGTCAGTCCTCACACGCGGAAACCAACCAGTACCAGAAGGTCAACCAGGAGAACAACCTGAAGCAGGGCGATAACGTCGCCGCCGCCTACAAGGGCGACGCTGCTGCCGCTAACTTCGCCAGTCAGAGCAACTCCAACGCTCAGATCGGCATCAGCTCCTCCGCTAACTTCGCCGGCATCAGCCAGAAGTAACCGCGTTCGATCGCTACCGCGTGCGGCTTTTTTACGGCTCGCGATCGATACCGACGGCTCTCTTCCCAGGGACCCAATTGAGAGTAGCGCCGCGTTCCCGCGACAGCACGCGGCGTTCGCCCGAACGATCGGCTGGTGACGACGGGAAGGCGACGAATCCGGACGCGACCCGCTTCCGTCGGCTCGAGTCGGGAACCTGTAGCGATACCAAAACGAGGTTCGGCTCGCGGTAACGTTCACGAGCGTTAGCTGTGAGCGGGACTTGGCGGTGCTAGGACGCGGATACATCACGAAACTGTACCCTCAGTTCATATACAACCCCGTGATGAGTCCCAGTCGGGCAACGCGTCAGACGGCGACGAAACGGTAGGGTCTCGAGGAGCCGCGGCTGTGTCGATCACGGTCGCGGTCAGCAGTGTCTGCCCGTTGTAGCCGATATCGCACAATTCCACAACAATGAAACGCGCACTCGCAATCACGATGACGATCGCGCTGCTCGGCAGCCTCCTGTTCGTCGGCTTCGCAGGGACTGCAGCAGCGGGAAGTTACGACGACAAACACGACGACCACGACGACAAATACGACAAACACGGCGACGACAAGAAGGACGACCGCGACCACAAGCACGGCGACGATAAGAAGGACGACCGCGACCACAAGCACGGCGACGATAAGAAGGACGACCGCGACNCACAAGCACGGCGACGATAAGAAGGACGACCGCGACCACAAGCACGGCGACGATAAGAAGGACGACCGCGACCACAAGCACGGCGACGACAAGAAGGACGACCGCGACTACAAGCACGGTGACGACGGCGACTCGTACGCCGACGACGTCGTCGCGATCGGTCAGTTCTCCGACGCCGAGACCAACCAGTACCAGAAGGTCTCCCAGGAGAACGACCTGAAGCAGGGCGACAACGTTGCCGCATCCTACAAGGGTGACGCTGCCGCTGCTAACTTCGCCGAGCAGAACAACGCCAACGCCCAGGCCGGCGCCAGCATCTCGGGCAACTTCGCCTTCGCCGCCCAGAAGTAACGGCCCGCAACACCCGATCGATTCGTTTTTTTTTTTTGCATCCAGTCCGTACGGCTCCTCCTCCAGTCCGAGTACGTTACCGACCGCTCGAGCCGGACGCAGCGTCTCACTCCCGACGAGCCACCGTGCGGGACGGCGAGCGCTCCGGATCGGCGTCTCGAAACCGCCGCTCGAGCGAGTCTCGTTCGGCGCGGGGTCGCGGGATCCTGGGGCGTCTCCGGGACGCGCTCGCGGACGATCGTTACCGATCGACGGCCGCCTCGGCGCGTCGCAACACTTCTCGAACCGGAAGCGCGCTCTCGCGGGCCACCCGCGCGGCGTCGTCGTACTCCGCGCTGACATCGTAGACCTCGCCGTCGGCGTCGCTCGCGACCTTGACCGAGACGGCGTAGGACTCGCCGTCGACTTCGAGCGCGACGGTCTCGAACTCGCGGTCGGCGATCCAGCGGTGGGTCGCGCCCGCCTCCCGGATCCCGAGGGTGCCCGTCTCCTCGGCGAGCGCCCGGGCGACGCGCTCTCGGTCTTCGGGTTTGCAGATCACCTTCACGAGGTGGCCGGGGCGGGACTTCTTCATCGTCGCCGGCAGTACCGTAACGTCGCGCGCGCCCGCGCTCGCGAGTGACTCCTGTAACCCGCCCAGGACTTCCGGCGTCGCGTCGTCGAGGTTCGTCTCGAGGACGGCGATGTCGTCTCTGACGAGCTCGCGGCCGCCGTCGCCGACGAGCGTCCGGAGCACGTTCGGGTGCGGATCGAGGTCGTAGCCGCCGGCGCCGTAGCCCGAGGCCGCGAGCTCGAGCGACGGCAGCGCGTCGACGCCGTCCGCGAGGTGGCCCAGAATCGCCGCCCCCGTCGGCGTCAACAGCTCGGCGTCGACGGGACCGCCCCGCAGCGACCAGTCCGCCCGCTCGGCGATCTCGACGACAGCCGGCGACGGGACGGGGTACTCGCCGTGGCTCATCTCGACGGTGCCGCCGCCGGTCGAGAGCGGGGTGGTGACGATCCGATCGGGGTCGAGATCGCGAGCGAGCGCGACGGCGCCCACGACGTCCGCGATCGCGTCGTCGGCGCCGACCTCGTGGAAGTGGATGTCCTCGAGATCCTCGCCGTGGACGCTCGCCTCGGCCTCGCCGAGCAGCTCGAAGATCGCGAGCGCGTCGCGTTCGACCGCGTCGTCGAGGGCCATCTCCGCGACGATCTCGCGGACCTCGAGGTAGCTGCGGTGGGGGCCGTGGCCCTCCGCGGGAACGCCCTCGTCGCCTCCGTGGTCGTGACCGTGATCGTGGTCATCGTCCCCGTGGTCGTGGCCATCGTCCCCGTGGTCGTGCTGGTCCGGATCGCCGTGGTCGTGGGCGTGTCCGTGACTCCCCTCCGTCCGGGCCGCGTCCTCGCCGTCGGTCAGGACCACGTCGACGGTTGTCGACGCGATGCCGCACTTGACGGTCTCGTCGATCCGGTATTCGAGGTCGAGCGCCGTCTCGACGGGCTCGAGGACGTCCCGGTCGGCGCCGGCGTCGAGCAACGCGGCGAGGATCATATCGCCGCTTGCACCCATTCGGCCGTCGAACGCGAGCGTTCGCATACGTCGACTGGCGGCCGGCGAAGCCAAAAAGCCACCTTCTCGACGCCGCCAAAACCCACCGAAGCCGGTACCTCTATGTGTCTTGGCACCTCAGTTAGATATGGTGCTAACTAGCACGGTGTGGGTTCACGGTAGCAAAAAGCCTATCCGGTCCCGAATCGGAATCACTGACATCGCCGTCCATCCCGAATCATGAACGAAGTCCAACTGGAGGTTGCGAAAGCGTACCCGAACGACTCGGGTCGCGGTATCGCCCGACTCGACCCGGACACGCTGTTACATCTGAAGCTAAGTCCGGGCGACATCATCGAGATCGAAGGCGCGGATACGACCGCCGCGAAGGTGTGGCGGGCGGACCGACAGGATTGGAACACGGACACCGTCCGGATCGACGGCTTCACCAGACAGAACGCCGACGTCGGTATCGGCGAACGAGTGACGATCCGGAAGGCCGAGGCAACCAAGGCCGACGAGCTCGTCCTCGCACCGCCCGAAGAGGCGTCGGTACAGTTCGGCTCCGACGCCGCGGGGATGGTCAAACGCCAGATCCTCAAGCGACCGGTCGTCGGCCACGACATCGTTCCCGTGATGAGCTCGACGAACCACCCGTTCATGCGCTCGCCGGGGCAGGCGATCCCGTTGATCGCCGTCGAGACCGAGCCCGAGGGCGTAGTGCTGATCACGGAAGATACCGACGTCGAACTCCGCGAGGAGCCCATCAGCGGCTTCGAGAAGACCGGCGGCGGAATCACCTACGAGGACATCGGCGGCCTGCAAGACGAGATCCAGCGGGTCCGCGAGATGGTCGAGTTGCCGATGAAACACCCCCAGATCTTCAAGAAGCTGGGGATCGAGCCGCCACAGGGCGTGCTGTTGCACGGCCCGCCCGGTACCGGGAAGACCCTGCTCGCCAAGGCCGTCGCCAACGAGACCTCGGCGAGTTTCTTCTCCATTGCCGGACCGGAGATCATCTCGAAGTACTACGGGGAGTCCGAACAGCAGCTTCGGGAGATCTTCGAGGACGCCAGCGAGGAGTCGCCCGCGATTATCTTCATCGACGAACTCGACTCCATCGCGCCCAAACGCGAGGACGTCACCGGTGAAGTCGAGCGCCGGGTCGTCGCCCAGCTGCTGACGATGATGGACGGCCTCGAGGCCCGGGGCCAGGTGATCGTCATCGCCGCAACCAACCGGGTCGACTCGGTCGACCCCGCGCTTCGCCGCCCGGGCCGGTTCGACCGCGAGATCGAGATCGGCGTCCCCGACGAGGTTGGCCGCGAGGAGATCCTCCAGATCCACACCCGCGGGATGCCGCTGTCCGACGACGTCGATCTGGCCCACATGGCCGACGAGACCCACGGCTTCGTCGGCGCCGACATCGAGAGTCTGACGAAGGAGGCCGCGATGAAGGCGCTGCGACGGTACCTCCCCGAGATCGACCTCGACGAGGAGGACATCCCGCCGAGCCTGATCGACCGGATGATCGTCAAACGGGAGGACTTCCGGGGCGCGCTGAACGAGGTCGAACCCTCGGCGATGCGGGAGGTGCTCGTCGAGCTGCCGAAGATCTCCTGGGACGACGTCGGCGGACTCCACACCGCCAAGGAACAGGTCCAGGAGTCCGTCGAGTGGCCGCTGAACAACCCCGAACGGTTCGAACGGCTGGGGATCGATCCGCCGGCGGGCGTCCTGCTGTACGGGCCGCCGGGCACCGGGAAGACGCTGATGGCGAAAGCCGTCGCCAACGAGACCAACGCCAACTTCATCTCCGTGCGGGGCCCGCAGCTGCTCAGCAAGTGGGTCGGCGAGTCCGAGAAGGCGATCCGGCAGACCTTCCGCAAGGCCCGGCAGGTCTCGCCGACGGTGATCTTCTTCGACGAGCTCGACGCGCTGGCGCCCGGCCGGGGCGGCGAGACCGGATCGAACGTCTCCGAACGGGTCGTCAACCAGCTGTTGACTGAACTGGACGGCCTCGAGGAGATGGAGAACGTGATGGTCATCGGCGCGACCAACCGTCCGGACATGATCGACCCCGCCCTGTTGCGCTCGGGGCGGTTCGATCGCTTAGTCATGATCGGCGAACCCGACGTGGAGGGTCGCGAACGGATCCTCGACATCCACACCCAGGGGACGCCCCTGGCCGCGGACGTCAACCTCCAGGAGATCGCCGAGATCACCGACGGCTACGTCGGCAGCGACCTCGAGTCGATCGCCCGCGAGGCCGCCATCGAGGCGCTACGTGAGGACCACGAGGCCAACATCGTCGAGATGCGTCACTTCCGGCAGGCGATGGAGAACGTCCGGCCGACGATCACCGACGACATCCTCGACTACTACGAGCGCATCGAGGAGGAGTTCCAGGGCGGCTCGAGCGGACCCGATCCGACCGGTCGTCGCGGCAGCCGGATCGGCTTCCAGTAGCGCTGTCTCTCGTTTTTCGTCGGTAGGGCGTAGATTACGCTTCCCCTACCGCGCCGTCGGTCGATCGGGACGCGGCGCCGAACCGTTCGTTCGATCGAGCAAACGGCGACAACCGTCGCCTACGCGTCGTCGTCCCGCGCGCGACATCGTGTGAACTATACGCACACCGATCCCGTCGGGAACGGCCGCGAGAGCGGTCGCCGTTCCGATCGGTTCGGTTCAGTTCGGTCCATATTCGGATGAACCGGACCGAACCGATCGAAACGGTCGCGCCGGTATATGTGGACCCGAGTGGGGGACCGACACGTGATCGGTGTTTCGATGTCCAGTCCAACAACCCGCGATACCCGCACCGCGGCGTCGACCGAGAGCACCGAGAGCCAGAACGACCGGCGCCCCCTCGAGCGACTCGTTCCCCACCTGATCGACGCCGTCCGGAAAACCGGATTCTGGACGGCCATCGTGCTTCCCTTTCTGTACGTGCCCCTGCTGGCGACCGGCCTGTCGACGGCGGCCGAGACCCTCACGTTTCTCGCCCTGCTCGGGAGCAACCTCGTCGCGCTCTACGTCGGCCACACCTATCGGCAGTGACGATCTCGGCGGCTACCGACTCGAGCGCCACCGACCGATCGCGGCGACCTCCCGGCCGATCGCTCGCCGCTTGACGAGGACGAATCCGCAGGCGATCAGCGCGAAGCCGGCCGCGGTCGCCGTGTCGATCACTTCGCCCAGGTACAGCCAGCCGACCAGCGCCGTAAACACCGGAGCGACGTAGGAGACCATGTTGATCTCGACGGCGCCCAGTCGCTCGAGCAGGTCGAAGTACAGCAGGAACCCGAGCGCGCTCGCGACAAGCGAGAGGTAGGCGAGCGCGCCCAGCGCCTCGGGGTGGATCCAGGCGGCGGGCTCGATCGGCTCGCCGAGCCCGAGGCTCACGACGTGCATCAGCGCGGCGCCGCCGAGCATCGACCAGGCTTCCATCGTCTCGATCGGCAGGTCGGCGTCGATCCGTCTGGTGAGGACGCCGCCGAGGGCGAACGCCGTAGCCGCACAGAAGACCAGCAGCTTCGCGACGGCGTCGGTCGCGAACAGGTTCGACGGGTCGGGCTGGACGATTACGCCGACGCCGACGAGGCCGAGGCAGACGCCGCCGACGCCGACGGCCGACAGCGCGTCCGAGGGGACGAGCGCCCGCGCGAATCCGGTGGTCAACACCGGCGAGAGGCTCACCACCACGGCCGCGGCCGCGGCGGTCGTGTGTAACTGGCCCACGAAGAGGAAGACGTGGTAGGCGCCGATCAGCAGCGCCGCACCGACGGCGACCGTCGTCCACTCTCCACGACTGACGGGTCGCCAGCGATCGACGGCGTAGACCGCGTACGCGAGCATGAGCGCGCCCGCGATATCGTACCGAAGCGCCGCGAACAACACGGGCGGAAGGTACTCGAGTCCCGCACTGATCGCGACGAACGAGCTCCCCCAGGCGGCCGCCAGCAACAGAAAGAGCGCGAGGTTTCGATAGCGGGTCACGGTCGCCGTTTCTCGGGCGGCGTGCTATGCGTTTCGGATCAGGGCAAGGGCGTCTCGCGGAGCTCCGGCTCCGACTCGGTCTGCTTGAACTGCTCGAGCAGCGGACGGATCTCGTCGAACCCCTCCTCGAGGACGATGTCGCCGCTGCGCAGGTCGTAGTCGATGATGTCGTAGTCCGCAAGCCGCGGCAGGTGGTTGTGGACCAGCGAGACGTAGACGCGCTGGCGGTACTCCGAGTCGACGGCCCCTCTCTCGCCGCGCTCCCAGGCGGCGATCTCCGTGACGATGTCCTCGAGGTTGCCGCGTCGCGTCTCGGCCAGCTGGTAGAGGAGGTAGCGGCGCTCGGATTCGGCTAACAGCGAACAGGCGGCTTCCATACGAGACCGGGTCTGCGTCATACCCGAGAGAAGCCGCCGTTTGTAATTACGCCTGCTGCCAAAACGATTTGGGCCACTATCGGAATTTATATTAGATTATAATACGTTAAAATTTCCGCATCCGGATCAGTGCTCCGGCGCGGGCGCATCGCGTCGCTCGGCCGCGTCGTAGAGGTGGCAGGCGACCGGGTGCTCGTCAGCGTCGAGGGCAGGGTTCCGCCGCTCGCAGACGCTCTCGTACTCCTCGCGGAGCCGATCGGCCGCCGCCTCCCAGTCGCCGACGGCGACCGACGCCAGCGCCTCAGTGACGACCGCGTCGTGTCGGGCCGGCAGTTCGGTTCCGAGCAGTCGATCCTTCAGCGCCGCCACGAACGCATCGACGTCGGCCTCCGAGACCGTTCCGTTCTCGAGGGCGAAGCGCCCGTCGTCGCCGACGGTCTCCAGGGAGACGTCGCGGCTCTCGACGCGCTCGCGGAGCGTCATCAGCTCGCGGTAGGTCTCCTGGTCGATCTCGAGGTCCGCGGGCGGGATCACCTTCGGACACCGGGTTCGGAACCGGCAGCCGCTGGGCGGGTCCCGCGGCGAGGGAACGTCCCCCGAGAGGGTCTCTCGCTCGCGCTCGCGCTCGTCGGTCGAGGCCCGCGGGACGCTGTCGAGCAACGCCTGCGTGTAGGGGTGTTTCGGGTCCGCGAACAGTTCGTCGACGGGACCGATCTCGACGATCTCGCCGAGGTACATCACGGCGACGCGGTCGCAGACGTGGCGGATCACCGAGAGGTCGTGACTGATCAGCAGGTAGGTGAGGTCGAACTCCGCCTGCAGGTCGGCCAGCAGGTTCAGCACCTGCGCCTGAACCGAGACGTCAAGCGCCGAGGTCGGTTCGTCGAGGACGACGAACTCGGGCTCGAGCGCGAGCGCGCGGGCGATCCCGATTCGCTGGCGCTGGCCGCCCGAGAACTCGTGGGGGTAGCGATCCAGCTGGTCGATCGAGAGCCCGACCCGCTCGAGGAGGCTCCGTGCGCGGTCGAGCCGGAGCCGTTTCGTCGAGCGGTCGACCGAAACGCGGACGTCGATCCCGTCGCCGCGCTCGACGTCGACCGAGAGGTCCTCGGCGACCTCGGCGACGACGCCGTCGGCCTCGTCGACCCCCCGTTCGTCGGGGTCGACGTCGCCGGCGACGTCGCTCGAGCGGACGGTGACGTGGACCGTCGCGACGCCGTCGACGGGCGCGACGAGTTTGTCGACGTCGTCGGCGACGGTCACCGAGACGATGTCGGCGGAGATGCCGTCGGTCCGCAACTCGGCGCGGCTCTCGACCCCGGGATCGGTCCAGGGCCAGTCGTGGATCTCGAGGGGCTGGGTGACGATCCCGCCGATGGTCATCCGCGGATCGAGACTCGAGAACGGGTCCTGGAAGACGACCTGGGCCCCCCTGCGGAAGTCGGTCAGCGCGTCGCCCTCGAGGTCGTAGACGCTCTCGCCGTCGAAGACGACGTCGCCGTCGGTCGGCTCCTGGAGCCGGAGGAGGGTCTCGCCGGTGGTCGACTTCCCGCAGCCCGACTCCCCGACCAGTCCGAGGGTCTCGCCAGGGTCGATGTCGAAGCTCACGCCGTCGACGGCCCGGACGGGAACGGGTTCGCCTCCGAGCAGCCGATCGAGCAGCGAGTCGTTCTCCCAGAAGTACTTCCGAAGGTCCTCGACGCGAACCAGCGGGTCGTCTGCGCTCATCGGCGCTCACCTCCGGTTCCCTCGACGGTCGACTCAGCCCGTTCGGGCTGGACGTCCGTTTCGGTTCCGTCGGGATCGGCGTGTTTGTCGGCCGCCGCGCGGTCGGCCTTCCCGAAGTAGTCGGTCGGCAGCGCGCGCGCCTCCGTATACTCCCGGGTCGCGAGCACGCAGCGCACCTCGTGTTCCTCGCTTCCGGCCCCGTCGTACTCCGGGGGATGGGAGAGGCAATCCTCCATCGCCTTCGGACAGCGATCCGCGAAGTAACACCGATCGCCCATCTCGCGGTCGAGCAGGCTCGGGACGTTACCCGGGATCGGCTCGAGGCGCCCGCCGCCTCGCGGTTTCTCCGCTCGATCGTCCGCGGCGCGTCGCGCCGTGGGACCCTCGAGGTCGGGGATCGATCCCAGCAGCCCCTCGGTGTAGGGGTGGACGTGGTCGTCGAAGACGTCCTCGAGGGTGCCCCGCTCGACGATCTCGCCGGCGTACATCACGCCGACGCGGTCGCACATTCGGGCGACGACCCCGAGGTTGTGCGTGATCAACAGGATCGTCATTCCGGTCTCCTCCTGGAGGTCGTCGAGCAGGTCGAGCACCTGGGCCTGGATCGTCACGTCCAGGGCCGTCGTCGGCTCGTCGGCGACCAGCACGTCGGGCTCGCCCGCCAGCGCTTGGGCGATCATCGCCCGCTGGAGCATCCCCCCGGAGTACTCGTGGGGGTACTCGTCGGCCCGCTCGACGGGATCGGGGATACCGACGAGTTCGAGCAGCTCGATCGCGCGCTCGCGACTGGCTTCGCTGACGTACTTCCTCGAGGGGAGTACCGTCGAGAGCACGAGCGATCCCAGCGAGTACTCCCGGGTCTTCGCCCGCGTCGATCGCGGGTTCGCGCTGGCTCGCCGCTGGACCTCGACGGCCTCGGCGATCTGCTCGCCGACCGTGAGACTCGGGTTGAAGCTGCTCTCGGGGTCCTGAAAGATCATGCTGAAGGAGGTTCCCCGGAGCGACCGCCGGACCCGCTCGGGGACCTCGAGCAGGTTGACGAACGAGCCGTCGACGGCCTCGGGGTGGTCGTCGGCGACGGCCTCGGCGAGGCCGTCGTCGTTGAACCAGATCTCGCCGTCGGTGATCCGTCCGGGCGACTCGATCAGGTCGATGACCGACCGCGCGGTGACGCTCTTGCCCGAGCCGCTCTCACCGACGATCCCGAAGACCTCGCCCCGTTCGATCCGCAGGTCGAGATCCGAGACCGCGTTTACCTGTCCCTGTTCCGTAAAGAACCGAGTCGACAGCCCGTCGACGCGTAGGATGTCCGTTGTCATATCAGGCAGCACCTCCGCCTTCGCCCTCGATGTTCGGATCCAGCGAGTCCCGGAGCCAGTCACCGAGGAGGTTGATACTGATCACCGCGAGCACGATACCGACGCCGGGAATCGTCGAGATCCACCAGTTCTGCCGGAGGTACTCCTGTCCCTGCTGGATCTCGTAGCCCCACGAGAGGGTCGTCCCGGAGAAGCCCAGAAACGACAGCGAGCTCTCGAGGAGGATGACCGAGGCGACCTGGATCGTCGCGAGGACGATCACCGGGGTCAGGCTGTTCGGCAGCACGTGTTTGAACAGGATCGTCGCGTCGCTCGCGCCGAGGCTGCGCGCGGCCGTGACGTACTCCTCGTTGCGGATCGCCATCGCTTCGCCGCGGGCGACCCGGGCGAACCAGACCCAGGTGACGAGCCCGACGACGAGGGTCACCGTCCCCGGAAGCGGCGTCGAGGACGGCATCCCCTCGGCGAGGCCGGCCGCGACGAACGGATCGGGGATCGACACCGTCATCGAGCCGAAGACGCCGACCAGCGCGAGCGCCAACACGAGCGACGGAAACGCGAGCATGACGTCGGCGACCCGCATCATGGCGTCGTCGATCCGACCGCCGAAGTACCCCGAGATCAGCCCGAAGGGGACGCCCATGATCACTGCGATCCCGGTTCCGAGCGTCCCGACCAGCAGCGAGGTTCGCGCGCCGTACAGGAGCCGCGAGAAGACGTCCTGCCCGACGTTGTTCGTCCCGAGGAGGTGCTCGCTCGAGGGCTCGACCTCGATCGACTGTCGCTCGCCGTCGACGACCTCGTAGGATTCGGCGGTCGTTCCCATCGGCGGGTAGGAGGTCCCGTCGTCGAAGTAGCCCGTCGTGTTGGGGTTGTGGGTCGCGAGGACGGGCGCGAACAGCGCCATCAGCAGGATGGCCGTGAGGACGACGAGTCCGATCTTCGGCAGCAGGTTCCGCCGGAACTCCGCTTTCAGGTTGGACGCGACTCGATCCGAGATCATTCGTCTAGCACCCGCGGGTTGAGCGTCGCGTAGATCGCGTCGACGCCGATGTTGATGATCACGTAGCTGATACCGACGAAGACGATGATGCCCTGAATGAGCGGCCAGTCGAGGTTGTTGATCGCGGTGATCAACCGCAGTCCGAGGCCCGGCCAGGAGAAGACCGTCTCCGTGACGACGGCCCCGCCGATCAGGGTCCCGAGCTGTAACCCCAGCACGGTGATGATCGGAATCATCGTGTTCCGGAGGACGTGTTTGTACCGGATCAGCGTCTCCGGGATTCCCTTCGCTTCGGTCGCGGTCACGTACGGCTTCCCGTACTCGTCGAGCATCCCGCTTCTGGTCAGCCGGGTGATCAGCGCGGTGAAGTAGGTTCCCAGGGTAACCGCCGGGAGGGCGATGTGGTGGAGCCAGGTGAGCAGATCCCCCACGTAAAACGTCGTCAAGAACGTCCACAGCGCGTCGTGGAACGCGACGGGGCGTCGCCCTGTGGGAAAGATATTGAACTCGACGGCCAACAGCAGGATCAGCATGATCCCCAGCCAGAAGTTCGGCGTGCTGATCCCCACCAGCGAGAACGACGTCGCGCCGTAGTCGGCGGGCTCGTTGCGACGGGTGCCGCTGATGACCCCCAGCGGGATCGCGATCACGAGGGCGACGATCGTCGCCGCGATCGCCAGCTCCAGCGTCGCGGGAACCCGCTCGATCACCATCGTCGCGACCGGGCGACTCGACTGGTAGGAGTAGCCGAGGTCCCCGACCAGGAGATCGCCGAGGTAGTCGCCGTACTGTACGTAGATCGGTTCGTCGAGTCCGAGCTCCTGTCGGATCCGTTCACGGGTCTCGAGGTCGACGGCCGGGTCGACGATCAGGTTGACCGGGTCGCCGGGCGTGATCGCCCGGAGCCCGAACAGGACCGTCACGACCCCCCAGACGACGAGGATACCCTGCAACGACCGCTTGAGCAAGAATTTTCCGAAAGCCATTGGTGTGTCGATCGAACGCTGTCAGACGTTCCGGTAGCCGAATTTTTTGCCGGAAGTACGTGATTCTTCCGGAACGATGATTCGAAACCGATTCCGCCGCGGCCGAACGGTCAGTTGATCTCCCAGAGGTAGATGCTCTCGTCGGTTCGGGGCTCCCACTCGAGGTCCTCACGGACCCCGTAGACGCTGTCCTGGGAGTGGAGGAACACCCACGGCGCCTCCTCCCGGAGTTGGGCGTTGATCTCCTGGAGTTGCTGTTCGCGCTCGCTTTCGTCCTCGATCGTCTGGCTCTCGAGGATCATCTCGGAGATCTCCTGGTTGCGAAGCGTCTCCAGGGCGGCATCCTCGGTGAAAAACGGCGCAAGCCCGTAGTCGGAGTCACCGGTGATGACGCCCCAGCCGATGAGGAAAAACGGCATCTCCTCGTCGTCGTAGCCGGCGCTGTTCGCGTCGGAGATGTCCGGGAACGGCGCGGTGTTGAACTCGCAGCTGACGTTCTCGAGCTGGTCGATCTGGTCGGCGGCCATCTGGGCGACGTCGGCGTCGTTTAAGTACCGCCCCTCCGGGGAGTACAGCGTGATCTCGGCGCCCGCGTAGCCGCTTTCCTCGACCAGCTGCTCGGCCTGCTCGACGTCCTGCTGGTAGGGGTCGAGGTCGGGGTTGTAGCCGAAGACGCCCTCCGGAATCGGCTGGCTCATCGGAGCGCCGTACCCGCCCAGCGCGTTCGAGATGATGCCCTCGTTGTCGACGGCGTAGTTCATCGCCCGTCGGAACTCGGTGCTATCGAACGGTTCGACCCCGGATTTCATCACGAGGAAGACGTTTCGAAGGCTGGTCTCCTCGCGGATCTCGACGCCGTCCGCGTCGTCGATCCCCGGAACGTCCTCGGGGATGATGTTGTCGACGATGTCGCTCTCGCCGGTTTCCAGCGCATTGGCCCGACCGCTCGACTCGCCGTCCGCGTTGAAGACGACCCGCTCGAGGGTCGTCTCCTCGCCCCAGTAGTCGTCGAACGGCTCGAGGACGACCTGGACGTCCGGCTCGTACTCGACGACCTCGTACGGTCCCGTCCCGTTGAACGCGTCCGCGCTGTCGCCGGCGACGGGTTGCTCTCGCTCCTCGATCCAGGCCTGGTTGACCACGCGGCCGTAGTTGGCGTACTCGTACTCCGCCAGCGACGGCGCGACCTCGTGCTCGAGGAGGACGGTCGTATCGTCGACGGCCTCGGCGTTGTCGATCGACCCCAGTCCGGCGGCCTGGTCGCTCTCGATGCCGACCTCGGGATCGATCATCCGGTTGAACGTGTAGGCGACGTCCTCGGCGGTCATCTCGTCGCCGTTGTGGAAGACGACGTCGTCCCGAAGCGTGAGTTCGGCACCGTCGTCGGTGTCCTCCCAGTCCTCGACGACGCGGGGTTCGAACTCGAACTCCGGCGTGACGTTGAAAAGCGGCTCGTAGACGGGGTCGAGGACGTTGAAGTACGGCCCCGTGATGTGGTCGTTGGGGTCCGGGTTCTCGATGATCTCTCCCTGCGTGATCACGATCTCCTCGGTCCCCTCGCCCTCGTTCGGATCGTCGAGACAGCCGGCGATAGCACCCAGTCCAGTCGTCGTACCGATGATCCCGGCGGCTTTCAGCACGGATCGCCGACCGGCATTCAGGTTGTCAGCACCCTCCATACCCTATGGAGTAGGAGTATCCATTATAAATATTGATTATTCGCCGTGGGATTTCGAGGGAGATCCGTTGAGGTCTCGACAGTAGTATACAACACGGTACAACTTCTTACAACCTCGACGGTTCCGACGGCGATCGAACGCTCTCTCGAGGTGCAATCGCCCACAAGTTTAAGTGAGCTAGATCACCTACTCCGGATATGGCCGCTCACGGCCGGTCTGCCCTGCGGGACCTGTTCGACGAGTCGCCCACCCCTCACATCGCCCACCCTCCGCGTACCCACCATCGGGACTTCTACGTCGCCACCGACGGGTCGTTCCGAGATTCCGGTGGCGGGCTGGGCGCCGTCATCGAAACGCGCGACGGCACCCGGGTCGCCCGGATCGCGACCGCGGACGCCCCGCCGGACAACAACGTCGCCGAGTACCGTGCGTTACACCTCGGGCTCGACGTTCTGGCGGCTCGGGCGCCGCCGGACGCCCGCGTGGGCGTTCTCGTCGACCACGACGCGCTCGCCAGCAACGTCAACAACGCCGTCCTCGCCACCGGTCATCCGGATCGGAAGCCGCCCCGGCCGATCTCGGTACCGTCGGCGACGCGGTACCACTGGCGGGGGATCCAGGCTCGGCTCAACGGATTCGAGGAGATCCGGGCCGCCCGGATCGACAGCGACCAGAACCCCGCCCACCCGCTCGCGAACGCGCCGGCTCGGTACCAACACGTCAACCGGGAGGCCGACCGCTGCGTCCTGCCGGACCCCCCGGAGCCGACCGCGCCCGCCGAGTTTCCGCCGCCGTCGCGAGCCGATCGCAACGGCGGCGGCCGGGCCTCGGACTGAGGCCGGCCGGAACCGCCACCGTTTTTCCGTCGCTCCAGAGAGTCGTGTGCGATGAGCCTTCGCGTCGCCGTCGCGGCCCCCTTCGTCCAGCACGGAACCGACCGGTTGCAGGAAAACGCCGTCGTCGTCGCGCTCTCGCTGGACCGCGACTGGTTCTCGCCCGACCAGGCCAAGCGGCTGATCGACGTCGCGACCCGCGAGGGGCTGGTGACCCGCGAGGACGGCGAACTCGTCGCCGCCTTCGATCCGGCCGCGGTGACGATTCCCGAGGAGTTCGTCCCCGACGAGGACCTCCTGCGGGAGCGCTCGGCGTTCGAACGGGTCCTCGACGCGCTCGTCGCCGAAGGCGTCGAGAAACAGGAGGCCGTCGGGGCGATCAACGCGCTCCAGGGCGAACTGGGCCTGACCATCGAGGCCGCGGCGGTCGTCTACGCTCGCCGGGAGGGGATCGACGTCGACGACCTCGTCCCGGTCGCCCGCTCGGCGCTGATCGAAGAGCGTTAGGTCGCCGCCGACCGATTCCGCGTATGGTCGAAGACCGGATCACCGACGGTCGGCGGATCGCCGAACTGCTCGCCTCGGAGCTCGACGGCCGGGACGACGGCCCCCTCGAGACCGTCGCCGTCGTCGACGCCGACCGCGGCGTCGAGCCGTCCACTGACGGCGAGCGCGCGTACGATATCGTCGCCGCCGCCGAGCCGCTCGCGCGCGCGTTCGTCCACCCCGATCGGGTTCGCCTCGAGTTCGAGCGCGGATGCGAACTCGCGGCCGAGGCCGCTGGCGACCGCGGGCTTCGGGTACGGCCGACGGCGACCGCGCCGCCGAAGACGCTGGTGTTCGTCGAGAGCGGCGCCGCGGTCAAGCGGGCGAGCGATGCCGTCGCCGCCGTCGTCGAGAACTGAGTCGTTCGTCGCTTCCGAGACTACGGGTCGAGCGCCGACCCCTCGAGTTCGGCGACCGCCGCGGGGACGGCCGTCGCGACGGTCTCTTGGCGGACGTGGGCCGCGGCCCGCGGATCGGGATCGGGACCGTCCTCGAGGAGGACCTGGATCGCGGTCATCCCGGCGTCGGTCGCACCCTCGACGTCGGCTTCGACCTCGTCGCCGACGTACACCGCGCGCTCGGGGTCGACGCCGAGCTCGTCGGCGATCGCCTCGAAGGCGCGGACGTCGGGCTTGCCGGCCTCGAGTTCGCCGGTGACCAGCGCCGCGTCGAAGGCCTCCTCCCAGCCCAGCGTCCGGAGTTTGTCCCGCTGGGCGAGGACGGGGCCGTTCGTCAACAGTCCGATCCGGTAGCGCTCGCCCAGCTCCGTAAGCATCGACTCGACGCCGGGCAGCGCCCGAAGGTCGGCCGCGATCTCGTCGCGGTAGGCTTCGGCGAGCTCGGCCGGCTCGGCCTCGGTGTCCCGGTTCTCGAGCAGCTCCGCGAAGATCGGCTCCCGGGTCTCGCCGGTGAGGTTTCGTCGGTGGGCCTCGAGGTAGTCGGCCCGCGAGAGGTCGGGCGCCCCGGCGGCGTCCGCCGCAGCCTCGAGGATCGTCGTTCGGTCCCGCCGGGGGACCGCGAGCGTGTAATCGAGGTCGAAGACGACCGCCTGTGGCATGAGCGCAGGAAGGGAACGAACGCGTTTGAACCTATTGTTTCCGAGCTGATACGCCGGCCGGAGCGGGATCGGACTAGTCGTCGGTCGCGCTCGGGGTCGGTCCCAAGGCCGTAAGCCGCGGGACGACGACGGCCTCGATCCGATCGGAGTACTGCATGAGCGTCGTTCCCAGGATGCTCATCAGGAGGACGTAGCCGACCGAGAAGGCGTAGATCGTCTCGGCGGTTCCCTCGGCGAGACCCGTCCCCGCGCCGGCGAGGGCGATACTCGCGATGATCAGCGAGAACTCGCCGCGGGTCGTCATACCGAGCCCGACCCGCACCGAGTGTCGCTCGTCGAGATCGTACGCTCGACCGCCGAGGTAGCCGCTGATCAGCTTCGAGGGGGCCGTCAGCGCGACCGCCAGCGCGATCAGTCCGAGCACGTCGGGAAACAGCGTCGGATCGGTGACCAGTCCGATCCAGAAGAAGAACACGGCGGCAAACGTGTCCCGGATCGGCTCGAGCAAGTTCTCGAGGTCGTGGACGTGATCGGTCGAGGAGAAGGCCATCCCGACGAAGAACGCGGCGACGGCCTCGCTGACCCCGAGCGCGAGCGCCGCGCCCGCGACGAGGACGGTGATCCCGATCGCGCGCAACACGACGAATTCGTTGGAATCGGTCTCGAGGCTGCGCTGGAACCAGGCGGTGCCCAGGTACACCGCGACCAGCAGGGCGAGGATGAACCCGATCGCGACGCCGATCTGGCCCAGCGCCTCGCCGACGTCGCCGCCGCCGAGTACGAGCGCGGAGGCGACCGCCAGGTAGACGGCGATAAAGAGGTCCTCGTAGACGAGGGTGCCGAGTATCGGGTCGGCCTCGTCGTTGGCGATCCAGCCCAGATCGATCAGCGACTTCGTGATGATCGCGCTCGAGGAGATGTAGACGATCCCGGCGGTCAGGAGGGCCGGCAGGAAGGATCCGAAGATCGCGTACCCGAGCGCCAGCCCGATCCCGAAGTTGATGGCGAGGTCCCAGGTTCCGGCCCGTCCGATGCGGCTCCTGGCCTCGATCAGGCGGTTCAGGTTGAACTCGAGCCCCAGGAAAAACAGCAGGAAGACGATTCCGAGTTCGGCGCCGACGTAGACGAAATCGGTCTCGGCGAGCGCGAGCGCGGAGCCGTGGGGGACGATCTCGGTACCCAGAAGCGCCGGGAAGTCGATCCGTCCGAGCACGTACTCGCCGCTGGCCATCCCGACGAGGATGTAGAAGGGGATGACCGACTGCCCGATCCGGTTCGCGACCACGCCCGCCAGCGCGACGGCCGCGAACAGCACCCCGACGTCGATCAGCGCGGTCGATTCAGCAGCCACTCAGGATCACCTCCGACGACTCCGACATCGGTCGAATCAGGCCCCGTCATCGCCCAGCAGCGCCTCGAACTCGGTGCAGTCCTCGCGCTCGCCGACGACGACGAGCGTGTCGCCGGCCTCGATGACCGTCTCGGGGGTCGGGGGCGTGATCACCTCGTCGTCGCGCTGGATCGCGACGACGGAGACGCCCGTTCGCTCCCGGATCCGGGAGTCGCCGATGGTCTGACCGGCGATCTCGGCGTTCCGGGCGACGCCGTACCACTCGAGGAAGGTCCCGTCGGTAAACATCGTCTCGACCCGATCGGTCCTGACGGGCTGGAAGTACGCGCCCTCGAGGATCGTCCCGACCTTGCGGGCGAGCCGATCCGAGAGCTCGAACAGCTTGTCGCTGTCTGCGCCCTCGCGTTCCTTGTGGTAGACCTCCCGCTTGCCGGTGTTGTGCGTTACGATGACGAGGCGCTCGTCGCCCTCGAGTTCGACCTCGAACTTCTTTCCGACGCCCGGAAGATCACTCTCGTAGATGGTCATACGGGAACGTGGGCACCGGTAACTATTAAAGGACCTGACGCCCGACGTCGGGACCGCCCCCGTCGGGATCGATCGACCGAATCGGCCCTACTCCGCGAGCCCCTCGATGAGGAACTCCGCCGACGAGAGGTTCGTCGCGATTGCCGTGTCGTGGACGTCACAGATCCGAAGCAGCGCGGAGATGTCGGGCTCGTGGGGCTGGGCCCGCAGCGGGTCCCGGAGGAAGACGATCCCGTCGAGTCTGTCTTGGGCGACCTCCGAGCCGATCATCAGGTCCCCGCCGAGCGGGCCCGACTCCTTGCGCTCGATCTCGAGGTCGGTCTCCTCCATCAGCCGTTTCCCGGTCGTTCCGGTCGCGATCAGCTCGTACTCCCGGAGCTGGGTCTCGTGAGTCTGCGCGAACTCGATGAGGTCGGCTTTCTTCTCGTCGTGGGCGATGAGCGCGACGCGGGTCATAGGTCGATATCGTCGCAGGGGACCATAACACTGGCCGAACCGCGGCGAACGGAAGCGCTTTTGGGACCCGTCGCACGAACGACACCGTGACGAAACTCAGCGCACACCACGTCGGCGTCACCGTCGACGATCTCGAGGGCGTGCTGGCGTTCTACCGCGATCGGCTCGGCCTCGAGGTTCTCGATCGCTTCGAGGTCGGCGGCGAGGCCTTCGCCGACGCCGTCGGCGTCGAGGGCGCGGGGGCCAGCTTCGCCCACCTCGACGCGAACGGCGTCCGCCTCGAGCTCGTCGAGTACGACCCCGAAGCCGACCCCCGCTCGAGACCGCAGCTAAACGAACCCGGCGCGACCCACGTCGGGCTCTCGGTCGCGGACCTCGAGGCGTTCTACGCCGACCTGTCCGACGAGGTGCCGACGATCAGCGAACCGCGGACGACCGAGAGCGGAACCGCGATCTGCTTTCTTCGGGATCCGGAGGGGAACCTCGTCGAGGTGCTCGAGACGTAAGAAAAGCGCCCTCAGCCCAGGACGTACCGGAGCTTCGGGTACCGCTCGACCAGCGGCTGTCCGCCGACCTCGAGTCGCTCGAGGGAGCGGTCCAGGCCCAGGATGCGCCCGGCACCGAGGGCCGCGACGGCCAGGAAGACGACGCCGTAGATCAGCGTCGAATCGAACAGCGCCAGGATCTCGCCCTCCCAGCCGCCGAGGTAGAAGGCGACCATCTGGAGCGCTCCGCCGAGGGCAGCCAGACGGACGAACGCGCCCGCGATCAGCGCCGCGCCGATCAGCAGCTGCGTAGCCGGAACGACCACGTTGACGATCTCGATCAGGACTGCGCTCTCGGCCATGGCGGCGTAGAGGCCGCTGACGGGACTGGCCGGGTCGACGTGCAAGAGGTAGCCGCTGGCGTCGAACGGCTCGCCGGTCACTTTACCGAGCCCGGCGAACAGGATCATGCCGCCGATCACGGCCCGCAGTGCGACGACGAACCACGCGCTGAGCGCGTGGGGCTCGCCGACGAGATCGATCCCCCCGTAGCGGCTCTCGAGCCGGTTTCGCGTCGTGGTGGACATTTTCGGTCACCTCTTCACGTTCGTTCGTTGCGCGTCGATTCCCCTATACCCTCGAGGCGGTTCCTGCGGACCGGGAAACGTAACGGGCGTTCGAATCGGTTTTTCCAACCCGGTACGGTGAGGGCGATTCGCAAGCCGATCGTGCTCGGATCGCCGACGACGGGCGTCGGGACGTACGGACGCGAACGCGATCGAACGGGAACGGACGGCTTCCGGCGGGATAGCAATCTTTTCGACCGTCCGGCCGCCACTGCCGTCCGTGAACTTCTTCGATCGCCTGCGCGACCGCATCCGGACGGTCGACAGCGTCGTCTCGGTCGGGCTCGACCCCGACCCCGCCCGGATCCCCGAACACCTGCAGGACCGCGAGCTCCCGCGGTGGGCGTTCAACCGCCGGATCATCGACGCCACCCACGAACACGCCGCGGTCTTCAAACCGAACGCCGCCTTCTACGAGGATCCCGACGGCTGGCGCGCCCTGGAGGAGACGATCGCCTACGCCCGCGGGAAGGGCGTTCCCGTCCTGCTCGACGCCAAGCGGGCCGACATCGGCAACACGACCCGTCAGTACGCCGAACTGCTCGAGCGCGCGGACGCGATCACCGTCAACCCCTACATGGGTCGGGACTCCCTGCAGCCGTTTCTCGCCGACGAGGAGGCGGGCGTGTTCGTCCTCTGTCGGACCTCGAACCCCGGCGGCGCGGACCTCCAGGACCTCGAACTGGCCAGCGGCGAGGCCGTCTACGAGCGGGTGGCCGCGCTCGCGGAGCTGTGGAACGAGAACGACAACGTCGGGCTGGTCGTGGGCGCGACCAAGCCCGCGGAGCTCGAGGAGCTGCGCGAGCAGGTGCCGGACCTCCCCTTCCTCGTGCCGGGGATCGGCGCCCAGGGCGGGGACGCCGAGGCGGCCGTCGAGTACGGGCTCGCCGACGGCGTCGGCCTCGTCAACTCCTCGCGGGGAATCATCTTCGCGGGCGAGGACGGCGAGGAGTTCGCGAGCGCCAGCGGGCAGGCGGCCAAGCGGCTCAAAAAGCGACTGAACCGGTACCGCGACGCCTGAGGCGGTCGCTCTCCGAACGGCGTCCCGCCTCAGAATCGGTTGATGTCGACGTCGTCGGACTGGCGGTCGGGCTGGCCCTGGGCGACGCAGTCGGCGCAAAGCCCCGGACCCGGCTCGTAGTGCTGTTCGCACACGAGGGCCCCGCAGTTGGCGCACCGCTCCTGTGCGGATCTGGACTCGCAGATCTGGCAGAGGCCGCTGATGCTCATGGACGACCGTACGGGCTCGAGCGGCTTGAAAGGGGCCCCGGCAACGCCCGCTCGGTTGGCGCGCCGACGGGCCGGCCGTCGATCACGTGTTTCCGGTTTCGAGCCCGTAACAGCACTCCAGCAGCGTCTCGAGGGCATCGGCGGACGACGACCGCCTGACGGTTCCGCTTCGGGCGTCGTACTCGATCAGCCCCCGGTCCGAGAGCTTCGGCAGGTGGACGTGATAGAGGTCGACCTGGACGCGCTCGCGGTCGTCGGAAGAGAGGCGTTCGGGCGGAACCGACGCCTCGCGGGCGGCGATCGTCGCCGCCAGCGATTCGACGCTCGCGACCTCGGCCTCGGAAAGACAGTAGAGAACGTCGCGACGCCGCCGGTCGCTGAGCAGGGAGAGGTACTCGTCGATCGACGAACGATCCCCGCCGACGGCGGGTAGCTCGAGCCCCAGTTCGGTCGCCACCGCGTGATCCTCCGTGTCTTCCGAGCGATAGTCGACCATGTATCCGTAGGGTCTCGACCCACGTAGATAAACTTGCTAGAGCGCTACCGCAGCGGAACGTACGAAACCAATATAAAGACCATCCAAGAAAAGTAAATAGCTTTGCCATTTCGACGGTTGATTTTACTCTTTCGACGCGTACGGTATCCGCGAGCTTTTCCTAAGCGTCGGTCGTACCCCGTGACGGATGACGAACGACCGATCCCGGGACGGCTCCGGAGTCAACGAGAGCGACGAGGCGACTGCCGGGATTCGGTCATCCCCGAGCATCTCGATCGTCGAACGGGTCGCGGCCGAGACGGACCGCTCGCCGCTCGAGTTGCCTCCCCTGAACGAGACGGTCGACGTCGACGCCCTCGATCGGCTCCTCGAGGGCGGCGCGGACCGACCGTGGCCGACCGTCGTCTTTCGGTACGTCGACCGCCGCATCCGGGCGACCGTCGACGGGGAAATTTCGATCTCGCGCCCGGACGAGGACGAAATCTCGGTCGTCGACGAGTGGACCCACGTCTCGGTCGCCGCGGAGCCCGACGACAGATCGCTCGGGGTGCGACTCGTGTCGACCCTCGCCGACCGCTCGGGACGGGATCGATCACGGGTTCGGACGGCGATCGCGGAAGTCGTCGACCCGGACGCGCTGGCCCGGCTCAGTCGCCGCCGCGAGAACGGGATTCCGCGACCCGGCGCGACGGTCCTGTTTTCGGTGCTCGGGTGCGACGTCGTCGTCGACGCCGGCGGAACGATCAGCGTCGGCTCCACGCTCGGCCGACTGAAACGCACCGGGGGGAACGTGCTGATCGCCGGCGGGGTCCCGGACGACCTCGTCGACGTCGCCAGCGGCAACCTCCTCGGGGACCCCGGGCGGGATCGGCGCCACCTCGTCGCCTTGCTCGATCGCGACCGCAGCGTCGTCGGCGCCCGTCTCGGTCCGGCACGCGCCGGCTCCGCCCAGATCGTCGACTACGCGATGAGCGCGCGCTCGATCGCCTCGACAGGCGCGTCCGCGGACGGCGGGCGCGTCGTCGACGAGCCGACCGACCTCGACGAGCTCGAGGCGGCGATCGACGCGCGGATCCGCGCGTTCGAAACCGGGGCGTCCCTCTCGGCACCCGGCGACCTCCGGCTCTGTGTCGATTCGCTGCGGCCGGTGCTCGACGAGCGCGGGACCGACGGCGCCGCCGAGTTCCTGGAACCGATCTGCGAGGCGGTTCGGGACGTTTCGGGGCTGGGTCACTACGTACTTCCGGTCGACCGCGAGAACGACGCCGTTCGCGCCCTCGAGTCGCTGTTCGACGCGACGGTCGAGCTCCGCGTCGGCGACCGCGGCCCCCAGCAGCGCTGGCACCTCCACGAGAGCGGGTACGCGACCGACTGGATTGGGCTCGGCCGACCCGGCCGGCGATGACGGCCGTCCCCAGGTTCCGCCCGTTCGACGGCGGCGACGGGCTCGCCGTCGTCGATCCGATCGAGAACAGGCGGTGTCCGTTCCGAACCGATCGCCCGGTCTCGCCGCGCCCGATCGCCCCCGCCGGATTCTCCTTCCCCGTCGACGGCGCCGTCGAGCTGACGGTCGCGGAGCTGGTCTTCCCGTACGTCGTCCCGGTGTACGCCCGCGACCCGAGCGGCGAGGTGGTGCTCGAGGCAGACCACCGCGCCGCCGAGCGGCTCCCGGCGGGGGAGTACGTACTCGAGCTGATGGCGCCGATCAAACTCTACGTGCGCGTCGACAGCGAGGTGACGATCACGTCGACCGACGACCGCCTGGCGTTCGAGTTCGGCGAGCCGACGACGGTCGGACTCGGAGCCAGGTCGCGACACGAACGCCCCGCGGCGACGGTCACGACGACGCCCGAGCCGGCCGATCTGGCACGCGCCGTCTCGACGTTCGGCTCGGCGCTGAAGACCCTCGACTGCGACCGGTCGCTCCCGTCGCTCCGCGGCCACCCGCCCCGCCTCGAGCTCGGTTCCGAGCTGAAAATCCCCGAGGCGGTCGAGCCGCCCGACTCGGGCGTCCGGATCGTCGTTCCCCCGGACAGAGCGACGATCTACGCGGCCAGCCCGCTCGCACACTACCTCGCGGCGTCCGTCGAGGTCGGGCCGGAGCCCCGCCTCGAGACCGACGCGGGGTTCGTCCACCGGTTCGACGCCGACACGTCGATCGCGCGCGGCATCGAACGGGTCCTCGAGCGCGCGTTCTTTCTCGACTGCGTGGCCCGGACGGAGGGGCTCTATCCCGTCAAGCTTCACGAACGGGACCGACTCGAGGACCGCGTCGACCTCGCCCTCGAGGAGTTCTACGAGGCCGACCTCTCCGAGCGGCTCGAAACGGCGCTTTCGATCCCGCACGAACGGGTCGCCGACCTCCTTCCGCGGTGGAACCTCGTCGCGCACGCGACACCCGACCCGGAGAACGCGACCGTCCTCCCCTATCTCGTCGACGAGCTGGCGATCGTTCGCCCGGCGCCCGAACGCCGACCCGAGCGCGACGCGTCGCCGCTTACCGCGCACGCGATCGGCGAGTTCACGCGCTCGAGCGACTCGTCCGGTTCCGAAGAGCGCCCCACATACGTCTCTCCGCCGGAGGCCGACGCCTTCGGCCAGGCGTGGCTCGGGGACGGCGTTCCCGTCGGGGCGAACAAACTCACCCGAGCCGCCTTCGAGAACGGTCTCGAGCGCTCCTCCTCCGGCGACGCCGTCGAGGTGGCGATCGTCTGCAACGACCCGGAGATGGCGGCGGAGTTCGACGCTGACGACGGAACCCTCTACGGCGAGCGCGAGCGGCTCCCGTTCGAGGTGACGGTCCACGGGGACGTCACGAGCGGGCGGCTCCGGGAGCTGTTCGCGGCCGACGTCGACTTCCTCCACTACGTCGGCCACGTCCGGGACGGCGCGTTCGTCTGCGCCGATGGCGTCCTCGAGGCCCGGGAGCTGCCGACGGTCGGCGTCGACGCGTTCCTGATCAACGGCTGCCGATCGTACGGGGTCGGCGCCCGCGTGATCGAGCGGGGCGGAGTCGGCGGTATCGTCACGCTCAGCGACGTCGGCAACCGCGACGCGGTCGCCGTCGGTCGGCTCGTCGCACGGCTGTTGAACAACGGGTTCTCGGTTCGGGACGCGACCTCGCTGGCGCGGAGCTATCGGCTCGCTGGCAACCAGTACGTCGTCGTCGGCGACGGGAGCGCCACCGTCGGACAGGCCGGCAGCGGCGTTGCGAACAGCTGTCGAATCGAGTCGCTCGGCGACGACCGCTACCGACTCCACCTTCGGCTGTACCACGTCGACAGCGGGGTCGGCGCGCAGTACGTTCCCTACATCGACGGCGTCGACCGCCACTTCCTGGCGGGAACCGAGCCCCCGCCGATCGAACTCTCCGGCGACTCGCTCGCCCGCTTTCTCCGGCTGGCGGAGATCCCCGTCCGCTACGACGGCGACTGGTGCTGGTCGACCGACGACCGGTTCGCGGAGTTGTAACGTCGGATTACCAGGTGCCGCCGCCGTTGCCGGTGATACCGAGATCGGCCGCGGCCGTTCCGATCTGGGACAGCAGGAGACAGCCGGCGAACAGGGCGCCCGTCAGTCGCGGATGCTCTCTGAGAAACGCTCGTACCGTCTTGTCGTTCGATGACATGGCGCCCGGAGAGATGTGATCGCCGGTAATATCATTTTTGTAAGTAATTCTAGGTCCGATTAACCAGTTGCTATAGATTTCGACGGAAAACATCTCGAGGCGAATTCGGTCGTAACCGGGAGCTACCGGTCCAGGGGCGTCGGTAACGAACGGTTACGGACGACGATCGGCAGCGCTCTCGCAACGGCCGAATCCGTCCTGTGTCGTGCTAACAGACGCCTCTGCCGGGAAGCTTTTATCGGCTCGTGAGTTACTGCCTGCCATGAGCCGTGACCGGGCCCTCCTCGACCGGGCCCTGGAACGTGGCGAACAGGACGGCGGAAGCGTCGAGTTCAAGGAACGGCTGCTTCGGGACGTCCACCTCGAGGGCGGACGCCGGGAGAGCCTGGCCGCACAGCTCCGTCACCGACTGCTGTCGGGCGACGGGGAAGCGACCTACGTCGTCGGCGTCACCGACGACGGCGGGCTCGCCGGCATCGATCACGACGCCTTCTCCGAGTCGATGGACGTCCTCTCCCTGCTGGCCGAGGAGGCCGACGCTCACATCGACGACGTCCAGACCTGGGGCGTCGGAGGCGAGAGCGGCTCCTCCAAGGGGCTGGTTGGGGTCGCACAGGTCCGCGACGGTTCGATGCTCGAGACCGACGACGAACACCTCGTCGTCGGGACGGCGGGCCACGTCGACCACGGGAAGAGCACCCTCGTCGGATCGCTCGTTACCGGCACCGCCGACGACGGCGACGGCGCGACGCGGGCGTACCTCGACGTCCAGCCCCACGAGGTCGAGCGCGGCCTCTCCGCCGATCTCTCCTACGCGGTCTACGGGTTCGATGACGACGGCCCCGTCCGGGTCCGGAACCCGGACCGCAAGGCCGACCGCGCCGAGGTCGTCGAGGAGGCCGATCGACTCGTCTCCTTCGTCGACACCGTCGGCCACGAGCCGTGGCTCCGGACGACGATCCGCGGGCTGGTCGGACAGAAGCTCGACTACGGGCTGCTCGTCGTCGCCGCCGACGACGGCCCGACCCGAACCACCCGCGAGCACCTCGGCGTGTTGCTGGCGACGGAGCTGCCGACGATCGTCGCGATCACGAAGGTCGACGCCGTCTCCGACGAGCGGGTCGAGGAGGTCGAACGCGAGGTCGAGCGGCTGCTCCGGGACGTCGAGAAGTCCCCGCTGCGGGTCGCCCGCCACGGCGTCGACGCCGCACTCGAGGAGATCGGCGACCGCGTCGTTCCCATCGTGACGACGAGCGCGCTCACGATGGAGGGACTCGACACGTTCGACGAACTGTTCGATCGGCTGCCCAAGACCTCCCGGGACACCGGCGAGTTCCGGATGTACGTCGACCGCAGCTACTCGGTCACCGGCGTCGGGGCCGTCGCCTCGGGGACGATCATGGCCGGCGAGGTCGAGGCCGGCGACGAACTCCTGCTCGGACCGATGCCCGACGGGCGGTTCCAGGAGGTCGAGGTCCGATCGATCGAGATGCACTACCACCGGGTCGATAAGGCTCGAGCCGGCCGGATCGTCGGCATCGCGCTTAAGGGAGTCACCGAAAGCGCCATCGAGCGCGGGATGGCCCTGATTCCCCGCGACGCCGATCCCGATCCAGTCCGGGAGTTCGAGGCCGAGGTGATGGTGCTCAACCACCCCACCCGGATCGGGGACGGCTACGAGCCCGTCGTCCACCTCGAGACGATCGGCGAGGCCGCGGCCTTCTCCCCGGAGAACGGGCGGCTGCTGCCGGGCGATACGGGACGAACCACCGTCCGGTTCAAGTTCCGCCCATACCTCGTCGAGGAGGGCCAGAAGTTCGTCTTCCGGGAGGGACGGAGCAAGGGGGTCGGTACCGTCACGGACGTCCGTCCCGCCGAGTAACACTACCGGCGTCAGCGCCAGGGCGGAGACCGCAGGTCGGCCAGCGACTCGAGGACGTAGTCCGGGCTCGGGTCCGGCTCCGCCGGGACCGTCCCCTCGGGAAGCCACGCCGAATCGATCCCCGCAGCCCGGGCGCCCGCGACGTCGGCAGAGAGAGAGTTACCGACGTACACCGTCCGCTCCGGCGCCGAGCCGAGCTCGTCGAGCACGAGATCGAACGGCTCCGGATCGGGCTTGGGCGCGGCGTCCTCGCCCGCGTAGACGATCGTCTCGAACGCGTCCTCGAGTCCCGTCGACTCGAGCTTCTGGCGCTGCATCGCGGAGAGTCCGTTCGTGACCAGTCCGAGCGCGTACTCGTCGGCCAGCGCCTCCAGGGTCGCCGTCGCTCCCGGCAGCGGCTCGACGTTTCGCTGGTCGCGCTCCTCGCGGAACGCGCGCGCGACCGCGAGGCCGTCGGCGCGGTCGTACCCCGACTCGACCGCCAGATCGCCGAAACACTGCTCGTGGAGGTCTACGGGTCTCGCGCTTCGCTCGAGGTACTCCCGGTAACGATCGTAGTAGGCCCCCGGCTCGAAGACGGGGCCGACGCCGGCGCGCTCGAAGGCGATCTCGAGGACGTCGGCCGCGCTGCGGCGGTACCGACAGAGCGTGCCGTCGAGATCGAAGAGCACGGTGTCGATCGGGGCAGCCATCTAGAGGCTGAACGACTCCGCGAGCAGCTCCTCGTCGGTCTCGCCGTAGCTCTCGGTCGGTCCTCCGAGGACGTCGACGGTGACCGCCGCGGGCGCGAACAGATCCGCGGGAACCTCCTCGAACTGCCAGTCCAGATCGTCGAAGATCGCCGCGAAGGGACGGCCGTGGGCCTCGGCCGCCGTCGAGGGGATCGAGTCGAAGACGTCCGCGTCCTCCCGGACCGTCAGGTGGGCGCGGCCGCCGTAGGCGATCGCGTCGTTCGTCCTGGCGATCGCGTCGTCCTCGTCGGCCGCGACCGGCGCGACCGGGGCCCGGCCCGTCGCCGAGACGATGTCGTTAGGATCGTATCCCAGCTCCGTCAGCCGGTAGGTCGCGAGCTCGGCCGCCCGCGCCGCGGACGTGATGCTCCCCGCGAGACTCGCCGTCCGGTAGGCGAGCAGGAAGACGCTGCTGGGCTCGACCTCCGCGAGGTCGGCGACCTGCTCGGCGGCCGACGCCGTCGGCAGCTCGTCGCTCTCGACGGCCAGCGCGGTCAGGTCGAACGCGTCGGTGTAGCCGACCTGCCTGAACTCCTCCTCGCGCGCGACGAGCGCTCGCGCGGGCCCGCTGCCGAGCCCCTCGAAGTCCTCCGTCGCCAGCTCCCAACCCGCCTTCTGGGAGCAAAGCAGCGACAGCGCCGGCTGGTCCGACGTCAGCTCGACGTAGGGGATCGGCGTCCCGTCGATCTCGCCGAGCTGGTGGCTCGGCGTGGCCATCCCCGCGGTCTGGATCTCGGTCAACAGCAGTCCGGCTTCGACCCCGCCGTCGAACTCGACGCCGAAGTCGAGGACGGTCGCCTCGTTCTCGAGGTCGAACCCGCCGACGTTGAGCTCCTCGGCGTAGTCGAGGGCTTCGTCGACCAGCTCGATCGCCATCCGGTTGAGACTCTCCATACCCCTCCTCTAGCGTCGGCCGTAAAACAGTTTGTCAGTCGGCGCCGCCTCGCCGTCGCCCCTTCGCGATCAGGCGTCGGCCTCGTAGCCCGCGTCCTCGATCGTGCTGCGGATCCCCTCGACGGTCGTCTCCTCGCCGTGTTCGACGCGCACCTCGTCGGTCTCGTGGTTCGCCGTCGCCGACGAGACGCCCGCGAGCGCCTCGAGCGCGTCGGTAACGGTTTCCTCGCAGCCGCTACAGGACATGCCGGTAACGTCGAGCGTCGTCCGTTCCATGCCCGCCCGTACCGACTCGAGGGTGTTCGGTCTTGCGCCTCGAGACGCCGGGCCGGCCCGAGCCGCGGGCGAATACGCCGTCGGGTCGATCCGCTACTCGCGGTCGCTCGAGGGGAACCGACCCAGGGCCTCCTCGACGGCCTCGACCTTTTCCGAGGCGGCCGTCTCGCGGTCCCGCTTGTCGTCGATCTTCAAGACGGTGCTTACGCGATCGCCGTCGACGGCCTCGTGGGCCGCCTGGGCGGCCGCGAACAGCTCGTCGATCGAGTCGGCCTCGATCACCGTCCCCATCGGGTTCGTCTCGTAGCCGACGTCGTACTCCTCGAGGGCGTCGACGGCCCTCGCGACCTCCTCGGCCATGCTGCCCTCGATCACCGGTGCGACGCTGAGTAGCGCGACGACTGTCATGGCGGACACTGTCGGGATCGTCGCACCTAAATCCGGACCCTGCACTCGACTCTCCGCGGTCGCGATCGGTCGTCGGAACTCGACGGCTGAGGACGGTCGCCGTCGTCACCGGACGGGGCGCGGACGGGGGGCGGCGTCGGGCGGATAGATGACGATGTCGCCGTCGGCGTAGACGTACACCTCGTGCTCGAGGGCTGCGAAGGCGATGTGGCCGCCGGTTCGCTCGGTGCCGTCGGCCTTCGGCCGGAATATCCGATCGAGGGCGTCGGGATCGATGCTGTCGTACAGGGAGAACTCGCCCTGCGAAACGTCCGTGTCGGCGATCTCCGCGAGCGCGTGGACGATCCTCGCGGTCAGCGTCGCGGTGTCGTCGTCCGCGTGGTGAAAGACGTACCTGTCGTTGGCCTGGTCGTACTGGAGTTCGTCCGTCTCCGTTTCGGATGTAGACTGGGGTTGCATGGGACCTGTTCGTTCGACCGTTCGCTGGTGGGTATCGCTCCGGGATATATAAGCCACTCGCAGGCGGCACTACTGCTCGAGGCGGACGGTCATCTCGGCCGACACCCGCGACGAGCCCGCGGTCCGGAGCCCGCGGCGTCGGATCGGGTCAGAACGACTCGTGGGGCCACTCCTCACGCTCGCCAATCGCCGGCGGGGTCCGGTCGCTATACCCCTTGCGGCCGATCGCGGAGTCGCCGACGGTGTTGAAGATCGCGGCCCGAGCGTCCGCGGCGGAGTCGATGCGCTCCTCGGGAACCAGCTCGAACAGCTCGTGGAGTTGCTGTTCGCCGTTCGGGAGGTCCAACACCGCGTCGCCGTACTGCTCGACCAACTCGTCGCTCGTCGTCGGATACTGGTGGTCCTCGAGGTCGCGAGCGAGCGGTCCGAACTCGACGCCCAGCTCTCTCGTTCGCTCGTCGTCTGGTCCGGTCATTCCGACTCTCAAGCCGCCACGGTCCGACTTAAAGCCCGTCGGTGGTTTCACGCCGGCCCCGAGCGCGAAGGCGGTTCATCTCGAGTTACTCGCTCCAATCGGGAGTTGGTAACTCGACGTCGGATACCGTCGCTCGAGGACGAACGGTTCTCGGGGATTCGGAACGAGACACCTCGAGGCCGGCCGCCGAGTCGACGGTCGCTCGAGGACGCGCGGAGTACGGGTTCCGATTCGGCTCGAGACCGTCGGAGCGTTACTCTGAAACTGTGCTGACCGAACTGCGAGCTTCGCGAACCGCTCGCTCTCGTTCGCGGTCTTCTCGTTCAAATCTAGTGCGATTTTCACTGAACAGTCGACTCGCTCCGCTCACGGCTTCGCCGTTCGCAATACCGTGGCGCGTAGCGCCACGCGACGCTCGTCGTTGTTGTTCAGTGAAAATGCGCTGGCTGGGATTTGAACCCAGGTTGTGACCATGGCAAGGTCACGTGATACCACTACACTACCAGCGCCCCGTTGCAGTCTTACGTCTCTCGAGTGAATTCATAAGGGTTACGAATCGGTCGGCTCGAGTGCAGATCCGACGCAGCCGGGACCGCGAGCCGTCGGCGGTCGCTATCAGCGATGTGAGACTCGAGACGAGGAGGGGTTGATAGTCGCTCAGAAATCACCTCTGTCGGCAGTCCCCCGCACTGGCTACGTATCCGACGAGGTGGTGATGTAATTGTGTATTATGGTCTCAAATGTTGTTATCGACCTACATGAACGCAATTCTATTATCTGTAGGAAAGATTAATATTCAATGACGGTGTGTGTTATCTCGGACCATGAAGCGAAGGCAAGTACTGAAAAGCGTTGGTGGAGCGACAGCCATGGGACTCGCCGTATCCGGACGAGTCGCGGCACAGGATTGCCAGGACGACTTCATCAAACCGGGCGGGCCGTTCGTTCCGGAGACCGCGACCATCAACTACAACGCGTTCACGAGCAACGAGGAACTGTACGAGACGCTCGAGAAACTCGACTCCCGAAGCGGTCTCGAGTACGAGTCGATCGGCGAGACGTGGCAAGGCCGCGATATCCCCTACGTACGTGCCGGGGATGGTGATCCGGACGTCTTCTACATCACCCAACAACACGGCGACGAGCAGCACGTGACCGAGGCCGCCTTGCGTCTTCTCCAGGGGCTCGCTTCCGGCGGGCGCCGGTCCGACGAGATCCTTGACGAACTAACGCTCCACGTCGTCCCACGACTCAATCCCGACGGCTGGGCGCCAGCAGACGACAACGAGACGCCCACGCGAGCGAACGCGCGGCCGGAGGACGTCTGTCACGACGGACCGTACTTCGGATCGGATCAGTGTGGGCCGGTTGACCCGAACCGACAGCACTACTTCGGTATCGACTCGGCTACCCTTGCCGACGCAGACGGCATTGATCCCGACGTGATTCCGGACGAGAATCCCTCACCGGAGACCCAGGCACTGCTCGACAAGGCCGACGAGGTCGGCGCCGACATCATCACCGACTGGCACCACCAGTTCACGTACCGCAACGAGGACTGCGAGATGATCAACGCGTCGACGCTGTGGCCGCTCAACGAGGCAGCCCCTGATGAGGCAGTAGCCCTCTCCCGACAGATCAGCGCATACGCCTACCAACAAACCAAGGGATACGGTCACACGACCTGGGATAGATATCCCGGCGGGACAACCGCGAACATCGCACGGAACGCTCATGGCGTCCGAGGACGGGGTAGCGTCCTCTTCGAGTTCCGCGGGCAGGCGTCCCAGCTTGGAAACGCCTCGAACGGAAGGCTCGTCACCGTCATCAACAACGTCATGACCGAGGTTCTGGAGGGGCTCGCGTCTGGTGACCTCTACGACGTCGACCCGGCCGATGCCGATTCCCTTCCACCCCGTGGCGATTACTTCTGGAAGGAACTCCCACGAAGCGAGTGGGGGCCAGAACACGAGGCGTATCGAGAGTAACGCGGGATCGACCGTCGGGAGACACTCCTGACGCGGCCCATCGCACACCGTATTTCCGTCGTGTCTTCGTCGTCACCTCCCCTTCTGCTACCGGTTCCTTCTCGTTCCTCGAGCGGCGCTTCCGAGTTCGAATACTCGAGTTGCTACGCAGCGCTCGCGGCGTTGTAGTCGGAGAAATGCGCTGGCTGGGATTTGAACCACGCGAAGACGGTCGCCTCGCTTCGCTCGGCGCTGCGACTTCTCTCGTTCAAATCTAGTGCAATTTTCACTGAACAGCCGACTCGCTCCGCTCACGGCTTCGCCGTTCGCAATACCGTGGCGCGTAGCGCCACGCGACGCTCGTCGTTGTTGTTCAGTGAAAGTGCGCTGGCTGGGATTTGAACCACGGTCGTTCCGCTTCGCTCCACTCCCTGCTTCAAATCCCCTGGACGATGTCTCCGTCTACGGATACTCGCACTGCTACGCAGTGCTCGCGGCGTTATAGTCGGAGAAATGCGCTGGCTGGGATTTGAACCCAGGTTGTGACCATGGCAAGGTCACGTGATACCACTACACTACCAGCGCCCCGTTGCAGTTTCACCTATCTCTGGTAGCTGTATAAGGATTGCGAATCGGGGGCCGTGTGAGCCGTTTCGCCGTACCACGTCCCGGTGCCGTCGGTCCATTTCGGCCCCCTCTCGAGGGGCGTCTCGCAGGGGAACACGTTAGCGGTCGCGACAGTGTGTCTCGAGTACCCGTATGCGTCGAATTCTCACCCGTGAGCCGTTCACAGCCGGAATCGAATCCGCTACCCTTTTAAGACCTTGTCCGCAAAACATCGCTACAGTCTAGTGGCGCGGCGCCGAAGCGTGGACATGACCGTCAGCGTGCTCGTGCCGTCGTCGCTCACCCGCGAAGCCGAGGACAAACGCGAGGCAACTCGCAAGCTCGGATACGTCGCCCGCGCGGCGACCGTGTTCCGGGCGGATCGGCTCGTCGTCTTCCCCGATCGGGAGGGCGAACGCGGGCGATTCGACGGCGAGTTCGTCGCCACCGTCTTGCGGTACGCGACGACGCCCCCCTACCTCCGAAACGAGGCCTGGGGGATGCGCGACGAACTCGAGTACGCGGGCATCCTGCCCCCGCTCCGCGCCGTGTCACAGACCGGCTCCGAATCGGACGATTCGGGGTCGTCAAGACAAGGAATCGTGACCGAGGTCGGACCTGATCAACGCGTGCGGGTCAATTGCGGCTTGCAACACCCGATCTCCCTCAACGTGCCTCCCGGTATGGAGCTCGAGGAGGGGGAGCGCGTAACCGTCAGGGTCTCTTCGCGACGACCGGTCCGGGCGAAACTCGTCGACGGGCCCCTTCCGGGGCTCTCGATCGAGCGGACGGACCTCGAGGCAGCGCTCGGCCGTGAGGACGCCGGCGTCCGCATCGCGGCCTCCCGATTCGGTGCCGAACTCACCGTCGGGCGGCTGGGGACGCTGGCCGGACGCCGCGAGCGCGACGGGATGACCGTCGCCTTCGGGGCACCCGAGAGAGGGCTGCCGGCAATCCTCGGAATGGACGAGGAGGCCGTCGACGCGCTGTCCCGCCGGGACGGCGTCGACGGCGACGGAGTCGAACCCACCGATCCGGGGTTCGACCTCTGGCTGAATACGGTTCCGGACCAGGGAAGCGACGTGGTGCGAACGGAAGAGGCTCTGTTCGCCACGCTCGCTCCCCTCTCTCTCAGAGAGTGATAGAATGCCACAACCAAATTCACCACGCAAAGGCTCACTCGGGTTCGGCCCACGACAGCGCGCCTCCTCGGAGGTTCCGCGCTTTAACTCGTGGCCGGACGACGACGGACAGCCGACGCTCCAGGGTTTCGCGGGCTACAAGGCCGGCATGACCCACGTCGTGATGGTCGACGACAAAGCGAACTCGCCGACCGAAGGGATGGAAGAGACCGTCCCCGTCACGATCGTGGAGACGCCGCCGATGCGCGCGGTCGCCCTGCGTGCGTACGAAGACACGCCGTACGGAAAGAAACCGCTCACCGAGGTCTGGACCGACGAGTTCGTTCCCGAACTCGATCGCGTTCTGGACCTTCCCGGCGACGACTACGACGCCGACGCGGCCGAAGACGAGCTTCGAGGCTACCTCGAGGACGGCCGCATCGCCGACGTTCGCGTCATCACGCACACGGTCCCTTCGGAGGTCCCTTCGATCCCGAAGAAGAAACCGGATGTGATGGAGACGCGCGTCGGCGGCGGCTCCGTCGAGGAGCGTCTCGAGTTCGCCCTCGAGGTGCTCGCCGACGGCGGCGAACACGTCCTCAACGACGTGTTCCGCGCCGGCGAGTACGTCGACGCCAGCGGCGTCACGAAAGGGAAAGGGACCCAGGGCCCCGTCAAGCGCTGGGGCGTCCAGAAACGCAAGGGCAAACACGCCCGACAGGGCTGGCGGCGCCGCATCGGTAACCTCGGCCCCTGGAACCCCTCCCGCGTCCGCTCGACGGTCCCCCAGCAGGGTCAGACCGGCTACCACCAGCGGACGGAACTGAACAAGCGCCTCGTCGACATCGGCGACGGCGCAGACGCGACGGTCGACGGCGGCTTCGTCAACTACGGCGAAGTCGACGGACCGCACGCGCTGATCAAGGGCTCGCTCCCCGGGCCGGACAAGCGCCTGCTGCGCTTCCGCCCGGCGATCCGACCCGGAGACCAGCCGCGCCTCGATCCCGAGGTCCGGTTCGTCTCCACCGCATCCAACCAGGGATAACACATGGACGCAACAGTACGCAACCTGGACGGCTCGGACGCGGACTCGATCGAGCTCCCGGCGGTCTTCGAGACCCAGTACCGCCCGGACCTGATCGCCCGCGCCGTCCGCGCCGCCCAGGCCAACCGAAAACAGGACTACGGCGCCGACGAGTTCGCCGGCCTTCGAACGCCGGCCGAATCGTTCGGTAGCGGCCGCGGGATGGCCCACGTCCCCCGACAGAACGGACGCGGTCGACGCGTTCCCCAGACGGTTTCGGGACGCAAAGCTCACCCGCCGAAAGCCGAGAAGGACTGGACCGAATCGATCAACACGAAAGAGAAAAAGCTGGCCGTCCGCAGCGCCATCGCTGCGACGACCGACGCCGAACTCGTCGCCGAGCGCGGCCACGAGTTCGACGACGACCTCGAGACGCCGGTCGTCGTCAGCGACGAGTTCGAGGACCTCGAGAAGACCAAGGAGGTCGTCTCCTTCCTCGAGGACGCCGGCCTCGCGGCCGACGTCGAACGCGCCGACGAGGGTCGAAGCGTCCGCTCGGGTCGCGGGACGACCCGCGGACGGAAGTACAAACAGCCCAAATCGATCCTCTTCGTCACCGCCAGCGAGACCGGTCCGTCGCGTGCGGCCCGGAACCTTGCCGGCGCGGACGTGACGACGGCCGCGGAGGTCAACGCGGAGGATCTCGCGCCGGGCGCCCAGCCCGGTCGGCTGACCGTCTGGACCGAGAGCGCGCTCGAGGAGGTGGCCGACCGATGAGCCGCCAGATCGAGCACCCGCTCGTTACGGAGAAGGCGATGAACGACATGGACTTCGAGAACAAGCTCCAGTTCGTCGTCAACCCCGACGCGACCAAACCCGAGATCCGGGACGAGGTCGAGGAGCGCTTCGAGGTCACGGTCGACGACGTCAACACGCAAGTGACCATGAAAGGAAAGAAGAAAGCATCCGTCAAGCTGTCCGAGGACGACGACGCCCAGGAAGTCGCCTCGCGTATCGGGGTGTTCTAACCGATGGGACGACGCATTCTCGGACAACGGCGCGGCCGCGGGACCTCCACGTTCCGCGCCCCGTCGCACCGATACAAAGCGAAGCTCGACCACAAGAAAGAGGAGGACGACGACGTCGTCCGCGGGACGGTCGTCGACATCGAACACGACCCCGCCCGCTCGGCGCCGGTCGCCGCCATCGAGTTCGAGGACGGCGATCAGCGACTCGTGCTCGCGCCGGAAGGGATCACCGTCGGCGAGGAGATCCAGGTCGGCGTCAGCGCCGAGATCAAGCCGGGGAACACGCTCCCGCTCGCGGAGATTCCCGAGGGCGTTCCGGTCTGTAACATCGAGGCCAACCCCGGAGACGGCGGTCGGTTCGCTCGCGCCTCGGGCGTCAGCGCGGACCTGATCACCCACGATCGATCGGCCGCGGTCGTCCAGCTGCCAAGCGGCGAGGTCAAGCGGCTCGATCCGCAGTGTCGCGCCACCGTCGGCGTCGTCGCCGGCGGCGGCCGCACGGAGAAGCCGATGGTCAAGGCCGGGAACAAGTATCACAAGATGAAAGCTCGGGGCACCAAGTGGCCCCGCGTCCGCGGTGTGGCGATGAACGCGATCGACCACCCCTTCGGTGGCGGCGGTCGCCAGCACCCGGGCAAGCCGAAGTCCGTCTCGCGGGATGCCCCGCCGGGACGGAAGGTCGGTGACATCTCCTCGCGCCGTACCGGCCGAGGTGGAAACAAATGAGTCAGGAGTACAGAACCGGTCGCGAAGGTGAGTTCACCTACCGCGGCCACACGCTCGACGAGCTGCAGGAGATGGAGCTCGAGGACGTCGCGGAACTGCTGCCCGCTCGCAAGCGGCGAAGTATCGAACGCGGTCTCTCCGTCGAGCAGGAGAAACTGCTCGAGGAGGCCCGCGAGAAAGGCGAGGAAGAGACCGCCAACGCGCCGATCCGAACGCACCTGCGGGACATGCCGGTGCTGCCGGAGTTCGTCGGACTGACCTTCTCCGTGTACAACGGACAGTCCTTCGAGCGCGTTCGCGTCGAACCCGAGATGATCGGCCACTATCTCGGCGAGTTCCAGCTGACCCGCACGTCTGTCGAGCACGGACAGGCCGGGATCGGCGCGACTCGATCCTCGAAGTTCGTCCCACTGAAGTGATCATCGCATGGGAATCAACTACTCAGTCGACGCGGATCCGGACACGACCGCGAAGGCGATGCTCCGGGAGCGTCACATGAGCCACAAGCACAGCAAGGAGGTCGCCCGCGAAATCAAGGGCCGCACGGTCGCGGACGCGCAGGCGTACCTTCAGGACGTCATCGACGAGGAGCAGTCGGTCCCGTTCAAGTCCCACAACACTGGCGCCGGACACCGCTCCGACGTCGAGGGCTGGGACGCCGGCAAGTACCCCGAGAAGGTCTCGGGGGAGTTCCTCGATCTGCTCGAGAACGTCGAGTCCAACGCCGACCACCAGGGCTTCGACGGCGCCTCGATGGAGATCGTCCACATCGCCGCCCACAAGGTCGGCGAGTCCGTCGGCCGCAAGCCCCGCGCGATGGGGCGGGCGACCGCCTGGAACACGCCGGAAGTGGACGTCGAGATCGTGGTCGAGGAAGTCGACGAGAACGAGGCGGGTGAGAACTAATGGCTGACGAACACCAGTTCATCGAAAACGGCCTGCAGCGGTCCCAGATCGACGAGTTCTTCGAAGAGGAGCTCGGCCGCGCGGGCTACGGCGGTATGGACGTCGCCAAGACGCCGATGGGTACCCAGATCGTTCTCAAGGCCGAGAAGCCGGGAATGGTCATCGGCAAGGGCGGCGAGAACATCCGGAAGGTCACGACGGCCCTCGAGGAGAAGTTCAACCTCGAGGACCCCCAGATCGACGTTCAGGAGGTCGAGGAACCCGACCTCAACGCACGGATCGTCGCCGACCGTCTGGCGAACGCCCTCGAACGGGGTTGGTACTTCCGAAAGGCCGGTCACACGACGATCGATCGGATCATGGATTCGGGTGCGCTCGGCGCCGAGATCGTCCTCTCCGGGAAGGTCACCGGCGCCCGCTCGCGCGTCGAGAAGTTCAACCGCGGCTACATCAAGCACAACGGCGAGCCCGCCGAGGAGGTCGTCGATCACGGCCAGGGCGTCGCCGTCATGAAACTCGGGACGATCGGCGTCGACGTGAAGATCATTCCGCCGGGCGCCGAGCTGCCCGACGACTTCCAGATCAACGACGATGCGGATCCCGAGGAGCTCGTCCCCGACGCCGTCGAGGCCAACGAGGCCGAGGGCGTCGAAGAGCTGCTCGAGGGCGAACCCGAGGAGGCCGAGGCCGCCGAGAGCGGCGCCGAAGCCCCCGCGGACGAGGACGTCGAGCCCGAGCCCGAAGAAGAGGATATCGAGGAGGTCATCGAGCAGGAGGTCGAGGCCGCCGAGGACGAGGACGTCGACGTCCCCGACGAGGCGCCGGCCGAGGAGGAACTCGACGACCTCGAGGCTGTCTCTTATACACATCTCTNGAGATGTGTATAAGAGACAGGACGAGGGAGGTGACGCCTGATGGCGATCCTCCACGTCGAAGAGATCCGCGACATGACCGCCGCCGAGCGCCAGTCCGAACTCGAGGAGCTCGAGACCGAGCTGCTCAACCAGAAGTCGGTGCTCGCGGCCGGCGGCGCCCCGGAGAACCCGGGTCGCATCGGCGAGCTGAGTCGCACCATCGCCCGGATCAAGACGATCCAGCGCGAAGAAGGCGACCTCGACGAGACGGCGGACGCAGACGAGACCGAAGAATAACACACTAACATGGCACTGACACCCGAAACGCTGCCCCGACACGAACTCAACGGCCTGCCCGTCCGCGTCGTCGAGAGCGACGACGCCTCGCGGGTCGGTCTCGAGGGACGGGTCGTCGTCGAGACGACCAATACCCTCTCGATAGAGGTTTGCGTTCCGCCGGAGGCGGAACGGGACCGAGGCGGCAACGCCGCCGAGTGCGACGAGGGCGCGTCTCGGGTCGTGATGGTGCCGAAGTCGGGCTCGACGTTCGAGTTCGCGATCACAGATGACGCCGCCGACGCCGCGAAGGCGTCGGGGACCGCGTCCAAACTGGCCGATGCTAAACCCGAGCCGACGGAGGAATCCTCCGCCGGTTCGGACTGCGCCGGCGAGGACGTGGCCTACGTTACGGTCGATGGCTCGCGACTGCTCTCACAACCCGCCCGACGCACGGAAACGAATGGTGACTCACCATGGCAATAGGATTAGACGTTGAAACCCCTCCGGAGCCGGAAAACCCGGAGGAATACGACTACGAGAAGTGTCCGTTCTACGGCGAGCTCTCCGTTCGAGGGCAGATCCTCGAGGGGACCGTCATCTCGACGGACATGGACAAGACCGTGGTCGTCGAACGAGAGTACGACGTGGCGGTTCCGAAGTACGACCGCCAGATGAAGCGTCGCTCGCGCATCCCGGCCCACGTACCGGGTGTGCTCGAGCCGCTCTCGGTCGGCGACACGGTCAAGATCGCAGAGACCCGACCACTGTCGAAGACGAAATCGCACGTGGTCGTCGAAGTAACCGAGGAGGCAACCGCGGAGGACATCGCCGAGCTGACCCGTCAGTCCGAACCTGACCGGGAGCTTTCCAGCGGCGACGTCACCGAGGGTGCCGAGCCCGAAGCGACGCAGGGTGATCAGTGATGGAGGCGATGAAAGCCGACGTCACCCAGGGACTCAAGAAGGGGTCGCTGGTAACCTGCGCCGACAACACCGGCGCCCGCGAGCTGAAAGTCATCAGCGTCTCGGGCTACCAGGGCACCAAGAACCGCCAGCCGAAGGCGGGTCTCGGTGACAAGGTGACCGTCTCGGTCACCAAGGGTACCCCGGAGATGCGCCGCCAGGTCCTCGAGGCCGTCATCGTCCGCCAGCGGAAGTCGATCCGCCGACCGGACGGCACGCGCCTGAAGTTCGAGGACAACGCGGCGGTCATCATCGACGAGAACGAAGAGCCCCGCGGGACGGAGATCAAGGGCCCGATCGCGCGCGAGGTCGCCGAACGCTTCGGCGCGATCGCCTCGACCGCAACGATGATCGTCTGAGTATGAGCAAGCAACCACACAAACAGCGAACCCAAACGGAGCGTGCGCCGCTGCACAAGCGACAGAAGCAGCTTCACGCGACGCTCTCGGATGACCTCCGCGAGGAGTACGACACGCGACGGACCCGCGTCAACGCGGGCGACACCGTCGAGATCATGCGCGGCGACCACGCCGGCGAGACGGGCGAGGTCGTTCGCGCGATCCTCGAGGACGGCACGATCCACGTCGCGGACGTGACAGTCGAGACGGCCGACGGGGAGGAGGTTCCCCGGGCACTCGAGCCCTCGAACGTTCGGATCACGGAGCTGGACCTCGAGGACGAGCGCCGCGAGGCACGCCTCGAAGGCGACGCCGACGACACGGAAGGTGATAGCGAATGACGAAACATCAGAAGCGACTGTCCGTTCCCAAGTCCTGGCCGGTCGAGCGCAAGACCGACGTCTTCACGGTCAAGGCCGACGCCGGCCCGCACGGTGAGGACGGCGTTCCGCTCGTCGTCCTGCTTCGGGACGTGCTCGGTTACGTCGACTCGAAGAAGGAAGCGCGGTACGCCCTCTCGGAGGACTCGATCCTCGTCAACGGGGAGCCGATCAACGACGAGCAGCGCCCGATCGGCATGTTCGACATCGTCGCGTTCCCCGGTCGCGAGGAGTACTACCGGGTCTTCCCCGACGAAGGAGGCCGGCTCGCCCTGACCGAGATCGACGCGGAGGCCGCCGACAGCCGCCTCGGCAAGATCGAGAACAAACAGCAGGTGTCGGGCGGCGACACCCAGCTGACGCTGCACGACGGCACGAACGTCGTCGTCGACGAGGAGTACAGCACGAACGATTCGATCGTCGTCGACAACGACGACAAGTCGATCGTCGCGCACTTCCCCTACGAGGAGGGTGCACTCGTCACGGCCGTCCGCGGTAACCACGGCGGCAAGATCGGCGAGGTAAGCGAGATCGACGTCACTCCCGGCAGCGGCTCGAACATCGTCACCGTCGAAACTGACGACGGCGGGCTGTTCGAGACCGTCGAGGAGTACGTCGTCGTGATCGACGAGAACTTCACGGGCGAGGACGGTGATGACGATGAGTAGCGAGGCCGAATCCGACGGCGAGTTCCACGAGATGCGCGAGCCCCGCGTCGAGAAGGTCGTCGTCCACATGGGCGTCGGTCGCGGTGGCCGCGAGCTCGGGAAAGCCGAGGACATCATCGAGGAGGTCACGGGCCAACAGAGTGTCCGCACGCAGGCCAAGCGGACCGAGCCCGACTTCGGCATCCGCCAGGGCGATCCGATCGGCACGAAGGTCACCCTTCGGGGCGAGGACGCCGCCGAGTTCCTCGAGACCGCGCTCCCGCTCGCGTCGCTGGTCGAGACCCAGTTCGACGACACGGGCAACTTCAGCTTCGGGATCGAGGAACACACCGAGTTCCCGACCCAGGAGTACGATCCGAACGTCGGTATCTACGGGATGGACGTCACCGTCAACCTGGTGCGTCCGGGCTACCGCATCGCCAAGCGCGACAAGGTGACCCGATCGATCCCGTCGAAGCACCGACTCACCCCCGAGGACGCGATCAGCTTCCTCGAGGCGAACTTCGAGGTCAACGTAGAGGAGTCCACGGATGAGTGAAAGCGACGTAGAAAACGACCGGACGGGCGAGCACGCGGCCAAGCGCACGGGCCAGATCGAGGAGTGCCAGCGCTGCGGCCGCAAACAGGGACTGGTCGGCAAGTACGACATCAACCTCTGCCGGCAGTGTTTCCGAGAGATCGCCCGCGACATGGGATTCAGGAAGTACCGATAACATGACCGGAAACGACCCACTCAGCAACGCGCTCTCGGGGATCGACAACGCCGAGAGCGTCGGGAAACTGAGCCACGAGGTAACGCCCGCTTCGAACGAGATCGGCAGCGTGCTCGAGGTCTTCTACGACCGCGGGTACATCGACGGCTTCGAGTTCGTCGACGACGGTAAGGCCGGTCAGTTCGACGTCGAACTGAAAGGAGCGATCAACGAGTGTGGCCCCGTCAAGCCCCGCTATGCGGTCGGCGCCGACGACTTCGAGAAGTGGGAGAAGCGATACCTCCCGGCTCGAGACTTCGGCGCGCTCGTCGTCACGACGAGCAGTGGCATCATGAGCCACTACGAAGCGCGCGAGCAGGGGATCGGCGGCCAGGTGATCGCATACGTCTACTAATCATGCGAGTCGAACTGGAAATCCCCGAAAACGTATCTGTCGAGGTTGATCATCTCGACGTGACCGTCGACGGACCCGAGGGCGCCGTTACTCGGCGTCTCTGGTACCCCGACGTGACCGTCGAAGCCGAAGACGACCAGGTGGTCATCGAAAGCACGGCCGAGGACGCGAAGACGAACGCGACCGTCGGCACCTTCGAGAGCCACCTGAACAACGCCTTCCACGGCGTGACCGAGGGCTGGGAGTACAAGATGGAAGTCTTCTACTCCCACTTCCCGATGCAGGTCCGCGTGGAGGGCGAGGAGGTCGTCATCGAGAACTTCCTCGGCGAAAAGGCACCGCGACGCACGACTATCCACGGTGAGACCGACGTCTCCGTCGATGACGAACGGCTCGTCCTCTCCGGTCCGAACAAGGAGGACGTCGGCCAGACGGCGGCGGACATCGAGCAGCTGACCCGAGTCAGCGGCAAGGACACCCGCGTCTTCCAGGACGGGGTTTACATCACCGAGAAACCCGCGAAAGGAGGTGCCTGATAGATGGCTGACGACGAACCAGAGACCGAGGACGCCCCTACCGAGGCGGACGCTCCACAGGACCTCGAGGACATCAGCGGCGTCGGCGCCAGCAAGGCCGACGCGCTGCGCGACGCCGGCTTCGAGACGATCGACGACGTCAAGCAGGCCGACCAGGACGACCTGGCGGAGGCCGACGGCGTCGGAAACGCGCTGGCGGCCCGTATCAAGGCCGACGTCGGCGACCTCGAGGTAACCGAGGAGACCGAAGCCGAGATCGAAGACGAGGGCGTCGAGGAAGCGGAAGAACCGGACGAGGACGTCGAGACCGAACTGCAGCCCCGCGGGCTGACCGAGAAGACGCCCGAGCTCTCCGAGGAGGAGCAGCGCCTGCTCACCCGACGCAAGCAGGCGGGCAAGCCGCAGTTCAACCGACAGGACTACCACAAGAAAAAGCGCACGCCCGAGTCCTGGCGTCGCCCCCGCGGCCAGCTCTCGAAGCAGCGCAAGGGGATCAAGGGCAAGGGTCCGAAGGTCCAGGCCGGTTACCGCACGCCGGAAGCCGTTCGTGGGAAACACCCCAGCGGCTTCGAGGAGGTCTACGTCGAGAACACGGACTGTCTCTTATACACATC
>NZ_AOIA01000020.1 GCF_000337695.1 Natronococcus jeotgali DSM 18795
GGAAGTCGAGGTGGAATCCGATGACTGATCTCTCCGCACAGAAGCGACTGGCCGCCGACGTCCTCGACGTCGGCAAGAACCGTGTCTGGATCGATCCGGACGCCCAGGGCGAGATCGCCGAAGCGATCACCCGCGACGAGATCCGCGATCTCGTCGACGAAGGCAGCATTCGAGCCAAGGACGCCCGCGGCAACTCCCGCGGTCGCGCCCGCGAGCGCAACGCGAAACGCGCCTACGGCCACCGCAAGGGCCAGGGCAAGCGCAAGGGCAAGAAGGGCGCCCGCCAGAGCCAGAAGGAGGAGTGGCAGGACAAGATCCGTGCACAGCGACGGAAGCTGCGCGAACTCCGCGACAAGGGCGAGATCACGCCCACGCAGTACCGCGAGCTCTACAAGAAGGCTGGCGGTGGCGAGTTCCGCAGCGTCCGGTACCTGTTGAACTACATCGACGACAACTACGGTGACCAATAATGGCGACAGGACCACGATACAACGTTCCGATGCGGCGTCGCCGTGAGGTCCGGACGGACTACCATCAGAGGTTGCGCCTGCTGAAATCGGACAAGCCGCGCCTCGTTGCTCGCAAGAGCAACAAGCACACTACGGCGCAGCTGATCGTCCCCGGACCCCAGGGCGACGAGACGCTCGCGAGCGCACACTCGAGCGATCTCGAGGAGTACGGCTGGGAAGCACCCACGAGTAACATTTCCGCGGCCTACCTGACCGGCCTGCTGGCCGGCAAGCGGGCGGTCGACGCCGGCCTCGAGGAAGCGGTCCTCGACATCGGCCTCAACAAGGCGACGCCGGGCAACAAGGTGTTCGCCGTCCAGGAGGGGGCGATCGACGCCGGCCTCGAGATCCCGCACAACGACAGCGTGCTCGCGGACTGGTCGCGCACGCGCGGCGAGCACATCGCCGAGTACGCCGAGCAGCTCGACGAGCCGCTGTACGGCGGCGAGTTCGACGCGACAGAGCTACCAGAACACTTCGACGAGGTACGAGAGGCGATTCTCGAATGAGTGGAAACAACTACAACGACGGTGGCTGGGAACCCGTCACCCGTCTCGGCCGAATGGTCCAGGAGGGCGAAATCGACACGATGGAGGACGCCCTCAACTCGGGACTCCCGCTGAAGGAGCCCGAGATCGTCGACCAGCTCCTCCCCGGACTGGACGACGAGGTACTGGACATCAACATGGTCCAGCGGATGACCGACTCCGGACGACGCGTGAAGTTCCGCTGCGTCGTCGCCGTCGGCGACCGCAACGGCTACGTCGGCTACGCCGAGGGTCGAGACGACCAGGTCGGGTCGGCCATCCAGAAGGCGATCGGTATCGCGAAGCTAAACATGATCAAGGTCCCGCGAGGCTCCGGCTCGTGGGAGGATCGGTCGGACCGACCGCACTCGCTGACCCGACAGACGACCGGCAAGGCCGGTTCCGTCGAGGTCGAGCTCGTTCCCGCCCCCGAGGGGCTGGGACTGGCCGCAAGCGACACGGTTCGTGCCGTCCTCGAGCTGGCCGGCATCGAGAACGCCTGGACCAAAAGCCACGGCAACACGCGAACGACGGTCAACCTCGCGAAGGCGACGTTTAACGCCCTCGAGAACGCCTCCCAGTCGCGTCACCCGAGCTCTCGAGGCCAGGAGGAAGCGGAGGTGGCTGACCGATGAGAGCTGTCGTGCAGGTCCGCGGCGAGGTCAACCGCAACAGCGACATCCAGGACACCCTGGAGATGCTCAACATCCACAGCGTCAACCACTGCGCGCTCGTCCCCGAGACCGACGCCTACGACGGAATGGTCGCGAAGGTCAACGACTACGTCGCGATCGGCGAGCCCGAACAGGAGGTCCTCGAGACCGTCCTCGCAAAGCGAGCGGAGCCCCTCGAGGGACGACAGGGCGACGTCGACGAGGAGTGGCTCGCCGAGAACACCGAGTACGACGACTTCGGTGCGCTCGCCGAGGCGCTGCTCGCCGAGGAGACGACGCTGCGCGAGCAGGGGTTCTCCCCGACGCTGCGTCTCCACCCCCCGCGAGGCGGTCACGAGGGGATCAAGAAGCCGACCGCGGAGGGCGGCCAACTCGGAAAACATACAACCGAGGAGATTAATCAACTGTTAGAATCGATGCGATAAACCATGACGAGTAAAAAACGACGCCAGCGCGGATCGCGGACGCACAGCGGCGGCTCCCACAAGAACCGCCGAGGAGCCGGCCACCGCGGCGGACGCGGACGCGCCGGCCGCAGCAAACACGAGTTCCACAACTACGAACCGAAGGGCAAACACGGCTTCAACCGACCGGACGAGCTTCAGGCCGACGTCGCCGAGATCGACGTCCAGAAGCTCGACGAGGACGCCGTCCTCTACGCCGCCGAGGGCGAAGCCGAGGAGACCGACGAGGGATACCGGCTCGACGCCCGCGATATCGTCGAGGACGGCCACGAGGTCGACGTCGTGAAGGTGCTGGGCTCCGGGCAGGTCCGGAACGCCCTCGAGGTCACGGCCGACGCCTTCTCGGCGGCCGCCGTGGAGAAACTCGAGGACGCCGGCGGTGAGGCGGCGCTCTCCGAACGAGGCAAAGCGATCGCCGAGGACGAAGCCGAGGCGGAAGCCGACGACGAGTCAGAACAGGACGAGGACTAACGCATGGGATGGAAGGAAGCCGCTGAACCAGTTCTGACACGGATGCCGGCGGTTCGACGCCCGGAGGGACACGTTCCCTTCAAGCGGAAGCTGGCGTGGACCGCTGGGATCCTCGTGTTGTACTTTTTCCTGACGAACATCGCCCTGCTTGGGATGCAGGCCGATGGTGCGACCGACCTCTTCGGAGAGTTCCGTGCGATCCTCGCCGGCGAACACGGCTCTTTGCTCCAGGTCGGTATCGGTCCGATCGTCACGGCGAGCATCGTGATGCAGTTACTGGGAGGAGCGAACCTCCTGGGTCTCGACACCGACGACCCCCGGGATCAGGTCCTCTACCAGGGGCTCCAGAAGCTTCTGGTCGTCATGATGACCGCGCTGACCGCGCTCCCGATGGTGTTTGCAGGCGGCTTCCTCCCCGTCCAGCAGTCGCTGTCCCTCGGCGGACTCGCGTTCGACAGCACGCAGATCCAGGCGCTGATGTTCGTCCAGATCTTCATCGGGGGGATCCTCATCCTGTACATGGACGAGGTCGTCAGCAAGTGGGGCGTCGGCAGCGGGATCGGCCTGTTCATCATCGCCGGCGTGAGCCAGCGACTGGTAACCGGGTTCATACAGCCCGCCGACGGCGGGTTCTTCTACGACTGGTACCAGATCATCTTCGGCGATGTCGATCTCGCCGGAGACACGCTGAGCACGTTGTTACTCGGCGAGGGGCAGATCCTCGCTCTGCTAACGACAATTCTGATCTTCGCGATCGTCGTCTACGCCGAATCGGTTCGCGTCGAGATCCCGCTCAGCCACGCCCGCGTGAAAGGCGCCCGCGGTCGCTTCCCCGTGAAGCTCATCTACGCGAGCGTCCTGCCGATGATCCTCGTGCGGGCACTGCAGGCGAACATCCAGTTCCTGGGCCAGATCCTGAACCGAACCGTCGGAATCCCCGCGATGCTGGGGGAGTACAACGCGCAGGGAGAACCTGTCAGCGGGTTCTTCTACTACGTCGCACCGATCTACTCGCCGCAGGACTGGATGTGGTGGACCGGTGAAGTCGCCCAAGAAACGTGGATGGTGCTGATCCGTATCTCCATCGACGTGACGTTCATGGTCGTCGGCGGGGCGATCTTCGCGATCTTCTGGGTCGAGACGACCGACATGGGGCCGGAGTCGACGGCCCGACAGATCCAGAACTCCGGGATGCAGATCCCGGGCTTCCGGCAGAACGTCAGCGTCATCGAGAAGGTCATGGAGCGGTACATCCCGCAGGTGACCGTTATCGGCGGCGCCCTGGTCGGCCTGCTCGCCGTCTGGGCGAACATGCTCGGCACCATCGGTGCCGTCTCCGGAACGGGACTGCTGCTCGCCGTCTCTATCACGTACAAGCTGTACGAAGAGATCGCCGAGGAGCAGATGATGGAGATGCACCCGATGATGCGCCAGATGTTCGGCAACGAGTAAGAACGCTTCGCCGAGCGTCTCCAGTATCGCGTTTTCTTTTCGGTGTATCCATAGGGAACTCGCGTCGTAGTCCGCCGGAAGCGCTTTCTTGTACTCCTCAATTACACTGCTGCAGCGCGAAAGCCCGCGGCTTTCGTCGCAGGACGAAGCGCCACGCCCTTGTCCGCGACTGCTCGTCTCGAGATCGAGGCACGGATATGGACCCGAGAGTGGAACTGAATCGATCAGCGGTCGTACCTCATCGACGCAGTCGCGTCGGCGTTCGAGATCGCCCCTTGAGACATCGCCGGCAAGTGCCACGACGAACCCGTTTGGAAACTGCTTGGCGGCAAAGTCCTCGACGAGCTCCCAGTGTACGCAAACGGTTGGCACATCGGCGATCGGACCCGGAAAATTACGCACACCGCGCGAAGAAGGCCGTCGAGAGCAGGGATACTTCGCGCTGCATTGCGATTCGCTCGCTCCGAGTACTCGCTGACCGACGACCAGATCGACGAGGTCGCAGAACTACTCGAGGCTGTTCGAGAGGCCGTCGGCTGAGATGTCGGAATCCCCCTCGATCGTCGCGGTCGTTTCTCCGCCGAGGGGCGCTCGAAGTCACAAACGCTCTCCAGGAGTACGGTAACACGTCAATATGCCCGTTGCAACGGGCAAGCGCATCGACACCAACGAAACGATGGAAGAGATCGTCCGTACGCGGGCCTGCGACATCGTCCACCCAGACCTGACGAACTACGGGTGCCTGCAGGGACTCCAACGTTTGGCTGCGATCGCGAAATCGCGATACACGACCTTGCGCCGCACAACCCCAACGGGCGTAAGTACGGCTGCCGGCCTGCACTGCTATGCAGGGATCGAAGACCACGAAGTACTCGAACACATGGTCGCGACGTCGAGTGGGACGATGAGATCATCGACCACGAGCTACAGCCGTTCTTCAGGCTATCGTAGTTTACTCCCCGTCGGATGTTGCGATCGTCCATAGAGTCGAACTCCGAGAACGGATGGCCACTCGAGAACCGTCCCCGCGTCGCGGTATCCGCGAGCTTCGATTCGAGTCGTGTCCGGACGATCGGCCGTATCCCCACGGTCGAGTCGAACGTTCGGTGCGTGCGGTTTCGAGGCGACAGCCTACTGCCGCGGAGACGCGTTTCGTTCGCCGCGGCTGTAAGACGCGCGAGCGAGAAAGAGAGAAGACGCGGTGCGCTTACTGGATGGAGTACCCGGCCGCGATGGTCAGCAAGAAGACCATGAACACGGCGAGCCCCATCATGTACGAGATGGAGCGCGGTTCCTCGATGAGGTGCTGGAAGTACCCCGCGATGAGACTGATCTTGATTACCGCGAGGATCAACGTTCCCACGATCGCGACCGTCTGACTGAACTGCGGGATTTCGAAAAGGACGAACTTCCCTGTACCAAGCGCCAGAAGCGCAATATAGACCATGGTATAGGTACGAATGCCTGCCATTGCTATCGAATGAGCGTGGTGGTCACTTATATCTTCCTTATCTCCCGGGCGGCGTTGCGACGGGCGGACGGGACGGGTCGTCTCTCGCTGTTCTGTGCCGGCTGCGGTCGGAGAGACATCTGTCAGCGGTTCGCGTTCGCCGCCGAATTCTGTGACGGATGCCGTCCGTGGCAGCGACGAGCCGCCAGATAACGCCGCTGTACACTCGAGAGACGGGTCGGACGTCGGAGCATACGGCGCTCACCGAGCCAGCACGGCGTCGAAACGTTCGTCTCGTACGGTCGCTCGGAACGTGTCGTGCTCGGTGGCTCGACGACGAGTTCGACCCGCGTTCGTGGGACAGTTTCGCTCCGCCGACGTCTGCGCCCTTTCAAACGAATCGCAGCGAGCGGACCGGCTCGAGCGTCGAATCGGCGTTGACGAAAAATCGAGACGGAGGACAGCCGTTACATCAGGTAGAACAGCGGGAAGAGCAACACCCAGACGATGTCGACGAAGTGCCAGTAGAGCCCGAAGAACTCCACCGGCCGGTGGTCCTCGAGGTAGGCGTCGACCGACCAGACGCGGTAGAGCATGAAGACTGCGATCAGCAGCCCGAGGATCACGTGCAGCGCGTGCAGCCCGGTCGTGACGTAGTAGATCGAGTACTCGATGCTGTACCACCAGTAGTGGCCGTCGGCGAACTTGGAGCTGTACTCGAAGGCCTTGACGCCCATGAACGTCAGCCCGAGCAGGAGCGTCGCACTGAGCGTCGCGATCAGCCCCCGCTTGTTCTTCCGCTCGGCCATCACGAGCGCCAGAATCACCGTGAAGCTCGAGGTCAACAGGACGTACGTGTTGAACAGCCCGGCCATGGTGATGGCGTCGAACTCCCACTGGTTCCACCCCATGTGGATGCGCATGAAGACGAACGCGCCGATCGCGGCGCCGAAGACGACGACGTCGGAGGCGAGAAACACCCAGACGCCGAACTTCGTGTTACCGACGCCGCCGAACGGCCAGCGCTCGGCGATGTTCATCACCGGGGCGTCGAACTGCTCGACGCCGAAGTTGAACAGCGTGTACGCGAGAATCGCCAGTCCGAGGACGGTGACGATCGGATAGGCGATGGTGGGTTCGGCGGCGGTACCTTGAAGACTCTCCGGGGCGACGCCGGTTCCCTGCGCGAACTGGACCACGTACGGGGTCAGTCCCGACAGCCCCAGGAAGAGGGTGAACATCCCGGCACCGATGCCGAGCGGCCAGATGCTCGCGTGATCGGCGTGTTCCTCTTCGTGAGTTTCGGCCGTTCGGGAGACGGCGTCCTGTCCCTGCGCGACGCCGCCGTCGGTCGCAGCCGGCGAGTCATCGACGAACTCGAGGCGACCGCTGGCGTAGGAGGGGCGGCCGTCCCAGTTTTCGAGCGGCGGCGGGGAGGGGATCGCCCACTCGGCCGTGCGGGAGAACTCCCAGGGGTTTTCGGGCGCTCGCGGGCCCGCGACGAGACTGTGGGCTAACGTCGCGAACAGGATCAGAAACGACGCCCCGAAGACGAAGGCGCCGACCGTCGAGAGCTGGTGGTAGATCTGCAGGTTCTCGCCGTAGTGGAAGACCCGTCGCGGCGTCTCCCAGGCCAGAAACTGCGGGAAGTACAGCAGGTTGAATCCGACGAAGTACACGGCGAAGCTGAGCTTCCCCAGCGTCTCCGAGTACATCCTCCCGGAGATCTTCGGCCACCAGTAGTACAGCCCGCCGACGAGCGCCGTCACGCCCGAGACCATCACGTAGTGAAAGTGCGCGACGACCCAGTAGGTCCCGCGGAACTCGTAGTCCAGTACGACGGCCCCGAGGAACACTCCCGTGATCCCGCCTAGAATAAAGAGGACGAGCGCGCCCAGCGCGAAGAGAAACGGCGTGGTAAACCGCACCCGACCCTTGACCATCGTGTAGATCAGCGCGAAGACGATCAGGTCGAACGGCAGCGAGATCCCGATGGTCGTCGCCATGAACAGGGTCTTGACCTCGAGGTTGATGGTGGTCAGGAACATGTGGTGCATCCAGACGAGGAACGACTGCACCGCGACCAGCACCATCGCGATGATGACCCACTTCCGGCCGACGAGCCGTCGCCCGGTGAACGTCTGGAACGCCTCGAGCATGATCCCCAGCGCGGGGAAGAAGACGATGTACACCTCCGGGTGGCCGAAGTACCAGAACAGATGGGCCCACAGCAGACTCGATCCCTGATCGGTCGCGAAGTACTGCGTCAGGAACACGCGGTCGGCGGCCTGTAACAGGAGCGCGGCCAGCAGCGCCGCGAACGCGAACAGCATCATCCAGACGGTCAACAGCCACGACCAGGTGAACATCGGCATGTTCCACAGCCCGAGTCCCTCCGCGCGCGAGCGGTGGATCGTCGTGATGAAGTTGACCGAGCCGAGCGTGATCGAGAAGACGAACAGGATCAGCGCGAGCAAGGCGCCGTTGCTGCCGGTGGTCGCCTCGAGAGCGGGCGTGTACGTGGGGACGTTCAGCGGGGCGTACATCGTCCAGCCGCCCTCCCAGGAGCCGCCCTGGAAGAACGAGAGCGCGAACAGGATCCCCGAGAACAGGTAGAACCAGTAGCTCAGCGCGTTCAGTCGCGGAAAGGCGAGGTCTTTCGCCCCGATCTGGAGGGGGACGAAGTAGTTCGCGAACCCGGACGCGATCGGCGAGAGAAACCAGAACACCATGATCAGGCCGTGGGTCGACACGGCCTGGTTGAACTGGCTGTTCGTGAGCAGCCCGGTTCCGCCGCTTTGCCAGAGGTGGGCCCGGAACAACAGCGCCATCACGCCGCCCATCACCAGGAAGAACAGGGACGTCACCAGGTAGAGAACGCCGACGTCCTTGTGGTTGGTCGTCACCAGCCAGCGCTTGACGCTCGTCTTCGGCGGCAGATCGCTCACCGAACCTCACCCCCGAGCGGACCGCGCCAGTCGCGGGGCGGTAGCAGCGGTCGAAACTCGAGCGAGACCGCCCTCGCCGAGACGCGGTGCAGGCGGGTTTTCCGAGCGTGTGAAGCGAGAACCATAGGCAAGGGAACGCTCTCGACCGTTGCGAGGATGGAGCTATCCGGTGCATACGCAAGGCCGTTTTTGAACTATCGGGAGGCGAAACGGCTCCGCTCGAGTCGGTCGCGTCGGTCGCGTCGGTTTCCGTCGCCGCGTCTCACTCGGCGGGTGGTCGAAAGGCCCTGACCGTGTGGTAGTCCATCGGGGTGGCGACGTCCTCGAGTTCGACCCACCCGCGGTCGGTGAACACGCGGGCCCAGTCGCGGACGTACAGCCGGACGCCGTCGTCCTCGCGGACCTCGACGACGGATGGCTCGGCGTCCGCGTTAGCGTCGGCGTCGACCCCCGCGGCGTCGGTCTCGCCCGTGATCACCAGCCCGCTGGCCAGACGGACCAGTTCGTCGAACACCCACTCGGCGTCGGGGTGGACGTGCTGGAGGGTCTGGACCGAGTAGACGACGTCGAACCGGTCGGTCTCGCGTTCGCGGACGAACTCCTCGAGAGCGGCGTGGTGGAACGTCCCCGCCGCGGCGAGGTCGGGGTAGTCCCGCTCCATCACCTCGAAGGCCTCGGCGTTGATATCGACGCCGTGGAGGTCGTCGTACCCGCGGTCGTGGAGGTGCGCGAGGTGGCGCCCGGAGCTACACCCCAGTTCCAGCACGGTCGCGTCGGGACCGACGACGCGGTCGATCAGGGTCCGGAGCAGTTCGCTCGTCTCGTCGGGACCGTAGTGGGCGTAGTACGCCGGGGAGTACGCCCCCGTTCGCTCCGCCCATCGGTCGTGGATATCGTCGGTGTTCATCGTCGTAACGTCGTCCCGGCATCGCGAGCACCGGGGCTACTTGCTCCGGATTCGGAGTCCGCGAGCCGCCGGTTCGGGGCCCGCGGTCGTTCGTTCGGTACCGCCTCCGCCGTTTGCAATCGAGGCTGCGGGTCGATCAGAGCCGCGTGAGGTTTTTCGCGCGCGGACCCTTGTCGGCTTGTTCGATCTCGAACTCGACCTCCTCGCCCTCCTCGAGGTCGGGGCCGCCGACGTCTTCCATGTGGAAGAAGACGTCGTCGTCGCTCTCGTCGGTCTCGATGAAGCCGTACCCGCCAGTGTCGTTGAAGAAGTCGACCGTTCCGGTTGGCATCGACTACAACTCCGGCGCCCGGCCATATATATTCGAGGGGTACCGCTCGTCCGCTCGCGCGCCGTCTCGAGGGACCGTTTTACGATCCCGCCGTCCGTATCGGTGAGTGTATGGAACGTGAACACGTGTCGCACGAGGACGGCGTCGTCTACGAGTTCGAACCCGATCTCGAGGCGGTGACGACCGTCGAACCCGGCGCGAAGCTGACGATCGAGACGAAGGACAGCCTGAACGGAACGATCAGAACGGAAGCCGACGTGATCGAGTCGATCCCCTCGCAGGTCAACGCCGCAACGGGACCGATCGCGGTCGAGGGGGCCGACCCCGGCGACGTCCTCCGGGTCGAGATCGAAGAGATCCGGCTCGCCGAGGACCAGGGACGGGTGGTGACGATCGGCGGCTTCGGCCTGCTCGACGGCCACGAGGGGATCGAGTCGCCCCGAACCCGCCTGCTGGCGGTCGAGGACGACGCGCTCGCGTTCGGCGACCTCGAGGTCCCCGTCGACCCCGTCATCGGTACGATCGGGGTCGCGACCGAGTCCGACTCCTACACCACGCTGGTTCCCCACGATCACGGCGGCAACCTCGACACGACCGACATGACCGCCGGGTCGGTCGCGTACTTCCCGGTGTTTCAGGAGGGCGCGATGCTCGCGATGGGCGACTGCAAGGCCGCGATGGCCGACGGGGAGATGTGCGGCACCGGCGCGGAGATCGCCACCGAGATCGACGTCACCCTCGAGGTCGTCTCCGATCCCGAACCGGGTCTCGAACGCCCGCTGGTCGAGACGGCCGACGCCTGGAAGACGATCGCCAGCGCCGAGACCCTCGAGGAGGCCTGCGAGCTCGCCAACCGCGACGCGCTCGAGTTACTCGCGGCCGAACACGGGTGGGACTCGACCGACGCCTACATGCTCTCGAGCCTGGTCGGCGGCCTCGAGATCAGCCAGGTGGTCGATCCGCTCGTGACCGCGCGCAACGCGGTGCCGAAGGCCTATCTCGAGGATCCGTTCTAGCGCAGCGACGCCTCGAGGATCCGTTCTAGCGCAGCGACGCCTCGAGCAGCCGACGCGTCTCCCGATCGGCGGTGAGGACGACCCGGTCCGTCGTGGGATCGTACGCGATCACGCCCCGGTCGGCGAGTCGGGGCAGGTGGTTGTGGACGAGAGCGATCTCGATCCGACGGCGAACCGTCCGATCGATCGTCCCGGCCGGCTCACCGCGTTCCCGGGCGGCGATCTCTTCGGCCAGCGCCGACAGCGTCGTCGGCGCTCCCGGCTGGAGAGACTCGAGCAGGTACCGTCGGCGCGGATCCGCGAGCAGTCGCCAGGTACCGCTCGGGAGACCATCGTTTGCGTCCGTGCGCGACATGCGACGGATTGGGGACCGAACCGCACGAGGATACTCCCTAACTGGTTGGGCGGGTTCGCTCGAGCGAAGCGGTCAGGCGCGCTCCGAGCGCGCGTAGACGAACTCCCTGACCAGCTTTCCGGCCAGCGACGCCGCCTGGCCGTCGTCGCGGTCGTTGACCTCCACGGCGTCGAACCCCGTCGCGGCGGGCGCGAGCGCTCGCACGACGTCGCGCATCTCGCGGGGCTCGAGGCCGAACGGCTCGGTCGTCCCGGTCCCCGGCGCGTAGCCGGGGTCGGCCGCGTCGACGTCGACGCTGCAGTAGAGCTCGCGCTCGAGCAGCGCGGGGTCTGGCTCCCAGTCGGCGACGTCCTCGGGGGGGACGACCGTCACGTCGGGCTCGCTCGCCCGCTCCCACTCGGCCTCGCTGCCCGTTCTGGCTCCGAGGACGACGGCCTCCTCGACGGAGTCGACGTCCTCGAGGATTCGTCGGGTGACGCAGGCGTGCGAGAGCGGGTTGCCGTCGTAGGCCTCGCGGAGGTCCAGGTGGGCGTCGAGGACGACCAGCGCCTCGGGCTCGACGGCGCGGGCGCCCGCGAGCGTGACGGTGTGTTCCCCGCCCAACAGGAGCGGGACGGCGTCGTCCCAGACGACGTCCCGGAGGGTGCCCTCGAGCCACTCGAGGTACTCGGGGACGTCGTCCCACGGGCGGACGTCGCCGTGATCGACGACGCCAAGCTCCGAGAAGTACCGGTCCGTCCGGTGGTCGTAGTCGTCGAACGTCTCGGCAAAATGGCGGATGCGCCGGGGCCCGAAGCGGGTCCCCGGCTGAAAGGTCGTCGAGGCGTCCAGGGGCGCACCGACGACCACGAAGTTCGCGTCCGTGCGATCGGGTCGGCCCGTCGCGTCGGCTCGCTCGCGCTCGTCGGTCGCCCCGGGGAACATTAGACGATCTTTCGCTGCTCTTCCATCTCGAGGAACTCGATGTTCTCGTCGGGGGAGACGTCCTGGTCCTCGGGGACGCGCATCGTCATCGTCTCGTAGGTCTCGAGGTCCATGACCTGCATGTCGTTGCCGTCGACGGAGACGATCTGGCCCTGTTTGCGCTCGATGATCGGAACCCAGATCTTCGCGTCGACGGGCTGGGACAGCGAGCGCTTCTTGCCGTCGAAGACGCCCTCGGCCTCGACGCGGGCCTTGGCGCTGCCGTGTTTGCCCGGTTTGGCCGTCGAGTAGGAGTTGATCTTACACGCGGCGCCGTCGATCATCACGTAGCTTCCTTCCTGGAGGTCGCGAACTTCGGTCTGCTGTTTCGCCATGTCCCGGCGTAATCAACCGACGGCCATAAACCGTTTGGAATGCCCGCTCGAGGGGTGAAAACCGATACCACGGCCCGCTCGCTCGCGAGCCCCTCAGCGCTCGAGCACCGTCCCGATCCGATCCAGTCCGTCCTCGAGTTCCGCGGTCGGCAGCCCGAACCCGATCCGGAACCGGTCGGGGTGGCCGAAGAACTCCCCGGGCGCGAGGACGACGCCCTCCTCGAGGACCGTCCGACAGAACTCCTTGCCCGTTTCGAACCCCTCGGGAACCGTTACGAAGCCGTTGACGCCGACGGGATCGTACCACTCGAGGGCGTGTTTCTCGAGGAACTCCCGCACGCGGGCGCGGTGGTCGGTCACGAGTTCGCGGTTCTCGGCGAGGATCTCGTCCTCCCGCTCGAGGGCCTGCTCCGCGACGTGCTGGCCGAAGATCGACGGCGAGATCGTCGTGTAGTCCTTCCAGTTCCAGGCGGTCTCGAGCAGGTCCTCGTCGCCGACCAGCCAGCCGAATCGCAGCCCCGCGAGCCCGTACGATTTCGACAGGCTCGCGGTAGAGAGACCGCGGGGACCGAGGCTCGCGACGGGCGGCAGCGGGTCCTCGGCGAGCAGTCTGTAGACCTCGTCACAGAGCAGGTAGGCGTCGGCGTCCGCCGCGAGGTCGTACAGCGCCTCCACCGTCTCGAGGGGGTGGTACCGACCCGTGGGGTTGTTCGGGTTGTTCAGGACGATCAGTCGCGTCTCGGGACGGATCGCGTCGGCGACGGCGTCGACGTCGAGCTTCCAGGTTGGGGGCTCGAGGGGGACTCGAGTCACCTCGCCGACGGCGTCGGGGACGGCGTGTAACGCCTGGTAGGTTGGAGTCACGACGATCGCATGGTCGTCCGGCTCCTGGAGAACGGAGAGGGCGGCCAGAAAGTTCGCCTCCTGGGTCCCGCAGGTACACAGGACCTCGTCGGCTTCGCGGTCGTAACGGTCGGCGATCCGCGCCCGGAGCGCTGGGTCGCCGTTCGTCGGGATCACGTAGCCCAGTTCGCCGGGATCGGTGTCGAAGCGATCCGTCGAGAGGCTTCGCACGCCGCTTTCCGCGAGCATGATCTCGGCCTCGTGTTCGTACTCGGCGAACCACCGCTCGAGGCCGAAGGTGTCGATCTGCATGCTCGAGGCTTTGCGGGAACGGGTAATACGGGTTGTTCATTCGGCATGGATCGGTGGGCTCGGGAACCGGACGCGAACGATGAGCCACGTGAACCACGACACAGTGGCGCGCGCTGGTCGACGGTGAGCGGAGCGCGGCGCGTAGCGCCGCGGAAGCGACGAGCGGTGACCATGGGGAACCGCGAGCGAACAGCGAACCGTCATCCAATTCCGTGCGAGGTCTTCGCGAGCAGGCGAGCGAAGGCTTGAAAGACGCTTCGCGTCTTTCCGTGGATGAGCGAACGAGCGAAGCGAGTGAGTGAATCGGCTGGGGAGGGCGTGGCGATTCACTGTTGCCAGTATACGTTGTATAGAATGATCCGTTACGTAGAGAGTGCAAACTTAACGCGATCAGTTCTATCAAATCATATGGGTATCGATAGAACTGTGTTGTGAACGTTGTGTGAGGGTCGTGGTACCTCGACTCTCGGAAGGGTTATACCTCAGCCAACCATCTGTTTGTTTGTAATGGCAAACGGTAAGGTTGATTTCTTCAACGACACTGGCGGCTACGGTTTCATTTCGACTGACGACGGCGACCTCGACGACGACGAAGACGTGTTCTTCCACATGGAGGATGTCGGCGGCGAAGACCTCACGGAAGGTACTGAGGTCGAGTTCGACATCGAGTCCTCGCCCAAGGGGCCTCGCGCGGCGAACGTCGTCCGGCAGTAATACTGAGACACAACTGTCGTTTACAGCGACAGACAACGATCTCGAATTTTCAGAAGGTTATACGTCCAAGCTGACGCTATCTCTACACTCTGGACGTAACGCATAGTCTTACTCAGATACACTTTCGGTACTGGCAACAGTGAATCGCCACGCCTTCCCCAGCCGATTCACTCACTCGCTTCGCTCGTTCGGTCATCCACTGACAGAGCACGCTCTGCCAAGCCGTTCGCTCGTGTTACTCGCGAAGACCTCGCGTAGCGTCGTCGATCGGCAGCGCGCCACCGCTGTAGTCCGGACGGGACGATCGGACGTGCGGCCCACTCTGGCTCGAGCGAATCGAACCCGCCGTCCTCGCTCTCAGGACCAGCGAAAGCCCTCGGGATCGGCGGGGGGCTCGAGCGGGCTCTCGGGTAACTCGCCCGTCACCTCGGGGTCGTTGTACGCGCCCGGCGCGACGTCGTTGGGCGTGTCGGGGTAGAACACCGACGCGAGCGCCTGGAGCTGGCCCCGCCCGACGCCGAGTTCGAACTGGCCGCCGCCGTACAGCGCCAGTCCGCGTTCCTGACAGTAGTCGATCGTCTCGAGCAGCGACTCGAGCGAGCCAAAGCGCGAGGGTTTGACGTTGAGCCACTCGGGCTCCCACGGCAGCTCGCGAACGTCCTCGAGGCCGTGGATCGGCGCGTCCCAGGAGGTCCGCGAGCGAACGTCTTCGTCCTCGAACAGTGCCTCGGTCCCGTCCTCGAGCGCGGGATCCTCGAGGACGGCCTCCGGAAACGCCTCGATCAGGCGCTCGTACAGCTCGGGGTCGACCTCGACGTCGACCTCGGTGCCGCGGTACTGGCCCTTCAGGTCGAGGATGCGGACGGCGTCGGTCGCAGCCAGCTCCTTGACCAGCGAGTCGGTCCACTCCGGCGTCGGGTCGAGTTTGAGCTCGAGGTCCGGCACGGCCTCGCGCAGCGCCTCGACGCGGTCGATCGATGGGTCGTCGCCGAGGCGGGTGCTGGCGACGAACCGGACCGGTTCGTACTCGGTCTCGAGTCGCGAGGCCAGGTCCGTCCCGGCCTGGCGCAGCGCGAGGTCGAGCGCGGCGGCCTCGAGCCCCCACCGTCGGTAGTTCCGGAACACCTCGCGGTCGGGCGCGCCCGCGGGAAAGAGATCCAGGTCGGCGAGCCGACTCGAGTACGAGTCGATCGTGTACTCGCCCGCGAGGTCGGGCAGCCCAGTCTCGGCGAGCGCGTCGTGTTCCTCGGTCTCGTAGGTGACGTCCTCGCCCTTCCCGACGGCGCCGTCGGGCCCCTCGAGCGCGAACTCGGTCGTGACGCGGGCGAACCCGCTCGAGGTCTCGCGCTCGAGGCGCTCCATCGACGCCGACTCGATCGTCAGCGGCAGGTCGGCGATCCGATCGTAGCTCATACGGGAGGGTCGGGAGCCAGCGGAAAGAAGGTTGCAGTGGCGGCGATCACGTCGCTTACTCCTCGCGGCGGCGCTGGCGGAGGTTCTGGCGGGTGAACTGCGGTTTCGCCTGCAGCGAGCCGCCGCCGTCGCGGAACGACCGGTAGAGCTGGACGAGCAACACCGCCGAGAGGACGGCGGCGACGATCGAGGCCTCCGGCGCCCCCAGCGCGTACAGCACGCCCATCGAGAACAGCGACATCGTCAACAGCATACCGTAGACGAGCCGTTTGGCGAGCGCCTCGAAGACGCCCTCGGAGTCCTCGACGCCGACCCGGACGTAGAGGTTCTCCCGGTCGAGCCGATCCAGCGTTCGCTCGGTCTTGGGCGCGAGGCGGGTCAGCGACTCGCCGGACTCGCGGAGCTGTCGGCCCGTCTGCTCGGCGTACTGGCGGATCGACTCCTCGCGGTAGCCCTGCTCGGTCAGGTAGTCGGTCGCCGTCGCGATGAAATCGAAGTCCTCGTCGAGCGTGACGCAGACCCCCTCGACGACGGTGGCGACCCGAAGGACGAGCGCGAGGTTCTTCGGCAGCCGGAAGGGAAACTCGTAGATCGAATCCTCGATCTGGCCGACGATCTGCTGGACGCGGTACTGTTCGATCTCCTGGCCGCGGGCGTCCTGGATCGCGAGTTCCATCACCTCGGCCATCACCGCCCGGTCGGCGTCGGGGGAGAGAGTGCCGACCTCGATCAGCGCGTCCAGGATGGCGTCGATGTCCTGGTTGGCGACCGCGATGTAGAACTCGACGATCTTGCCCTGGACGAACTCGTCGACGCGTCCGGACATCCCGAAGTCGTAGAAGATGATCGCGCCGCCGTCGGTCACCGCGAGGTTCCCGGGGTGAGGGTCGGCGTGGAAGACGCCGTCGTCGATGATCATCTGGAGGTAGGCCCGCTGGAGGGTCTCCGCGACCCGGCTCCGGTCGATCCCCTTGCGGTCGAGGGTCTCGACGTCGTTGATCTTCGTCCCCGGAACGTACTCCATCGTGAGCACGCGCGGGCCGGAGTGGCTCTCGACGACCCCGGGGATGACGATCCGGTCGTCGTCCGCGAAGTTCGAGCGGATCTCGGCGAGCATCGTCGCCTCCCGCTCGTAGTCCATCTCCTCGCGGATCGTCTTCGCGAACTCGTCGGCGAGGTTCTCGAGCGAGAACGCCCGCGACTCGTCGACGAAGTACAGCAGCAACGGCAGCGACCAGCGAACGACCCGCAGGTCGGCCTCGACCAGCGACTCGATTTCGGGGCGACGAACCTTCACCGCGACGGGGTCGCCGTCGACCCGGGCCCGGTAGACCTGGCCGAGGCTCGCGCCGCTTATCGCCTCGGTCTCGAACGCCTCGAAGCGGGACTCGACCGGGCCGAGTTCGTCCTCGAGGACGCGTTTGGCCGCCGACCAGTCGGCGGGGGGCACCTCGTCCTGCAGGGCCGCGAGCTCGTCGATGTACTCCGGCGGGAGGACGTCGGGACGCGTCGACAGCAGCTGGCCGAGTTTGATGAAGGTCGGACCGAGGGTCAAAAGCGACTCGAGCAGGGTCCGTGCCCGACGACGTCGCGTCTCCGGGTCGACCCGTCGGCGCGAGCCGAACAGCAGGAAGCGCCGTCGGTCGCGGGCGTACGCGAGCACGAGCGGGAGGAACTGCCAGGCGACGAGGACGAACCGGCGGTACGCACGGAGTCTCGCCAGCCTCGGTCACCCCGTGTTCTCCGGATCGGCGACGTCGATCGGCGCCTCGCCGCTCTCGGAACGTTTCGGAACGGTCAGCTCGAGGACGCCGCGCTCGACGGTGACCGCCGCCTCGCTCGCGGCGTCGTCGGGAAGCGGCAACTCGAGGTCGACCAGCAGCGGCCGGTTCTCCTCGAGGTACCGGTACTCGCCGTCGTCGAGCTTCTCCCGGCGGGCCTCGACCGCTATCGTTCCGTTCGCGACGGCCACCTCGACCGACTCCGCCGTGGCGCCGGGAACGTCGAGCACGAGGAGGTAGGCGTCGTCGCTCTCGAGGAGATCGAAGAAAACGTCCTCCGAGAGGTCCCGCAACGCGTCGCGCAGCGTTGACATGGCCGTGGGTTCGAACGCGGGGACGAAAAACCCCGCGGTAGCGGTGGGTTCCGGGTCGGTGACGGGGCCGCGGCGACGTCCCGTACCCTTTTGGGTCCCGCCGACCGGAGTCAGCGTATGGACGGAGCCGACAGCGAGCGCAAGGAGGCGGGGTTCAAGGAGCGAACGCCCGTCGACGAGGCGCGCCGGATTCTCAGCGACGCGGCCGTCGGGGACGGGGACCACCCGACGACGGGCACCGAGACGGTCCCGCTCGAGCGGGCCGACGGACGGGTGCTGGCGGCGCCGATCACGGCCGCCCGAGACGTGCCACACTACCGTCGGGCGGCGATGGACGGCTACGCCGTCCGCGCCGCGGACACCTTCGGGGCCAGCGAGCGCTCACCCGAGGTCCTGCGGATCGGCGACCGAAACGGCGACGTCGGTCCCGACAGGGCGGTCCGGGTTCACACGGGCAGCGCCCTGCCCGACGGGGCCGACGCCGTCGTGATGATCGAGCACGTCGAGGAGCTCGCGGACGTCGGCGAACTCGAGGTCGGCGACGCCGTCGCGGAGGGGGAAAACGTCGCCCCGATCGGCGAGGACGTCGCGGAGGGCGCACGGCTCTACGAGGCGGGCCACCGCCTGCGCCCCTCCGATCTCGGGTTGCTGCGGTCGGTCGGCTACGACCGTCTCGAGGTCGCACAGCGCCCGACCGTCGGCGTGATCCCGACCGGCGAGGAGCTGGTCGAGGGCGATCCCGGCCCCGGCGAGGTGATCGAGACCAACGGGCTCACCGTCTCGCGGCTGGTCGAGCGCTGGGGGGCCGACGCCACCTACCGCGACGTCGTCACCGACGACGCCGAGGCGCTACGGGTCGCGATCCAGCGCGACCTGACGAGAGACGTCGTCGTCACCACCGGGGGCTCGAGCGTCGGCGAGCGGGACCTGCTGCCGGAGGTTATCGACGACCTCGGCGAGGTGCTCGTCCACGGCGTCGGGCTCAAACCCGGCCACCCCGTCTGTCTGGGAATCGTCGAGGAGACGCCTGTCCTCGCGCTGCCGGGCTATCCCGTCGCCTGCATCGTCAACGCCGTCCAGTTCCTCCGGCCGACGCTGCGCCGGCTCGAGGGGACGACCCCCGATCCCCACCCGACCACGCCGGCGGTCCTCGAGCGCAAGATACCCAGCGAGCCCGGCACCCGAACGTTCGCCCGGGTTCGCCTCGAGGAACGCGAGGATCCCCCCGCGGACGAGCCCGCGTTCGCGGCGACTCCGACCCGCGCCAGCGGCTCGGGCGTGCTCTCGAGCGTCGCGCTCGCCGACGGCTGGGTCGTCGTCGACGACGGCCGCGAGGGGATCGCCGAGGGCGAGACGGTCGCGGTGCAGGACTGGGAGTCCCACCCCTGACGGTCGCCCCCGGCGCTCACCGATCAGCGCGGACGACCGTCACGCCCGGTCCGACAAAGGACTATTTCGGTGGTGCTGGTACGACGACTGCCATGACGGCAGTCAAAGTTATCCGCGTGATGGGAACGTCCGACGAATCCTGGGAGGACGCCGCCCACGAGGCGTTCCGCGAGGCCAGCCAGTCGGTCGACGACATCTCCGGGGTCAACGTCGAGAAGTGGACGGCCGACGTCGAGGACGGAGAGATTATCGAGTACAAGGTCACGACCGAGATCGCGTTCCCGGTGCAACACTGACCGACCGGGAGCGATTCCGAGCGTCGTCCCGGGACTCGAGCGGTCGCCGTCGATCCGAAATGGGGGACTATCGCTCCCGCTCGAACTCCTCCTCGTCGATCGCCATACGTCGGGTTTCGACGGCGAGCCACAAGTAGCTCCGAAGTCGGTCCGCGTCGTCCGCGATCACTCGCGGCGAGCGCGTCGGAACCGCCTCGCGTACCGGGAGGCGGTCGCCAGCGCGAGCGCGTTCGTCGAGAGGCTCGAGCACAGCAGGAACAGGTTCCGTCGTTCGGTCCACTCGATGCGTTCGCGCTCCGCGGTCGTCGTCCGGACGACGAGCTGGGCCAGCGCCGTCGCGGTCCAGGAAAGCGCCACGAGGAGGGGCAGGACGCGTCTCGATCGTACCATACCGATCCGTTCGTCCTCGAGGACCAAGTCACGTTCTACGCGCCGTCTGAGAGCGCGAGTCGTACCGCATCCGCGAGGGCGTTCACCCGGGCCACGTGCTCGTAGGAGCCGTCCCGGACGCCGTTTGTCACGTACGAGAGGGCGACCCCCGTCTCGGGGTCGGCCCAGCCGACGCTGCTGCCCAGCCCCGCGTGACCGAACACGCGATCGGGCGCGAGCGAGCCGAACGGGGTCGCGGCGGTGCCGCCCTTGTAGACCCCCAGCCCGTACCGACGGGGCCGAGAGAGCGTCCCGTCGTCGTCGGTCTCGGCCTCGAGGGCGGTCATCGCGTCGACGGTCGACGCCGAGAGGATCCGGGTCCCGCCGAGTTCGCCGCCGTTGGCCAGGCAGGCGTAGAAACGGGCCATATCCCGGGCGGTGCCGATCCCGTTCGCCGCGGGGACGACCGCCCGGTGGATCGCCTCGGTGTTGAACGGCGCGGCGACCGCGGCGTTGTCGCCCAGCCCCTCGTCGGGGTCCCGACAGCGGTCGAACGCGTCGAACCCGACGAGGGTGGCGACGTCGTCGGGCTCGTGCTCGCGCAGGCCGATCCCGGTGTCGGCCATCCCGAGCGGGTCGAACACGCGCTCGGCCGCGACCGTCTCGACGCGCCGTCCCGCGACGCGGCGGACGAGCTCGCCGACCAGCCAGCCGAACGTCAGCGCGTGGTAGGCCACCTGCTCGCCCGGCGTCGAGACGAGGTCGGCGTCCTCGAGGCCCTCGATAACGCGCTCCCAGTCGGGCCACAGGTCGGGGCGATCGTCGAGGTCGCTTCGCTGGAGTCCCGCGGTGTGGCTGAGCACCTGCCGAACGGTCACCGCGGCCTTCTCGGATCCCTCGTCGGCGAACTCGGGCCAGTGGTCGACGACACGGTCGTCGTAGGCGAGCGCGCCGTCGTCGACGAGCGCGTGGAGCGCGGCCGCCGCGTACGGTTTCGTCGAGGAGAAGAGTACGTGGCGCGTCTCCGGGGTCGTCTCCCCGCCGTCGGGACCGGTCGTCCCGCCCGCGAGGTCGAGGACCTGCTCCCCGTCGACGAAGGCGGCGAGCTGGGCGCCGTGGTGGAGGCCGACCTCGAGGTGGCGGTCGAACAGCGCGGCGATGCGTTCCCGGGCGGCGGGCTCGAGTCGCGACATACCCGTGCCAACCGGGGGCGGGCTTGTAACCGTTCCGCCGTCCGCGATCGACCGACGTTTTTAGCCCCGGCCCGCCAACTGCGGGTATGGAACGCAAGGAGTTTCGCGACCTCGCCTCCCCCGCGGAGGCCCGCGACGCGATCCGCTCGCTCTCGCTCGAGGGCGGTATCGACCGCGTCCCGCTCGCCGAGGCGCGGGGCCGCGTCCTCGTCGCGCGACTGGACGCCGAGCTCGACGTCCCCGGATTCGACCGGGCGAGCCTCGACGGCTACGCGCTTCGCGCGCGGGACACGTTCGGCGCCGACGAGGCCGACCCCGCCGACCTCGAGCTGGTCGGCGAGGTCCACGCCGGCGAGGAGCCCGACGTCGCCGTCGGCGAGGGCGAGGCCGTCGAGATCTCGACCGGGGCGGTGATGCCCGCGGGCGCGGACGCGATGGTTCCCGTGGAACGAACCACCCGCGTCGAGCAACGCTCGACGGAACAGGCGAGCGGTGAAACCGCGAGCACTGCGGGTGACACGGTACAGATCCGCACCTCGGTCGCCCCCGGGGACAACGTCATGTTCGCGGGCGCCGACGTCGCCGCGGGCGAGCGGGCGCTGGGCCCGGGAACGCGGATCACGCCCCGTGATATCGGCCTGCTCTCGGCGCTGGGGATCGACGAGGTTCCGGTCAGGTCGAAGCCGACGGTCGGCATCGTCTCGACGGGCGACGAGCTCGTCCGCCCGGGCGAGGACGTCGCGAGCGAACGGGGCGAGATCTACGACGTCAACAGCTACACGATCGCCGCGGGCGTCGAGGATGCAGGCGGCGAGGACGTGCTCTACCCCCACGCGGGCGACGAGCAAGACGAGATGGAGCGGGTGCTCCGGGAGGCCGCCGCGGACTGTGACCTCGTGCTCTCCTCGGGGTCGACCAGCGCGAGCGCGGTCGACGTCATCTACCGGGTGATCGAGGAGCAGGGCGAGCTGTTGCTCCACGGCGTCGGCGTCAAGCCCGGGAAGCCGATGCTCGTCGGTCGACTCGAAGACTCGGCGTACGTCGGGCTGCCGGGGTATCCCGTCTCGGCGATGATGGTGTTCAGAACGTTCGTCGCGCCCGCGATCCGCGAGGCCGCGGGCCTCCCCGAGCCCGAGACCGCGACGGTCGAGGGCAGGATGGCCGGACAGGAGCGCTACGGCGAGGGACGGCTGCGGCTCATGCCCGTCGGGCTGGTCGCCGACGGGGACGGCGAGACGCTGGTCTACCCCGTCGACAAGGGCAGCGGCGCGACGACCAGCCTCGCGGAGGCTGACGGGGTCGTCGAGGTCGCCCCCGGCACCGACTACCTCGAGGCGGGCGAGTCGGTGACCGTCTCGCTGTTCTCGCCGGACGTACGGCCCCCGACGCTGCTGGGCGTCGGCGAGGACGATCCGACCCTCTCGCGGCTGCTCGACGGCCTCGACAACCCCCGGTACCTCTCGGCGGGCTCCCGCCCCGGTCTGCGGCGGCTCCGGGAGGGACTGCCGGACGTCGCCGTCGTCGCCGGCCCGACCGACCGCGACGTCGACGCCGAGGAGCTCGGCGGCTGGGAGCGCGAGTGGGGGCTGCTCGTCAAGCCCGGCAACCCCGATCGGATCGAGGGCCTGGGCGACCTGGTCGACGGGGACCACCGTTTCGTCAACCGGACGACCGACTCCGGGCTGCGCTCGAGCCTGGGCGCCGCCGTCGCCGACCTCGCCGCGGACCGGGGCGTCGAACGCCGCGAGATCGTCGACTCGATATCGGGGTTCGACCTCGGACTGCGCGCCCACGAGAGCCCCGCCAGGAAGGTCCTCGCCGACGAGGCCGACGCCGGGCTCGGGCTCGGCGAGACCGCCGACCGGCTCGAGCTGGGATTCGTCTCGCTTGGCACCCAGCGGGTCCGGGTCCTCGCGAACCCCGATCGCCGCTCGAAACCCGGCGTCGCGCAACTCGAGGACGCCCTCGAGTCGATCGAACCCGACAGGTAGCCGACCGCGACGGTCAGTCGGCGCTGAACAGCGATTTTTACGCCGGGCGGTGTACGGAGCGTGATGTCGACCATCGCCGAGTTTCGGATTCCGGCTTCGGATACGGTCTTGGCCGACGTGTTCGATCGACTCCCGACGCTGCGCGTCGAACTCGAGGCGGCCGTCTCGCGGTCCGAGCCCTGCCTCTGGATCACCGACGCCGAACGGGCGACCGTCGACGACGCCCTCGAGGCGGATCCGACCGTCGAGACCGCCGCTCTCCTCGTCGAGGCGGACGACCGACTGCTGTACGACGTGGCGTTCGTCGAGGGGCGAACGGTGTGCGATCGCCTGCTCATCGACGGGGGCTCGCTGCTGGAAGCCTGGGCGGTCGAGGGCTGGTGGCAGGCCCGCGTCCGGTACCGGGACCGCGAGGCGCTTTGCCTGGCTCACGACCGACTCGTCGACCGCGGGGTCGGGGTCGACCTCCGGCGGGTGACCGACGTCACGCCGGGCTCGCCCACGAGGACGAACCTGACGGACGAACAGCGGGAGGCGCTCGAGGCCGCCCTCGAGCGCGGTTACTTCGAGATCCCTCGGGAGATCTCGATGGCGGAGCTGGCCGCCGATCTCGGGATCTCTCACCAGGCGCTGTCCGAGCGGCTGCGCCGGGCCTACGGGACCCTCGTCGACGAGGAGATCCAGCCGGCCCGCGAGCGGATCTGAGCCTCAGGGGCAGCCGGGAAGCTCGTCGAACGACGCGACACGGTAGTCGCCCAGGACGCACTGGCCGCGGCGCTCGTGGCCGACCCGTTCGACGTGGATCGCGTCGAGGCCGGCGTTCCAGGCCGCGCCGACGTCGTTCGCGCCGTCGCCGGCGAGGACGCCCTCGTGGCCGTTGTGCGCGACGCCGAGCTCTCGCAGAACGGACTCGACGGGTTCGGGGTCGGGCTTCCAGCCGGTTTCTTCGGTACAGCAGAGGCGGGCGTCGAACCAGTCGCGGATCCCGACGTTGTCGAGCACGGGCTCACAGAGGAACTCCTGGCAGTGAGTCACGAGTCCGACGGGCACGTCGAGGTCGGCGACGAACGCGGCGTCGTCGTGCAGGTAGGTCTGTTCGGCCCGCACCATCGGGTCCTCCTCGGCGTGGAACGCCTCCCAGAACGCGTGGGGGTCGATCCCCCACGCCTCGAGCTGGCGGTCGCGGGAGCCGGTGAGGCCGCTCCAGATGATGTCGGCCTCCTGGTCGGTGAACTCGCGGCCGAGGCGGTCGCCGACCCGGTCGAACACCTCCCGGGTGTAGGACCACTCGACGTCGATGAGCGTGCCGTCGAGGTCGAGCAGCCAGTAGTCGTATTCGGAGACCATTCGGACGGTTATCTACGAGATCGGCGAGTAAATGCGTGTCGCCCGCGCGCGCCGCCTACGTTCGGTCGACGACGTGGATGCTCGAGCCCAGGTACTTCGAGAGCACCTCGGAGACGTCGTCGGCGTTGAACGCCTCGAGGTCGGTCGCGATCTCGGCTTTCAGCGCCTCGAGGTAGGCCCCGTCGGTCCGCAGCTCCCGGAAGGAGACGTCCTCGATCGCGCCCAGGGGCTCGCCGAGCCAGTCGGCGGCGAGCCGTCTGGCGTGTTCCGCGTCGCCGACCTCGCCCCGCCAGAGCGCGTTCCGGAAGAACAGCCACCCCTCGGTGCCCGGATCCGGGGCGTCCCGCGAGACCGTCACCGTCGTCTCGCCGGAGTCGCCGTCGACCCGAACGCCCCCGGTCGCGGGCTCGAGTCGGAGCCGAACCCGAAAGACGTACGCGGCCTCCATCAGCCCTCGTACTCGTCGTCGCACAGCTCGGCCATCTCGAGGTCGGCGTCGGTTATCCCGCCTTCCTCGTGGGAGGTCAGTCGCACCTCGACTTCCTCGTAGCGGATGCGGATCTCGGGGTGGTGGAACTGCTCCTCGGCGACCTCGCCGACGTCCCCGGCGAAGCTCACGCCCCGCAGGTAGTCGTCGAACTCGTAGGTGCGGACGATCTCGTCGCCCTCGCGCTCCCAGCCGTCGGGCAGCTGTGCGTCTACCTCGTCGTCCGAAAGCAGGTCTGCCATAGCGGACGGACGGAAGCGACGAAAATAACGGTTGTGCCGTCTTGCTCGTGCCGGGCTCAGTCGTCGTCGGTGGCGCTTGCCTGCATCTCGGATCGGTCGCGGTCGTCGGCCGGGGCGAACGCCGACGGCCGCGCGTCGCCGAAGTCGGGATCGAACAGCTGGAGGGCGGTGTTGATCGTGCTCCAGTCGTCCTCCGCGGCGGCCTCCCGCAGGCTCTTGGTCGGCGGCGCCAGCAGCTGGCTGACCATCGAGTCGGCCATCGCCTCGAGCACCTCCCGCCGGGAGGTGCCCTCCTTCTCGAGCTCCGCCAGCGCCCGCTCGAGCTCGCGTTCCTTGATCTGCTCGGCGGAGCCGTACATCGCGGCGATGACCTCGTCGGCGCGGGCCCGCTTGTACTGGTCACAGAGCAGCTCGAACTCCCGGTCGATCATCGCCTCGACCTCGTTCGCGGCGTCGGCGCGTTGCTCGCGGGTCTCGGCGGTGATCGACTCGAGGTCGTCGAGATCGTACACCGTCGCCGATTCGAGCCCGCCGACCGCGGGCGCGATGTCCCGGGGCTGGCCGAGATCGACGAGTACCCGCTCGGCGCCCCCGTCGGTCAGGTGGTGCGGTTCGACCACCGGTTCGTCGCTGCCGGTCGCCGCGACCACGACGTCGGCGTCGTCGGCGACGGTTCCGAGCGCCTCGAGCGGAACGCCGCGGGCGTCGACCTCGAGTTCGCTCGCGAGGTGGTCGGCCCGATCGACGGTCCGGTTCGCGACGAGCAGCTCCGAGACGCCGGCGTCCGCGAGGCTCCGGGCCGCCAGCCGCCCCATCTCGCCGGCACCGACGACCAGGCCCGTCGCCCCCTCGAGGGCGACGTCGTCGGCGACGAGTCGGGTCGCGGCCGACCCCAGCGAGACGACGCCCTCGTTGATCGCGGTCTCGGTTCGGGCGCGTTCGCCGACGTGGATCGCCTTCGTGACGGCCGCGTCGAGCATCGGTCCGATGCCGCCGGCGTCGCGTGCGTCCTCGTAGGCGGTCCGGATCTGACCCATGATCTGGTCCTCGCCGAGGACGACCGACTCGAGTCCTGCGGCGACCCGCAGCAGGTGGCGCAGGCTCTCGTCGTGGCCCGTCACGACCAGCGCCTCGTCGTCGGCGGTCGCGAAGAACTCCTCGAGCGTCGCTCGACCGAGCGTGGCGTCGGTCGAGACGACGTAGGCCTCGACCCGGTTACACGTCGAGAGAACGTACGCTTCCTCGATCTCCGGAAGCCCGCGGAGCGCAGCGACGGCGGCTCGCTGGCTGTCGGGACTCGCGGCCGCGAGATCGTCGACGCTCCCGCTGTCGTGCGTGACGCGTGCGGCCGTGATAACCCCGTTCACTGCCGATCACCCGCCGTCGACGGCACTTCACCCAGCACGTCCTCGATCACTTGGAATGGATTAGATGTTCCCGTACGTAAATCTGTCCAAACGCCGGGTGATTTGACGACGTCTCCGACGAGCTCGCGGCGTCGGGCGGGCGCGACGTCCCTCGATTTAAGTTCCGTCCGCAGTGCCGCACAGACCCGCGCCATCTCCCCGGCGCCGGCCAGTTGGTCCTCGAGCTCTCGGCGGAGGTGCTTGCTCACGGCGGGGGCGGTCCCTCCGGTCGAGATCGAGACGACGACGGGGTCCTCGCGGACGGTGGCGGGGACGACGACGCTGCTAGGCTCGCGCTCGCCGGCCCGGTCGGCGCGGTTGACGAGCGCTCCCCGCTCGCGGGCCGCCCGCTCGATCGCCCCGTTGAGCGCCTCGTCGTCGGTCGCGGCGACGACCAGCGCGGGCTCGGCCCGGGCGAGCCACCCCGAAACGTCCTCGGGATCCGGCGCGGCCCGGACCCGCTCGGCGCCGCCGAACCGTTCGTCGGCGAAGTCGGGACTGACGACGATCACCGTCGCCTCGCGGGCGAACCGGCGGGCCTTCCGGGCGCCGACCGGACCGCCGCCGAAGACGAGCACCGTCGCGCCGGTAAAGTCGTGGAGTAGCGGAATCATGGTAGACTCGAGTTCGAACTGCCGCGTCGAGGCCCGTCGACGGACGTCTCGGCGGTCGGGCCGTCGACGCGGTGCGTACACCCGATCGTCGGGTCGCGTCCGTGAAAAGCGAACCGGGTGCGGCCCGGGCGCCGTCGGACCGCGCCCGAACCGGGCCGTTACTCCTCGCCCTCGACCCCGGTCACGTCGAAGCCCAGCTCCTCGATCTCCTCGAGGATCGCCTCGTGGTCGGCGCCCGCCTCGTAGTAGACGACGACGTCGAAGCTTCCCTCCCGGAGCAGCTGCTGGCACTCCCAGACGAACTCCTCGTCCTCGAGGGTCAGCCCCTGGTGCTGGTTCGAGGAGAAGTCGGGGTCGTCGTTGCCCGAGTGGACGTAGCAGTCTTTCGGGTCGTACCCCGAGTGCTCGGCGACGATATCGCCGACGTCGATCGTCGCCTGCATCATCCGCACGTCCTCGCTGCCGTCGTAGTCGGTGTGGACGATCGCGCCGTTGAGTTCGACCTCGCCGGGCTCGAGCAGCGCCTTCGTCCGCCGGTAGAGATCCTCGTCGAGTGTCTCGGTCATCGGCCGACACGAGAACCTCCGGCCTGATAGCCGTCACGATCGGCTCTCGCGTGCCAGGTCCCGCCGTGCCAGGACGTATCGATACCGACGAGTAACACACAAGACACATACTTCTCCCCGCCCTCACGTCGAACGATGAATCGGTGGCTCCGTGAGCGCGTGGACGCGGCCTACGAGCGACTCCTCTCGAGGGAGATCGCCGGCGTGCCGACCCACGTCGCCGTGATTCAGGATGGAAACCGTCGGTACGCGCGCCGACGTGGGTCGGACGCGACCGACGGCCACCGCGCGGGCGCCGAGACGACCGAGCGCGTCCTCGAGTGGTGCCAGGAGGTCGGCGTCGAGGAGCTGACCCTCTACGCGTTCTCGACTGAGAACTTCGAGCGCCCGCCCGAGGAGCGCGAGGCGCTGTACGACCTGCTCTGCGAGAAGCTCCGGGAGTTCGCCGACGCCGAGCGCGTCCACGACAACGGCGTCAAGATCCGCGCGCTCGGCGCGGTCGAACGGCTGCCCGAGCGGGTTCGGGACGCCGTCGACTACGCCGAGGACCGAACCCGCGAGTACGACCGCTTCGTGCTCAACATCGCGCTCGCCTACGGCGGGCGCTCGGAGCTGCTCGAGGCCGCCCGCGGCGTCGCCGCGGACGTCGAGTCCGGCGAGGTCGCCCCCGAGGAGATCGACGTCGGAGCGATCGAGCGCCGGCTGTACGACGACCCCGTCCGGGACGTCGACCTGATCATCCGGACCGGCGGCGACGAGCGCACCTCGAACTTCCTGCCCTGGCACGCCAACGGCAACGAGGCCGCGGTCTTTTTCTGTACGCCCTACTGGCCCGAGTTCTCGAAGGCCGACTTCCTGCGAGGGATCCGCACCTACGAGCACCGCCAGGAGTCCTGGCGGCGAACCCGCGCCCGCCGGGCGCTGGCCCTGCTGGGGGCGATGAGCGACCGCGACCTCGCCGAGGCCCGCTCGATCGTCGACCGGTTCCGGGACTCGCTACCCACCGCCGAACAGCCCGACGACGAGGAGCTCGAGGCCGTCGACTCGAGCGGTCCCGCCGCCGATTGAGCCCGGAACGTCCCGAAACCGACAACCGGGTAGACGCTCGAGTCGGCGTATGAACCGCCAGCTCGCAGCCGGCCTCGCCGCGACGGCGGCCGGGCTCGCGTCGTTTGTGGCGCTCGGGGCCGCCGGCGCGCTCCGTCACCCGCAGGCCGCCGTCGCCCACACCCGACCCGCGGAGTTTCTCGCGATCGGCGGAAGCCTGGGGCTGGTGACCGTCGGCGTCCTCGTGGCGCTGTTCGCCTACGTCGAGCCCCGGACGTAGCTGTCGTCGAAAGCACGGTTCGATCGCCTCGACCGGAGTCCCGATCCGAGCGACGTTCGTCTCCGCGCTCGTCCCGACGTCGGATACGCGGCGCGAGCGGAGCGGGCTTTCGATGCCGAGTTATTCCACCGATCAACGCGTACGGAACGATAGGGGTTGATAGGATTATTGACAATAACGTGGTACGAGCTAACATGAGTCACGATTTCGATCGACGAACGCTGATCGGGACCATCGGGACGGTCGGTGCCACGAGCGTGGTCGCCGGATGTACGTTTGGCGGTCAGAGCGACGGAAACGACGCCGAAAACAACTCTCAAGAGATCGGCGACGACGACGACGAGCGCTCAGCGGCGGCCGTCGACGTGGACGACATCGCCGCCGATCCGCTGGACGTCCCCGACCCGGTCGATTGGGACGACCCTCGGCGCCACGAACTCGAAATTCAGTCCGAAGAGCTCGTCGCGGAGATCGAGGACGGGACGACCTACGACTTCATGACGTTCGGCGGGCGGATTCCCGGACCGTTCATCCGCGCTCGCCGCGGCGACACCATCCACCTCACGTTCCGCAATCCCGAGGACCGCAACAGTATGGTTCACAATCTCGACTTTCACGCGGTCTACGGACCCGGCGGTTCGGCGGCGGATACGACGATTCAGCCCGGCGAAGGCCCCGTCGAGGTCGAGTTCACGCTCGAGTATCCCGGCGCGTTCTACTACCACTGCGCGCCCGGCGACCACGACATCCACATCAGCAGCGGAATGTTCGGCACCATTCTCGTCGAGCCGGAGGACGGACTGCCGGAGGTGGACCGCGAGATCTACCTCGGGCAGCACGAGCTCNATGTGTATAAGAGACAGGCTCTACACCGACCGCCCGAAGGGCGAGGACGGCCACCACCGGTTCGATACCGACGCGATGCAGTCGGAGGATCCGACGTACGTCCTCTTCAACGGTGAAGTCGGCGCGTTCACCGAAGACGGCGACTACGGACGGCTTCCCGCCGAGACCGGCGAAACCCTGCGCGTATACTGGTGCAACGCCGGACCCAACCTCATGAGCGGCCCGCACCCGATCGGAAACGTCTGGTCGCGCTGGTACGACTACGGAGATCTCGACTCCGAGCCTGCCAGCCACGTCGAGGGCGCTGCGCTCCCCGCCGGCACGACGGGCGTCGGCGAGATGGAAACCCCCGTGCCCCAACCGATTCACCTCGTCGACCACGCCCTCTCCCGCGTCGTCCGCAAGGGGCTGATGGCAGAGATCGAGGTCGAGGGAACGGAAGATCCCGACGTCTACGATCCCGACCCGTAAGCCCGGTCCTACCGACCGAACCGCCTCGAGCGGTTGCAGTACTCTCGGACCGCCCGCAGGAAGTCCCGCTTGCGAAAGTCCCGCCAGTTGACGTCGGTGAAGTACAGCTCCGAGTAGACCGACTGCCAGATCATGAAATCCGAGAGCCGCTCGGCGCCCGTCTTGATCACCAGGTCGGGCTCGGAGGGGAAGACGAGGTGGTTCTCGACGCGCTCGTCGTCGATCTCGCCGGGCTCGAGTTCGCCCGCATCGACGCTCTCGGCCAGGGTGCGGACCGCGGCCGTGAACTCGTGTTTCCCGCCCAGCCCGATCCCGATCTGGATCGGGGCGTCGGCCCGGCTCGGATCGTCGGGCGTGCGGACGGCGACCTCCCGGGGAGCGTCGACGGTCTCGAGCTCGCGGCGCAGGGCCGGGATCGCGTCGGCGTCGAGGACGCTGACGTAGACGGTCACGCGCTCGGCGTACTCGAAGGCCCACTCGAAGAAGTCCGCCAGCGTCTCGTAGGCGCCGCGCTCGAGCAGGTCTCGCTCGGTGATCACGAGCGCGACGTGGTCGGGGCTGTCGGCGTCGTGACGGCCGATGCGAACGGAGAGGTAGCGCTCGTACAGACCCACGCCCTCCCGTTTTCGGGCCGGTGGCATACCGGTTACGGGTTCGTTCGAGACCGCGCGGACGCTCGAGTCAGCCCCGCTACGGGCGGGAAATCGGCGCCGGAGCGGTTCACGAAGGTTGAAGTGATCCCCACAGAAAGGACCGATTACCGTGTCTGAACCCGTTCGGCGAGCCGGCGTCTTCGCGTTGCTGTGTACGCTCTCGCTTGCCGTCCCGCTTTTCGGCCCGGAGGTCGCGGCGGCGCTCGGCGCGGTCGTTCTGCTCGGCGCGGTCGTCGTCAGGGACGGGCCGATCTTCGACCTGTTCGCCTACCCCGACGACTACGAGGACGGGCGCCTCTACGGGCTGATCGCGTTCGTGCTCGCGGGGGTCGCACTCGGGCTGCTCGCCACGCAGTCCTCGATGACCAGCGCCGTGTTCGTCGGGACCGTCCTCCTCGTCGGCTACGGGAACTTCGGCGAGCAGCTCGTCCGGACCCGAACGGCCGACGACGTCGCCCGCGCTGCGGGATTCTGTCTCGCCGCGACCGTCGCGGCCGCGGTCGGACAGGCCGCGACCGTCGGACTCGCCGGCGGCTCGGTCCCAGCCGCGCTCCCGACGATCCTGTTTCTCGCCGCCAGCGGCGCCCTGCTGGCCGCCCTGCTGCGGGATATCCTGCTGCTCTACGACGATCCGGTGGTCATGTTGTCGGTCGGCCTGTTGCTCTGGCTGCTCGCCGAACTCGACCCCGCGCTGGGCGCGGTCGACATCGTGATCGCGCTGGCGATCACCGCTGCCCTGGGGTACGCCTCCTACGCGCTCGAGACGGCCTCGATCGCCGGGATGCTCACGGGCGTCTTGCTCGGCCTGTTGACGGTCGTGCTCGGCGGGTACGGCTGGTTCGTCGTCCTCATCTCGTTTTTCGCCATCGGCGGGCTCTCGACGAAGTTCCGCTACGGCCGCAAGGAGGACCTCGGCGTCGCCGAGGAGAACAACGGCGCCCGCGGCACCGGCAACGTCCTCGGCAACGCGGCCGTCGGGCTCGTCGCCGTGCTCGGCTACGCCGCCAGCGAGGCCGGGTTCCTGCCCGCCGCCTCGGAGCTGTTCCTGTTCGCGTTCGCCGGCTCGGTCGCGACCGCCATGAGCGATACGCTCTCGAGCGAGATCGGGAGCATCTTCGAGACCCCGCGGCTGATCACCACGCTCGAGCCGGTCGAACCGGGGACCGACGGCGGCGTCACCTGGCAGGGGGAGATCGCCGGCGTCGTCGGCGCGGCGATCGTCGCGGCGATCGCCTACGCACTGTTTCCCGAGATCGGTGCCGTCGGCGCGGCGATCGTCGTCGCCGCCGGCGTCGTCGGCATGACCGTCGACAGCCTCCTGGGGGCGACCCTCGAGGGGACGCTGCTCGGCAACCAGGGAGTCAACTTCCTGGCGACGCTGTCGGGGGCGCTGGTGTCGGCGCTGCTCGTCCTCTCGCTCGCGGCGCTCGGGTAGTCCGTCGCTCGAGAGCGGTCGGCGGTGAAGAAGCTGTCGCCGTTCGAGAGCGGTCGTCACCCCCTCGAGCGGCGACGCCGCGGTGAACCGCACGCGGCGTCGAGGGCGACTCACTCCGAGGGCGGTTCGTCGGCGATCTCGTCGACCGCGTGGACCCGAACGCCCGTCGGACGCTTCGTGAACTGGCCGAGCGAGCGAGCGACGATCCGCTCGACGCCCCGATCGGCCGCGAGATCGAGCAGCCGCTGGTCGAGGATCCCGTCGAGTACGATCGTCGTCGGCGCCGCCTCGGCGTCCTCGAGCGCGTCGTAGACGTCCGCGGCCGGCGCCTCCTCGAGGATCTCCCCGTCGGCGTCGAGAAAGCGGGCGCGGTCCGTGTCGCCGGCGACGACGAGCGTCGCGTGGCCGTAGACGGTCTCGGGCTCGGATTCGTCCTCGCTCGCGGACTCGCCGGCCGACGACGCCGGGCGGGACGGTCCCGCCTCCGCGTCGGGGCTCGAGTCCGCGTCGTCCGGGCCCGGCTCGTGACGTCGGTTCGAACCGGTCGGCGGCGCCTCGGGCGATCCCTCGTCGATCGTCGTCGGGGACGACGCCGGGGGCGCCGGCGTCGCGCTCCCGTCGGTCGCGGCGACCGCCTCGCGGGGTTCGTTGAGCCCCGAGACGCTGTCGTAGGGGACCTTGTTCCGCAGCGCGGCGAACAGCTGGTGGTGGTCGAGCTCCTCGACGGACTCGCCCGACGGGGCGAAAGCCACGTAGTCGATGTCGCCGACCTGGGAGAGCTCCTCGAAGATCAGGTCGCCGCCCCGGTCGCCGTCGAGGAAGACGGTGACCGTGCGGTGGCGAGTCAGCTCGGCGACCGCGTCGGGGACGTTGGTCCCCTCGACGGCGATGGCGTTTTTGACGCCGTACTTCAGCAGCGTCAGCACGTCCGAGCGGCCCTCGACGACGATGATCGCGTCGCTGTCGGTGACCCGCGGCCCCGCTGGCAGGCCCTCGTACTCGGTGATGTCCTCGACGCGGACGTGCTGGCGAACCTCCGCCAGGATCTCCTCGGAGGTCATCACCGAGTCGTCGAACCCCGTCCGGAGCAGCTCCTTCGCCCGGTTGACGACCTCCTTGCGCTTGGCCGCGCGGACGTCCTCGATCTCGGCGACCTCGAGAGTTGCCCGGCAGGGACCGATCCGGGTGATCGTCTCCAGCGAGGCCGCGAGCGTCGCCGTCTCGACCTTGTCGAGGCTGGTCGCGATGGTGAGCCGACCGTGGGACTGACCGTTCGTGCTGGTGATTTCGACGTCGATACGCCCGACCTTCTGGGACTGACGGAGATCGCGGAGGTCGAGCTCGTCGCCCAACAGCCCCTCCGTCTGGCCGAAGATCGCACCGACGACGTCGCTTCGCTCGACCACCCCGTCGGCCGTCACGTTCGCGTGGATGTGGTATTTCGAGGTGTCTTCCATACGGATCTGCCCCCGCGAGGCGGGGACTGATAAGACCGCGCGTCCGGGTGTTGCCTAGAGCGAGGGCGGTGAGACGCAAATAGCTGTTGACCTGTCGGCACTCGACCGGGAGGAGGGGGCCCTCACGCCCGGCGAGCCCGGGGTCAGTACGCCGGCCGCGCCCAGTACCAGTACCCCGCCACCGCGAGCAGGACCGCCAGTCCGCCGAAAAAGAACAGCGAGCCGGGCGACACGCCCGAGAACACGGCCTCGGCCGTTCCGGCGCCCCCCTCGAGGAGCCAGTCGATTCCGTCATCCGCCGGTTCGCCCGATCCCTCCGTTCGGTCGGCACCCTCGCTCGCGTCCGTCCCGTCGCGTCCAACCCCGCGAAACCAGCGGGTGACGCCGTACTGGACGAGCAGGCTCCCGCCCGCGAGGGCGGCGATCCCGCCGAGGAGCCGCGAGAGGACCGTCCGCAGTCGGACGGCCGCGGTCTCGTCGCTGGTGACGACCAGCGGCCCGTCGGTCGTCGCGTAGACGCTCATCTCGTTGCCCCGCGAGGAGTACCAGGTGTCGACGATCTCGATCAGCCCCGCCTCCTCGAGGTTCTCGAGGTGGTAGCGGACGTTCTGGATCGAGGAGTCGATCGCCTCCGCGACGTCGCTCGGCGTTCCGGGCTCGTCGTCGAGGCGCGCGTAGATCCGGCGGGCCGTCGTCGAGGAGAGGGCGCCGAACACCGCGTCGGCGTCCTCGCCCTCGAGGTCGACGACGCGCGGTCGCCCCTCCCCGGCCCCCGGTTCCGAGCGGAAGGGGAACAGACGAGCCATGATCACTACCCATTCGATTCCCGATACACATACCCTTTTCCTCCCCGAGAGAACGGTTTCAGCGAACGAGAGTCGCGCGGTCGAACGGGAGCCGGCAAACCGATGGAAAAATCTATTCAATACGCGTGATCGAACAGTAATAGTTATCCACGTGGGACCGAACGACGTGGTATGGCACGGCTAGTGCTTTGGGGGTGGATCGTCGTCGCGATCGGGCTGTGCGCGCTCACGGTCCCGTGGTTCCTCTGGGGCGACGCGACGGTCGTCGCAGGGATCCCGCTGTGGCTCTGGTGGCACGTCGGCTGGATGGGACTCGCCGCGCTCGTCTTCCGGCTGTTCGCCCGGCGGGCCTGGGGACTCGGCATCGAATCGGGCGAGGGCTCGAGCGACGGCTCGACGCCCCCGAACGCGGGCGTCGACCCCGGAGGTGAGCGGCGGTGAGCGTTGCGCTCCAGCTCGGGATCATCGTCGGCTACCTCCTGCTGGCGCTCGCCGTGGGGCTGGTCGCCTACCGAACGACCGACCGCACCGCCGAGGACTTCTACCTCGCGAGTCGTTCGGTCGGGACCGTCGTGTTGCTGTTTACGACGTTCGCGACGCTGCTGTCGGCGTTTACGTTCTTCGCGGGGCCGAACATCGCCTACCGGGAGGGCCCGGAGTGGGTGCTCGTGATGGGGCTGATGGACGGAATCGTCTTCGCGATCCTCTGGTACGTCGTGGGGTACAAGCAGTGGCTGCTGGGTCGGCGCTACGAGTACGTCACTCTCGGCGAGATGCTCGGCGATCGGTTCGGTTCGCGACGGCTGCGGGGTCTCGTCGCGGGGATCAGCCTGCTCTGGCTCTTCCCGTACGTGATGCTCCAGCAGGTCGGCGCCGGCACGGCGCTACAGGCCCTGACCGACGGGGCCGTCCCCTACGCCGTCGGAGCGGGGCTGATCACCGCGTTCATGATCCTCTACGTCGTCGTCGCCGGCTTCCGCGGGATCGCCTGGACCGACACCCTCCAGGGGGCGTTCATGCTCGTCACCACCTGGATCGCGCTGGCGTGGGTGTTGGCCGCGGTCGGCGGTCCGGGCGCGGCGACCGCCGCGCTCGAGGCCGAGGCGGCCGACCACCTCGCGCTGGGCGGCGACTTCTACACCGTCCAGTGGATGCTCTCGACGGCGATCACGATCGGGTTCGGCGTCGCAATGTTCCCGCAGGTGAACCAGCGCTTTTTCGCCGCGGGTTCCGAAGCGGTCCTCAAACGGTCGTTCGCGCTCTGGCCGCTGCTTTGCGTGTTGTTGTTCGTTCCCTCGTTCCTGCTCGGCGCCTGGGCCCGCGGGCTCGACGTCGCGATCGCCGAGGGCGAGAACGTCCTGCCGGCGGTCCTGGCGGAGTACACGCCCGTCTGGTTCGCCGCGCTGGTGATCGCCGGCGCGATGGCCGCGATGATGTCCTCGTCGGACTCGATGTTGCTGTCGGGCTCGTCGTACTTCACGCGGGACCTGTACCGACCGTTCGTCGAGGGGAGCGTTTCCGAACGGCGCGAGGACCTGCTCGCTCGCCTCGGCGTGGTCGGCTTCGCGACGGCCGCGTTCGTCGGCAGTCTCGTACAGCCCGCGACGCTGTTCGAGCTGGGCGACGCGGCCTTCAGCGGGTTCGCCCAGCTCGCCCTCCCCGTCTTGGTCGCCCTCTACTGGCGGCGGACGACCCGCGCCGGGATCACGGCCGGGATCCTCGCGAGCCAGGCGTTTTACCTCTCGAGTCTCTTCACCGCCGTCGTCCCGAGCGCGTACGGGGGCTGGACGGCCGGGCTCGTCGGGATGGGGCTGGGTCTCGTCGTCACCGTCGGCGTCTCCGCCGTGACCACGCCCGCGGCGGACGAACGGCGCGCGATCTACTTCGACGGGCTCGGCGCCGACTGACCGGTCGGCTGCAAACAACACACCGAAACGTGATCGTCGCGTACGGTCCGGCGATGACGTCTGCGCTGCCGGAATCAGTCGCCGGAACGTGGCAACGCGCCGGTACCCGCCAGGGAGAGACGAGCGTCCTGATCGCGTCGATCACCGCCGAGACGACGGTGTACGAGCCCGTCGAGTCGGCCGCCGCCCTCGCGGAGCTCGGGCCGGCCGATATTCCCCTTCGATCGCTGTTTACGGTCGAGACGTCGTTCTCCCCGTCGCTGTCGACGGTCGGCGTCTCGCCCGCGTCGGCGCTCTCGAAGGCAGCCCCGAAGGCGAAAGACCAGTTCGTCGAGACCGTCGAGGACGACGGCCTGGTCGTCGAGGACACCCGCGAAGAACACGCCTTCGAGCGACCCGATGGGTCCGAGGGGCGGTGGTTCGTGCTCGACGTCGCCTACCCCCTCTCGTCCGACCTCGAGACCGACCGGGATCGCCTCGCGGCCGAGACGAACGTCGCCATCTGGCCGACCGACGACGCCTACGGGATGGCCGGCGGCACGCTTCCCCTCGAGGCCCCGCCCGGAGACGCCGACGCGCTCGGGGTCGACCCCGAGCGCGATCGCGAGACGATCGCCGAGCTGATCCGGACGGTCGATCCCGACGGCGCGAGCGAGTAGCGACGGTTCGCTCGAGTCGCTCGGACCGGTACGTATTCTTCCGGATTTACAATGTACCACACTTATGACGCTGAGCGATGCCGTGGTGCTATGGAGGAGGACAGCCGGCTTGACGAGCTCGTCGAAAGCGACGCCCTCGACGGCACGCGGTCGCTTCTGGACCGATTGCCGGACGGCGTGTACGTCCTCGACGACGAGCGCCGGGGCGTCTTCGTCAACGAGCGCACCCTCGAACTCCTCGGTGTCGATCGGGTCGACGGCGAGGTGATCGACCGACTCCGCTCGCTGTTCGGGAGCGCACACGATCGGGCCCTCGAACGTCAGGAGACGGTCGCCGCGGACGTGTACGATCCCGCGACCGACGCCTGGCTCGAGGCGCGCGTCGAGCCCTCCCGGGCCAGCGTCACGGGCTGTCTCAGGGACGTGAGCGAGCTGAAAGAACGCGAGCGGCGGTTCGAGCGCCAGTGCGAACGGATGGCTGCGCTGAACGGCGTCTACAGCGTCATGCGGGCGATCAACGACGTGATCGTTACCGACGCCACCCGGGACGAGCTCGAGCGCGTCACCTGCGAAACCCTCGCCGACGAACCGGGCTACGAGTTCGCGTTCGTGGCCGCGGTCGACTCCGGAACCGGGGACGTGTTCCACCGAACCGAGGCCGGCGTCGAGGGGTACGTCGAGCGCATCCCGCTCTCGACCGACCCGGACGACCCCGCAGGGCGGGGGCCGGCCGGGCGGGCGATCCGAACCCAGCGGTTGCAGGTGTCCAACGACGTCCTCGCCGATCCCGACTTCGAGCCCTGGCGCGAGGACGCCCGCGAGCTCGGCTACCGGTCGGCCGCCGCGATCCCGATCGTCCACGGCGGCGGACTGTACGGCGTACTCGGCGTGACCGGCGCCGATCGGAACGCGTTCTCCGACGAGGTGGCCGAGGGGCTCGGCCAGCTCGGCGAGGTGCTCGGTCACGCGATCGCCGCCATCGAGCGCAAGCGCGCCCTGATGGGCGACCGCCTGACCGAACTCGAGTACGAGATCGCGGACGGGGTGGGGCTGTTCGACGGGCCGTCGATGGACGGCCACCGGATCGACTTCGAGCGCGTCGTCCGGGTCGACGACGAGCGGTTCCTCGAGTACGGCGTGACGGCGGCCGAGACGTTCCCGAAGCTCGAGGCGCTGACCGACTGCGTACCCCACTGGGACAGCGTCGAACCGATCGACGAGTCGGCCGGCGAGGTCGCCTTCGAGCTCGAGATCGCGTCGCCGCCGCTGTTCTCGGTCGTCGCCTCCCACGGCGGCTACGTCGAGTCGGCCGCTATCGACGACGGCGACTACCGCATGACCGTCCACCTGCCCGAGAGCGCCGACGTGCGGGCGGTCACCGAGGCGATCCGGGAGGTCTACCCCGAGACGGCCAACGTCGCTCGGCGGCAGGTGACCCCCTCCGACAGTTCGATCGCCCAGCTTCAGGACCACCTCTACGGCGTGTTGACCGACCGCCAGCGCACCGTCCTCGAGACGGCCTACTACGCGGGCTTTTTCGAGTGGCCCCGACACAGCTCCGGCGAGGAGATCGCCGAGACCCTGGGGATCACCCCCGCGACCTTTCACGAGCACCTCCGGTCGGCCCAGCACAAGATCGTCGCGGCGGTATTCAACGAGCCGAACACGACGCGGGCGGAGGCCAACCGGGAATGAGCGCCCGCGGCGTTCGCACCCGAGACCACAGGGGATTCATTAGGCGACCGACGAACTACCGGGTATGCAGACCCACATCGTCCCGGTCGGGTTCGACTACGACCGGCTGATCGCGCCGCTGGTGCGCGATCAGATCGACGTCGACCGCGTTATCCTGCTCGAGGGCGCCGTCGGCAGCGAGGCCAACGTCGAGTACTCCCGGCGCCTCTCCGAGAAGCTCGAGACCGACTTTCGGAACCTGCTCGGCGCCGGGACCGAGCGGTTCGTCCTCGAGGACGTCTACGACTACGACGAGGCCTTCGAGCAGGCCTACGGGCTCATCACGACCGAACTCGACGACGGACACGAGGTCTGGGTCAACGTCGCCGCGATGCCCCGCACCGTCAGCTTCGCGTTCGCGACCGCGGCGAACTCGCTGATGGTCGAACGCCAGGACGACCGCGAGGCGATCCACACCTACTACACCGCCCCGGAGAAGTATCTGGAGACCGAACTCGCCGAGGAGCTGCGCGCGGGGATCGACCTGCTCGAGGACCTCGAGAGCGAGGGCGAGCTGGAGGACGACCGCGTCGCCGAACGCCTCGAGAGCGCCCGCGGGCTGCTGGCGGAGTTCGACGAGCGCGGGACGACCATCGGCGCCAAGGAGATCGACGGACAACACGTCGTCGAACTGCCCGTCGCCTCCTTCTCGAACGTCAAGCCCTTCGAGGAGCTCATCCTGTACAAGCTCGGCGAGGACGGCGAGTTCGACTCGGTCTCCGAACTCGCCGAGGCGCTGGCCCGGGAGTTGAACGAGGAGTACACCGACAGCTTTCGCTCGAAGGTGATCTACAACGTCGATCGGCTCGGCCCCGGCGGAAAGGGGTACATCGAGCGCGAGGAACACGGGAAGTCCTACCGGACGCGGCTCTCGCGGATCGGCGAGCTGTGGGTGCGGGCCCACTCCAACGGCGAAGCGACGAGCTGACGGCGTCCCGCGGCGCCGCCCCGCCCGAAGCGGTCGCGGTCCACGAGAGTCCCAGTAGTTATACGGTCAGCTCTATCGATAGTACCACATGGAGCGTACCGACCTCGCCGTCGCTCGTCCGTCTGGCTTCCGGATATCTCCGCTCCGGTCCCGACAGGTCGTCGGGACGGGACTGGTGGCCGTTCTCCTCGCCGCCGTCCTCAGCCGCGCCGCCGGCGCCCCCGAGTGGCTGAACTCGTGGCTGGTCGCGAGCGCCGCGCTGGCGTTCGCCGGCCTGCTGATGGTCGCGCGGCGCTTGACGGTCGCGACGACCGACGACGCCGAGCGGTACGTCTTCGCCGCCCGACTCGCGCTCGTCGTCGGACTGCTGGGGGTCCTCTACCAGAGCCGGAACCCGGGGTTCGGCCTCGGGGTGGACCGCGGACTCGACGCGGCGCTGGTCTTCCTCGCGCTGACCGCGCTTTGCGTGCTCGCCGGCGACTCCCGGCGGTACGACCCCTTCCAGTGGGTCGCGCTGGGGTGTTTCGCGGTCGTCGCCGGGATCTTCTTCTACCACGGCGTTCCGGTCGCCGAGGGGAGCGTGCGATCCCGACACCCCGTCTGGTGGGGCGTCCTCGCAGGAACCTGCCTGGCGGTGCTTCCGGCGTACGTCTCCCGGGACGCGTACCTGTGGGCGCTGAGCCGGCTCTCGGCGATTCTCATCGCGCTTGCGGTTCCCGTCTACGCCGTCGGCGAGTTCTCCCTGTACGGGCTGCAAATCGGGTTTCACGGGGCGTACACGATCCCGATCGCGGAGTACGAAGTCCGGGCGACGCGGTCGCTGTTCGTCAACCGGAACGGGTTCGCGCTGGTGGTCTTCGCCGGCTTCGTCGCGTCGATCGCGGAGCTGTACCGCTCGTTCGACGCGAAGCGACGGCTACCGGGGCTCGCGATCGCGGTTTCGGCCGTCCTGGTGGCCGTCAACGCGCTGGGCATGGCGATCGCCTACGGACGAGCGCTGTGGGTCATCACGCCGATGGCCCTCGGGGTGTACGCCGCGTACCTGGCGTTCGGTCGCCGGGCGCTTCCGATCGCGGTGGCGGCCGGGATCGCGTACCTGGCGACCGGCATCGCAGCCGTCCACTCCGGCGTGCTCGAGCTGCCCGACGGGACGCCGACGCGGATGAACCGGTGGTACCCCGCCATCGAGGCCGTCGCGGACCAGCCGTCCCTGCTGGGCGAGGGACTGATCGCGCCCGGCGAGTTCATCGCCGACTACCACCCGACCGGCTCGAGCGGCAGCCCCCACAACTCCTATCTCTCGATCTGGATCCGAACGGGAATCGTCGGCGGAGTCGCGTACCTCGGGCTCGTCGGCGCGAGCCTGCTGCGGGGAGCGGTGCGGTACCGCGAGGTCGACGTCGGCGTGCTCGCGCTGGCGGTCGGGTTCGCCGCCCACCAGTTGTTCGACGTCTACACGGTGTTCCAGACGGGCGCGAGCAGCGTCGTCGCCGCGCTCGCGATCGGCATGGTGCTCTTCGGCGATCGACCGCTCGAGCGAGCGAGAAGCGCCGGGCCGTCGACGGTTCCGGACCGCTGACGAACGCCGTCGCTTTCGATCGCGCTCAGTGTTAGAGAAGGCTTCTCGTACTCGTCAACGTGAAGCTCGGTAACGGAGCGTAACTTCCCCGATAGCAGTCAAACTCGCGTGCCGAATTCGGAGGACAAGTTCAGTACGCGGACGCCGGTACTTTCTCGGACGTTCACTGAACGATAGTAGCCACTGAAAGTCAGTGCGCACCTGATCGGACGACGGCTGGACGATCGGTGTGCAAACCGCTTCGGTTGTTACGATAGTCGGCTCGTCGGACATGACCGATCACTCGATTTCGATGGCTGGTCGAACCGTTTGGAAGCACCTGTTGTCGACCATAGAGCTATCCGGCTGGAGAGCCTCCGTTTCAGGATGGCAGACGATAAACGCGGTCGAGACAAGCAAGCACACGACGCCGAACGACGCCAGCGAGAGCGTGAGATCGCCGCAGAACTCGAGCGCGGGGACGAAATAGAGCCACCAGTGGAAGCCGAAAAACTCGCCAATTTCGAGGGGGAACTCGAAGAGTTGACGTTCCCGGCGACGGGGAACGAGGTCGTCGCGGGGATCGGCGATCACGAGATCGAATCGGTCGAGGGGAGTTACAGTATCGAGGAGCTAGTACCGGAGACGGACGAGGAGACGTTCGACTCCCCGGCCGCCGTCCGGGTGCAGGTACAGCGGCCGACAGTTGCCGCGGCCATGAAACAGGTCGTTGAAGCCAGCAAAACGCTTCGGAATGCTGATTTCAGTTGGACACAGCGCAAGGCCTACGAGAAGACCTTTCAGGAACTCAAAGCGATCGACGCCGATGATGACGATGAAGGGATCCAAGCCATCAGCGACTGGATCGTCGAGCGAATCCGCGACAAAGAGACGCTCCCGACATCCCGGGCGGTACGCCGAGAAGCGGCGAAGTTCTGTCGGGCGAACGGATACCAGATCCGAAACGACGAGTGGCTCGGAGTATAGACCGACGATCACGGGCAATCGGTGCAATGACTGTGTTCTCTTGCGTGAGACGTTCCGTTCCGTCTCGTTTGGAACTGCTACGGGCTTTATTGTGTTGCCAGTGAAACCACTAGTATGGCGCTCGATATAGCAGTCCCGGAACCACCGGACCTCTCGAACCGAGGGATGCCACGCGAGTTCGAGTGGCAGGACGAGACGCTCGGGTCGGAGGACTTCTACCGCGAGGACCTCGAAGACCTGCTCGAGGAGGGGGCGTGGAAGGAGGGATTCAACGAGTGGACCGAGTACACGAACCTCGATGAAAAGCAGGTTCGAATCGTCAGCGACCTCGGCCTGTTCCAAGCGTTTGACTTCTACTGGGACCCAACCGAAGACCGTCTTCGCTTCGACGCGCCAACGGTTTCGGACGACTGGCAGGAGCGAGATGCGACTGCGTCGCTCGATCCGAGCACGGTTTCTACGATTGACGGTGAGTTAGCTGATCTCGGCCGAACGGTACGGGAGGTACTGGAGGACTACCTCGAACGGAACGACGAAGCGTCCGACTATGGTTGGGGTGAAGAAACGTACGGCAAGCGCCAGGAGTGAGTCGAGTTGCTTCAGCCTGCTCGACGGCGGCCGAGGGACGGAATCGCTCCTGCTCCTCGATGACGGTCGGACGTGCTGACTATGCGCCGTGTATTCAACACGGTGCTAGCGACAGAGCTAGTCGATGACGGCGACGTAGACGTGAGCACAATCGACATCGTGAGCAGACTTCCGTAACGCCCGTTCACGCCGTCTCCATGCGGGGCGGTGGCACGCCGACGGCGATAACTCGTCGCCCGGAATCGACGGTCCGCGCCGACTCCGACGGTCGGACGCCGACGTCGCCCCCGTCGGTCGGCGACCTAGACCGATCCCGTCGATCCGAACCGCTCGAGGACGCGTTCCCGAACCACGAGCAGGCACGGTAACACGGTGAGACAGGCGACGAAGGCGTAGACGATGCTCAGCCCAGTCACGAGCCCGAACCGCTGGAGCGGGGGCGCCAGCGCGAGCGCGAGGACGCCGAAGCCCGCGGCCGTGGTCAGCGCGCTGCCGAGCAACGCCCCGCCCGTTCCGGTGATCGTCGCGGCGAGGGCGTCCTGAAGCGAGTCCTGGCGACCCGATTCGTCTACGAACCGCTCGCCGACGTGGATGCTGTAGTCGACGCCGAGCCCGATCGCGAGGCTCGTGATGACTGCCGTCTCGCTGTTGAACGGGACGTCGAGCAGGGCCATCGTCCCGAGCAGCCACGCCAGCGCGGCGACCACCGGGGCGAGCGCGATCGCCCCCAGCGAGAGCGAGCGGTGGCGCACCCAGTACAGGACCGTGAGGAAGACGAGAACGACGATCAGCGTAACGACGAACGCCTGGACGAGCGTCTCGAGCAGCGCGTCCTGGACCACGGCCGACGTCACCGGCCCCCCGGCCGCGACCGCCGAGACTGGGGCGTCGCTCTCGATGGCGCTCGCGAGAGCGCGCGTATCATCGGCGACGGCCTGCGCGGAGGCGTCGCCGCGCACGTCGACGAGCATGCGGGCGGTCTCGTACGCTCCGCTGTCGGTGCGGTACAGCACCGTCGACGCTGCCTCCTCGTCGGCCTCGTACAGTTCGTCGTACAGCCCCGCGAGGTCCTCGTCGGGCAGACCGTCGCCGTCCGCGTCCCGCTCCTCGAGGGCCGCGGCGACGGACGCGTTCTCGCTCGCGGCGTCCCGGAGGGCGGTCACCGGGCTCTCGACGGCGGGCTCGCCCCCGGGACCGACCGCGATCGTTCCGCCCTCGCCGCCGTCGATCCCCGCCGTTCCGTTCTCGATCGCGGCCAGCGTCGCGGGGTCGGTGACGTCCCCGCGTATCAGCACCTGCGTCTGGCTCCCCTCGCCCCGCTCCTGGAAGTTCTCCCCGAGGTACGCGGCGTCGTCGCTGATCGTGTACGTGTCGGGCGCCAGCGGCTCCGGAAGCGACTTCGCCCACTCGGGGGCGTCCTCGGGCAGGAAGTCGGCCTGGTTGAACTCCGTGTCGATCCCCGCGGCGCCGTAGGCCCCGCCGATCGCGAGCAACAACGCGACGGCGACGACGGCCAGCGGCGCCCGCCGGACGACCGCGACGACCCCCGAGAGCGCGCGGTTGACGGGCCCGGCACCCCGACCGAACGGGTCCTTTCGCCGATCGATCCCGAACCGGTTCTCGAGCAGCTCGTCGATCTCGACCTTCAGCGCGGGCACGAGGACGGCGAAGGCGACGAACGTCGCGAGGATCCCGCCCGCCGAGAGGATCGCGAAGTCCCGGATCGCGGGCAGGGGACTGACGACGTTCGAGAGGAAGCCGACCCCGGTCGAGAACGTCGCGGCCGCGAGCGCGAGGACGACGCCGCCGAGCCCGAGGCGCATCCCGTTTCGAACCGTTCGGTCGCCACCGTCGGCCGCCGCGTCGTCGGCTGCTACCGCGTCCCCGCGGTCCCGCTCGAGAACGCCCGCGCGGGCCTCTCGAGAGCGCATGATGACGTGCAGGGAGTAGTCGATGCTGAGCCCGATCAGCAGGAACGGCACGGCGATCAACAGCTGGCTCGTGGGGATCTCGAGCCAGCCCAGGATGCCCGCGAGCCAGGCCATTACGACGCCGATTCCGACCAGGCTGACGAGCACGTCGACGACGTCGCGGTAGGCGACCCCGAGCGCGAACAGTACGAGGACGAGCGCGACGGGCGTGATGATCGCGAAGCTGTCGCCGACCGCGTTGCTCGAGGCCTCGTCGGTGACGCCCTGGCCGAAGACGAAGGCGTCGTCGAATCGCTCCTCGACGAGCCCGTCGATCTCGACCTGGGCCGCGTAGGCGGCCTCGGGGTCCTCGTCGTCGTCGCTCTCGTCGACCTGGAAAAGAAAGCCGATCCGCGCGTCGGCCGTCGTCGAGCCCGGCTCGTAGTCGCTCGGGAGGAACTCGTAGGGGTCCTCGCCCCGGTTGTCCGCGTCGGGGTCGAACACGTCGGCGAGCAGCGCCTCGACCTCCGCGTCGGAGCGGTCCTCGAGCGCTTCGATCTGTTCCTCGAGCGTGGGTTCGCTTGTATCGGGCGGCCCCTCGGTTTCGGCCGCGCGGTCCTCGAAGACCGCCCCCGTCGCGACGACGTTCTCGAGTCCGACGAATCCCTCGTCGGCCAGCGTCGCGTTCACGCTCTCGTTCTCGCGGACCTCCCGTTGCAGGTACAGTCCCTCGAGCAAGGAGTCGCGGGTCAGCACGTCGCCGCCCTCGTCGCGGACGACGAGCTGGGAGACGACCCGATCGTCCGTTCCGTACGTCTCGTCGATCTCCTCGAGCGCCGCGGTCTCCTCGGAGTCGGTCTCGAACTGGCCGATCTCGCCCTCCTCGCTCTCGCCGACCGCGGCGCCGGCGGCGACGACGGCGGTGAGCACGAGCGCGAGCAGGACGATCAGCTTGCCGTGGGAGACGATCGCGTCGGCGTAGCGGTCGGCGAGCGACCTGCCCATTCGCTATCGCCCCCTGCGGTTTATCGACGGGTTGCGGGTCGGTTCTCGAGGCGTTCGTCGGGGGTCGGAAGGCGCCGAATCCTCGGGGGGCGAGTCCGAAACGTCGGCGTCCCGCCGTTCGCTGATGCGCATGCCACCCTCTCGAACCCAAGCGCTCATATCCGTTCGGGTGGAATCCCGTGTCGTATAATCGGAATCCGATTATGAACACCGACACCGATCGCGACCGCGGCATCCTCACGCCGGCCGACCGCGCGTTCCTGCTCGGCGAACGCGAACTGGGTCACGAACAGTCGCGACGAAACGCCGAGGCCCGTATCCGCCGGCGCGTGATCGACTCGATTCTCGACTTCGATCTCCTCCTTCACGCGCTCGCCGAGAAGGATCGCCGACAGGTGTTCGCGGAGCTGACGAGCGATCCCGACTCGCTGGACGGGCTCAAAGCGATGCTCGCGTTCGCCTACATCGGGACCGACGAGCAGGGCGTCGACTTCGAGGACGTGCTGGTTCCGGCGATCCGTAGCTCGGAGGAGGCCTTCGCGGCCTCGAGACGCGGCGCGAACGTCTCGGTCGAGGTCACGTTCGAGGTCGAGACCAGCGTCGGGACGACGCTCGAGGGCGTTGCCGAGCGCCTCGCGGACGGCGACCCCGTCACGCCCCGAGAGCTGTTCGCACTGATTATGCAGGGTGAACACGACCCCGCCGCACACGAGCGGATCGCGCTCGTCCTCGGCGAGGGCGACGTCGACGATCAGTTCCTCGAGCGACTGGCGACCTATCTCGAGGGCGAACTTCGGCGGCCGACGCCCTCGCGGGCGGTGATTCGGCTCGGCAACGGGTAGACGGACGCGAAACACCTAACAGGAATCGCCGCCAAGAGCGACGCGTGACGGACTCCCTCGAGCGGACGGCGCGTATCGACGCCCCTCGAGACGCCGTTTTCGTAGGGGCCCCGTAGCCCCGCCTTCTACCCCGTATCGACGGATGTATTGTAGCCGACCAGCATTCACCGACAACGACCCGTATGGACGATCGAATCCTCCCCACGACGACGCACCGACGACGCCCCCGCCGGGCGGTGAGAGCATGAGTACGGATCCCGACGCGACCGAGCGCGAGGCGCCGAGCCTCGAGGGCGGTTACGATCCCGAAGCCGTCGAGAAGCGCTGGCAGGACCGCTGGGTCGACAGCGAGGTCTACGCCTACGACGGCGACCCCGGCCAGGATCCGAACACCACCTACGCGATCGACACGCCGCCGCCGACGGTCTCGGGCAGCCTCCACATGGGCCACCTCTACGGCCACACGGTCCAGGACTTCGCGGCCCGGTTCCAGCGGATGTACGACGGCGACGTCCTCTTTCCGTTCGGCTACGACGACAACGGGATCGCCAGCGAGCGCCTGACCGAGAAGGAACTGGACATCCGCCACCAGGACTACGAGCGCCGCGAGTTCCAGAAGCTCTGTCGGGAGGTCTGCCAGGAGTACGAGGCGGAGTTCACCGACAAGATGCAGGGACTTGGCTGTTCGATCGACTGGGGCCACACTTATAAGACGATCGAGCCCCGCGTTCGGCGCGTCTCCCAACTGTCCTTCCTCGACCTCTACGAGAAGGGCCGCGAGTACCGCAAGAAGGCGCCCGCGATCTGGTGTCCCGAGTGCGAGACGGCGATCTCGCAGGTCGAGATGGAAGACGAAGAGCGGGCCTCGCACTTCAACGACATCGCGTTCGAGGTCGCTAGCGAGGGCGCGGAGCGCGACGAGTTCGTCATCTCCACGACCCGTCCGGAGCTGATCCCGGCCTGTGTCTCCGTCTTCGTCCACCCCGACGACGACGAGAACCAGGACCTCGTCGGTGAGACGGCGCGAGTGCCGATCTTCGGCCACGAGGTTCCGATCATCGCCGACGACCGCGTCGACATGGAGAAGGGAAGCGGCGTCGTGATGTGCTGTACGTTCGGCGACCAGAACGACATCGAGTGGTACCAGGCTCACGACCTCCCGCTGCGGGTCGCCATCGACGAGTCCGCGACGATGACCGAGCTGGCCGGCGACTACGAGGGGCTGTCGACCGAGGAGGCCCGCGAGGCGATCGTCGAGGACCTCGAGGAGGAGGGGTACCTCCGCGACCGCTGGGAGATCACCCACGCCGTGCAGGTCCACGAGCGCTGTGACACCTCCGTCGAGTACCGCGTCTCCAAGCAGTGGTACGTCGAGATCCTCGATCACAAGGAGGAGTACCTCGAGGCCGGCCGCGAGATGGACTGGTACCCCGAGAAGATGTTCTCGCGCTATCGCCACTGGATCGAGGGCCTCGAGTGGGACTGGCTGATCTCCCGCCAGCGCGACTCGGGGATCCCGTTCCCGGTCTGGTACTGCAGCGAGTGCGACCACGAGGTCATGGCCCGCCGGGAGGACCTGCCCGTCGATCCCCTCTCGGACGAGCCGCCGATCGACACCTGCCCCGAGTGCGGGAACGACACGTTCGAGCCCGAAGAGGACGTCTTCGACACGTGGGCGACCTCCTCGCTGACGCCGCTGATCAACGCGGGCTGGGACTGGGACGAGGAAGCTCAGGAGTTTCGGATGGACAACCCCGAGCTCTACCCGTTCGACCTGCGCCCGCAGGGCCACGACATCATCTCCTTTTGGCTGTTCCACACCATCGTCAAGTGCTACGAACACACCGGCGAGGTGCCCTTCGACGCGACGCTGATCAACGGCCACGTCTTAGACGAGAACCGCGAAAAGATGTCCAAATCGCGGGGCAACGTCGTCGCCCCCGACGAGGTGCTGGCGGACTACCCCGTCGACGCGGTCCGGTTCTGGGCGGCCAGCGCCGCGGTCGGCGACGACTTCCCCTACCAGGAGAAGGATCTGACCGCGGGCGAGAAGCTGCTGCGGAAGCTCTGGAACGCCTCGAAGCTCGTCGACAACCTGGCGCCCGAAGAGCCCGACGAGCCCGACGAACTCGAGGCGATCGACCGCTGGCTGCTGGCCGAACTCGACGACGCGGTCGAGGAGCTGACGGCGTACCTCGACGACTACGAGTTCGCGAAGGCCCGCGACCGCCTGCGGACGTTCTTCTGGAACACGTTCTGTGACGACTACCTCGAGATCGCGAAAGAACGCGAGGACAACCCCTCGACGGAGTACGCGCTGCGGACCGCACACCGGACCTTCCTCGAGCTGTGGGCGCCGTTTCTCCCCCACGTCACGGAGGAGATCTGGCAGGCCCTGTACGCGGATAGCGAGGCGCGCGGCACCTCGAATAACTCGAGCGGTGAGCGAAGCGAGCCGCGAGACGACGGCGGCGAACTGGGCGAAACCAGCGTCCACGTCCGCGACTGGCCGACCCCGCAGGGGTACGAGGCCGACCTCGAGGCCGGCGAGGCCGCGATGGAGGTCATCTCGGCGCTGCGCCGCTACAAGAGCCAGAACCAGCTCTCCCTGAACGCCGACCTCGAGGCCGTCTCGGTGTACGGCCCCGTCGACGGGTTCGAGGACGCGATCCGGAACGTGATGCACGTTCGGGAGCTGACGGTGCTTGAGGAACCGCCCGAGATCACCACCGAGGTCGCCGCGATCGACCTCGACTACTCGACGCTCGGTCCCCGCTACGGCTCGAAAGTCGGCGAGATCGACGCCGGCATCGAGAGCGGGGAGTACGAGATTGTGAGCGCGGAGCAACGCTCCGCGGAAAAGTCGAGCGGCGACGAGCCGCGAGACGACGACGAGGGCCTGCTTCGGGTCGCCGGCGAGGAACTCGAGGACGAACTGTTCGAGGTCGAACTCGAGCGCACCTACTCGGGCGAGGGTGAGATGCTCGAGACCGAGTCGGCCGTCGTGATTCTCGAGTAACACACCGAGTGCGGATTTCGGCCGCGAGCGCTACCGCGAACGGCTCGCCGACTCGGGACTCCCGACGGGGCGCTCCCGGACCGCCTCGCACTTTTCGACCCGCGTCGCGAGCGCGAGAAACAGCGCCAGTAGCACGAACGCCGTCTCGCCGGCCGCAATCAGGCCCAGCGCGTCGGCGCCGAGAAACATCGGCTCGTCCCGGGGGACGGGAATCGTGGTGTGGTGTGGCTCGCCGACGATCGGGACGAAGTAGTCGACGGTCAGGTTGAACCCGTACCAGGCGAGCGCGGCGGCGACCCCCCAGACCGGGAAGTCCGTAATTCGGTGGAGGACGAAGGCCTGGACGACCATCGCGAGGTGGCTCCAGAACAGGAACTGGTACATCAGGAAGTCGGTCTGGGCCAGGTAGGTCTCGTGGAAGACGACGAGCGTGTACGGCGTCCAGAGCCCGAGGACGACGTTCCCGAAGAAAGCCAGCGCGGTCAGCCAGGGGAGTTCTCGCCCGAGCTTCCAGGCGGCGATCGCCAGCGCGACCAGCAGCGTCGCCAGCGGACTGTCGGGCACCCACGGCCACATCGCGGTCGGCGTCGCGGCGAACTGGGCCGAGTAGTACCAGAACCCGAAGGCGGTACCCGCGAGGTTGATCGCGACGACGACCCACGCGAACCGGAGCCCGAGGTCCTCGAGCGTCTTCGGCACGGGAGCGAGATAGCTCGGCAACGGATCGCGGTCGGGCAGCCCGGTCGACGCGGTCATCGTTCGGCGCGACGAACGGAACCCGCAAAACGGTAGCGGTCGCGGCCCGTCGGCGTCCGCCCGCAGCGCTATCACCTCCGCCGCCGTTCGTTCGGACATGGCTTCGCGCACCGACGACCGAGGACGGCGAGTGCTCTCGACCGGACACGCGGTCTCGCTGCCGCTCGAGCTCTCGTGTACGCTCGGCGGGGTCGTCGTTCCGGCCCGACGAGCGCGTCTGGACGAGGTCTTGCCCGACGGGCTCTCGTCGCTGGGGATCGCCCCCCGCGTCGGCTGCGTCGCGCTCGTCGGGATTCGGTACCACCGCGTCGGCCGCGACACCGGCCTCGAACCCTACGACGAGTTCGCGGCGATCGTCCCCGCCGTTCGCGGGAGCCGAACGGACCGACCGCTCGCGCAACTGCTCGAGGGCGAACCGGGCGGGTACGTCCACTGGCTGCCCGTGACGACCGACGCGTCGGTCGCGCTCGGCCGCGAGCTCTGGGGGTACCCGAAGGAACGCGCCCCGATCACCGTCACCGACGGCCCGCGGGGTCTCCGCGTCGTCGTCGGCGATCCCGACGCGAGCGAGGACGCGGTCCGTCTCGAGGTGTCGCGTCCGCGAACCGCGATCCCGCTTCGGGGGACGGAGCTCTCGAGTTTCACCCGCCGCGACGGCGAGTTGACCCGAGCGCGGATGCAGCTTCGCGGCGAGCTCTCGGTCGGATCGCCGATCGGAGCCGACCTCGAGGTCGCGCCGAAGCTGGCGTCGGAGCTGGGACTGTGGCGTCGGCCCCTGATTCGACTGTACGGCCCCCGCCTCCGCGCGCGATTGTTCGAGGGAGAGTCGATCGCGGCGAGAACCGTCGACAAAGGACACGCGTAAGTGGGCCCGATCCCAACGCCGCGATATGCCAGAGAGTACCGATCTCGAGGAGCTCCGGCGGGGGACGGACCTCGTCAAGCGCGGCTTCGCACGGATGCAGAAGGGCGGCGTCATCATGGACGTCGTCAACAAAGAACAGGCCCGGATCGCCGAGGACGCCGGCGCGGTGGCGGTCATGGCCCTCGAGGCCGTTCCGGCGGACATCCGCAAGCGCGGCGGCGTCGCCCGGATGGCCGACCCCGCGGACGTCGCCGAGATCGTCGAGGAGGTCTCGATCCCGGTGATGGGCAAGTCCCGAATCGGCCACACGAAGGAGGCGCAGATCCTCGAGGCCGTCGGCGTCGACATGATCGACGAGTCCGAGGTGCTGACGCCGGCCGACGACGCTTACCACATCGACAAGCGCGACTTTACGGCGCCGTTCGTCTGTGGCGCCCGAGATCTCGGCGAGGCGCTGCGGCGGATCCACGAGGGTGCGGCGATGATCCGCACCAAGGGCGAGGCGGGAACCGGCGACGTCAACCAGGCGGTTCACCACCAGCGGACGATCAAGGGCGCGATCCGCGAGATCGAGGGCATGACCCACGAGGAGCGGGAGGCCTACGCCCGCGAGATCGAAGCGCCCGCTGAACTGGTCCACGAGACCGCCGAGATGGGCCGCCTTCCAGTAGTGAACTTCGCCGCGGGCGGGATCGCGACGCCAGCCGACGCCGCCCTGATGATGCACCACGAGTGCGACGGCATCTTCGTCGGCAGCGGTATCTTCGGCGCCGAGAACCCGCGCGCGATGGGCGAAGCGATCGTCGAGGCCGTCAACAACTGGGACGATCCCGAACGTCTCGCCGACATCGCCTCGAACCTCGGCAAGGGGATGAAAGGCGACTCCAACGCGAACCTCCCCGAGGAGGAGAAGCTGCAGGGTCGGGGCGTCTGATCGGTCGGTCCCCAAGATCGTTCTCGAATACTGCCGATTTCGGGCCGTACGAATCGGTAAGCAGCTTCGTTTTCTCGGTGCCGAGCCTACCGGTCCTATGAGTCAGTCGACAGCCCTCGAGCAGCGGTTCGATCGTCTCGCGGACGCCCTCAAGCGGCTGCTTCTGGCCGTCACCGAGGAGGCGGCGGACGAGACGCTGGCGGCGACGGCGGCCGAGCTGTGGGACGTCGTCGCCGAACTCGAGGACGTCCTCGAGACCGTCGACCTCGGGCGACTGCCCGACGCCGTCGACGGGGAGGCGGTCCCCGACGTCCTCGACCTCGAGCGACTGCCCGAGGCGATCCGGGAGCGGGACCCGGTGCTGGCGCTCGATCTCGACGCGCTGCGGCGCGCGATCGAGCTGCGGGAGCTCTGGAACGCCGTCGACCTCGTCGACTTCGGGCGGGAGTCCGACGAGCTCAGAGCCGAACTCGAGGACGTCCTCGGCCCCGACGCGTTCGACTCGACCGACGACTCGGAGGCGGCCGAGGAGTTCGAGGCCTTCGCCGAGGAAGTGAAGGGGGAGGCGACGAACGCGGCGTTCCAGCAGGAGGTCAGGGAGCGACTCGAGCCGGCGAGGGAGGCGGTGATCGACGCCCACGCGACGTTCGAGGAACTGTACGAGTCCCACCAGCGCGGCTCCGGTTACGAGGGCCGACGACCGACGTCGAACAATCCGACGGCGGTGTCCTCGATGCCCGTCGGCCCGCTCCCGGCGAGCGTCTCCACGCGAGTTTCGACCGTGCCGACCGACGTTCGCCACGCGAAGGTCGAGGCGTTTCCGCGGGTGTACGGCCGTCGCTGGCGGAGCGCCCGACGCGACTGATACGGTTTGCTGTAACCGTTTGCCGGAGCGACCGCACTGCCACGCGGTCGCTTCGGAAACGACGTACAGCAGACCGTACGACCGCCCGGGTCGGCACTACCACCACGTCCGCAGGGGCGGAACGATCCCGACCCGGACGAGTGCCAGCAACGCGAGGTAGGTCATCAGGGCGCCACAACACAGCGACAGCACGGGCGCCGGGGCGACTCGAGCGCCGACGACGGCGAGCCCGACCGCGATCGCGAACGAGATCGCCTGAACGTCACGTCGTTCCCAGTACCGACGAACGAGGTCGTACTCGCGGGTCGCGATCAGTTCGAACAGGACCGTCGCGAGACCGCCGTAAAACAGGTAGAGCGGGGAAGGGGAGACGTTCACGAGGACGGCGGCGCCGACGAAGACGGCGAGGGCGACGAGCGCCAGCGCCGCGTCGGTTCGCGAACCCATCGGGTGCGGATCAGCCGTCGCGGTAGAGCCGCGCCCCCTCGCCGACGGCCGTCTGGTAGGCGCGGCTCTCGATCCCGGCTGCGTCGAAGGCGTCCATCATCGCGCCGGCGATTCCGCGGCGGTCGGACTCCCGACAGACCGCGAGCACGCCCGGGCCCGCCCCGCTGACGGTGACCCCGGTCGCACCCGCCTCGAGGGCGGCCTCACGAACCGCGTCGTAGCCGTCGATAAGCGCGCTGCGCTCGGGCGTGACGATAGCGTCGGCCAGTCCCCGACCGACGAGTTCGGGATCGTCGCGGGTCATGCCGACGGCCAGCGTCGCGGCGTGGCCGACGGTGTCGACGACGTCCTCGAGGGAGGCGGTCTTCGGGACGACGCCGCGGGCGTCCCGCGTCGAGACGCTCGTCTCGGGGAGGCAGGCGACGAGGGGGACCGACGCGTCGACCTGGGTGACGCCGTCGTCGGTGGCGATCGTGAACCCGCCCAGCAGCGAGGGGGCCACGTTGTCGGCGTGGGCCTCGCCCGAGACCAGCGCCTCGCCCTCGGCGGCGATCGGAACGAGTTCCTCCCTCGAGAGGCCGCGGTCGTAGAGGGCGTTGAGTGCGACCGCGGCTCCCGCGGCACTGGCCGCGGAGGAGCCGAGACCGGAGGACGGGCGGACGCCCTTGTCGATTCGGATCGTCGCCGGCGCCTCGAGGGCGTCGGCGACGGCGCCGACGGTGTTTTGCTCCGGATCCGTCGGGATGTATTCGCTTCCGGCGCCGGTGATCGTGATCGACGTCTCCGGGGCTCGCTCGACCCGGATCACGTCGGCGGGCGCTCCGAGGGCGACGCCGAAGACGTCGAAGCCGCTCCCGAGGTTCGCACTGGTCGCCGGAGCCCGCACGGTGAGCATGCCGAGTGCTTTCCAGAGGGCGGGGAAAAAGGTAGCGAACGACGCGAGATCCGACGCGGCGGTGGGTCAGTCGTCGGTCGCGGACGGCGTCGGATCCGAGTCGGCGAACCGGTCGAGTCCCGCGTCCAGCGCCGTCGAGAGAGCCAGCCCGACGAGCGCGAACGTGGCGATCATCGCGAAGAACCAGCCAAGCGAGACGTCGAGGACGAACCCGCCGAGGGCGATGCTGGCGGCCCCGAGGCCGAACTCGCCGAAGTAGGTGTAGCCGTAGGAGAGCCCTCGGGTGTCGGCGGGCGTGTAGACCGCGACGGCGTTCTGGTAGAACGGCTGGATCGCGAACAGGAAGAAGCCGAAGACGCCACAGAGCGCGACGATGGCGGCGAGTCCCATCCCCGTCACCGGGACGAACGCCACCGCCAGCACCGCGAGTACGGCGAAGATCGCGGCCATTCCCCGGGCGGGCGGGAGCCGATCGGTCAGCTTCCCGCCGACGTACTGGCCAGCCATCCCGACGACCAGCAGTCCGACGTAGATGTAGTCGGCCGGTTCGATCCCCCGGAGTCCCTCGGACAGCGCGAGCGCGTCCATGGCGGGCAGCCCGTGGAGGATCTCGGGGAGGTAGGTGAGCATTCCGCGGTAGTACAGCCCCTCGAAGGTGACGATGGCGAAGACGAGAGCGAACGTACTCGCGAACAGAACCTTCGTGTTCGCGACCAGCTCGGGCAGCGACAGCGCCTCGTCGGGGCCCGCGTCGGCGTCGTCTTCGACCGCTGCAGTCGCCTCGAAGTCGGCGGAGAGCCCGTACAGTACGGCCAGCGCCCCGGGCGCGGCCAGTATCGCGGCGACGTGTTGCCACTCGAGGACGATCAGCAGGGTCGCGGCGGCGAACGGGCCGAGGGCGATGCCGGCGTTACCGGCCATGCCGTGCCAGGCGAAGACGGTGCCCCGATCCTCGACGCCCGTGCTGATGAGCGCCAGCCCGGCGGGGTGGTAGACGCTGGCGGCGAGCCCCCAGAGCAACAGTCCGACCGCGATCGCGTAGATCGACTCGAGGTACCCCGCGCCCGCGATGAGGAGGAACGCCCCGCTCATCCCGGCGAGACAGAGGAGAACGAGTCGCTTCGCGCCGAACCGATCGACCAGCACGCCCGCCGGGAGGGCCCCGAACCCGAACAGCCCGTAACTCGGCGCGAGGACGAGTCCGAGCACGAGCAGCGAGACGTCGAACTCGGCGAGCCAGACGACCAACAGGATCGGAATCGACGTCTCGAACCAGTGAACTAGCGCGTGACCGGCCATGGTGAAGCCGGCGATCGATCGATCGTTTGCGTTCAGTGCCATTCGGTATCGATACGGGAACGCGCCGGCTATTAGCGGCTTGGGTCTGCGGCAAGGGTCGCCCGCGGCGCGGGCCGCGACGGCGGGACTCGCCGCCTACTCGTCCTCGTCGACGCCGACCGCCCGCGAATCGGCGGTCGCCGATTCGCGACCGCCGACGACCAGTTCGCCGTCGTCGGTCTCGACGTAAACGTCGTCGGCGAACCCGCCCTCGGCGTAGGGGTGTTCGGGCTCCTCGAGCTTCTCCGGGGTCGAGGGTGCCTCGGGGATCCCGCCGACGGGCGCGAACTGGCCCAGCGGATCGTCGATGGCGACGTCCCAGCGCTCGAAAAAGTCGCGGTAGCGGTCGTAGTGGTCGTCGAGTTCGTCGACGGGGAACTCCATCATCTCGGTCCAGCCGTGGTTGTAGAAGTCGAAGTTCGCCTGGATGTGGGTGATCTCGCGAGCCTCGGCCTCCGAGTACCCCTCCTGGAGCGCGCGCAGGTACGTGTCCATCGTCGCGTCGAAGAAGGCGTCGAGTCGGTCCGTTCGTTCCTCGGCGTGGGCGGGATCGGCCTTCTTCGTGAATATTTTGGTGTGCAGGCGGACGAGGCCGGACTTGGCGACCGACCGGACGCCCGGCGTCTCGAGTGCCTTGCGATACGCGAAGTGCTGGGCGTTCTGACGGATCTTCATGGCCGCGGGTACGGACGCCGTCCTCAAGAGCGGTTCGGATACGTACGTAGGCACTACGGGTCGACCGTCGAACAATCGGCACTCTTTGAACGGCGAGAGACGCCCGCCGTTTACGACGGGGGACAGTACCGGTTTTGCACGATCAGCAATCCGACCCCGGTCTCGGGCGGGAGAGTTGTCGTTCCGTGGGTCCGACGGCCCGTTCGTCGACAACTGTTGTGACTGTCCGACCGAGGACGGAAAATGGACGAGATAGCAATATCCTTTAACCCGCATTACGAACGGTCAGGGTATGACCGAGTACGTCATCATCGGTGACGGGATCTCGGGCAGCTCGGCTGCCGAGACGCTCCGGGAGGAGGACCCGGACTCGTCGATTACCGTCATCACCGATGAGGGGGAGGCGCTGTACAATCGGATTCTGATCAAGGAGCACGCGAAGGGGAAGCTTCCCGAGGCGCCGATCTCGATCCACGACGAGGGGTGGTACGAGGAGCGGGACATCGAACTCTCGCTCAACACCCACGTCACCGGCGTCGATACCGACGAGAAGGTCGTCCGCACCCACGAGGGCGAGGACGTCGGCTACGACAAGCTCCTGATCGCGACCGGGGGCACCCCCACCCAGCTCCCGGTCGACGACAGCGACGCCGAGGGGATCCACCACTTCTGGACCTTCCAGGACGCCCGGAAGATCCGCGAGAGCGCCGAGGCGGCCGACGACGGCGTCGTCGTCGGCGCCGGACTGCTCGGCATCGACTTCGCCGCGGTCTGTGGCGCCCAGGGCGTCGAGGGCAAGTACCTGATGCGGGGCGACCGCTGGTGGCGCTACGCCCTCTCGGGCCAGGGCGCGGAGATCATGCACGACGGGATGCGCGAGGTCGGCGTCGAACCCGTCTTCGACAGCGGCGTCGACCACTTCGAGACCGACGACGACGGACGAGTCGTCGCGGCTGTCGATCCGAACGGCGAGCGCTACGAGTGCGACTTCGCCGGCGTCGCCATCGGCCTGACGTTCAACACCGAGTTCCTCGGCGACATCGACCTCGAGCAGGACAACGGGATCGTCGTCGACGAGTACATGCAGACGAACCTCGAGGACGTCTACGCGGCCGGAGACATCACCCAATTCTACGACGTCCTGCTGGGCGAACAGGCCCAGAACGGGTCCTGGGGATCCGCGAAGGAACAGGGTCGGATCGCCGGCGTCAACATGGCCGCCGACGGCGAGGCCGAGGCCTTCGAGTGGGTCTCCTCGTACTCGATCACGCACTTCGACTTCCCCTTCCTCTCCTTTGGCCACCCCACGCTGGGCGACGAGTACGCCGAACGCAAGTACAGCGACACCGAGTGGCGCCGGATCGCGTTCAAGGACGGCAAGGTCGTCGGCGGCGTCCTCATCGGCGACCTCGCCCCGCAGAGCAAGCTCAAACAGCTGATGCGCGAACAGCGCGACGTCGCCGACCAGAAGGAAGTCCTGCTCGAGGAGACCGTCGACCTCGACGACCTCGCCCCGCCCCAGGAGCAGTAGTCGCCGCCGTCTCCCCCGAATCGCCCGTTCGAACGGGTGTTCCGCTCGCGAACCGTCGGTCGTCGCCCGTTTCTCCGATCAGTTCGAGAACAACAGTTAAGTGACCCCACGCGTTTGGTAACGACACTCATGGCAACGACTACCAGTACGGGACGGACGCTGACGCTCAGGCGCGTCGACTCGGTCGCGGCGGACGCGACCGTTCGACACATCGACCAGCTCGACGAAAACGCGCTCGAGCTGTTCTACGCGGCGCTTGAGGGAGCCAGACCGTTACCCGCGACTGGTACCGACCTCGAGCCGGGAACGGTCGTCGTCGCGACGGAGTACTACCGGGTCGAGGCGGCGTAGCCGACCGTTCCGAGGGGATTGGAAGTATCGAAGCCGTTTTCCCGGCTGCGCCGTTTCGATAGCGTATGAACGGCGGTAGCGACATGACCCTGGCGTTCGAGCTCGAGGCGCTGAAGGAGCTCGCGTCGCCCGAGAGCGTCTTCGAGGACGCGAGAGGGTGGAGCGAGTACATCGGCGTGGTCTCGGAGAAACCCACCTACGTCGTCACGAACTACACGCGCAAGAACCGCATCCGACAGGACTTCTTCTCGGGTCCGCGCGGGAAAGCGGAGAGCCTCGAGGCCGTCAAAGACCAGTTCGACACCGAGCGGTACGTCTTCATCGGCGCGAACGAGGACGACGAGGCCCTCGCCGAACGGGTCGACTGGGAGTACCTCCCCCTCGAGGACGCCGCCGAGGCGGCCGACTGGATCGTCGCGAGCAGCGCCGACGACGAGGACGAAGACGCCGAAGCGGTCCGGGACGACTGGCCCTGAGTCGGCCGCGAGAACTGCGAACCGACAACGAGTAGGCCCCGATCGGCCCCGAGACGACTATCTCTCCTCGGTGAAACGAAACGGGTCTACAACCACCGATGACATCGAGAGACGACGAGACGCGAATCGACGAGGATGTCGTCGATGCGATCGGCGCGCTCGGCAACCGCACCCGTCTCGAAATCCTCCTCGCGCTGGCCGAAGCCCAGCACGAGCGACAGGAGCAGTGGCTCCACATGTCGTTTACGGAGCTCTACGACGCCGTCGACGTCTCGAGTACGTCGCAGTTTTCTTACCACCTCGATCGGCTCGTCGGTCCGTTTCTCGCCGAGACCGACGACGGCTACCGGCTCACGTACGCCGGCGACAGTATCGTCCGAACGATTCTCGCTGGACTGTACGAGAACACCCGTAGCTTCGACGATACCGATGTCGACGGCGTCTGCGTCTTCTGCGGGACCGATTCACTCGTCGCGACGGTCGCCGAAGAGCAGTTCGTCGTTCGCTGTGCGTCCTGCGATACGAGGCTACTCACCGACCTCCTTCCCGAAAGTCAGACGCGACACCGATCGGCGTCGGAGGTCGTCGACAGCGTCGGGACCCGGATCTGGGGCTCGTTTACGCTGATCCGGAACGGGGTCTGTCCGGAATGTTATGGACCGATCGACACCGACGTCGAGGCGCACCGGCACGACGACCGGACGCTGTATACGCTCGAGAGCACCTGTCGAGAGTGCTGGCTCACGATTCACATCCCGCTCGAAGCGGTTGCCGTGCTCCACCCCGCCGCGGCCGAGTTCTTCCGGGAACACGGCATCTCCATCCTGGAGCGCCCCCTCTGGGAGTTTTTCGAGCACATCGTCTCGAAGGCGGTGACGGCCGAGGTCGAGACCGTCGATCCGCTCGCAGCGACCGTCGAGATCGTGCTCGAGGGCGAGTCGCTCCGGCTCGTGGTCGACGACGAACTGACCGTAACGCCCGCCTCGCAGCCGGGCGCAGACGATACCTGACGTATGACACAGTTTGCTCAACTGATTTTGAGTTGTTGCGCTGTCAATATGTAATCAAGACTACAATACTTATCCCGGTGGACGCCGATCGGGAGCTATGGACAGTGTTACGGCGGAGCCGGGACGCATCCCGGTCCTACCAGCTGCATGGTTCGTTTCCCCGAGAGGTGAGCATGGCGGCGATTGAACTCGAGGGACTGACGAAACGGTTCGGCGACGTCGTCGCCGTCGACGGGTTCGATCTCACGGTCCGGGAGGGCGAAATCTTCGGGTTCCTCGGTCCCAACGGCGCGGGGAAATCGACGACGATCGACATCTTGCTGGATTTCATCCGCCCGACGGCGGGCACGGCGACCGTGTTGGGCCACGACGCCCAGACGGCGGGCCAGGCCGTCCGCAGCCGAACCGGCGTCCTGCCCGACGGCTACCACGTCTACGACCGGCTGACGGGCCGCCAGCACGTCGAGTTCGCGATCGAGATGAAGGAGGGAAGCGAGGACCCGGAGGCCCTGCTCGAGCGGGTTCGCATCGCCGACGCGGCCGACCGGAAGGCCGGGGGGTACTCGAAGGGGATGCGCCAGCGACTGGTGCTGGCGATGGCGCTGGTCGGGGACCCCGACCTGCTCGTCCTGGACGAGCCCTCCACGGGACTGGATCCCAACGGCGCCCGCGAGATGCGCGAGATCATCCGCGAGGAGAACGACCGCGGGACGACGGTGTTCTTCTCGAGTCACGTGATGGAGCAAGTCGAGGCCGTCTGTGACCGCGTGGCGATCATCGACCGCGGACAGTTAGTCGCCGTCGACACGATCGACGGGCTTCGGGACGCCTCCGAAACCGGCGAGACGCTGTACGTCTACGTTTCCGACCTCGACGAGGGCGTCCTCGAGCGGGTCCGGAGCCTCGACGGCGTCGACAGCGCGGCGATCGACGACGGCCGGCTTCGGGTGTCGATCGACGGCGTCTCGAAGTTCGCCGCCTTGCACGCGATCGACCGCGTCGCGTCCGTGCAGGACTTCTCGGTCGTCGAGTCCTCGCTCGAGGACCTGTTCGTCCGTTACACCAACGACGTTCAGGAGGTCGAAGCGTGACCTGGCTCACCGTCGCGAAGAAGGACTTCCGCGATGCCGTCCAGTCGCGGGCGCTGTGGGCGCTCGTCGGCGTCTTCGTCGCCCTCTCGATCGTCTCGACGTACGCCTACGTCGAGGTGCCCGAGATGTTCGGCTCGCCGGGGGGTGCGACGTTCGGCGGACTGCTCTTTTTCACGGTCGGGCTCGTCGGCCTGTTCGTTCCGATCGCGGCGATCGTCGTCTGCTACAAGTCCCTCGCGGGCGAGCGCGAACTCGGGAGCATCAAGCTCCTGCTCTCCTTGCCAACTACTCGCGGTCAGGTCTTCGCGGGGAAGGTCCTCGGCCGGGCGGCCGTCCTCGCGTTCGGTCTCAGCGTCGGCCTGGTCGTCGGCCTCGGGTTCGGCGCCGCGTTGCTCGGCGAACTCGACGGCGTCGCGGGGCTGGTGTTCGTCCTGGTCACGCTGTCGTTCACTGCCGTCTACGCGACGATCGTCGTCGGGATCTCCGCGACGACGGGATCGACCTCGCGCGCGACGACGCTGGCGCTTGGCTTTTTCGTCGTCTTCGAACTGCTGTGGGACGTCGTTCCGATGGGCGTGCTCTACGTCGTCGAGGGGTTCTCGTTCCCGACGACGATCCCGGACTGGGTGTTCACCGTCTCCCAGCTCTCGCCCTCGTCGGCGTACTTCTCGTCGATCGTCGCACTGTTACCCGACCTCGCGGACGCGGCCGGCGCGGATCCGGCCCAAGGCGGCCCCGGAGTCGAGGTGAGCGCCGCCGAGCCGTTCTACGCGAGTCCCGAAGTGGGACTCGTCGTCCTCCTCGCGTGGCTGTTCGTCCCCCTCGCGGTCGGCCACGCGCGGTTCACCGCCGCCGATCTCTGAGGACGGGGAGTCGTCGACCTTTTACTGTCACCGCCCCAACGACGCTCAATGGCAGAGCCCCGCGTCCCCGGTTCCGAGCCCGACGACCGCCTCGAGCTTCCCTGCGGGGAGTCGCTGGACCCCCACGAGATCGACCTCGGCATGCGCGAGTACGACTGTCCCTGCGGCGAAACCCACGCCGTCGTCACGGACGTCCACCCGCCCTCGCGCTTTTTCCCCGAGTCGTTCGTGGTCGTCCTCCGGGAGCTGGTCGAGACCGACGACGAGTTCGAGGAGTTCGGCACCCCCCACCTGCTGGGCGTCGTCATGGAGGAGTTCCCCGAAGCCGTCGTCACCCACGACGCGAGCGACGACGGCGCGGTCGGCTACTCGATGCTGTGGGTCGCCGACTTCGACGCCCGGAGACTGCACGAGGTCGTCGTCGAACTCGTCGTCGAGCTGATGGAACACGCGATCAGCCACGCCGAGGACGACGCGGCGATTTCGGAGTTCGAGTCCCAGATGCTCGAGTTCGACGTGGGCGAGTTCGTCGAGCAGTACCGCCGCCAGCGGGAGTTCGAGGGCGAGCACGACCGGGCGCTCTGAGCATCTGCGCGACTGCGGTCGCGGGCGCTCCGTCCGGACCGCCTCGCGGTTCCGAACGCGCGGGTCCGCGGCGCTGGTTCGGTCTCCCTCGCGTTCTCGAAACGGCGGACTCCCGGGCCGTGACCGTTCCACACCCGTTCTGCGAACGGACGCGTTCTATCGCGATCGCTCCCTAGCGGCGGGTACGAACGCGGTCGGGCTCGGCCGTCGGTCGGTTCTCGACAGTGTTCGAAATTCGAAATCGAGTTACGAGAATCGTATCGTTTCGTGGGGCTTATTACGATGTGCGAACTTCGAACGGATAGGACCAATGAGTACGGACCACCAGCGCGGCGGGGACGCCGCCACAGGGGACGGACGCACGATCCTGCTGATCGGCAGCGGACCGATCCAGATCGGCCAGGCCGCCGAGTTCGACTATTCGGGCGCGCAGGCCTGTCGGGCGCTTCAGGAGGAGGGCGCTCGAGTCGTCCTCGTGAACTCGAACCCCGCGACGATCATGACGGATCCGGAGATGGCGGACGAGGTCTACATCGAGCCGATCACGACCGACGCCATCGCCGAGATCATCCGCAAGGAACAACCCGACGGCGTCATCGCGGGGCTGGGCGGCCAGACCGGGCTCAACGTCACCGCCGAACTGGCCGAGGAGGGCGTCCTCGAGGAGCACGATGTCGAGATCATGGGTACGCCGCTGGACACCATCTACGCGACCGAGGACCGCGATCTCTTCCGCCAGCGCATGGAGAAGATCGGCCAGCCCGTGCCCGCCTCGACGACGATCGACCTCGACGAGGGCGAGTCGGTCGCGGAGCTGACCGAGGCCGACCTCGAGGAGCGCGTGCAGGCGGCCGTCGACGAGGTCGGCGGGCTCCCGGTGATCTCCCGCACGACCTACACGCTTGGGGGGTCGGGATCGGGCGTCGTCTACGAGTTCGACGAACTGCTTCGCCGCGTTCGCAAGGGCCTGCGCCTCTCCCGGAACAGCGAGGTGCTGATCACGGAGTCGATCGCGGGCTGGGTCGAGTACGAGTACGAGGTGATGCGGGACGCCGACGACTCCTGTATCATCATCTGCAACATGGAGAACATCGACCCGATGGGCATCCACACCGGGGAGTCGACGGTCGTCACCCCCTCCCAGATCGTCCCCGACGAGGGCCACCAGGAGATGCGCACCGCGGCGCTGGACGTCATTCGCGAACTCGGTATTCAAGGTGGGTGTAACATCCAGTTCGCCTGGCGCGACGACGGCACGCCCGGAGGAGAGTACAGGGTCGTCGAGGTCAACCCCCGGGTCTCGCGGTCCTCCGCGCTCGCGTCGAAGGCGACGGGGTACCCGATCGCCCGCGTGACCGCGAAGGTCGCGCTCGGCAAGCGCCTCCACGAGATCGAAAACGAGATCACCGGCGAGACGACCGCGGCCTTCGAGCCCGCGATCGACTACGTCGTCACCAAGGTTCCGCGCTGGCCCAAGGACAAGTTCGACGACGTCGACTTCGAGCTGACGACGGCGATGAAATCGACCGGGGAGGCGATGGCCATCGGCCGCACGTTCGAGGAGTCGCTGTTGAAGGCCTTACGCTCGAGCGAGTACGATCCCGACGTCGACTGGGACGACGTCTCGGACGCGGAACTCGAGGAGCAGTACCTCTCCCGACCCTCGCCCGACCGCCCGTACGCGATGTTCGAGGCTTTCGAACGCGGCTACGACGTCGACGAGGTCGTCGAGCTGACGGGCATCTTCGAGTGGTACACCGAGCGGTTCGCACACGTTGCGGAGTCGACCCGCGCCGCCCAGGAGGGCGACTTCGCCGAGGCCGCCATCGCCGGCCACACCAACGCGACGATCGCCGCGACGGCGGGCGGGGACGTCGACGTCGATACGGTCGAGCAGGCCGTGCCCGGCCGCACCTACAAGCAGGTCGACACCTGCGCCGGCGAGTTCGCCGCGGAGACGCCGTACTACTACTCCGCGCGCAAATCGGAGTTCGACTCCGGTCCCCTCGAGGGCGCGGCGGCCGCGGGCGAGCTCGAGGTCGACCGCGACGTCGAGAGCGTGATCGTCGTCGGCGGCGGCCCGATCCGCATCGGGCAGGGCGTCGAGTTCGACTACTGTTCGGTCCACGCCGTCCAGGCGCTGCGCGAGCAGGGGATCGACGCCCACGTCGTGAACAACAACCCCGAGACGGTGTCGACGGACTACGACACCTCCGACGGGCTGTTCTTCGAGCCCATCACCGCCGAGGAGGTCGCCGACGTCGCCGAGGCGGCCGACGCCGACGGCGTGATGGTCCAGTTCGGCGGCCAGACCTCGGTCAACATCGGCGACCCGCTGCAAGCGGAGATCGACCGCCGCGGGCTCGACTGCGAAGTGATGGGCACCTCCGTCGAGGCGATGGACCTCGCCGAGGACCGCGACCGGTTCAACGAGCTGATGGACGAACTGGGAATCGCCCAGCCGGAGGGCGGGGCCGCCCACAGCAAGACCGAGGCGATGGAGCTGGCCCACGACATCGGCTACCCCGTCCTCGTCCGTCCGTCCTACGTGCTCGGCGGGCGCGCGATGGACGTCGTCTACGACGACGCCGAACTCGAGGAGTACATCGAGGAGGCGGTCCGCGTGAGCCCGGACAAGCCGATCCTCGTCGACGACTTCCTCGAGGACGCGATCGAACTCGACGTCGACGCCGTCGCGGACGGCGAGGACGTCCTCATCGGCGGCGTGATGGAACACGTCGAGACCGCCGGGGTCCACTCCGGGGACTCGGCGTGTATGATCCCGCCCCGCTCGCTCGACGACGAGACGATGGCCCGCGTCCGCGAGGTCACCGAGGACATCGCCGAGGCCCTCGAGACCGTCGGCCTGCTGAACGTCCAGCTCGCGGTCCGCGGCGTCGATAGCGACGAGGAGAGTACGGTCTACGTCCTCGAGGCCAACCCCCGCTCCTCGCGTACCGTCCCCTTCATCTCGAAGGCGACGGGCGTCCCGATCGCCAAGCTCGCGGCCAGGGTGATGGCCGGCGAGTCGCTGGCGGACCTCGAGATCGACGAGCAGATCCCCGAGCAGACCTCGATCAAGGAGGTCGTCCTTCCGTTCGACCGCCTGCCGGGTTCGGACCCGCGTCTCGGCCCGGAGATGAAATCGACGGGCGAGGTCATGGGCAGCGCCGACAGCTTCGGCAAGGCCTACGACAAGGCCCAGGACGCGACGGGCAAGCCGATCCCCGAGAGCGGCACGGCGATCGTCGACCTCTCGGCCGACGAGTTCCCCGACCCGGAGACCGACGACGGGGCGGCGCTGGTCGACGGCTTCACCGACCACTTCGACCTCTGCGAGGAAGTCGACCTCGAGGAGGCCGTCACGCGCGGCGAGGTCGACCTGATCGTCTCGCGGGACCGCGACTTACTCGAGGTCGCCGTCGAGGAGGAAGTGACGTACTTCTCGACGCACGCGAGCGCGAAAGCGGCCCTCGAGGCGCTCGAGGCGAAAGACGAGCCGATCGACGTCCAGGCGATCACCGGCCGTCCGAAGCGGACCGCCGAGTGGGGCCGGTAGCAGAAGTCGGAGTACGGTTTGCTGGACGCGATTCCGGGGGCCGAACCCGAATCGCTCGAGTCGTTCCGTAGAGCGTGCGAACCGAACACCGTTTTCCTATCAGTTGTTCGGTAGTGTTGATAGAGCCGTGCTGAGTACGGGGCGAGTGCAGCACGAACTGACGGTTGAATAGCGCGGTCCGTGAGCGCTCACCACTGGTACAACTAGTCAATCGAGAATTCAGGGAGTGTCAGCCCTCGATCGTCAACACCGTGTCGTGAAATTCTTCTCGAGTATCGTCGCTTCTTTATATGAAATGCTGGTGTGCGGTTGTCTGAGTCGGTCCCAACCGCTGCAGTGGGACACTCAGAGAGACACGAGCCATGAGCAACGAACCACCAGACACGACGGCGGAATCGGGCTTCGAACCGCTGCGAGCAACCCGCCGAACCGCACTTCGCGGGGCGGGCTTCGCCGGACTGCTCACGATGGGCCGCGCCAGCGCCCGCCAAGACGTCGGTGTGCGACTCCACTGGCACCGCCGTGACCTTCGTGTGACCGACAACCCGGGATTGACGGGTGACGACCGTCTACTCCCGGTGTTCGTCCACGATCCTGCGATACTCACCCACGGCGCGCCGCCCGTGGTGTCGTTCCTGCTCGATGCGCTCGACTCATTGCGCGAGCAGTACCGCGATCGCGGCGGCGAACTGCTCCTCGCCCGCGGCGACCCAAGGGCAGTGCTTCCCGCCCTCGCCGCGGCTTGCGACGCCGATGCCGTCACCTGGAACCGCGACTACTCCGGACTGGCGAGCGAACGCGATCGTGCGGTCGCGGGGGCACTCGCCGACGCCGGCGTCAGCGTCGGCGTCGAGCGGTTGGGGGGCACTCTCCTCCACGAACCAGAGCACATCACGACGAACGACGGGAGCCACTACTCCGTCTTTTCGGACTTCTGGCGAGAGTGGCGCAATCAGGAGAAGGCTGCCCCCGTCGCCGCGCCGGTTCGCGGTGACGTTGTCGACCCCCGTGGCAGCCTCGACGAGGAGTGGCTCGGCGAGGCCTCCGGTGTCGCCGGCTCGCTCCCGTCACTCGCCGACCTGGGCTTCGACGATCCCGAAGCCGACGTGCAACCGGCGGGCACCGACGTCGCCCACGACCTACTCGCCGACTTTCGCGACGGTACTATCTACCGCTACGGGGACGACCGCGAGTTCCCCTCCCGGGAGTCGACCTCGCGCCTCTCGCCGCACCTGAAGTTCGGGACAGTCGGCGTCCGGACGGTCTGGAAAGCCACTGAGGATGCGGCGTCCGCTGCCAGCGACGGGGACGCCCGGGCCTCGGTCGAGGCGTTCCAGCGACGGCTTGCCTGGCGGGAGTTCCACGCGCACATCCTCGACGCGCGTCCCGACGTAGTTACCGAGAACTACCGCGAGTACCCGAACGCAATCCAGTGGCGTGACGATCCTGAGGGGCTTCAGGCGTGGAAGGACGGCGAGACAGGATATCCGTTCGTCGACGCCGGGATGCGGCAGTTGCGCGACGAGGCGTGGGTTCACAACCGCGTCCGGATGGTGGCCGGCTCGTTCCTCACGAAGGACCTGCTGATCGACTGGCGCGAGGGGTACGACTGGTACCGCCGAAAGCTCGTGGACCACGACACCGCCCACGCCGCCGGCGGCTGGCAGTGGGCTGCCTCGACGGGAACACACGCCCAGCCGTACTTCCGCTTCTTCGACCCCGTGACCCAGTCGGAGACGTACGACCCGGACGGCGAGTACATCAGGGAATACGTCCCCGAACTCCGGGACGCGCCGACCGACGCCATCCACGAGTGGCCCACGCTGGATGACGAGAGACGCGCCGACATTACGCCCGACTACCCCGCCCCCATCGTCGACTACGGCGAGCACCACGACCGCGCAATCGAGGCGTTCGAGGCCGCGCGCGGCGACGGCTGACGGGACACGCGAGAAGCGGCGCCGTCAGGAGGACGAGGACACGGCGGGGCTGGTTTCCGTGAGCGGAGGTACCGAACTGACGAAACTCCAACGCCAGGCCGAACATAACGGAATGACCTTGTTGAAACCCTCAATCGATGATAGATCGTAGCGACCGTGCTGAATACACAGCGAAAATCCATCGCAGCGGGACATAAAATCTAAGTTGAAATACCGGCAATCACCAGTATTCCGGTTTATTGATCGCCTCTACGCAGTACGAACTACCTGAAATAGACTGTACTTCATCAGCCGCCAGTGATTGAGCTAACCAGCCTTCCGGATGCGACAGTTCCAGAGGGGCTTCCACCCCTTCTTCCGAGATTTTTTCGTAACCGACTTTGGAATAGAAACCGATATCGCCATAGGTGAAAACCAGCCCCACGCCGTTCTTCTCCAGCTCGTCATGACCGAAGCTGATTAGTTTCTGTCCTATTCCCTCTCCCTGATAGTCGGGGTGAACGGCCACGGGAGACAACAGAAAGGCGTTAACCTGGGCTTCTTCAGAACTCAACCTGGAAAAAATTACGCATCCTATGATCTCTCCGCCTTCAGTAGCCATAAAAATATTCAGGTTCTTGCTGTCGGTCTCGGCCATAAAATTAGATACTAAATCTCCTATCAGCTTGCCTTCCGATTCGCCTTCGGAATCAGAAAAAACCCTGACAAACAGCTGTTCGATCTCTGCATTTCTTTCTTCAGCGTCCTTTGACCTAAATTCGGAAAGTTCCATACTGTACCTTCCTCATCCTCGTTATATTTTATACCCGTAGATCAGAGCCGGCATTCCTATAGTTTAACATAAGTAGATTACATCTGAAAGAAAATCACACTTGCGAAGCTCACTAAAAGATTCTGTAAGATAAGAAACCAGAGGTTTCGAACGTGGTGAAGTTTGGTCCACCCGCAACCGAAATAGCCGATATATTCTCTGTATTCAGCAGGCTGTTTCTGGCAGATTTCGAATAGAACGGGCGCGGGCTGCTGAATATAAGGCGCATCTCTCGCACCCCTCTGCACGTCGCTAATCGAGCGCACAGCTGTCGGACAGCAGGTGCTAGCTCAGCCGTAGCTGCGGTCGTGATCGCGACGCGGAGGCGGTCGAGGCACCTCGTCGGTATTCGTGAGCGTTGCCGCTCCCCAGATCGCTGTAAGGATCACCGCGAGGAACACCCAGTGAACGTAATAGAATACGTCTCCCACTTCGATAGTCTCGGAGACGAAATTGATCCAGCCGTGAAGAAGAATGATTCCGAGGATGCTGCGTGAGGTGTGGTTGTAGACCCACGTGAATACGACCGAAAGCGCGACAATGCCGATCATGAACAGCCAGAACCCGAGTGTGGCGAATCCAACTTCCTCGCGTTGAAACGAGCCGGCAACGAAGAATAACGGGAGATGCCAGACCGCCCAGACCACGCCTAACAGCACGCTGGCAGTCAGCGCGGACCAGTTCATCTGCAGCCGGTCTAGCGCGTAGCCCCGCCACCCTAATTCTTCGAGGAGAGGCGGGAGTGTGGCGAAAAAGAGCGCTGGGAGGATCGCAAGTGGATTCACGCCGAATTCCTGTACCCCTTGGCCCCATGTCGCACCTGACCCACCGAACAGCATACTCGTGACTGCGGCTGTGACAGTCACCGCCAGCGGAATCAACATAATCACGAGGAACCACCGAACGCCGATTCGGCGAACCTGTTTGAGGCGATCCCAGAAATCCGCCCGTCCTCGGTCGTCGTACACGAGGTATACGAACCCAATACCGGCAGCCCCAGGGCCGACAAGCCCGATTAGTAGCAGCAGGAGACCTGCTGCGCTGTCGAAGCGTACCTCGAGAACGATCGCTGCCAGCCAGAACCCCCACGTTATGGCGAACGTGACGGCGAAGAACAGCCATGGATTCCCGATCGAGATGGACGTATTGCCGATCGTTCGGTGTGCAGCCTCTCCCATACTCCGTTTACGGGCTGAACGCAGTTAACATGGAGACCCAGACATAAGAGACCAACTCACCGTACAGAAGCATCCTGCGCGCTGAATTCAGCCTCTGAGCCCTGTTTAGACGCTCCCGGATGAGCGGGTCAGGAATCATTTTGACTGAACAGAATCCGGTGGTAAGCACCTCACAGTACGGTTCCATACTTTGAGAACGAAGCGTTAGCGCCGATCTTGGTCGCGTCTAAACAGGGTCCATCCTCTATATCTTGCACGCCGCTTCTGACAATAGGTCGGCAGTTTGGCGAGTCTTTGCAAGATACCAGCGCGAGTGTAGTACAAACTGAAGTTTTAACAGGGAGTCAGTGAGCGCTCATACAGGTACAGATAAAATATTGATGATTCAGACAAGGATATCAAGCTCATACTACCAACATGTCATGAAATTATTCTCGAGTATCGTCGCTGTTTTATATGAAATGCTGGTGTGCGGTTGTCTGAGTCGGCCTCAACCGCTGCTGTGGGCTACTCAGAGAGGCATGAGCCATGAGCAACGAACCACACCACACGACGCCAGAATCGACCTCCGAACTGCTGCGGGCAACGCGCCGAAACACACTTCGCGGGGCGGGCCTTGCCGGAATGCTCGCGCTGGCTGGTGGTAGCGCTACTGCCAGCCAACAGTCCTCGGAGGCGAGCACCCAGGAGGCTGAAACCGAGGCGTCAGCAGATGACGAGACGGTTCCGGTCACGTGGGAAAACTTCCCACGGTCACAGATCCATCTAATGATGGAGAACATCGTCGAACAAGGCGGGTTCGGCGAGTTTTATCATTTCCCGACGATAGTCGGCCCTGAGGTGCGGATCGCGGCCTTGCCCAATCGCGACACGATCTATTCGATCGGTGTCTTCGACCTGACCGAGCCGGTCACCATTACCAAGCCGGACACCGGTGATCGTCACCAGTCGATGGTCATCATGGACGAGGACGCGTATGTAAAAGAGGCGTACCAGGATTCCGGCGAGTACACGTTGACCCAGGACGGGGTCGGGACGCGATACGTGTGGGTCATCGTCCGCACGTTCGTCGACCCGAACGATCCGGCTGACGTAGCAACTGTCCACGAATTACAGGACGAACTCGCAGTGAGCCAGGACTCAGCCGGCGCGTTCGAGATTCCCAATTGGGACCGCCAGGCACACCAAGAGCTCTTCGACGCGCTCGTCACAGTCATGAAAACGATTGACGACTACAGCGGTGCTTATGGCGACGTCGACGAGGTCGACCCCCTGAAGTACTATCTCGCTAGTGTGACACCGGGCGGCGTTCCGGAGCCAGAAACGATCTATCTGCAACGGGTCCCCGACCAGAACGACGGTGACACGCCACACACATTCACCGTCGACGACGTCCCCGTCGACGGATTCTGGTCGGTCACCGTCTACAACAGCGACGGGTTTCTTGAGGAGAACGAGTACGACGCGTACTCGTTCAACGACGCGACTGCGGAGCAAGCCGATGACGGCAGTGTCACGGTCCATTTCGGCGGTGAACCCGATCAGCCGAACTTCCTCTACACGCCAGAGGAGTGGTTCTACGTGGTCCGCCTCTACGGGCCCCGCGAGGAGATTCTCGACGGGAGCTATCAGTTCCCCGAGGCCGAGCCACTCGAGTGACGTTTCTGATAACTGAATTGTCGTAATACCAAACGTCAACTTGTCATCCATCTCCCACCGGCGATCATGCTGAATTTATACGCAAAGCAGGCGCAAAACCCACGACTGAAATCGTGGGAGCATGTCACGCCCTGTATTCAGCATACTGCTCTTGATAGCTATCGATGAGATCGATTGCTACTTCGGTATCTACTCTACCCGTACGGAACGCGGGTTTTATGCCGACTTCGAATACCGAATCGTTTGGCGATCACTCGAGCGTGTAGCGATCGAACCGCTCGATCGCGTACAGCGCCGACGTCGGCGGGGCGAGGAGCCCGACGACGAGGACGGCCCAGGCAACGCCGGCGATCTGGGCCGCGGTGATCGAGACCGAGGGGGTCGGGGCCCAGGCCGCCGTCGCCGAGAGGAGCGCGGCGATCGGGGCCGCCGCGTCGACGTAGAGCGCGGCCGCGGCGGCCGTCGGCAGGATCACCGCCAGCGAGTAGACGGCGAACGCCGCCTTGCTCGGCATCACCGCCTCGCGGCTGTTCGTCACCTTGACGCTGCCGAACCGGGGAAGCGCGGCACCGATCCCGGTGGCGAGCGCCGGCGTCGCGACGGCGCCGACGGTCGTCGCCGCAGCCAGGGCCGCGGTTCGCTCGAGCGAGAGCGGGCTGGCGAGCCCGAGCGCCAGCGAGACCACGAGGCCGACCGGGGCCGCGACGAGGGTGCCGGCGAGCACCAGCCCGGCGATCGACTGCCGACCCGAGAGCGTCGAGGTGACGACGGCGGGCAGCGCTCGGCCCAGATCCCCCAGCGGGTTGAGGGTAAACAGCGCGCCGGCCGCCCAGACCAGATAGACCGACAGGACGACGGCGACGTAAGCGGGGATCGTTCCGGCCTCGAGGATCGCCTGGACGAATCCGACGGCGCCGAACAGCGGGTAGCCGACGTACGCCAGGCGAATGGGTGCTCGCCCGGTCCGTCGGATCGCGGTGACCGTCACGGTCCGGGTCGGGCGATCGACGCCGCGGGACAGGGCTCCCGCCAGTCGGCTCGAGGACGCCCCGGAGCGGTGCCGATCGTCGAACCGGGCCGGGTCGGCGAACCAGTGGACCCGCGCGGAGGCGACGCCGATCCCGACCGCGATCGGGGTCACGAGCGCCGTGCCGACGAGCGCGCCGAGGACCGCCGTCCCCGAGGCCGGGACGTTCGGGACGGTCGCGAGCAGGAGGTGCCCGGGCCAGCCCAGCGGTCCGTCCTGCAGGGCGACGAAGAGTTCGCTCACGACCAGGTCGAACCGCCCGGTCGCGATCGCGCCGAAGTACAGCGCCCAGAAGCCGACGAACAGGACCCACCGGTAGCGGGCGATCGGCTCGTAGGCGGTCACGAGGTGGCGAACCCAGACGCCGACCACGAACCCGACCGGGACCGCCGAGACGAGCGCGAGCGCGGCGACGAGGACCGCGCCGACCACGGGTAACGCGGTGTCGGCGCCGACGGCGAACGCGCTCGAGAGCACGATCGCCGGGGGCAACACCCAGACGGAGAACAGCAGGATCTCGGCGCCGACGAGGCCGACGGCGGCGTTGCGGGTCGACGTCGAGACGAGCAGGAACGCCGGCTCGTCGGGGTCGGCGGCGGTAAAGGCCCGAATGGCGCTCATTCCGACCAGGAACAGCCAGCCGATCGCGACGCCACCCGCGACCGTGTCCGTCGCCAGCGCGACGCTGTCGGCGGTCAAACCGTCGGCGAAGTGTTCGCCCAGCGTCGGCAGCAGGTAGCCGCCCGCGACGGTCACCGACCCGAAGGCGAACGCCGCGAGCAGGCTCATCATGAGCAGCTTCGTTCGGTCGGCCGTTATCGCGCGGACCGTTCGGCGAAACTCCGTCCGGGCGACGAGCGCGGCGGCGCGCGTCACCGCCGATCACCGTCGGGAGCCGGACGGCGGCGCGTGGCGGGGGAGACCATGCCCGATACCGCGTTCCGCCGCCACCTAAACGGTTCGGGTTCTGACAGGGAGCGGCGTCCGCTCCGGGTGGCGAGCGATCGCCGAGCGAATCGGCCGGGAACGTCGACGTCCGATCTGTCGGTTTTACGTAACCAGCGACGGACGGAGGGGTATGGACGGCGCCGATGTTCTCGCGATCCGGACCGACGAACTAACCAAGCGGTACGGGGAGACGACGGCGGTCGACGGGCTGACGATGACCGTCGACCGCGGGACGGTGTACGGCTTCCTGGGTCCAAACGGGGCCGGAAAGACGACCACGATGCGGATGCTGACGACGCTCACCCGCCCGACTTCGGGCACGGGGCGGGTCGCGGGGGAGCCGATCGCCGACCGCGAGGCCGTCACCCCCCACATCGGTTACCTGCCCGAGGAGCCGCCGATCTACGACGAGCTCACCGCCCGCGAACAGCTCGAGTACGCCGCCGGCCTTCGGGACCTCCCCGAGGACGAGTCAGCGGAGCGCATCGGGTCGCTGCTCGAGCGCTTCGACCTGCTCGCGGACGCCGACAGGCGCATCGAGGGCTACTCGAAAGGGATGCGCCAGAAGGTCGGGGTTATCCAGGCGGTGTTGCACGAGCCCGTCGTCGCCTTCCTCGACGAGCCCACCAGCGGACTGGACCCCCGCGCCGCGCGGACGATGCGGGAGACGATCGCCGACCTCGCGGACCGGGAGATGACGATCGTCCTCTCGACGCACATCCTCCCCGTCGTCGACGAACTGGCCGACGAGATCGGCGTGATCCACGAGGGCGAACTCGTCGCCCAGGGCGACCCCGAGACGCTCAAGTCCCGCGCCGAGACCGGCGAGACCCGCAGCCTCGAGGACGCCTTCCTCGAGGTCACTCGAGAGACGCCCGCGACCGAGCGCTCGACGGAGCCGCGGCCGGAGTAGCCGGCGCGTGCGGTCGGGGTCCGCCCTCCGATCGCCCGGAGGAACCGCCCTCGGGTAGTAGTTAACAACGAGATATATTCAACTCCGATATTGGTTAACAACGGAATATATTCAACTTCGAGATACGATCGGTGGGGTATGGTCCCCCTTCGAAGCCGCCGCGAGGAGTCCGGCGGCGACCCGTTGCGGTTCGCGCTCGTCGTCGGGCTCGCGACGGTACCGTTTACGGTCGCTCTCTCCTGGCAGTCGCCCGAGGGAACGACCGCGGTCGGCGGCAGCGTCTCGGGGCTGCCATTGCTGGTCGCCGGGACGCTCGTGGGGTATCGCTACGGCGACTGTGCGACTCGAGTTCGTCGCGCCGGCGTCCGAGCCGGCCTCGCCGCGTCGGTCGCGACAGTGTTGCTGTACGCCGCCACTACGGTTTCGACGATCGGTACCGCATCGACGACGGTGACGGCGGTGGCCGTCGTCCTGGCTCCGTTCGTCGTCGCGGTCGGCGCGGCGCTTACCGTTCTGGTGACCGCGGGGACGGCCGCGCTCGTCGGCTGGATCCGTCGACGAGCCGACCCCGATCGCCGAACCGCGAACCGCAAGGACGGCCACCAGTGAGGGGCGCTCGAGTCGCGGTGGTGGCTGCCCGTCCTCGGGTACGTCCTGCTGGCGCCGACGGTCGCGCTCGCCGTGGGAGTCGTCGACTCCGACGGCCGAGCGGGGCTCGCCGTCGCGCTCCTGGTCGTCTGTGCCGCCCTCCTCTCGGTGCCCGCCCTCCTCGGCGTGTTCGTCGACGCGACCGTTCACCGACGCGGGTCGGCGTGGCTCCCGAACGTGTGGGCGTACGTCGGCGTTCCCCTCTGCGGGTTCGCCGTCGCGTACGTCGCTGCGCTCCTCTGGAACTCGCCGCGTCCCTCGGCCCCGGCCGCGGTCGCCTTTCTGGCCGTCCTCTGGGCAACGGCGGTCGTCTCCCTCGCGAACAGGTACCGCCGCCTCGAGACGTCGTAGCTCGAGGGCGTCGCCTCGCGCGGCGGGCGCTTCGCCGGCGAACGCGGGATAGCCATAGTGGTCGCGAGCCGGCAGTCCGACATTCCTAAGCGCGGCCGCCGCCGTGGTGGTGGTATGGAGTATCACGAGGCGGCGGAGTTTCTGTTCGGGTTGCGTCGGTTCCGTCCCAAACCGGGGACGGAGTCGACGGCCCGGCTGCTCGCCCACCTCGAGGACCCCCAGGAGGGCGTCGATTTCGTCCAGATCGCGGGGTCGAACGGGAAGGGGAGCACGGCACGGATGGTCGAGCGGACGCTGCGGGAGGCCGGGCTCTCGGTCGGGCTCTACACCTCGCCGCACCTCGAGGACCTGCGGGAACGGATCCGGGTCGACGGCCGGAAGATCCCGAAGTCGTCGGTCCGCTCGTTCGTCGAATCGGTTCGCGACCACGTCACCGAGCGGGCCGCGGACGGCGAGTCCCCGACGTTCTTCGAGGTGCTGACCGCGATGGCGATCCGGGAGTTCGACCGCGCCGACGTCGACGTCGCCGTCCTCGAGGTCGGCATCGGCGGGCGCTACGACGCGACCAGCGTCGTCGATCCCGTCGCGAGCGCGGTCACGAGCGTCACCCTGGAGCACACGGGCATCCTCGGCGACACCGAGGCCGAGATCGCCCGCGACAAGGCCCACGTGGCGCCCGCGGGCGCGCCGCTGGTTACCGGCGCTTCCGGCGAGGCCCTGGAGGGTGTCCGCCAGGTCGCCGACGAGGTCGTCACCGTCAGGTTCGGCGGTCGGGACGGGTCGGAGCCCGACGTCGGCGTCGCCTACGAGGGACGGGTGAACCACACCGAGGCCGTCGTCTCGATCGACGACGGCGACCCTCTCGAGGCGCGGCTCCCGCTGCTCGGGCGCCACCAGGCGACGAACGCGGGTATCGCGGCGACGCTGGCCCGGCAGGTTGCGGACGTCACGGACGAGGAGCTCCGGCGGGGGCTGCGAAGCGCCCACTGGCCCGGGCGATTCGAGGTGCTCGAGACCGAGCCGCTGGTGGTGCTCGACGGCGCGCACAACCCGGGCGCCTGCGAGGGGCTGGCCGAGACCCTGTCGGAGTACGACTACGACGAGCTCACCCTCGTCGCCGGCGTGATGCACGACAAGGACGTCGCGGGGATCGCCGACGCGCTGCCGACTCCCGATACGGCGATCGCCGCGGAACCGGCGCTCGACCGGGCCGAAGACGGCGACGTCCTCGCGACGGTGTTCGAGCGAACCGGGGTCCCCGACGTGCGGGCTATCCCCGACGTTCGGGACGCCCTCGAGGCAGCGATCGCGGACGGCGGCGCCGACGACTGCGTCCTCGTGACCGGGTCGCTGTTCGCCGTCGCCGAGGCCCGCTCGCGGTGGACCGACCTGCAGGTGCCAAAGCGGATCCGCGACCGCGGCGACGCCCGCGAGGTGCTCTCGGGGGCCCACGCGACCGAGGACGACGTCGACGACGCGACCGACGCGGCGGTCCACCGGGTGGTGAAGACCTCGCTTCGCTACGAGCGGGCGACGGCGCTGCGGACCGAGCTGTGCCGGCTCGGCGGGGAGTGTACCCTCTCGGGGCTCCGGCGGAGCGACGAGCGGATCGACGCCGTCCTGACGGGCACCCTCGAGCAGTTCGCGGAACTCGTCGATCGCCTCGCGGCCCGCTCGGACGGGCTGGCCGCGATCGGTCGGGAGCTCGAGCGCACGCTCGAGCTCGAGGACGGGGCCGAAACCGACCCCGGCCCGCCCTCGGACGACGGCTCGTCGCCCCCCTGGGCCGACCGAACCGCCGTCATGGGCATCCTCAACGTCACGCCCGACAGCTTCCACGACGGCGGCGAGTACGACTCCCTCGAGGACGCGGTCGCCCGCGCGGAGGCGATGGTCGAGGCCGGCGCCGACGTGATCGACATCGGCGGCGAGTCGACGCGACCCGGCGCCGACCCGGTCCCCGTCGAGGAGGAGATCGACCGCGTCGTCCCCGTCGTCGAGGCGCTGGCCGACTTCGACGTCCCGCTCTCGATCGACACGCGGCGGGCGACCGTCGCCGAGGCGGCGCTGGAGGCCGGCGCGGACATCATCAACGACGTCTCCGGGCTCGAGGATCCCGAGATGCGTTTCGTCGTCGCCGACCACGACGCGACCCTGGTCGTGATGCACAGCGTCGACGCGCCCGTCGTCCCGGACCGCGACGTCGAGTACGACGACGTCGTCGAGGACGTGATCGACCAGCTTCGAGAGCGGATCCTGCTGGCGGAGAAGGCGGGCCTCGAGCGCGGGGACATCGTCGTCGACCCGGGGATCGGCTTCGCCAAGTCGGCTCGCGAGAGCTTCGAACTGCTCGATCGGCTCGGGGAGTTCCGGGCGCTGGGCTGTCCGATCCTGTTCGGCCACTCCCGCAAGTCGATGTTCGCACACCTCGGTCGGGACGCGGGCGAGCGCCTCGAGGCGACGGTCGCGGCGAGCGCGATCGCAACCGAGCGGGGCGCCGACCTCGTTCGGGTCCACGACGTGCCCGAGAACGTCGCCGCAGTGCGGACGGCGCTGGCGGCGCGCGACCCGGACCGATTCGAGTGGTAACCGGCGCAGTTGCCGGTCAAAGCTTCAACTGTCGGGGCCCGGTACTGCCCGTGAGCGAAGCGTGCTCGAGGCCAATCTATGACAGACGAACACGATCACGATCTGCAGATCGAGGACGAACTGCCCGACGACCCGGTGGACGCGGTGAGCGAGATAGCCGGGGGGAGCGTCCGCGACGGGCGTCTCGCCGTGGTCGGCGGCGGGTTGCTGTTGCTGTCGACGCTCCGGTCGCTCGTTCGCGGACAGTTCCGGGCGATCCCGAAGGCCGCCATCGGCGCCGGGCTCGTCGGTATCGGGCTCCGGCAGCGCCGCGGGAACGAGGGGACGACGTTCGAGCCCGATCTCGAGGAGATCGAGGGCGATACCGACGACAAGGAGACCAGCGACGAAGCCGCGGCCGCGGCCGAGCGCCCCGACGCCGGCCACGAGTCCCAGATCGACGCGGCGGGCAACGTCGACGAGGAACCCCAGCTCGGCGAGGCCGACGACGACCACGACGGCGATATCGAGTTCACCGACGATCCCGAAGAGGAGGGCACTCGCACGAAACCGGACGCGGGGAAAGACGACGAGGATCCCCGCCGAACCACCGACGGGGACGAGACGACGGTCGACGTCTCCGAAACCGCGATGGCCGAGGAGACCGCGGAGGCGACCGGTCCCGACCCCGAGCAGGCCCAGCCGACCCAGACCGACGCGAACGAACCCGAGGAAACCCCCGAGGAGGACGCCTCGGACATGAAGGTCGAACCCGACGACGAGGACGACGAGGACGAGGACGGCGAAGAGAACTGACGTCGAGGGCGGTCCGGCTCCTGCTTTTCGTCGACCGTTACCGGGCGTGCCCGCTACCGCGAGCGCGCCGCGGCCGCCTCGAGGACGCGCCGGGCGCGACTTCCGACCGCGAACGCGGCAGGTTTGATCGGCGACCGACGTAGATACCGGCAAATCGAATGCCGTGTCACGGACTGTCGCAATATCGGCTCCCGCCTACGACGAAGCCGTCACAGCTACCAGCAATCCTTTCCTCCGTCTCCGACGGTATCGACAAGGGTTAAGTGCGCCGGTCCGAAGAATCAACACGGATGTCTTTCGATCGACTGCGTCGGCGCGCCGCGGCCGTTCGATCGCGGTGGACGGGACTCGAGCGCGACTGGCAGAGCGTCGCCGTCGGAGCCGCGACCGTCGCCACGGTCGCCGTCTTCGAACTGCAGATCCCCTGGTAGCGAGATGTCGATCACGCGGTTTCTCCCGGGACTGGTCGCGCTCGGTCTCGGCGGCGTTCTCGCGCGCGCGATCGAGCTGACGCTCGGTCCCAACCACCTGCTCGTCGCCATCGCGCTCGGATTCGTCCTGGCCAACGCCGTGGGCGTCCCCGATCGGCTCGAGCCGGGGATCGGTACCCACAAGCTCTGGCTCGGCGCCGGGATCGTCCTCATGGGCGCGTCGCTGACCCTTGAGACCGTCCTCGAGGTCGGCGGGACCGTCCTGCTGGTCGTCGTCGGCGTGACGGCGATGACGGTCCTGGTCGTCGAACTCCTCGCGCGCAACGTCTTCGGACTCGCCGAGCGACTCGGCTCGCTGCTGGCGGCCGGATCGGGTATCTGTGGCGTCTCCGCGGTCGTCGCGGTCGCCGGCGCGATCCGCGCTCGGGAGGACCAGATCGCCTACGCGGCGGCGACGGTGTTGCTGTTCGACGCGATCACCATCGTCGTCTACCCGCTCGTCGGCGACTTGCTCGGCCTCTCCGACGTCGTCTTCGGCGTCTGGGCCGGCGTCAGCATGTTCTCGACGGGTCCGGTCGTCGCGGTCGGGTTCGCCCACTCGGAGGTCGCCGGCCAGTGGGCCACGATGGCGAAACTGTCGCGGAACGCCCTGATCGGCGCCGTCGTCATCGCGTACGCGAGCTACTACGCTCGCTCGGACTCGGCCGGGCGTCCCTCCCTGCGGACCCTCTGGGACGAGTTTCCGAAGTTCGTGCTCGGCTTTCTCGCGCTCGTCGCGCTGGCCAGCGCCGGCGTCTTCTCGCCGGCCCAGCAGGCCTCCCTCGAGAACGCCTACAACTGGCTGTTCGTGCTCGCGTTCGTGGGTCTGGGAACGGAGATTCAACTCGCCGAACTCCGGAGTACGGGGCTGACACCCGCGCTGGTCGTCTTGCTCGCGTTGTTCGTCGCCAGCACGGTTTCGCTCGTCGTCCTCGCGGCGCTGTTCTGACCGTAACGGCGCTGCAAGGCCGCTCACCCGCCGACGCAGTCGGATTCCCGTCGAAGTCTGCGGCAATACTTGCTACCGGTTCGAGACGGCGCCGCTCCCGGAGAAACGGCGCAGTTCGGGCGCGAACGGGCGAGAATCCGCTCGGACGAGCGAGTCGGGCGATCGCGGATCGTCGCCGCGAACGGGTCGTCCGCCGTCCGTTCGGCCGAAAGTGACGGAAACGGCGAGATCGGGGCCGACCCGCCAAACCGCGGGACGCGTTCGCGTTCGTGCGAGAGCTTTGCTGGTTTCGGGTTGAAAACCAAATAATTGCAGGCTAACGAGGGGATACAAACGTCTAGTGGGTAGGATGGGGCACGCATGGAACGGGGTTACTCGCGTCGCTCTGCACTGACCGCACTCGGGGCCGGTTCTGCGGTCGCGCTCTCGGGGTGTCTCGCCGGGTCGAATTCCGACTCCGGCTCGGGGCCGACGATACGCATCTCGGGGGGCGTCGGCCCGCTGCCGATGGTACAGGTCTGGGCCGACATCTACACCGACGAGCGCGACGTCGAAATCGACGTCTCGGGAGGCGGCACCGGCGTCGGCGTCTCGGACGTGTTGAACGAGCAAGTCGACGTCGCGATGATGGGGCGAGGCCCCGAGGAGGCCGAACTCGAGCAGGGACTCGTCGCGACCGCGATGCTCATCGACACCGTCGTCGGCACGATCAACGTCAACAATCCGGTGTACGACGAACTCCGGGAGCACGGGCTCACCCAGGACGAGCTCGCGGCGATTTTCAGCAAGGAGATCACGAACTGGAACGAGGTCGTCGAGCCCGACGTCGACGAACCGATCTTCGTCTACGGGCGCTCGGACTCCTCGGCAGCCTACCAGAAGTGGGGCGAGTTCCTCGGCGGCTACACCGAAAGCGAACTCGAGGACATGGCCGACGGGAACTTCGACGGCGACCAGCAGGTCGCGCAGGCGATCAACAACGACACTCACGCCATCTCGCTGAACAACATCAACTACGTCTACGACTTCAACACGGGCGACCTCGAGATGAACATCCGACCCGTTCCGCTGGACCGCGACGGGAACGGGACCCTCGCCTCGGAGGAGGACTTCTACGACACCCGCGACGACTTCCTCACCGCCGTCGAAGACGGGCGGTACCCCTCGCCGCCGGCGCGCGACATGTACCTGGCCGCGAACGGGGAGTTCGACGACGCCGCCGCCGACTTCGTCGAGTGGGTGCTCACCGAGGGCCAGCAGTACGTCCGCGAGAACGGGTACGCGCCGATCGGTGACGAGAAACTCGAGAAACAGCGCGAGATCCTCGCGGAGGCCTCATAGATGGGGACGACCGAAACCCGATCGGAGAACTCGAGCCGGCTCGACCGACGGCTCCTGCTCGAGCGTCTGAGCAGTTACTGGCTGGTCGGCGCCGGCCTCTTCGCGGTCGCGCTGTTCGGGCTGATCGTCCTGACGCTCGTCCAGCGGTCGCTCCCGGTCGTCGCCGAGCACTCGCTGCTCGAGATGGTGACCTCGGCGAACTGGGACCCCGCGGCCGACGAGTTCGGGTTCCTGCCGGCGATCGTCGGCACGATCTACGTCACCGCCCTCTCGATGGCGATGGGGACGCCGATCGCGCTCCTCGCGGCGATCTACATCGCGGAGTACGCGGAGGGGCGAACGAAGGTGCTCATCTCGTCGTTCATCGATCTGCTCGCGGCGATCCCGAGCGTGATCTTCGGGCTCGTCGGCCTGATCGTCGTCGTCCCGTTCGTCGGCGACTACCTCGCGCCGGCCGTCGGCGCCCACAGCATCGGCCTGGGGATCGTGACGGTCAGCCTCGTGATGGCGATCATCGTCACACCCTTCATGATCTCGCTGTCGGTCGAATCGCTCGAGGCCCTGCCCGACGAGCTCCGGGAGTCGTCGCTGGGCGTCGGCGCGACGAAGTGGGAGACCATTCGAACGGTGCTGCTGCGGGCGGCGGGCCCGGGCATCTTCTCCGCGATTCTGCTCGGCTTCGGGCGCGTCTTCGGCGCGACGATCGTTCCCGCGATGCTCATCGGCGGCCAGACGGCGATCCCGGAGAGCCCGTTCGACGCGGGCCAGACGCTGCCGACGCTGATCGTCAACGACTTCGGCGAGCTGATGTCGATCCCGCTGACCCAGTCGGCGCTGATCCTGGTCGGACTGATGTTGCTGGTGATCGTCTGGCTCTTTAACTTCGGGGCGATGCTCGTCCGTCGCCGCCTGCAACGGAGGTGGCAGTACTGATGGACCGCTACACCGAACAGCGCCTGTTCGGCCTCCTCGCCCGGGCCAGCGCCGCGCTCGTCCTCGCGGTGCTCGCGCTCGTCGTCGGCGTCACGCTCTACCGGGGCGGACGCGTCTTCGTCACCGATCCCGCGGTCGCGCTGACACCGCCGGGCTCGCGGTACATGTTAGACGGCGGCGGCGGGTTCTTCCACGCCGTGCTGGGCAGCATCTACATCGTCGTTCCCGCCACCGTGGTCGCCTCGATCCTGGCGATCTCGACGGCGATCTACCTCCAGAGCGACTACTCGAGCGAGCGCACCTCGGACGTGATCAACATGTTCCTGAACGTGCTCTGGGGGACGCCGCCGATCGTCTACGGGGTGTTCGTGCTGACGCTCATCATCGCCGCCGGCGCCCAGACGAGCCTGATCTTCGGGACGGTCGCGATCGCGATCTTCCAGTACCCGATCATGACGCGGTACGCCGACGAGGCGCTTCGCTCGGCTCCCGACACGGTCAGGGAGGCGTCCTACGGCCTCGGCGCTACCCGGTTCGAGACCGCCCGGATGACCGTCCGCGCGGCGCTGCCGGGCGTCATCGCCGGGATCATCATGGGCTTCGCCCGCGGGATCGGCGACGCCGCCACCGTCCTCTTCACGGCCGGCCGAAGCACCCAGATGCCCGGCGGCCCGTTCGACTCCGCGACGACGCTGCCGATCCTCATCTTCGAGCAGGCGTCGTCGTTCAACGCCGAAGTCCGCTCGCACGCCTACGCGGCGTCGTTCGTCCTGATCGTCGCCGTGCTCGGGTTGATACTCGTCTCGAAGCTCCTCGCGGGGAGATTCGCCCGCTTCGCACCAGGAGGCAGACACTCATGACAGACGACACCGCAATCCGTACCGACGACCTCGAGGTAACGTACACCGGCAACCGAGACGTGACCGCGCTCGACGGCGTCAGCGTCGCGTTCGACGAGAACAAGCTGACGGCGATCATCGGTCCCTCGGGCTGTGGCAAGTCGACGCTGCTGAAGTCGCTGAACCGCCTGCACGAGATCCAGCCCAACGCCGAGATCGACGGCGAGGTCTACCTCGGCGACGAGGCGATCTACGACACCGACGAGCCGCTGCCCGAGATCCGCCGCCGGGTCGGCTACGTCCCCCAGACGCCGACGGCGCTGCCGTTGTCGATCTACAACAACGTCGCCTACGGCGCGAAGATCCACGGCGATTACTCGAGGGCGGAACTCGACGACCTCGTCGAGCGCTACCTCCGGAAGGTCAACCTCTGGGACGAGGTGAAAGATCGGCTCGAGGACCCGGGCGCCGAGCTCTCGACCGGACAGATCCAGCGGCTCTGTCTCGCCCGGTCGCTGGCCGTCGAGCCCGAGGTCCTGCTCTGTGACGAGGTCACCTCCGCGCTGGACCCGATCTCGGCCGAGCAGGTCGAGGAGACCCTCGAGAACCTCAAAGAGGAGTACACCATCGTCATGGTCACCCACAGCATGGACCAGGCCAAGCGCCTCGCCGACGACGTGATCTTCCTCTATCTCGGGGAGCTCGTCGAGGCCAGCGACACGCGCTCGTTCTTCGAGAATCCCCAACACGAGCGGACTCGGGAGTTCGTGAAGGGACACACCGCGGTCGACTACGACGACGAGCCGAGCGAGGAGGCCGCGACCGACGAGCCCCCCGTCGCCAGTCGGTAGTCGGTCGGTTCGGTCTCGAGACGGCGGACCCGCCACCGTCGCACCGCTCGCGCTCGAGGCGGTTTCGGACGGCGGTATGCGGCCGTCAGCCGGGCGGCGTTTCCGCCAGCTCACTACGCGATGACGGTCGACGCCCGCTCGAGTCGAGCCGCGGAACATACTTTACCGTCAGCGCGAAACGGTTCGCCATGTCCGACGGCAACTTCGAGGGCTACGGGGGACGACACGTTCCGGAACCACTTCGCGACCCGCTCGAGCAACTGGCCAACGCCTACGACGAGGTCGGCGCGACCGAGGAGTTTCGGGCCGACCTGCGAGAGCTCCTCGAGGACTTCGCGGGGCGGCCGACCCCGCTGTACCGCGCCCGCAGTCTGAGCGAGCGCTACGGCGCCGAGATCTACCTCAAGCGCGAGGACCTGCTCCACGGCGGCGCCCACAAGATCAACAACGTCCTCGGGCAGGCGCTGCTCGCCAAGCGCTCGGGTCGCGAGCGACTGATCGCCGAGACCGGCGCGGGCCAGCACGGCGTCGCGACGGCGATGGCGGGCGCCCTGCTCGACCTCGAGACGGAGATCTACATGGGCGAGAAGGACGTCGCCCGCCAGGAGATGAACGTCTTCAGGATGCGCCTGCTCGGCGCCGAGGTCAACGAGGTCGCACGCGGCGATGCGGGGCTGGCCGACGCCGTCGACGCCGCCCTCGAGGACTTCGCCGAAAACGTCGCGGATACGCACTACCTGGTCGGCAGCGTCGTCGGGCCGGACCCGTTCCCGCGGATGGTCCGGGACTTCCAGAGCGTGATCGGCGAGGAGGCCCGCGAGCAGTTCCGCGAGCGGACGGGCGACCTGCCCGACGCCGCGGTCGCCTGCGTCGGCGGGGGGTCGAACGCGATCGGGCTCTTCCACGCCTTCCGCGAGGACGACGTCGCCTTCTACGGCGCCGAGGGTGGGGGCGAGGGAGCGGACTCGACGCGTCACGCGGCGCCCCTGGCCAGCGGCACCGACGACACCCTCCACGGAATGAAAACGCGGGTGCTCGAGGACGACGTCGAGGTCCACTCCGTCTCGGCGGGGCTGGACTACCCCGGCGTCGGTCCCGAACACGCGATGTTCCGGGCCGTCGGCCGTTGCGAGTACACCGCCGTCACCGACGACGCGGCGCTGGCGGCGTTCCGGGAACTGAGCGAGACCGAGGGGATCATCCCGGCGCTGGAGTCGAGCCACGCGGTCGCCCGCGCGATCGAACTCGCGGAGGACGGCGCCCACGAAACGATCCTCGTGAACCTCTCGGGACGGGGCGACAAGGACATGGAGACCGCGGCGCGGAAGTTCAGCCTCTAGGGGAGGCGGTTCCCGACGAGCGCGCCGAGCGGACCGAACGCGGCCGGATAGACGACGCCGACGAGCCCGATCGCCGAGACCGGCGTCGGGCCCGCCGAGAGGCCGCTCGCGTCGACCGTCAGGAGGATCAGACCGACCAGCGCCGCGGGGAGGTAGCCGAGCACGACGGCGAGTCCGTGGATCGCGGCGGCGGTCGTCGGCAGCCTCGGCTCGCCGATCCGAACGGCANAGATGTGTATAAGAGACAGGCGACGAGCAGCGCGCTCACGTCGTTCATCGCGCTGACGAGGTTGACCGTCTCGCCGCCGAACAGCTCCGGAACGGTGCTGGGCGAGAGGTGGGCGCCGTAGAACAGCCAGCCGACCACCCGCCACTCGTCCCCGCCGGTTACCGACGCGATCAGCCGGGCGAGCGTCGAGGTCCGAACCGCCTCGGCGGTCAGCAGGTAGACCAGCAGATACCCGCCGAGCCAGGCGCAGATGCCGCTGGCCGCGCCGCGAGCGACGGGGAACCCGGAGTCGGTAGCGGTCATCGAGAGGCGGGACGAACGCTACGGGATCGAGGTGACGATCGTCACTGCTGCGAACGCGAAGACGACCGCCATCAGCGCCGCGTCGCCCTTCGTTCCGTACCCCCCGACGGTATCTTTGGTCGTGGCGACGAGCGCGACCAGACACCCGAGCAACGCGAGGAGCGCGATTCCGGCGTACGCGACGTAGATCGACGGAAGCATACGTCGGTACAGTCGGCCCGCCATCCTAAACGTTTGGAACCGCCCTCGGCGCCGATCGAACGATTATAATGCGCTCGCGGGCTACCGAGGTCCATGCGGATGGAACTGCGGGTGTGCAAACACTGCTACAACGGCGAGCACGGCAATCCCCAGAAGACGGCGGTCACGGAGGATATGGTCGCCTGCGCCGAACAGATCCGCGAGTACAAAGACCTCATCGGCATCGACTCGCTGTACATCTCGATGGTCGAGGAGGGCGACCGGGGCGGCGCGGAGGCACTGACCGTCTACGTCGCCGACATCGAGAACGACCAGATCCAGATGAACGACACCCAGCTGGTGATGGAGGACGACGACGGCAACGTCCTGGTCTACCCCGATCCCGACGACATCCTCGAGGTGCTCACGCGGAACATCGATCAGATCGACGCCCAGACCCGCCAGGACGTCGGCGTCGACCTCTCACCCGACAGCGAACAGATCCTCTCCTGAGTCTCGGTTTCGCCTTTTCGCCGCGGTTTTGACGTCGCTGCTACCGGTCGTCAGGCGACGTGATCGTTGCGTTTCAGTAAGGCCGGCGTTTTAACCCGGATAATCACGACAGTAGATACATGGCGAATAGAAGACAGGAAAGCGATCGAGTCGCGGCGATCTGCGAGAACTGCGAGACGGTCCACGCCGCACACGTCGATTCCGGCGGCGAGATCAACCCGATCGGAAGCGGAGCGTGTCAGTGCGGCGACGGCGCGCTCCGGATCATCGAGGCCAGTCCGGAGGGGTTCGAGGACGCGGACGACTGAGGGAGACGGACGGCCTTCCGGTCGTCGTTAGGGCGAATCTGACGGAGTTTTGGGCGCTCGCGCTCGAGCGCGTTATTCTTGCGAGCCGCCGTCGGTCGCGACGCCGTCTCGCTCGGCCTGGGCCTGCTGTTGGCGCTGTTTCAGGTACCGCACGCGCAGGATGTTGCCGTACATCGAGAGCGCGAGCCCGATGAACAACACGAGCATTCCGACGTTGATCGCGATCGTTCGGAACATGTTCCCGTCGGCGAAGGCGAGGGTGTCCGGAATCGGGTAGCCGCCGTAGCTCATGCTGCCGGCGAGCACGCCGGCGATACCGACGATGACCATCGCGCCAAGCAGGTTCGTCGNGTCCGGAATCGGGTAGCCGCCGTAGCTCATGCTGCCGGCGAGCACGCCGGCGATACCGACGATGACCATCGCGCCAAGCAGGTTCGTCGCCCACTTCCAGGTCGGCTTGAGCCGCAGCCGTTCGATCCCGGTCGTCTCGTACTCGTCGGGATCGCCGTGGAAGTTCGGCGTGTCCTTCTTCGGCAGGAACGCCTTCATCTCGACGGGGTAGAAGGCCGGGTGACAGGCGTGCTCGAAGGTGTGAAACATCACGCCCATCAGCATGATAACCCCGAGCAGGCCGTGGAACGCGACGAACCCCATCGCGACCGACTGGGAGTTGTAAAACTCCATCAGCCAGGTCTTCTGCCAGATGAGCAGCCCCGAGACCATCAGCAAGACGAGTTCGACGGTGAAGATGGCGATGACGCCCTTCCCGACGTACGACAGCAGCGGGACCTCGTCGGCCTTGTAGCCGGCGAACTGCCTGGCGTGAGGGTGGCGCTCGTCGGCGTACCCGAGCGCGAACTTGACGTCCTGGACGAAGGCCATCAGATCCGCCTTCGGCTTGGGCAGGACCTCGCGCAGGTTCGAACGACTCGAGGCCCGAAGCAGCATGAACAGCACCCAGAAGACGGTCAACACGATGAGCGAGAAGCCGGCGGCGCGGTGGATCGTGAGCACCCACTCGTTGCCGCCCATCAACTCGACGAGCCACCACAGTTCCGCGTTGAAGGCGATGGCGTACCCCGTAAAGAACAGGAAGAACACCGTCAGCGCCAGCAGCGAGTGGAAGGTGGTCGTGACTCGAGAGAACTTGCCGTGGTCGAGGTTCGTCACGCGCGGTCACCCCCGCTGGTGCGGTCGGACTCGGCGGCCCGGTCGCCGCCGTCGGCTCGGGCCGCCGGCTCGGCGCCCCCGGGCGGTCGCATACGGTCGGCGAGCCGGCGGAACGCGGCCCAGTGGACGACTACCATCAGGATGATGAACACGCCCATGATCACGTCGGCGAAGTGAAGCACCGAGATCAGCGCGTTGAGAAGCGGCTCGGTGTTGCCGGTGACCCAGCCGGTGCCGACGCCGCCGCCGGAAACGGTCGGCCGAACCCGGAGTACCGTCTGGTAGAACGGCCCCTGGGACAGCCAGACCGAGCCGACGGCGACGACGAGGCCTGCGATCGCGGCGATCCAGAACGCCGCCGTATCGGAGAGGAGCCCGTCGGTCCCGTCCGAGTCGTCGGCGCGCGTCTCGTCCCCGCTCATGATTCGAAGAGGTCGGCGTCCTCGCCGAAGATGATCCGCATCGACTCCTCGTTGAAGAAGGAGCCGCTGTCGCGCTTGTCGAGTTCGTCGGCGATGTCGCCGGCGGAGCCGACGAGCAGGGCGTTCGTCGCACACTCGTCGACGCAGGCAGGCGCCTTGCCGACCTCCTGGCGCTCCTTGCAGCCGGTACACTTGTCCATCGTGCCGCCGGTGCCGACGATGCTCGCCGATCCGTCGTTGCTTTCGGGGAACTGGGGCGCGCCGAACGGACAGCCCGACAGACAGTACTGACAGCCGACGCAGAGGTCCTCCTCGAGGTCGACGAAGCCGTCGTCGCTCTTTTGCAGGGCGTCGGTCGGGCAGACCGAGACGCAGGGAGCCTCCGCGCAGTGGTAACACTGCATCGGCAGGTTCGTCTCGCCGGGGTTGACCCCGTCCTCGAGGGCCTTGGTCTGCTGGCCGTTGTATCCCGACTCGGCCTCGCGGCCCTCGAGCATCTTCACGACGTCGATCCGTTCGCGCTGGGGCTCGACGTCCCAGGTCCGTTTGCACGCGACGACGCAGGCGCCGCAGTCGATACAGGCCTCGACGTCGGGAAACAGGCGCATTCCCTCTCCGACGCCCATCGTCCCGTCGCCGATTCGGTTTCGTTGTGATTCGTTCGTAGACATCGTTAGTCGTCAGCGAGCATGTCGTGCTCTCGCACGTCGTACTGTTTCTGGAGTCCGAGCTCCGCCTCGTCCTGCGGGAAGTCGATGAACTCCATGTCGTACTCCTCGATTCGTTCGGGCGTGGCCGGCAACACCCGGACCATCCCGACTTTCGTCTCCTGCATCTGGGTCTCGGCGTCGAACCCGCTGGCGGTGACCACGTTCGTCGAGTCGCCGATCGCCAGCGGTTCGGTGCCGTCGGGCCACTGGTCGCGCTGGTCTTTGCCGGCGAAGACGCCGCCCCAGTGGTACGGCAGGAAGATCTCGTTGGGGTGGGGTTCGGCGGTTTCGGTCCGGTAGTCGACTTTCGCTTTCACCAGGATCGCGCTCTTGCCCGCGCCGGCGGGCTCGATGATGACCATGTCCTCGCCGCCGGTGATCCCGAGCTCCTCGGCCATATCGGGGTGGATCTCGGCGTACATGTGGGGCTGGAGGTCGGCGGTCAGCGGATTGTTCCGCGTCTCGGAGCCCCCGCCCTGGTGTTCGACCTGGCGTCCGGAGGTCATGATGACGTCGAACTCCTCCTCGTGGACGCGCTGGGTCGCCTCCTGTTGGGTCGCGGCGTTGTTCTGGTCGAGTCGGAAGACGTTCTGCTGCTGGCCGTTGGCCGGCCACTCCTCGGTGATCTCGAGGTGGGGGCTCTGGATCGGTTCCCGGTGGACGGGAACGGTGTCGAGGAAGTTCCAGGCGACCGCCCGGGCCTTCCCTCGCCCCGTCGGCGGGTCGGGCTGGGCGCTGTCGAACTCCTCCCAGAACTCCATGTCGAGGTCGTGGTCGTACTCCTCCTCGAGGGCCTGTGCGGCGTCTAGCGGCGACTGGTCCTCGCTCAAGGCGTACTCGACGGGGAGGGTCATCTGGTGGGGTTCGGAGACGTCGTCGGGCAGCACCGTCGTGTAGTGGGGGTACTGCGGAACCCCCTCGACCTCGCCGTCCCACCACTCGGGTTCGTACGGCTCCCGGAGCATGTCCAGCCCCTCCTCGCCGCGTTCGTCGTAGGTCTCGGCGAGCGGGTACTCCTGGTCGATGTCCATCTCGCCCCACTCGTCGGGCGTCGGCGCCTGGATCCCCCAGTTGGTGCGGAAGTCGTGTCCGCCCTCGCGGGGGTCCATGTCGTCGCGCCAGATGATCGGCGTGCCGGTGTGGCCCTCGCCCCAGTAGGGCCAGGGTAGCGACCAGTACTCGCCGTCGACGGGCGTCCCCGGCGCGTCGGCGCGCAGGTCCTCCGTGCTGAAGAGGTGGTCGTACTCTCGGTGTTGCTGGAGCTTCTCCGGGGACTGCTGGTAACCGATCGAGCGCGCCCCCAGGTTGATCTCCCGGAGCGCGTCCTCGTAGGTGCTCTTGCCGTTGTAGAGGCCGTCGCCGCTCCCCCAGTTGAAGTGCTCGCCGAAGCCGAGCGCGTCGGCCAGCTCCTGCATGATCTGCAGGTCGGGCTTGGAGTTGTGCGCCGGCGGGCCGGCGGGTTCGCTCCACTGCACCGATCGGTGGGTGTTCGTCAGCGAGCGGTAGTGCTCGTACTGGCTCGAGGCCGGCAACAACAGGACGTCCGAGTCGTCCGGCAGCGTCCCTGCGACCGAGGGGAAGACGTCGACGACGACCATCATCTCGAGGGACTCCATCGCCCGCTTCATCTTCTCCATCTCGCTGATGGAATTGGCCGAGTGTCCCCAGAAGAAGGCCATCTTCAGCGGATCGGGCTGGTAGAGGTTCGACTCGTGGAGCCGATCTCCCTGTCCGAGTGCCGCCTCGTACCAGCGAGCGACCGTCAGCCCCGGCTGGAACATCATCGACCGGGTCGTCACCTCCTCCGGCCGGTGGGAGTCGGGCTGGTCCTCGCCGAGTTCGTCCTGGACCTCGAGGTCGACCTCGGCGGCCGGCACCGTCTCCTCCTCCTCACCCAGGTCGTTCCAGAGGTCCTCGGGCATCGTGCCGAACCGGTTGTAGAGCTCGTCGAAGTCGGTGGTGCCGTCGGTCCAAGGGCTCTCGGACCAGACGTTCGTCCAGTGGGTCCAGGAGCCGGGGGAGGTTACCGAGTAGTAGCCGGGCAGGTACGCGGCGTCGACGCCCATGTCCGTCGCTCCCTGGACGTTCGCGTGGCCGCGCATGACCTGCAGCCCGCCGCCCGAACGGGCCGCGCTCCCCGAGGCCAGGCTGAGCAGAGCGTAGGAACGAATGTTCTGGGTGCCGTTGTTGTGCTGGGTCCCGCCCATCGCCCACTCGATTTGGACGTTGGGCTTGTTCTCGATGATCATGTCGCCGATCTCCTCGAGGTCCTCGACGTCGAGCCAGGTGAGCTCCGAGACCGTCTCGAGGTCGTAGCGCTCGAGCTCAGCGTAGGCGTCCTCCCAGCCGTTGACGCGGCCCTCGAGCATCTCCTCGTCGAGCTCGCCCTGCTGGTCGAGGTAGTTGATCAGCCCCATCATGATCGCGACGTCCGTGCCGGGTCGCATGCGGTAGAAGTAGTCGGCGTGCGAGGACGTCTTCGTGTACCGGGGGTCGATCGAGACGATCGTTCCGCCGCGGGCCTGCCCCTCGAGGATGTGTTGCATCGCCACCGGGTGGGCCTCGGCGGGGTTTTGCCCGATGATGATGTTGAGATCGAAGTTGCGGTAGTCGTTGACCGTGTTCGTCATCGCGCCGAAGCCCCAGGTGTTCGCGAGGCCGGCGACGGTCGGAGAGTGACAGATCCGGGCCTGGTGATCGACGTTGTTCGTGGCCATGAACGCGCCCAGCTTGCGGAACGCGTAGGCCTCCTCGTTGGAGTGGTGGGCGCTGCCGAGCAACATTACGCTGTCGGGCCCGTACTCCTCGAGGATCTCCTGGTGTTGCTCGGCGATGAGCTCGTAGGCTCGGTTCCAGGTGATCTTTCGCCACTCGCCGTCGACCTTCCGCATCGGGTGCTTGAGTCGCTTGTCCGAGTGTTCGGTCTCGAGGATGCTTGCCCCCTTCGAGCACAGCGACCCGTTGTTGATCGGGTTCTCCGTCCAGGACTCCTGGGCGACGAAGGAGTCGCCGTCCTTGACGGCCTTGAACCCGCAGCCGACCGAACAGTAGTTACAGATGACCTTCGAGGTCTCGGCGTCGTCGTGAACCCCCTCGGGTTCGTCCTCGTCCTGGCTCAGGACGCGACCCGTCGCCCCGCTGCCGAGGATCGTCGCCCCGGCCAGCGCGGACGCCTTCATGAACGACCGCCGGTCGAGGTCGAGCGTTACCGGTTCAGCACTCATCGTGGCCCCCTTACTGGTGAGAGATCGTAGTACATATCCGATACGTCCACAGTATCCGCATGGACCGGTTTGTTGATCATAAACGTTGTGTATGTAGCGCTATCCATTAGATGTTTTACACAATGATGTAACGTTTTTCTCGTTTTCCCATTCAGGCGAGGACGACTCGAAAACAGTTATCGGGCTAACGCGAAACATCTTTCATAATCGACGCAAAGACGGAGTTGTCTATGAACACTGGGGCCTTCGTCTGCTCGTGTGCCGGGACCTGCGATATCGATCTCGAGGCGGCGCGTGAGGGGATCGACGACGTCGACGTCGCCGCCAGCTCGCGGCTGCTCTGCGGGGACGGACTCGAGGGGATGGAACACGTCGTCGAGGAGCACGAACTGGACCAGCTCATCGTCACCTGTCCCGAGGCGAGCGCCCAGGAGCGAATCCGCGAGGCGGCGACCGAGCGGGGGCTACACCCCGACGCCGTCGAGTTCGTCGACCAGCGCGAGAGCGCGGGCTGGGTCCACGGCGAGTCGGAGGCGACCGCCAAGACCGCGCGGCTGGTCAACGCGGCGAACGCCGGCCTCGAGAACGAGTCGGTCGGTCGATCGCTCACCCACGAGGCTGGCGAGCGGGTCGCGGTCGTCGGCGACCCCGAGACCGCTGCGGGACTCGCCGAGGGCGCCGACGTGACCCTGATCGCTGACGGCCGCGACTTCGCGGACACCGAGTACGACCTCGAGGACGTGACGGTCGAACGCGGTCGCGTCGTCGAGGTCGAGGGCAGTTTCGGCGAGTTCGAGTTGCGCGTGCGAAGCCGCGTCACCGACGACTGCATCTCCTGTATGGAGTGCGTCCGCGAGGCCCCCGACGGGAAGGCGACCCGCCACCCCGTCGACCTCGACCCCGACGTCGACGACGAGTCGCTGCCCGAGCTGTGTCCGACCGACGCCATCGAACTCGAGGGCGCCGAGCGCACCCTCGAGGCCGACCAGGTCGTCTACCCCGAGGCGACCGACTCGGCCCGCGGCGGCCGGCTCGGGTTCTACACCGCGCCGATCACCCCCGCGAAGGTGTCGGCGATCGAACGCCAGCTCGGCGGGGTCACGAAACCCGAATTTCTGGACCTCGAGATGGACGTCTGCGCCGCGGGAGCCTCGAGCCAGGCGGGCTGTAACGAGTGCGTCGAGGCCTGCCCCCACGGCGCGGTCGAGCGCGCGCGGATCGACGAGGTCGAGTTCCGCGAGGAGCTCTGTCAGAACTGCGGGGCCTGCACGAGTTCCTGTCCGACGGGCGCCACGCGGCTGCGCGAGCCCAGCAACGAGCGCCTCGCCCGCGAGGTCGAGACGCTGCTGGTGCCCGACGAGGTCGAGCGGAGCTGGCTCCCGGGTCGCTCGGGGTCGGGCATCGACGACGCCGTCGTCGCGTTCGTCTGCTCGGAGCGGGCCGAGGACGCCCTCCGGGAGTACGGTCGGCTCGCGGCCGCGGGGCGGGCCGACGTCGAGTACCCGCCGATCCTTCCCGTGCGGGTCAACTGCACGGATACGGTCGGCGAGGCCCACGCGATGCACGCGCTGGCGGCCGGTGCCGACGGCGTCGCGATCGTCGGCTGCGGCGGGAGCTGTCTGCACTCCGGACCCGATCCGAAGGCCGAGCTGGTCGAGCGCCTCGAGCGCGCGACGACCGACCTCGGCCTGGGCAAACGCGTCGAGTTCTTCGCGCCCGATCCCGACGAGCCCGAGGCGTTCGTCGACTCGCTGACCGCGTTCGTCGACGGGCTCGAGCCGACGCCCGTTCCCGCGGGCGAACACGAGGCCGAGGGCGGGATCGACGACCCCGACAGGGAGAACCCGCCGTTCGACAGTCACGGCTGGACCCTCGAGAGCGTGCGGGCGATCCTCGCCCACGTCGAGCCCGAACGGGAGGTGATCCGCGGGCTGAAGGACTTCGGCGTCGTCGACGTCACCGACGCCTGTACGCTGACCCCGACGTGTTCGAACCTCTGTCCGACCGACGCGCTGCGCCGGATCGAGACGGGCCTCGAGTTCAACCACGAGCGCTGTGTCAACTGCGAGCTCTGCGAGGAGGGCTGCATGGAGGACGCCATCACCGTCGAGCAGGGACTGGACCTCTCGCTCTTGCCGGAGAACCGCGACGAGGAGGATCCCGCCTGGGAAACGGTGTTCGAGGGATCGATGCTCGAGTGTCGCAGCTGCGGAACGGAGTTCACGAGCGAGCGCTCCGCGGAGCGAATCAAAGGCGAGGTCGGCGACCTCGTCTCGGGGATGGCCCCCCAGGCCGAGGGGAGCATCTTCGACTACTGCTCGGAGTGTCGATCGAAGTTACTGTACGACCGGAGCGGCGAGTGATCGGTATGGACATGGACGCCATCTACGCGGCGCGGCTCGACCTCGTCGAGTTCCTCGTCGCGGCGACCCACGACGCGCCGGGCGAAGCCTTCGTCGCGGACGTCCTCGAGGGCGAGGTGACCGCGCCCGCCGACAGCGTCAACGACGAACTCGACCGCGGGTTCGCGTTGCTCGAGGAGTTCGTCGATGAGAACCGCGAGCGACCGATCGAGGACGTCGTCGACGACCTCGAGGTCGAGTACACCCGCCTGCTCGTCGGTCCGCGACCGCCCGTGACCCCCCACGAGACCTACGTCCGCGAGGACATGGAGTACCTGGGTGAGGGATTACCGAAGGTCAAGGCCAGCTACGCCGCGGCCGGCTGGAAGCCGCCCGAGAACTACCCCGAGGAGGCCGACCACGTCGCGGTCGAACTCGCTTTCCTCCGATACCTGATCCGCTCCCAGCACCAGGGCCGGGAGGAGGCGCTCGGCTACCAGCGGGTGTTCCACGAGGAGCACCTGACCCACTGGCTCGAGGGCTGCGCGCTCGAGATCGCCGAGAAAACCCACGAGACGTTCTACGAGGCGGTCGGCCACCTGCTGGCGGGCTACGACGAGTTCGAGGAAGGGATCGCGATGCAGGTGAGCTATAGTAGTCGTTAGAACTTTCCGCTCGGAAGGTGTTGGCGTATGTAATGGACCATCTCGATGAGATCTCCGTCAAAGAACTTCAAGACNCTATAGTAGTCGTTAGAACTTTCCGCTCGGAAGGTGTTGGCGTATGTAATGGACCATCTCGATGAGATCTCCGTCAAAGAACTTCAAGACGCCCTTGACAATGTTGAGGGAAACAAGCCGACACAACGGTTGTTAGCCTCGATTGCGTACAAGAACGGCGTAACGCAGACCGAACTTGCCGAGTGGCACGATACCGGGCGAAGAACGATCTATAGCTGGCTGATGCGACTTGATACGGACGAACCACTTGAGCAAGCCGTCTCTGATGCTCATCGATCCGGAAGAAAACGAAAGCTCTCAGAATCACAGCAAGAAGAATTCGAGCAAACCGTTCACGAACCGCCCGAGGAAGCCGGGATCGACGCGCCGGCGTGGACGCCGGCGCTCATTCAGGAGTTTCTTGAAGAAACATACGGCGTCGAGTACTCTTATCCGAGTTGTCGGCGGTTGTTGAAAGAAGCTGGACTCAGCTATCAAAAACCGCGCCGTACAGCTGCCGAAGCTGACGAAGACGATCAAGAAGCGTTCCGCGACGAGATCAAAAAAAGCGAGCGGAGATGGACGCCACAATAGTCTGCATCGACCAAACCAAGAAATCCGTGCAGGTCGAGCCGCGTGCCGCGTGGTTCCCGCGCGGCACGCGGCCCTCTGTCGAACTCTCCGGGCAACGCGATTGGACGTGTTTGCTCGGCGCGATCACCGAAGACGGTGATCGTTTTTTCTCCCGATTCACCGAGTACGTCACGGCCGAGCACGCAAAACATTTCATTTTAGCATTATGCAAAGAATTTGAGGAAGACTTGATCGTCGTCCTCGATGGAGCGCCGTATTTTCAGGCGTCGGCCGTCACGGACCTTGCGGACCGTGACGACCTCGCCTTCGTGACGTTGCCGTCGTATTCGCCGGAGCTGAATCCTGTCGAGGAATGCTGGAGACAGCTTCAAGCGTCTCTTAGCAACCGCTTCTTTGATTCACTTGACGAGCTGACGACAGCGATTGATACAGCTCTCGATCAACTCTCTACGCCAAAAGTGAGTGACTATTTCTAACTACTACTATAGNCACTTGACGAGCTGACGACAGCGATTGATACAGCTCTCGATCAACTCTCTACGCCAAAAGTGAGTGACTATTTCTAACTACTACTATAGACGGTCCGTCGCTACTCGTCGTCGCCGCGTTCCTTCTCCTTGAGCTCCTCGGGGAACTCGACGACGCCGTCGACCTCGTCGTCGGCGATCTCGTGGGCTCCCGTGTGGGTCCAGGATTTTCGGGTCGCTTCGTCGCCGTCCTTCGGCGTCCAGTTGGTGCGTTTTCGCGCCATGCTGGTCGTCGGATACCGGCGGGAGACGTATAGTCGTTGTTCTCCGCCGCGGGGTCAGCGGCGCCCGCCGTTGGCCCCGCGGTCGTCCTCGAGGAAGGCGCGGGCGAACAGGTCGACGTGCAGTTTCAGCAGCCGATCCGGCTCGAGGCCCGTCTCCGCGGCCTGATCGTCGAGAAACGCCGCGAGGTCGTCGCTGGGTTCGTAGCCCACCGTCTCGCCCTCGAGGTCGAACTCGACGGCGGTCGCGCCGGAGACGAGGTGTTCGATCTCGAGCAGCGCCTGCTCGAGTTTCGACTCGACGGCGGCCGACCCGGAGACGACCCGCGAGTCGCCCCACTCCTCGGCGGCCGCGAGGAAGCGCTCGCTCAGTTCGAACGACAGCGCGTCGGCGTTCGACGGTCCGGTCATCACTCGCTCGGGGGGAACTCCTCGGGGCCGGGACTCGGCTCGCCCAGTTCGCCGTAGAGCAACACGACCGTCAGTCCGAGCACGAACAGCACGGCCAGGCCGATCAACCCCACGACCCCGCTCTGTCCGACCCAGTCGCCGTACGCAATCTCGCCCATGCTCGAGGAGACGTTCAGGATCGTCAGGAACGTCCACGCCCCGAAGACGAGCAGGCCGACGAACACGAGCGGGTTCTGCCGAAACGCCGTTCGAAGTCCCATATCGACTGGGAGAATCAGGCCGAGCAGTATGAACGTTTTGAAGAACCGTGACAGAGACCCCCGCGAGTCGTTAGGACTCCAGTCCCCAGTCGGCAGCCTCGGCGGCGTCCCCGATCGAGATGAACTCCCAGTCGGCGGCCTCGGCGATCGGTTCTTCCTCCTCGAGGCCGATCAGGAGCAGCCGTTCGGCGTAGAACATCGAGGTGCGATCGATCTCGCGGAGCCGCTCGGCCGGGCTCGTCCCGCTGCCGGTGAAGAAGTCGGCGTCGACGGTGTTGGTCCGCTGGAAGTTCGTAATCGCGTGGGTTCCGACGTCGCCGACGATCCCGATCCAGTCGGCCCAGGAGGAGGCGTCGGCGAACACCGCCGCGGGCGTCTCCAGCCGCCCGGCGGCCCGGTAGGTGAACGCGATCGTCATGTCGTCGGGACCCCCGCCGTGGGGTCCGTCCGCCGCCGAGCCCGCGGGCCGCGGCTCGGCCGTCCGACCCTCCGTCTCGCCCGAGTCGCCGGCGCCCGCGCCGCCGCTCCGGGCCGGGATTCCGACCGGTTTGGTCCGTTCCGACCGCGGGACGTGGGGTGCGGGCGACGCCTCGACTCCCGCGTCGGCGCCGTTCGGGCCGTCGTCCCGTCCGGCGTCGGGCTCCTCGACGGCGGGTCCAGTCGTGGCGGGCCGTTCGGGTTCCGCCTCGGGACTCCCCTCGCCGCGCCAGAGCCAGTCGCCGCGGTTCGGTTCCTCGGTCTCCTCGTCCTCGCCGCCGACGTCGAGTTCGTCGAGATCGATTCGTTCAGTCATGGTGTGAGTCGAGCTCGAGGTCCTCGAGCCCGTAGCGTTCGAGCGTCTCGCGGGTCGGTCGCCCCCGGACGTCCCAGCCGCGTCGCTCGTAGTACCGATCGAGGACGTCCTCGAAGCCGGCCGCGTCGATCGCCGCGCCGTCGTTCGGGCCGCCCTGAAGCGGTTCGGTCAGCCGCCGGGGGAGCGTGTCGTCCTCCCGGGAGAAGCCCTCGCGGCAGTTGAAGAGTCGGATCAGCGTCCAGACGCGCTCGCCGACCCGACGAAGCTCCGCGGGGTCGTACTCGCGGCCGACCGCCGCGAGCCAGTCCGCACCGAGCGTTTTCGAGAGCGCCTCGCCGAAGAAGTCGTCCGCGATGAGACTCCAGAGGACCGCACGGCGGTCCTGCTCGGCGATCACGGCGTCCACGCGGTCGGCGTCGTCCCAGTCGGTCCCGCCCAGCGCCTCGACCTCGACGGGGCGAGCGCGTCGGTGGCAGGCGCCCCGATCGCTGGTCGCGTAGGCAAGCGCCATCGCGGACGCGCCGCGGGGGTCGTAGGCCGGCAGCGCCATCCCCTTCACCGACGGGATCAGGTCGTCGCCGCCGTACTCGGCCGCGGCCGCGTCGACGCCGTCGGCCAGCGCCGTGCCCAGCGGGTTCGCGCGGCTGGCGATCTCCGCTATCAGTTCGCGGGCGCCGTCCTCGTCGCCGAACGCGAGCTCGCGGTCGATCAGGCCCTCCTGGCTCGCGCGGATCGCCCAGGCGACGGCGTTGCCCCCCGAGATCACGTCCAGCGCCAGTCGGTCACAGACCGATCCCAGGGTGGCGACGGCGTCGAAGTCGTCGATCCCCAGGCCCGCCCCCAGCGAAATCGGCGTCGACCCCCGCGGGACGCTCTCGCCGTCCTCGCCCTCGATCTGGAACCCGCCCGGAACCGGGTCGTCGGCGCGCTCGCGGTCGTGGGCGGCGTCGCGAACGGCCTCGATGCCGATCCCCTCGGCGCCGTCGAACCGCCCCTCCTGCCAGCCGCGGGTCGGGAGGACGCCGACCTCGTTGGCGAAATCCAGCGTCTCGAGGGTCTCGCTGGCGGCCTGCCAGCGCCCGGTGTCGTCGTCGGCGAAGGCCGCCTCGTAGCGCCGACGGAGCTCCCGGAGGTCGTCGTCGGGTTCGGGCGGGCCGTCGCGGGCGACCAGCGCCTTCAGCCGTTTCGCGCCCATCACCGCCCCCGCGCCGCCCCGGCCCGCGTGGTGGTCGCCGCCCCCCGAGGCGATCGTCGCGTAGGCGACGCCGTTCTCGCCCGCGGGACCGATGCAGGCGACCGCGGCCTCGCCCGCCCGCTCGTCGGTCTCGCGGGCGTCGAGTCCCCACCAGTCCGCGGCGGGTTCGATCGAGACCTCGCCGTCGGCGACCTCGAGCCTGACGGGGCGGTCGGCCCGCCCGGAGACGAGGACGCCGACGTTGTCCCCGAGCGAGCCCGCGAGCCGCCCGGCCATCTCGCCGCCCGCGTAGGAGTCGAGGAAGGCCCCCGTCAGCGGCGACTTCGTGACGACGACGTAGCGCTGCTCGCCGGGGAGGTACCCGGTCAGCGGGCCCGTCAGAAACAGCAGGACGTTCCCGTCGCCGAGCGGGTCCGCGCCCGGCTCGAGCTCCTCGTAGAGGTAGCGCGCGCCGAGTCCCTTCCCGCCGACGAAGTCGCGGCGCCACGACTCTGGTACCGGTTCGTACGCGACCGACTCGGCCGCGAGGTCGACGCGGACGAGAGACTCCCCCGTTTCCATACAGTCCCGTGATCGTAACCGCCGAACGATAGTTAAAGCTCTCGGCTCCGAACTACGCGACGTCGACGACGGGGTCGTCCTCGAGCAATCGGGTGAGGACGACCCGAGGAACCGCCCGTCGGTCGCGGATTTCGGCCGCGATCTCGCGGGCGACGTCCTCGAGTTCGGGCGTGTCGACCATGTTGATCAGCGGGATCACGGTCGCGCCCTCGGGGACGTCCTTGCACCCGCCCCGATCGCTCGCCACCACGGTCGCGACGTCGCGCGCCGAGATCCGATCGCCGGGCTCGAGGTCTGCGATCGCGGCGACCCGCTCCGGGCGGTGGACGTGGTCCTCGGCGAGGCGCTCGCCGACGACCTTCGCGCTCGCGATGGGGACGACGACGTCGGTCGCGGCGGGGAGCTGGGGCTCGTCGTCGTTCGGGGCCTTGAACCAGCGGGTGCGGGCGCCGTCGGCCTTGACGACCACCGACGTCTCAGCGTCGAGTTCGGCCGCGAGTTCGTCGACGACCGCGGGATCGTAACCGAGGTACCGATCCGACCCCTCGCGGCCGGCGACCAGCCCGAGCGGCCAGGACTCCGCCGTACGGATCGCCTCGAGCGGGGCGTCGGTGACGACCACGTCGGCGACCCGCTCCTCGAACGGCGGGATCCGCACCGTCGCGGTGACGACGGCGCGCTCGAGGGCGTCGCCGAGCGCGTACAGGGTCGATTTCTTTCCGCCCGCGCCGACGACGCAGGTCACGTTCCCTCTCGCGTCCAGGGCCTCGGGGAGCTCCATGCCGGTACCCGGACGCGAACGCACTTGTAGCTGCTCTTCGCGCCGCTCCGGGACGAGAACGCGGCTCGGTCCGCCCCTCGTCGGGATCGTCGCTCGAGGCGTCCCGTCAATCGCCGTCGCCGAGCGCGTCCGCGCCGTCGTCCGTGACGTTCCCGTCGGGATCGGCGGGTTCGCTCGAGTCGGTCGCCGCCGTCTCGCCCTCGTTCCCGTCCGGCTCGTCGACGTCGACCGTCTCCGCGGCACCCTCATCGGTCCCGGCGGGCTCCTCGGCGTCCTCGGCCCCGTCGTCCGCGCCGCCGGCTCCGAGGCCGAGGAAGACACCCGCGAGGGTCAGCCCGAAGGCGACGAGAACGACGACCGTCGTGAGCAGTACCGTCCCGAACGTGGCGCCCGACTCCCGCTCGTACCCGCGCGTCATACTCGGAGCGAGCACGCCGGGGGGCATTGTTACGCGCTCCGAACGGCCGTCCGCCGACGTCGCGAATCGTGGTCGTCCGCGCGCGGTCGCCGGGTTCGTCCCGAGTAGGCGAGGGCTACTCGAGTCACCGCGGGTTCCGCAACCGAAACGACTACCCGCTCCGGTTCGTACCGCCGTGACATGGGAACCTACGACATCGAGCGGTATCTCAACGTTCGCAGCGCCTACGGCGCCTCCTTCGGCCCCGAGGGCGAGCGACTCTCCTTCCTGATGGACACCACCGGCGTCTCGCAGGTCTGGACGCTCGAGGGGGCCCGCGAGTGGCCCGAGCAGCGCACGTTCTACGACGAGCGGGTGACCTTCGCCTCCTGGTCGCCCGAACGGCCCGAACTGGTCTTCGGGATGGACGAGGGCGGCAACGAGCGCGCCCAGCTCTACCGACTCGAGGCCGACACCGGGCTGATAACGAATCTGACCGCGACGCCCGACGCGAAACACCGCTGGGGCGGCTGGAGCCACGACGGTGATCGGTTCGCGTTCGCCTCGAACCGCCGCGACGAGGCCGTCTTCGATATCTACGTACAGGACCGGGACGAGACGGGGAACGTCGACGGGCAAGGCCCGTCTGCTCGGGAGGCGTCGTCTCCCGCTGACGCTCGGCTCGTCCACGAGGGCGACGGCTGGCTCTCGCTGTCGGGCTGGAGCCCCGACGACTCCCGGCTGCTGGTCTCGCAGGCGTACTCCAACTTCGATCAGGATCTGTACGTCCTCGACCTCGAGACCGGGGAGCTCGAGCACCTCACGCCCCACGAGGGCGACGTCCGGTATCAGAGCGCCAGCTGGGCGCCCGACGGCGAGGGGCTCTACCTCGTGACTGACGAGGGCCACGCCGACACGCTGTATCTGGCCTACCTCGATCTCGCAAGCGGCGAGATCGAGACGGTCGTCGCCGACGAGGAGTGGAACGTCGACGGAATCGCGCTGGACGACGAGACGGGCCGGTTCGTCTACTCGAAGAACGTCGAGGGCTACACGGAGCTAACGGTCGGCGAGTTCGACGCCGACGACCCGACCGCGTTCGAGACCTTCCCGGAGCCCGATCTGCCGGGCGGCGTCGCCGGCGGCGTGAGCTTCGACCCCGACGCCGAGCGGTTCGCGCTGTCGACGGCCGGAGACACGGTCAACGCGAACGTCTTCGTGGTCGAGGTGGAGACCGGCGAGGCCGAGCGCTGGACGAGCGCGCCGACCGCGGGCATCCCGCGGGAGACGTTCGACGAGTCCGAGCTGGTCCACGTCGAGAGCTTCGGCGTTGACGGGCAAAGCCCGTCCGCTCGTGGGACTCCGACGGAGTCCCACGCTGGCCTGGACGTTCCCGGCTTTCTGACGCTGCCGAACGAGGACGAAGCGAGCAGTACCGGGAGCGAGGACGGCGTCCCCGTTATCGTCGACATCCACGGCGGCCCCGAGAGCCAGCGCCGTCCATCCTTCTCGAGCGTCAAGCAGTACTTCCTCGACCGGGGGTACGCCTACTTCGAGCCGAACGTCCGCGGATCGTCGGGGTACGGCGCCGACTACGCGGCCCTCGACGACGTCGAGAGGCGGATGGACTCCGTGGCCGATATCGAGGCCTGCGTGGAGTGGCTGCGGGACCACGAGGCGGTCGACCCCGATCGGATCGTCGCCAAGGGCGGCTCCTACGGCGGCTTCATGGTGCTGGCGGCGATGACCGAGTACCCCGACCTGTGGGCCGCCGGGATCGACGTCGTCGGCATCGCCAACTTCGTCACGTTCCTCGAGAACACCGGCGACTGGCGCCGCGAGCTGCGCGAGGCCGAGTACGGCAGCCTCGCCGAGGACCGGGAGTTCCTCGAGGAGATCTCGCCGATCAACAACGTCGAGCGCATCGCGGCCCCGCTGTTCGTCCTCCACGGCGAGAACGATCCCCGCGTGCCCGTCGGCGAGGCCGAACAGATCGCCGAGAAGGCCAAAGCCCAGGGCGTTCCCGTGCGCAAGCTGCTGTTCGAAGACGAGGGCCACGGCTTCTCGAAGCTCGAGAACCGCATCGAGGCCTACTCGGCGATCGCCGACTTCCTCGACGAGCACGTCTAGGGCGTCGCGGTCGCGATCAACCGATGACGCCGGTCTTCGTCGCGACCTCCCGGGCCGCCCGCTCGTTCATCCCGTTGCCCAGGATCGTGTACCGATCGCGGATCTCGTGGCAGGTCGTCAACGCTTCGAGCACCGTCTCGTCGTCGATCCCGAGCTCGGCCGCGGTCGTCGGTGCATCGATGCTGTCGAGTGCGTCGCGGATATCGTGCCAGATACCCCGTTCGCCGCCGTGGAGGTAGGCGGTCATGATCGCCCCGACGCCGACTTGGTGGCCGTGCAGCGCCGCCCCCGGCTCGAGGCGGTCGAGCTGGTGGGAGAAGAGGTGTTCGGCGCCGCTGGCGGGCCGCGACGAGCCCGCGATGCTCATCGCGACGCCCGAGGACATCAGCGCCTTGGTGACGATCCAGGCCGACTCCTCGAGGCCCGGCCGGACGTGGTCGGCGTTGTCGACGAGGATCTCCGCGGTCATCTCCGAGAGCGCGGCGCCGTACTCGGAGAACTCGACGTTCTGGAGCCGCCGGGCCAGCCGCCAGTCCATGACGGCGGTGTAGTTCGAGATGATGTCGGCACAGCCGGCGGTCGTCAGCTTCCAGGGGGCCTCCGCGAGGACGCCGGTGTCGGCGATCACCGCCAGCGGAGGCTCGGCCGCGACGCTGTGGCGGGTGTCGCCGTCGGGCACCGAGCCGCGGTTGCTGACGATCCCGTCGTGGCTGGCCGCGGTCGGCACGGAGAGAAAGCCCATCCCGAGGTGCTCGCTTGCCATCTTCGCGATGTCGATGGCCTTTCCGCCGCCGATCCCGACGAGGTAGGAGACCTCCTCGGCCTCGGCCGTCTCGATGACCTCCTCGACGGCGTCGAACGACGCCGACTCGACGGTGACGACCGCGGGTTCGACGCCGGCGGCCTCGAAGTCGGCCGCGATCGGGTCCGCCGCGAGGCGACGCGGCGTCGGGCTCGTCACGAACAGCGGTCGCCCCTGGAGGTGAAGCTCGTCGACGGCGGCGACGACCTCCGACAGCACGCCGTGGCCGACGATCACGTTCCGCGGGAGTCGAATCCACGTCGACTTCTCGAACATACGTTGACCGAGTCACCACCGAAATATACGTGTTGTTGCTCGCCGTCGCGAACTCGGTCGGAAGCCCCCGGATTCGCGGGTCAGAACGTGTCGAGGATCCCGAGGACCCGCTCCTCGGCCTCCCGATCGGGCTCGTGTTCGCTCCCGTCGCGGTCGCTCTCGAGGTGGGCCGCGACCGAGCGGGCAATCGCCTCGTCGATCGGCGTCGACTCCCAGCCCAGCGCCGCGAGCTTTCCGGTCGCGAGGACGTGGGGGTACTCCCGGTAGAGCACGTAGTCGGCGGGCTCGATGTCGCCCGCCTCGAGTTCGCGGGGGCCGGCGGTGACGACCTCGACGGTGGTGTCCAGTACGTCGGCGATCAGTTCGAGTGTCTCCTCGAGCGTGGCGAGCCGTCGGTCGCCGACGTTGTAGGCCTCGCCGGCGTCGCCTCGCTCGGCGACGAGCCGCAGGGCGCTGGCGACGTCCTCGACGTACGCGCGGTGCCAGAGGTTCGTCCCGTCGCCGGGGACGACGACCCGATCGAAGCGGTTGACGCGATCGATCCAGAAGTCCAGTCGCTCGGTGTAGTCGTGGGGGCCGTAGACAATACAGGGTCTGACGGCCATGGCCCGGACCCCGCGTTCCGCGGCGGCGAACACCGCCCGATCGCCCTCGGCCTTGCGCGGGCCGTAGGTCGCGCCGGAGTCGTCGACCGCCTGCTCCGGAGTGCAGCCCGCGAGCGGGGTTTCGCCTTCCCGTTTCGGGATCTCCTCGCGGCCGTAGGCCGCCCCGCTCGAGACGAAGACGTACGCCTCGCAGTCGGCGAAGATACGGGTCGCGGCCTGGACGTCCTTCGGGTAGTAGGCGACGCAGTCGAAGACCGCGTCGGGGCCGACCTCGAGCGCGGCCGCCTCGAGCGCCGAATCGTTCGTCCGATCGCCCTCGATACGGGCGACGCGGTCGTCGTCGGCGAAGGGGTTCTCGTGGGTCCCCCGGTTGAAGAGCGTCACGTCGTAGCCGTGCTCGAGGAGCTCGTCGACGAGGTGGCGGCCGATAAAGCGCGTGCCGCCGATAACGAGTGCGTCGTCCATGATCGACGGTCGTCGCTTCGCGGGAAAACGGTGACGGACGTCGTCGCCGACGGGACCGTGCGAGTCTCATGCAAGCGAACGCACGCCCCGACCTGATCTGCCTCGTCGGCTAACCCCGGTTCGGAGAGCCAGCGTCCGCGAGCCGTCCAGCGCTGACGGACCGAACCGACGACGAACGGACGGACCGCCAGCCGACGGCCGCCGAGACGGGGGACGGCCTCGAGCACGATCGGGACCGACTTCGCGACGAGTCGGGACGCCGGGCCGAGGGCGACTCGAACGACGAGGGTGAGTGGTAAGCCGCGGCGGATCGCCGTCGTTTTCGTGTCGCATCGGATAGCGGACGTATGGGCGGCACCTACGTCCTCGCGATCGACGTCGAGGCGCCGACGAGCCTGACGGTCGGCGCGCTGGGCGAGCTGGCGTTCGAGGAAGAAACGTACGCCTACGTCGGCAGCGCGTTCGGCCCCGGCGGGTTCGCGCGGCTGGATCGCCACCGCGAACTGGCCCGCGGCGAGCGCGACGTCCGCCACTGGCACGTCGACTACCTGCTCGGCAGCGAGGCGGCGACCCTCGAGGCGGCCGTCAGGTTCCCCGACGCCGACCGGGAGTGCGAACTCGCGGGGACGCTTCCCGGCGAGGCGGTTCCCGACTTCGGATCCTCGGACTGCGAGTGCGGGTCCCACCTGCTCGAGACGCCCGGACTCGGGGCGTTGCTCGAGGCGGCCGACGATGCGGGCGGCGTCCTCGAGGCCGACGCCGACGAGTCGTAGGCGGTCCCGCGCTCAGACCGCCTCGACGCGCTCGAAGAGGTAGGTACCGACGGCGACCGTGAGCGTCGCCGAGACGACGAGCGCGCCGAGATCGAGCGCGATCGGGTACGCCGAGGTACCGACCAGCACTGCGCGCAGCCCGTCGACGCCGTAGGTCAGGGGGTTGAGCATGGCCGCCAGCTGCACCGGCTCGGGCAGGCTCGAGACGGGGTAGATCGCGCCCGAGAGGAAGAAAAGCGGGAAGATGACGAACTGAACGACGAGGCCGAACCCCTCGCTGTCGTTAAACTGCGAGGCGAGCGCGACCCCGAAACCGACGAACGTAATCGCGATCAGGACGAGAAAGACGACGGCGAGCGGTAGCGAGAGGGGACTCGCGATCCGGAATCCGAGCGGGATCGACAGCAGGAGGATCAACAGCGCCTGGACCAGCGCCGTGGTCGAGCCGCCGGCGATCCGTCCCAGCACGATCGACGTGCGACTGATCGGGGCGACGAGGATCTCCTTCAGGAAGCCGACGTCCCGATCCGAGAGGATCGACATGCCGGCGAAGGAAGCGCCGAACAGCATCGCGAATCCGACCATCCCGGGGACGAGAAACTGAATGTAGTCGACGCCCTCGGGAAGTCCGGGGATCGCCGCGCCGTCGAAGCCGAGGCCCAGAAAGACGAGAAACAACAGCGGCATCGCGATCGAGCCGGCGATCCGCGAGGGCGCTCTGAGGAACCGCTTGACGTCGCGCAGCCAGAGCGCGTAGATCGCCGTCGGATCGACGAGGTTCATCGGTCCTCACCCGACGCGCGGACGGAACGTGCCGCGCCGTCGCGGCCGTTCGGCGGTTCGAGGGCGGACGCTTCGTCGCTGGCCCGGCGCCGGCCGTCCTCGATCGTCGCACCCGTAAGCGAGAGAAACACCGTCTCGAGAGTCGGCCGGCGGACGTCGACGGTCGCGATCGACGCCCCGGCGTCGTCGGCCAGCCGCACCAGGTCGGCGACCCGCGCGTCCCCGCGCTCGACCGTGACCTCGAGGACGTTTCCGGCGGTCGCGTACTCTCGAACCCAGGTCCGTGTCTCGAGGCGATCGCCGAGCGAGTCGGCTCTGCCCCCGAGCTCGAGGCGGACGACGTCGCCGCCGAGCGAGTCCGTGAGCGCCGTCGGCGTGTCGATCGCCGCGATCTCGCCGTCGTCGACGATCGCGACGCGGTCACAGAGCTGCTCGGCCTCCTCGATGTAGTGGGTGGTCAGAACGATCGACACCCCCTCGCGATTCAGCCGACGGATGTACTCCCAGGTGTCCCGTCGAGTCTGGGCGTCCAGCCCGACGGTCGGCTCGTCGAGAAAGAGCACCGCGGGGTCGTGCAGGAGTCCGCGTCCGATCTCGAGGCGACGTTTCATTCCGCCGGAGTAGGTGCCGACCGCCCGGTCGCGTTCGTCCTCGAGTCCGACGAGCTCGAGAACCTCGCCGATCCGCGCGTCGCGTCGCTCCCGTCCCATCCCGTACAGCCGCGCGTGGAAGGCGAGGTTCTCCGCCCCGGTCAGCTCCTCGTCGAGGGCGGGCTCCTGGAAGACGACGCCGATGCTGTTGCGGACCGCGGCGGTGTCCGCTCGAACGTCGTGGCCGTCGACGGTCGCGGTCCCGGCGGTCGGCCGGAGGAGGGTGACGAGGACGTTGATCAGCGTCGACTTCCCGGCGCCGTTCGGGCCGAGCAGGCCGAACAGCTCGCCGTCCGCGACGGTAAACGAGAGGTCGTCCACCGCGGTCGTCTCCCCGAAGGTTCTGGTCAGCCCGTCGACGCGTATCGCGACCATGGTAGTACTCGAGCCTGACTAAACGGTCAGTACACAAGTAGGTGTGGACGGCGACGCCGCGAACTATACGGATCGGGGCCGAACACCGGGTATGGCTGACGGCAACACCGGGTCCGAGACCGAACCCGAACCGGAACTGCGAGACGACGCGATGGATCGCTTCCCCGTCCCCGACTACGAGAACCTTCCCGAGGATCTGCGGGAGCGAATCGACGAGGAGACCGAGCGCGCCGGGTTCACGCCGAACGTGTTCTCCGCGCTCGCGTACAACCCGTCGCACTTCCGGGCCTTCTTCGCGTACCACGACGCGCTGGTCGAGGACGCGGCCTTGGAGCGCGAGGAGATCGAGATGATCGTCGTCGCGGTCTCGGGCGTCAACCACTGCTACTACTGTAACGTCGCCCACGGCGCCCTGGTTCGGATCTACGCCGACGACCCGCTGCTGGCCGACCAGCTGGTCGCGAACTACCGTACCGCGGACATCAACGAGGCCCACCGGACGATGTTAGACGTCGCCGTGAAACTCACCGAATCGCCCGCCAGGGTCGACGCGGACGACCTCGAGACCCTGCGCGAGGCCGGCTTCGGCGAGGAGGCGCTGTGGGATATCGCCTCGGTAACGGCCTTCTACAACCTGAGCAACCGACTCGCGACGTTCGCGGGGATGCGACCGAACGACGAGTTCCACACGCTGGGGCGCGAGTAGCGACCACCGGCCGCCCGCAGGGCCCCGCCTCGAGCCGACCGGGAATCCGCCTCGCGGGCGGAAATATCTTGTAGAGTGATAGGAAAGGCGAACGTACCGTGGATCCCGTCCCGACTCGAGCCGAGCGGATCGCAGCCGTCGTCGCGATCCTCGCCATCTTGCTACTTCTGCCGGCAGCCGCGCTCGGATCCGGAATCGAGGTCGTCGTCCTGCTGTTCGTCGCGTTCGCCTGCGGAACGATCGCGAAGGCGCGCGTCGACCTCGAGGCGCTGCGAACGTTCGGCCTCCGTTCGGTCCCCGACGACGATCCGGCGGCCGAACGCTTCCGCGAACGCCGCCGGCGCAGGGACGAACGCCTCCGCGAGGCCGTCCCGTCGGAGTACGACCCGCGGCTCGATCGACTGCTGGCGGCCGGGCTGGCCGTCGTCGGCGTCGGCGCGCTCGCGGCCGTCGCGACGGGGGTCGGCGACGGCGGGCGAACGACCGTCCGCCTGCTGGTCGTCGCGCTGATCGGACTCAACGGCGCGCTGATCGCCTACGCGGCGTCGTACGTGAACGCCGGAGAATAGCTGCGAGAGAACCGGCGACGGCGATCAGTCGTCGCTCGCGGCGAACTCGGCCGAGTCGGCGTCGACGGGCGTCTCGGGCGTTCCCGGGAGTTCGCTGCGGACGTCGTCGCCGCCCTGCTCGGTGATCGCCTCGTGGTAGGCCTCGGGCATCACCTTCACGAACGACGCGAGCGCCTCCTCCCAGTTCTCGAGCAGTTCGCGGCCCCGTTCGGAGCCGGTGTAGGCGACGTGGTTCTCGACGAGTCGGCGCAGCATCTCGACGTCCGCGTCCTCGAGTTCGTCGTGGAGCGCGACCATTCCGGTGTTGGCGCGGTCGGCGAACTCCTCGTCGGGGTCGAAGACGTAGGCGACGCCGCCGGACATCCCGGCCGCGAAGTTCGTCCCCGTCTCCCCGAGGACGGCCACGACGCCCCCGGTCATGTACTCGCAGCCGTGGTCGCCGACGCCCTCGACGACGGCCTTGGCGCCGGAGTTGCGCACCGCGAACCGTTCGCCGGCGACCCCGTTGACGTACAGCTGGCCGTCAGTCGCGCCGTAGAGCGCGACGTTGCCGATCGCGACGTTCTCGGTCGGATCGTAGCTCGCGGCCTCGGGCGTCCGAACGGTGATCTTCCCGCCCGAGAGTCCCTTGCCGACGTAGTCGTTGGAGCTCCCCTCGAGGTGCAAGGAGACGCCGCTGGCGAGGAACGCGCCGAAGCTCTGGCCGGCGGTCCCCGCCGCGTCGACCGTGATCGTGTCCTCGGGCAGCCCGGGCTCGCCGTAGCGGTCGGTGATGCGGTTCGAGAGCATCGCGCCGACCGCGCGGTCGACGTTGGTGACCGCCGTCGAGAGCGTCACCGGCTCGCGGTCCTCGATCGCCGCGCTCGCGGCGTCGATCAGCTCGCGGTCGAGCTGGTCCTCGAGCTCGTGGTCCTGTTCGCGGACCTTGTGGCGGACCTCGCCCGCGGGCTCGGCCAGCACCGCCGAGAGGTCGACGGTGCGGGCCTTCGGGTGGTCGACGTCGGTGCGCTGGGAGAGGACCTCGACCCGGCCGATCATCTCGTCGACGGTCTCGAAGCCGAGTTCGGCCATGATCTCCCGCAGCTCCTGGGCGATGAACGACATGTAGTTGATGACGTGTTCGGGTTCGCCGGGGAACCGCTTGCGAAGGTCCTCGCGCTGGGTAGCGACGCCGACGGGACAGGTGTTCTCGTGACACTGTCGGGCCATGACACAGCCCGAGGTCACGAGCGAGGCGGTGCCGAAGACGTACTCCTCGGCGCCGAGCAGGGCGGCGACGGCGACGTCCCGGCCCGTCTTCATCCCGCCGTCGGCCGAGACGCGGATGCGGTCCCGGAGCCCGGTCTGACGGAGCATCTGGTTGGCCTCGGCCAGCCCGAGCTCCCAGGGGAGGCCGGCGCTCTTGATCGAGGTGCGCGGCGAGGCCCCGGTCCCCCCGGAGTGGCCCGAGATGTGGACCACGTCGGCGTTGGCCTTCGCGACGCCGGCGGCGACGGTGCCGATGCCCGCCTCGGAGACGAGCTTGACGTTGATGTCGGCGTCCTCGTTGGCGGCCTTCAGATCGAAGATCAGCTGTTTGAGGTCCTCGATCGAGTAGATGTCGTGCAGCGGGGGCGGCGAGATCAGCCCGACGCCGGGCGTGGACTTGCGGACGTGGGCGATCATCTCGTTGACCTTCTCGCCAGGGAGGTGGCCACCCTCGCCGGGCTTCGAGCCCTGGGCCATCTTGATCTGGAGCTCGTCGGCCGACGAGAGGTACGTCGAGGTGACGCCGAACCGTCCGGAGGCGACCTGCTTGACGTTGCACTCGCGTTCGGTGCCGAACCGCTCGGGCGGTTCGCCGCCCTCGCCCGAGTTGGACTTGCCGCCGATGCGGTTCATCGCGATCGAGTTGTTCTCGTGGGCCTCCGGCGACAGGCTGCCGAGGCTCATCGCGGCCGTCGAGAACCGCTCGACGATGTCGGCGACGGGTTCGACGTCCTCGAGCGGGATCGACTCGCGATCGCTCTCGAACTCGAGCAACCCCCGCAGCGTCTGGAGGGTCCGGTTCTGGTCGTTGACCTGTTCGGCGAACTCCCGGTACCGTTCGTAGTCGTTCGCGCGAACCGACTGCTGGAGGGCGCCGACGGTGTCGGGGTTCCACTGGTGGTGGACGCCGTTCGAGCGGTGCTCGAACTCGCCGTGGCGGTCGAGCTCGGAGTCGTCGTCGCCGAACGCCGCCTCGTGACGTTCGCGGACGTCGGCCTCGATCTCGGCGAGCCCGATCCCCTCGGTGCGGTTCTCGGTGCCCGCGAAGTACTCCGCGACGAGGTCGGAGTCCAGCCCGACGGCCTCGAAGATCTGTGCACCCTGGTAGCTCTCGACCGTCGAGATCCCCATCTTGGCCATGATCTTCAGCAGGCCGTCCTCGACGGCCTCGACGTAGGCGTCGATCGCGAGTTCGGTCTCGGCGCCGTCGGGGCCCGCGGTGATGTCGGCGATCGTCTGGTAGGCCAGGTACGGGTTGACCGCGCCGGCGCCGTAGCCGACCAGCGTCGCGAAGTGGTGGACGGTCCGCGGATCCGCGGACTCGACGACGAGCCCGACGTGGTTGCGAAGCCCGTTGCGCACGAGGTGGTGGTGGACCCCGCCGGTCGCGAGCAGGCTCGGGATCGCCGCGCGCTCCTCGTCGACGCCCCGGTCGGAGAGGATCAGGACGTCGTGGCCGTCCTCGATCGCCTCGACGGCCTCGGCGCGGACGCGTTCGATGGCGGCCTCGAGGTCCGCGCCCGGCTCCTCGCTCGTCGGCTCGTAGGTGATGTCGACCGTCGCGGCGGTGATCCCGTTCGCCTCGCAGTCGCGGATCGACCCGAGCTCGGCGTCCGTGAGGATCGGCGAGTCGAGCACCAGCTGGCGGGCGTGTTCGGGCGATTCGGCCAGCAGGTTACGCTGGTAGCCGAGTCGGCTCTCCATCGAGGTGACCAGCTCCTCGCGGATGTAGTCCAGCGGCGGGTTCGTGACCTGGGCGAACAGCTGCTTGAAGTACGAGAAGAGGGGACGGTTGAACTCCGTCAGGACGGACAGCGGCGTGTCGTCGCCCATCGAACCGACGGGGTCCTTCGCCGTCCGGGTCATCGGCTCGATCAGGTTCTCGAGTTCGTCGTGGGTGTAGCCGAAGGCGGCCTGCTGGTCCCGCAGGGCCTCGACGGGGTCCCGTGGCGCCCGCTCGTCGGTCGCGACGATGTCGGCTAACTGGACCTGTTCCTGCTCGACCCACGCCCCGTAGCGCTCGTCGGTCAGGTCCTCGAAAACCTCGTCGTCGGGGACGACTCGCCCCTCCTCGGGGTCGGCGAGGAACAGCTGTCCGGGCTGGAGACGACCGCGCTCGGCGATCTCCGAGGGATCGGTCTCGAGCGCGCCCGCCTCGCTGGCCATGATCAGTCGGTCGTCGGTCGTGACGTCGTACCGACACGGCCGCAGGCCGTTGCGGTCGAGGACCGCGCCGACGCGCTCGCCGTCGGTGGCGGCGACCAGCGCGGGGCCGTCCCAGGGCTCGACCAGGGAGGCGTGGAAGTCGTACCAGTCCTTGCGCTCGGCGTCCATCGCGTCGTCGCCCCGCCAGGCCTCGGGGACGAGCATCCGCAGGGCGTGTTCGAGGTCGCGGCCGTCCTGCATCAGCAACTCGAGGGCGTTGTCGACGCTTGCGGTGTCGGACTGGTCGGGGTCGTCGATGATCGGCTTGACCGCCTCGAGATCCTCGAGGACCTCGCTCTCGAGGTCGGTCTCTCGGGCGCGCATCCAGTTGATGTTCCCGCGGATGGTGTTGAACTCGCCGTTGTGGACGATGTTGCGGTAGGGGTGGGCGAGGTGCCAGGCGCCGAGCGTGTTCGTCGAGAAGCGCTCGTGGACCATCGCGAACGTCGACTCCATCCGTTCGTCCCGCAGGTCGGGGTAGTACGACGGGACCTGCTCGCCCTTGAGCAGTCCCTTGTAGACGATCGTATCCGAGTCGAGCGAGCAGACGTAGAAGCGCTCCTTTCCGTCGACGTCACACTCCTCGACGGCGTTCTCGAGGGCTCGCCGGGCGACGTACAGCCGTCGGTCGAACGCCTCGTCGGAGATCTCGTCCTCAGGTGCGACAGCGACCTGCCGGACGTCGGGTTCGGAGTCGAGCGCGGTCGCGCCGAGATCGGCGTTATCGGTGGGAACGTCGCGCCACTCGAGGACCTCGAGGTCGTACTCCGCGAGCGTGTCCTCGACGATTTCGGCGAGGTGCTCGCGGGCCTCGTCGTCGGTCGGAAAGAAGAGCGAGCCGATCGCGTAGGCCTCGGGGAGATCCGCGTCGAGGGCGTCCGAGAAGAACGAATCGGGCGTCTGGAGCATGATACCCGCACCGTCGCCGGTGTTTTGCTCCGCCCCGGTCGTCCCGCGGTGCTCGAGGTTGACAAGCAGATCCAGTCCGTCGGCGACGACATCGTGACCGCCCGCCCCCTCGAGATCCATTACGACGCCGACACCGCAGTTCGACCGTTCGTCCGTCGGGTCCGCGAGCCCCGGAGAACGATCGGTGTTCGAAGTGTGTGGCTGTGACATGCACCCTCCTTTGGAGATCTCCCATAAGAGGCTACCCCATAATGGCTAAGTGTATTATAAACACATATAAGGTGATATAGCCCATAATACAATTATTTATACTGCGGGTTACGGGCGGAACGCGTCGCTACTCGGGCAGGAAGGGACGAAAGGTGTCAGAGGCACGTAGTGTTCACCCACCAGAGTGAACACCACATTCGTACATCGTTCCCGGTGGGGAAGCACTATTTGGCTAAAGAGTTAGGTAGCGGAGAACGAATCGGTTCGGACGGCCCGGAGAATCGCCCGAGGGCGAGGGGGAGTCAGTAACTCTTCGCGAAGTACGCGATCTCGTCGGCGGGTTCCCCGCAGACGCCACACTCCTCGCGCTCGGGTTCGGGAACCTCACCCGCAGATTGGCCGCCCTCGTCCTCGAGGGGTTGCATGACGATCTCGGCGGCGATCTTCTCCTTGATCGCCTCCTCGCAGGCCTGGTCGCCACACCACGGCGTCTTCACGTAGCCGCCGTGTTTGCCGATCGTGCCGAGGATGTCCTCGGGGCTGTGGGCCTCGCGGACGTTCTCCTCGAGGTTCTCCTCGGCGGTCTCGTACAGCTTGTCGAAGACGGCGTCGAGATGGTCCTCGACGGTGTCGACGATTCCCTCGCGGTCGGCCACGCTGTCCTCGTTGTCGGGGCGGTGGACCAGCGTCACCTCGCCGTCGTCGGCCTCGTTGGGGCCGATCTCGAGGCGGAGGGGAACGCCGTTCAACTCGTGTTCGTTGAACTTGAAGCCGGGGTTGCGCTCGTCGCGGTCGTCGAGTTCGACGCGGACGCCGGCAGCCTCGAGTTCGTCGGCGATCTCCCGGGAGTACTCGAGGACCTCGTCTTTCGTATCCGCTTGCCAGATCGGGACGATGGCGACCTGGGTCGGCGCGATGGTCGGCGGGAGCACGAGCCCCTGATCGTCGGAGTGGGTCATGATCAGGGCGCCGATCGCGCGCCAGGACAGCCCCCAGGAGGTCGTGTAGGCGGTCTGTTCCTCCTCGTCCTCGTCGGCGAACGTGATGTCGAACGCGTCCGCGAAGGACTGGCCGAGGTTGTGGCTCGTCGCCCCCTGGACCGACTTCCCGTCGGGCATCAGCGCCTCGACGGTCGTCGTCGTGTCCGCGCCGGGGAACTTGTCGTGTTCGGGCTTCTTGCCCCGCAGTACCGGGATCGCCAGGACGTCCTCGTAGACCTCCTCGTACTGGTCGAGGCGGGTCCAGACCTCCTCCCAGGCGCCCTCGTCGTCGGCGTGGGCGGTGTGGCCCTCCTGCCACATGAACTCCTTCGTCCGGAAGAACGGCTTCGTCTCGGTGGCCTCCCACCGAACGACGGAACACCACTGGTTGATCCGCAACGGCAGGTCGCGGTGGCTACGGGTCCAGTCGGCCATGAACGGGGCGATGATCGACTCGCTCGTGGGACGGACGGCGAGCCGTTCCTCGAGTTCCTCGTGGCCGCCCTGAGTGACCCAGGCGACCTCGGGGTCGAACCCCTCGACGACGTCCTTCTCGCGCTCGAGGAAGCTCTCGGGGATGAAAAGCGGGAAGTAGACGTTGTCGACGCCGGTTTCCTTGAACCGGGTGTCGAGGGCGTCCTGGATCCCCTCCCAGATCGCGTAGCCGCGAGGTTTCGTGACGATGAAGCCGCCCATCGGGGCGTAGTCGGCGAGGTTTGCCTTCTGAACGACCTCGGCGTACCACTCGCCGGGCTTGTGCGATTTCGTCTCGGTGATCCCGAGCTCCTGACTCTCGTCGCTCATACCGCCACCTTCGTGACCGGAGCAATAAATGGAACCCGTTTGGTGATCGTCTCCCACCGATCGCGCGGTAGCGTTCGTTCGGCGCCGTGTGTTACTCCTATAGGGACACGAGACCGCGAAGAAACGCTCGACATTCGGTTTCCCGTTCTCGGACGTTTATACGCGCTCGTTACGAGTGATAACCCATGAAGGCCATCGAAGTAACGGAGTACGGCGACAGCAACGAACTCGAGGTCGTCGATCGCGATCTGCCCGAGCCCGGCCCCGGCGAGGTCCGAATCGAGATCGAGGCCGCGGGGATCAACTTCGCCGACGTCATGCAGCGACGCGGCGTCTACCCGGGCGGTCCCGAGGCGCCGTACGTTCCCGGGATGGAGGCCGCGGGGACGGTCGACGCGACCGGAGCGGACGTCGATTTCGAGACGGGCGACCGCGTCGTCGCCATGCTCGATCGGGGCGGGTACGCGGAGTACGCCACCGCGAACGCGGGGATGCTGTTCCCGATCCCCGAGGGGATGAGTTTCGAGGAGGCCGCCGGCTTCCCCGTCCAGTTCCTCACCGCTCACTCCTGTCTGTTCGAGTGGGGCGACCTCGAGGACGGCGAGTCGGTGCTGATCCAGGCCGCCGCCGGCGGGGTCGGCACGGCGGCCGTCCAGCTCGCCTCGAACGCCGGCGCGGAGGTGTTCGGCACGGCGAGCAGCGAGGAGAAACTCGAGCTCGCGGCCGAGCTGGGTTGTGACCATCCGATCCAGTACACCGAGACCGACTTCCGCGAAACCGTCGACGAGGAGACCGACGGCGAGGGCGTCGACCTCGTCCTCGAGTCGGTCGGCGGCGACGTCTTCGAGCGCAGCCTCGACGCGATGGCACACTTCGGTCGGCTGGTCACCTACGGCGTGGCAAGCGGCGAGCCCGCCAGCGCGGCGAACCGGCGGCTGCTCTTCGAGAACAAGAGCGTCCGCGGATTCCACCTCGGCCAGGCCGCGATGCGCGATCCGGACCGAATCATGAAGGCGGTCCCCGAGCTCACCGAGGGACTCGCGGGCGGCGACCTCGAGGTGATCGTCGGCGAGTCGTTCCCGCTCGCGGACGCGGCCGACGCCCACCGCTACATCGAGGATCGAAAGAGCTCGGGCAAGGTCCTGTTGAAGCCCTGAGACGGCCCGCGACGCCGCGACGAATCGCCTCCCGACGCCCGTTCGATCGCGCCGGCGCTCAGCGCTCGTCCGCGAACGAGACGCCCCGCTCGAGGGCGTGGTCCGCGAAGTCGGCCTCGTCGAGCGGTTCGCCGCCGACGAACCGGAACTCGCCGGCGACGGTCTCGCCCGCGAGGACGGCGGGAAGCCAGAGCCGATCGTCCTCCCACATCCGATCGTAGGGAACCGCCTCGACCGCGACCCACTCCGGCCGGGCCTCCGGAGAGGGACGGGGCTCGCCCGCGAACGTCCGGGTGCGGAAGACGTGACAGAGCGTGTGGCGCTCGCCGTCGAGGCGAAAGTCGAGTTCGGCCGCCTTCTCGAGGTCGGCCGGGTCGATCTCGAGGCCGACCTCCTCGCGGGTCTCCCGTACCGCACACTCCCGGGGGGTTTCGCCGGCCTCGAGTTTGCCCCCGGGACCGTTGTACCAGCCCTCGCCGAGGCCGCGTCGCTTCTCGATCAGGAGCACCTCCTCGGTCCCGTCGACGTCGCGACGGGGGAAACACAGCGTCGCCTCGATCATACCGCCGCGTTCGGTCGGGGGCGGATAAACGCGTTCGGTCCCGAGGCGGTGCGGCTCAGTCGTCGTCCGCCGCGGCGTCGGGGATGTACGCCGCGGGCGCACAGCCCAGCGACCGGTGCGGGCAGCGACGGCAGTGCTCGCCCGGCGTCGTCTCGCGGTAGGAGGGGTCGTCGACGCCCTCGAGCGTCTCGCGGACCGACTCCCAGGGCGGCACCTCGTCGGGCTCGAACAGGTCGACCCCCGGGCCGTCGACGGCGCCGACGTAGACGTAGCCGACCGCCGCGATCGGCTCCTCGAGGCGCCGTCGGCAGGCGCGGGCGTACAGTGCGAGCTGGTCGGCGTCGGCGGGGTCGATCCGGGTCGCGGTCGCCTTGTAGTCGAGGACGGCGAATCCGCCGCCCGCGGCCTCGGGGAGCCGACGGACGGTATCGACGTAGCCCACCACGTCGCCCTCGACGCCGGCGACGTCCGCGAGGGCGAACGGCAGCTCCGCGGCGAGGGGCGTCCAGTCGGCGACCTGGTCGTCGATCCCCGCCGCCGTCGCCTCGAAGTAGCGGTCGACACACGCCAGGACTGCCTCGCGGTGCTCGAGCAGGTTCCGCGCGGTCAGCTGCCGGACGGCGGCCTCTCTCCAGTCGTCGCGGCCGTCGTAGCCGCGGTGGAACGCCTCCTCGGCGACGTCGTGAAAGACCGATCCGACGATCCGGGGGCTCGAGGGCGACCCCGGGCGCTCGGAGTCGGAGCTGTCGGCGTCGATCGGATCGTCGATCGCCCGCACGACGTGCTCGAGGTAGTGCTGTCGCGAGCAGGCCTCGTAGCTCTCCATGGCCGTGTAGCTGTGGCGCATCGCGACGGGAACCCCGCCGTCGTCGACCAGCGGCGCGGACGGGAATCGGGTCGCGTCGGCTGTCAGCGCCGACGCCCGCCGCTCGCCCGGCACCCGGATCGGCGGTCCCGCCTCGGACGCGTGGCTCGCGGCGTCGGCGGCCGGCAGCAGCGTTCCATCGCGGAGCAGCCGGCCCAGCCGGTGGACGGTTTCGATCGCCTCCCGGGTCTCGAGGGGTTCGATCGAGCGGTCGCCGTAGCCGGCGTAGTAGGTGATCGTGCCCGGGCGCTCGTCGGCGGCGACGGCGAGTTCGTCGGTGCGGTCGGCGACGGTCCGCGGGTAGGTCCCTCGGACGGACTCGAAGCTCTCGGTCAGGGTCGACCACAGCTCCATGCGCTCACCCGCGACCGACCACTCGATAGCTGGATCGAGGCAGGCGTCCGCGGTGGAGACCGCCAGCTCGCCCTCGCCGCCGTCGTAGTCGTACTCGCTCCCGAAGACGAACAGGTGGTTCGCCGCCCGCGTGAGCGCGACGTGGAGCACCCGCCACTCCTCGCCGACGGTCTCGGCCGCGACGTCGGCCCGCAGCGGCGAGTCGACGTCGTCCTCGAGCGCCGCCGCGAGCAGTCGGGTGCGGGCCCGGCGGGCGTAGTCGTGCTCGACGCACCACTCCTCGTCGGAGAGGTAGGGGACGAGCACGGTGTCGAACTCCAGGCCCTTCGCCTGGTGGACCGTCATCACGTCGACGGCGTCGGCCGAGCGGGTGCCCCGAGTCCGCTCGGCGCTCCCGCCGCGCAGGGTCCGCTCGAGCGCGTCGACGAACGCCGGCGTGAGAGAGCGGACCACCCGCTCGGCGTCGTAGCGCTCGACGAACCGGTCGATCCGCTCGAGCTGACGGCGCTCCTCACCCGTGAGGAACCACTCGAGGCGGGTGAGCTCCCGGAACTGGGTGAGAAATCCCGACAGCGGATAGCCGTCGCGGAGCGTCTCGAGTCTGTCTCTTATACACATCTCT
>NZ_AOIA01000021.1 GCF_000337695.1 Natronococcus jeotgali DSM 18795
ACGACAGCAGCGTCCGGATTCCGGGGGCGATCCGGCCCCGGGGCGAACCCGAGCGTTCGTGCGGAATCCGTCGCTCCCGGAGCGCGTCGGCGACCAGCCGGGCGTGGCGGTTGGTGCGGACGATCACCGCGACGTCCTCGAGGGAGCGCTCGGGGACGTTCTCGCAGGTACCGTTCAACAGCCGGGAGACGGTCGTCGCGACCTGCTCGGCCGTCGGGTCGTCGAGCTCGTCGCTCTCGACCTTGACGACGCGGTCGGGGGGATCGTCCGCCTCGTAGGTTCCGTGCTCGCGGCCGTTCTCGCGGAGCGTCTTCGAGCCGTCGGCGTACGCACAGCGGTTGGTCAGCTCGAGGATCTCCTGGCGCGACCGGAAGTTCAGCTCGAGCTCGATCCCCTCGTGGTCGTCGTAGCGCTCGGCGAGGCGATCGAGTCCCCGCCGATCGGTCCCGCGCCAGCCGTAGATCGCCTGGTCTTTGTCCCCGATCGCGAGCAGGTCGGGACGGCCGGGGCCGTCGGTGAGCTCGGCGATGAGTTCGAACTGCGTCGCGTCCGTGTCCTGGAACTCGTCGCAGTAGACCTGCTCCCACTGGCCGGCGATCTCGTCGGCGACGGCCCCGTCTGCGAGCAGGTCGGTCGCGGTGCGGACCAGCTCGTCGAAGTCGAACGCCCGTTCGCGCTCGAGGGTCTCGTGGTAGTCGGCGTAGACCTCGGCGTAGTGGCGGGCCAGCCGGAGGTACTCGACGTAGTGTTTCAGCCGGCCGAAGGGAGTCTGCTCGATGCGGTCGGTTCCCGTCCCGCCGATCCGGTTCCCGAACAACGCCCGCGGCAGCTGTCTCGTGGTCGGCTCGTCGAGGTCGAGCGCCTCGTACACGTTCGTGACACAGCGCTGGAGGACCCGCAGGTAGCCGTCGACGTCACGGACGACTTCGTCCTCGCGAAACGCCGCCGGCGCCTCGGCGATCTTCTCCCGACAGTAGCTGATGAGCGTCCCGTACTCGACGAGCCCCTCGCGGGCCGCCTCGAGGTGTTCCTCCCGGTTGAAGTACCGCAGCGCCTCGTTGTCGAAGGAAAGCACCTCCTCGGCCCGGCGCTCGAGCCAGTGGACGAACTCCTGACAGAGCTCGAGCGTCCGGGTGTCGGGGAGTCGCTCCCGGAGGTCGGCGGGCGCGATGTCCTCGCGGCTCATCGTCGCGACGAAGCGGTCGACCGCGTCGGCGAGGTCGGCCGGGGAGCCGTCGCCGACGCTGGTCGCCGCGAACGCGTACTCCCGCTCGGCGAGCAGCCGACCGACGATCCGGCGGCGCTTGCGCTCGGTCACCACCTCGAACTCGGGGGAGTAGCCGAGGTAGTAGGCGTACTCCCGGACTAACCGGTGACACAGCGAGTGGTACGTCGAGACCGTGATCGCGGCGGCGACGTCGGGCTCGAGGCGTTCGGCGACGGCCTCGCGGATGCTCGCTGCGGCCTCGTTGGCGAAGGTGACGACCAACACGTCCTCGGGGTCGACCTCGCCGCGCTCGATCGCCCGCTCGACGCGCAGCAACATGGTCGTCGTCTTCCCCGTCCCGGCGCCCGCGTCGACGGACGTACAGGCCCGGTCGCTCTCGATGACGTCGCGCTGTCGCCCCCGCGGTTCGATCGGTTCCGCCGGCGGGCTCGCGCTATCCATCGAACCGCACCTCCGCGGCGAGGCGGTCCCGACAGCCGACGGCGTAGCCGCAGTCGGGACACGACTCGGCTGCGATCTCGTCCCACCGCGGCGTCGGATCGAACGCCCCCTCGAGGACGTCGCGAGCGACGTCGGCGAGCCGCGAGTCGACGGTTTCGTTGCGGTGTTCGTGAGTCATCGCGTAGGTGTGGTGGTCGACGTAGCCCTCGGTGAGGTCGATCGGCTCGACGGTCGCGTCGACGGCGCCTTGCACCCAGTTGACCGCGGTCCGGTTTCGGTCGGCGAGGGGAACCTGCACGTACCGGCAGGTCTTCCCCTCGAGCCCGAGTCGATCCCGTAGCCGGCGGAGGCCGTCGACGACGACGGCGGTCTCGAGGAGCGCGCCGACCGCCCGCGGCTCGAAGACGTCGGTCTCGGGGTCGAAGTGATCGACGAACAGCGAGGCGACGTCGCCCTCCCACTCCGAGCGGTACCGCAGGAGACCGAGCGGCGCGAGCGTCGGGACGAAGCCGACGGCGACGAGGCTCGAGTCCTCGCGGGTGACGTAGTCGACGGTGGCGTCGATCCGAACCCGATCGCGGTCGCTCCCCTCGGGAAGCGACCGCGGGCTCGCCAGCGGGAGCGCCGGCCCGACCAGCTCCTCGGGCGTCGCCGCGAGCCGATCGATCCCCGCCGCGTGGTCGGCGCCGACGCGCTCGAGGTAGGCCTCGAGGGTCGCCTCGAGGACCGCGCGCTCGTGCTCGCGCTGGGTTCGCGAGTGGAACGGCTCTTCGTGGCCGTCCCACAGTTCGGCGAGTCGATCCGCGGCGCGGGCCGCCAGCGACTCGCGGTCGGTCGCGCCCGAGCGCAGCGCCTCGCAGATCGCCGCCCGGAGGAGGTCGACCCGATCCCGCGAGGGGTCCTCGTCCTCTCCCTCGAGCCCGTGGACGCGGGCGTGCTCGTACCGCCTGGGGCAGTGCAGGTACGTCTCGAGCCCGGCGGCCGACAGCGCCGGCGGCTCACTCATTGCGGACCACCTCCCCCGCGGCGAACTCGAACTGCGAGCGGATCGCCTCCTCGAGCACGGGGTCGAGATCGTCCTCGGCGAGCAGCAGGGCGATCTCCTCGAACAGCTCCTCGGTCTCGCCCAGGTCGGCCCGGCCCCCGGTGCTGGCCTCGCGGAGGACGCGCTCGAGCTCCCCGCGGGGCTGTGCGAGCAGCGCCTCGATCGCGGCCGCCTCGCCGCGGATCCGGGCCCCTCCGGCTTCGAGGTCGTCCAGGGAGAGCCCCGACGCGGCGGCGAGCCGGAGGTAGCGCGACTCCTCGTGAGTTCGGCGGAGTCCCCCGGACCCGCGCTCGTACGAACAGCAGTACAGCCGCGTCCGGGCCGCGCCGGCGGCCAGCGCGAGTCGGCGGCGGGACCGTTGGGCGTGGTAGGCTCCGAAGGGGTCGGTTACGTCGTCCGGATCGTCGACGGGCGCGAACGTCTCGGCGACCGTCTCCGGGGTCGGATCGGTCACCGCGGGATAGTTCGGCATTGCCTCGAGCCACGCCCGCGGGAACAGTCGCGTGAGGTGCTGGTCTCCTGGGTACCGGTCGTCGACCAGATCGAGCAGGAAGACCGCCTCCCGGGAGTCGTACTTCAGGTCCTCGGCCGCACAGACCGCGACGCCCCCGGTTGGCGAGCTGGTCTCGACGGCGTGAACGTAGGGGGCGTCGTACCGGATCGTGCGCCGGAGCATCCGCCGAAGGCCACCCCAGTCCGGGCCGACCAGGTCGGTCTCCTCGACGAAGCCGGCGATCTCGAGTACGCGCTCGAGGCCCTCGAACTGCTCGCGGGCGTCGAGCCACGACTCCTCGCGGGCGATCCGACCCTTGAGGTCCGTGCGCTGGATCCAGCGCTCGAGCGAGCGCCGGACGCTCGAGCCGTCGCAGTCCTCGAGCAGCGCGCGGTCGAACCCCGGCACCCGGGCGCGGAGTCGGCTCGTCGTGTCGTCGTCCTCGATCGGGGGAGCTCCCCGCTCCCGGCGGGCCTGGAGCGTGACGAACGCGTAGAGCTCGTTGACGACGGGGTCCTCGGCGAGCGAGGGAGTGCCGATCGTCGCCGTCGGGATTCCGGCCTCGCGGAGGCGGCGTCTGGTCTCGGGCACGCGCTCGATTCCGGGGACCGCGACCGCGATCTCGTCGTCGGTCCAGCCCCGGCGCTCCCGCAGCGCCTGGATCTCCCGGGCGACGGCCCGGGTCTGCTCGCGGGCACTCCGGGCGCGGATCCGACGCGCCCGCCCCTCCGCGATCGAGCCGCCGGCCGTCCCGCGGGACGGCGCCTCGCCCGTCGCGAGAAACCGAGCGATCGGGCCGTGGGGAGCGGTCGATCCGGCCGCGCGCTCGGGCTCGAGGGGCTCGATCTCGAGGCCCGCCTCCCGCGCGATCGCGTCGACGGCCCCTGGCTCGACCCGGGTGCGCTCGACGCTCGCGTGGCGTCGGCCGAGACAGACAAGTTCGGCGTCGTCGGTGAGCGCGGCCAGGTAGCGTCGATCGAGCCGGCGGAACTCCTCGAACTCGACGGCCAGGACGGCGTCGAACGACGACGTCACGCGCCCGCGGACGCCGTCGGCGTCGTCCTCGAGCAGCGAGACCGCCCGCGGGATCACGTCGGCGCGCTCGACGTACCCCCGCTCCTCGAGGACCTCGTGGAAGCGGTCGTTCGTCGCGTACAGGAAGGCCAGGCAGTCGTGGGGATCCTCCAGATCCGCGAGCCGGAGCCGCTGGCGGGTCGCCCCGAGCAGCAACTGGCCGACGTCGCGGGCGAACCCCTCGCGGTCGGCCGCGCGCTCGAGGTAGTCGGGAATCTCGCGGTCGGCGCCGTCGATCACCAGCGAGATGAGTTCGATGCGCTCCTCGTACTCGAGGCGCTCGAGGGTCGGGTCGAACGCCTCGATCGTCTTCGAGGCGTGCTCGGGAACCGACTCGACGCGGGGCGAGCGGGGTGGCTCCCCGGCGCCGGCGGTTCCGATCGCCTCGGTCAGGCGCTCGAGGCCCGTCGGGTGGCGCTTGAGTACGAGGACGTTCCGAGAGCCGTGGCTCGCGGCGAGGTCCGCGTACAGTTCGGCGGCGGCCTCGGCGGGATCGACCCAGGGACCGGGGAGGAGTGTACAGGAACCGGAGAGGCGGGGCGGCGGAGTCATCACCGTCACCGACTATGTCCGAATCCGTACTTAAATTTGCGCCGCCGGATCGGCGAGAGGGTGGCCGGTTGGCCAACCCTTATGCGATCCAGTACCAAGCGTCTCGTATGGACGATATTTTCGTCGCGCGAGTGATGTCGACCGACCTGCAGACGGCGACGCCGGAGACGCTCGTCGAGGACGCGGGACAGATCATGCGCGATCAGGGCGTCGGCTCGGTCCTCGTCGTCGACGGGGAGAACCGTCTCGAGGGGATCCTGACGACGACGGACTTCGTCGACATCGTCGCCGAGAGCCACCCGAAAGCCGAGACCGCGGTCTCGCGGTACATGAGCACGGACGTCATCACGACCGACGCACAGACGGGGATCCGCGACGCGGCGGATCTCATGGTCGAACACGGCGTCCACCACCTCCCCGTCGTCGACGACGAGGAGGGCGTCATCGGCATGGTGACCACGACGGACCTGACCGCCTACCTCTCGCGGGTGCAGTCGCCGAGCCCGGAGCCGTAGTCCCGGACCGCGCGTTCTCGATCCGCGGTTCCGATAGCGGGCGATTCGAGAGCGACACGGCTCTCGACGACCGTTCCGAACGACGAAGTCGCTCGAGAGATTCGCGCTACAAGCGTCGGCACTCGACGTAAAACCGGAACTGCCGATACGTTCCGAATTCATGAATATAAATTTTTACCCGAGTCGCAGATACGGATACGGACGAAAACGCGTATCGGAACGCCCTCACCTGCACTCGGTAGGTCGGCAATCCGCGTCGTCGACCGCTCGAACTATGGACCGACGCACCTTCATCACGGCAAGCGGCGTATCGCTCGGAACCCTCGCGATCGGCACCGTCGCGACGGCGACGGAAGCGACCGGGCGGTTCCTCGTCGACCGCTCGAGTCTGCGCGACGAGGACCGCGTCGAGATCGTCCACGAGCTAGCGCCGGTCGACCTGCTGGTCGTCCGATCCAGCGAGGCCGAACTCGAGGGCCAGGGGGCCGAGTTCGCTCCCGACGTCCGGATCGATCCCAACGCCTATCGACCCGCTCGACGGGACTCGGCCGACGCGCTCGCGGAGGGCGAGGACCTGACGGAGTACCAGTGGGACAAGCGGGACCAGGGACTCCCCGAAACCCACGACGTTACCCGCGGCGAGGACACTCGCGTCGCGATCATCGACTCGGGGATCGCGGCGGGCCATCCCGACCTGGAGGGGCAGGTCGACCTCGAGCTCTCGCGGAGCTTCGCCGACGACGACTACGGCGTCGGCGGACCCTACGGCGGGACCCACGGCACCCACGTCGCGGGGATCGTGGGCGCGAACGACGACGGAACGGGGGTCGTCGGCTCGGCACCCGGAACGGAACTCGTCGACCTGCGCGTGTCCGGACCAAGGCTCGAGAGCCGGGACGGAGGAGAGCTGCCGCCGACGTACTGGGGCGACACCTACTACGGCTCGGTGCTGGCGGCGCTGGTCTACGCCGCCGAGATCGGCTGCGACGCCGCCAACCTCAGCCTCGGCTGGACCTGGCGGATGCGCCAGGAGGGATGGGGCAGGTTCTGGGGGCAGGCCCACCAGCGCGTCGGGACGTACGCGAGACGGCAGGGGACGCTCCACACCCACGCCTCGGGCAACTGGGGCGAGAGCCTGCAGTTCAACCGGGACGAGACCGACTCCTCGGAGACTGCCGGCGGGATCACGACGAGTTCGACGGGACCCGTCGGGTTCGATCCCGACACCGGCGAGTACGTCGAACCGCCGTACGCGCCGTCGACGTACACGACCCACGGCGTCGGTGCGATCGATCTCGCCGCGCCGGGCGGGCAGGGCGGCGAGTACGAACAGGACAACGTGCTGAACGCGATCGCGATTCCGGATTTCGGCGAGGACGGCGAGTACCTGGGCGCCGACTACGGCCACGCCTGGCTGGCCGGCACCTCGATGGCGGCCCCGCAGGTCGCGGGCGCCGTCGCGCTCGTCAAGAGCGTCGACGAACGGGCGAACGCCAACCAGGTGCGGACGACCCTCGAGCGAACCGCCTCGGTGCCCGACGAGTACGAGCGCAAGTACTACGGACGGGGGTACCTCGACACGCTGGCGGCGGTCGAGGACGCGGCGGGGCCGGGTCGGCCGTAGGGCGTTCGCGTCTCCCTCGCTGGCACCGCTCGAGGGACCGGGCTCTCGAGCGCTGCGGCAACATTTGCCAGACGGCCGCTTCTTATCGTGTTCCACAAGAGAGACCAACGCGGCCCCGCAGTCAGAGACACGTAGTACGGGCCCACACCCACCACCAGCGCGGGGGTTTCGTCCCCGCTCGTTTCGATCGACGAGCCGCTGCCGTGTGGCGATCGTACCAGACCGCGCCGGTTCTCGAGGGCGAACCGGTAGCCGTCGGTTTTGTCCGTGTCGGTGGATTGATACGCGACGGCGGTGCAGGGGTAGACGATGGGGAACGGTGATCACCGAACCGGCGAGACGGGGGGTGTCGAGGTCGAACTCGCGTCCGAGCGCGACGATCAGCGGACGGAGACGCTGGTCCGAACCTTCGAGCAAGTGACGATCCTCGAGTCGGGGTGGCTCCGGGGGAGCGAGCCCGCCGATGGGTGTGGCGTGCGGTACTACCCGCCGAAGCGGGTACTGGACATTCGCTGGAGTGGGTTTACAGGGCTCGAGGGATCTCGGTGATTTTTCGGTGCTGCTCGAGTGGGGATGTCGGGCTGTTCAATACGAGGACGTCGCCGAGACTTTCGGTCGGCTGGTAAATCGTCGCACGGAGGCCTGCTCAGTTGATCGGCGGTGTCGTCGACAGCCAAACCGCTATGAGTGGCGACTAACTCGGCAGAGTAAAGGAGTGGACTCGCAGGGATGGTGAAACCTCCGATCGAACCGCGTGGTTTTGAGATTCATGGTCGTATCTACTCGGTTTAGTAGGTTCTAGCGGCGAACCGTCATATTCTCACGCTCGGCGGGCCACCCGGAGGAGTTTATATCGGCGCGCGACGCGTGTGGTATGCGTGAATCTGAATCGCTCGAAGCGAGCGAACCACTTTGGCACGATCTGTGAGAAGCGCATGACGAAGAAACGGAGGTTCGACCTCAAGCGCTCGAGCTGGCACGACGCCAAGTTCGGGAACGGAACGCCGGTCGGGATCAAGAGTACGATGCTCCAGCACAGGACGGGTAGCCGGGAAACTTCAAAGTTTCCCGAAAGTACCACAAAAAGCTGCGGCGGACCGGGGGATGGTACTGTTCCGTAGTGTACCGGCCACATGGGTAATCAAGGTGTACGGTGGTTCGTGATAAGATGGTCCGCTCGAGAGATCGACCGTTGCTGCGGTGGCATGGTGGCGGAGATCATCGAAAGACTAAGCAGGCGAAAATTCCGAGTTGTTATATATTTAAATTAGTTATTTAACAATTATGTAGATAAGCATCGTTACCAGTAAACCGCAATTATTTTTGACTCAATATGTGGGCCATCAACATAATCCATATTTTGAGGTGTATCTTCAGAAAAGTTATCTTCGCATATGAGTTCATTTTTTATCCTTTCTTCCATCGATTTAGATAGAGGTATTTTATTTTCCCGAAGATAATTTGCATAAGATCCGTAGAATTCATACAACTCCATATTCCCTGCCGCAGATGCTGGTGGGAGATCGTTCACTTCTAATAAATATTCGCCCACAAACGATCTATGATCGCTATCAGTGATACTATCTATAGCAGCAAACTCATCAAATTTGGCTAGTTTTTCTATCCAATCTTCAGGGTTAATCTGGTCCTCATTCCCTTCACCTGCCTCTTTTTCAGCGGCCCTAGCAGCACGTTCCATAAAAAAGGTTATTTTTTGAGCTAATGGTTTGGAAACGGACTCTATACGCTGAGCAATATCAATTGGGTGCCATTCATCTTCGCCCTTTTCGTTGTTGTCATCCTGGTCGTTATCTTTTGTATAGACCCTCTTAACTCGACAAAACACAGTATATTCTTCCTTATTGAATAGGGCATTGGGGATATCTTGCCAAAGTTTCTCTATGTTGAGATGGCCAACAATATATAGTGGCTCCCCACGCTCATCGCAATCAGAAGAAATACGTTTAATCTCTCCATCTATAATATGATAATCCAATAATTTTCCACTGACTGGCACCTCAGAGCCGAACATTGATCCAATTAAATTGAGTAGCTCTTCCTGTTCTGAATTAGATGCCTGTGGGAAATTTTCGTGGAGATGTGTTAGCACATTATGGAATCTGAATAAATAATGTGTCTCTAGTTCTACTTCGACTTTCATAACATCGCTACGTTCAATCTCACGGAGATTTTTTTGAGATGTCTCCTTTTCGTCAAAAATACCTATATCATCATTTTTGCGCCTATGTTGTTCCAATTGGTCGAATAGTGATTGAATTGCGTAGTTGTGTACTACCTCTGTCGAATTCTCATCCATATCGACCTTTTCACCATTTATTCTTGCACCGACTCCGGAAATGCTGGCATTGAGTTCCCCGCCTTTTCTTTTTTCTGATTTACTAGCAATCTGTTCAACTTTTTCTTCTTTTATCGCCCCTTCAATAGAAGCTAATAAGCTAACCACGCTGTCTCTATCCAGATATATAAATTCACGTAGGTTTTTGTCTACCGCTTCACCTATCTGATTTGAATCTTTCATTGGTTGACTTGATCCACCAATCCATCTCCAATATTTATGCATTGTTTTGATGTTTCTCAGATATTTCTTTCTCGCGCCGTTGCTGGCGTTCAATGTTATCAACCTGATCTTGTATTCTATTGAATGCTCGATCAATATCCATTGGATATACTTCTGGTTGTTTTCCCTTATCGCGTCTTTCTAAAATCAGAATTTCTGCAATCTGTTCAAAGAAGGATTTGATATGTGCACCTGACCACCCATTTGATCTACTAGCAAGTGCTTCAAAAGAAATTCTACTGTTGAAGCTAATCTCTGGCTTATAAAGATCAAATAATTGTTTCCTCTCTTTTTCCGAGGGACGAGAAAACTTGATTTCTCTACCGAACCGTCCTGGGCGTCGGAGTGCTGGATCTATTTCGTCAATAAGATTGGTCGCACCTATGACAACCACTTGTCCACGATCTTCTAAACCATCCATCAACGAAAGGAGTTGACCAACCGGCTGGCGTCCGGATTCTTGTGACTGGTCTCTTCGAGGAGCTATTGAATCGATTTCGTCGAAAAATATAAGTGCTGGAGAATTATCTTTAGCATGTTCAAATATGTCTCGTAGTTTTCTTGCTGTTCCCCCTCTCAGTTCATATGAAAGTTCTGGTCCCCGAATATTGTAAAAAGCGGCATTATTGACTTGACTTGCAACAATCTTTGCTAGATGTGTTTTTCCCGTTCCTGGTGGCCCATGAAAAATAATACCTTTCGGTATATTCCCTCCTAAACCATTAAATCTCTGGTTCTTTTAATGGTATTTCTACTTTCGTTCTAACTTCATCAAGAACATTAGAAGGACCCACGAAATCATCATATTCATTTTCGGGAAGATTTTGTTCCTCATAGTCAGAAGGATTTGAGTGATCACCTTCGTAATCTCCGTTTTGCTCATCCCGTATAACATTTATTAGATTTTTATCGATCACTTCATATATTTCGCCTAATTCTGTCAGAAATACACCTTCCCCGGCTGTAATATCATCGTTCGGTTTCGGTAGCACCTGCCGACCTGTGCTCGATATAACCGTTATTTTGTCGTCAGCCACCACTTCTACAGCTGCTGGTTTTCCGTCTGGAACACCTGTTTTGACAACTTCCGTTGCAACCTCTCCAGAGGGATAGGAGGTGGTTTCTACATAATCTCCTGCTGTTACTAATCCAGATATTCTATTCTCCACCCTAATTATTTCTCCCTCGTCAAACAAAAGTAAATGATCGTTTTCTACAGAGGCAACTTGCAGGACTCGCTTTTCCTCCATTGATACTCAACTCGCATCTAAGAGCATATGTTCCTTATGGTGATATTTCGTTCCTATATGTCTAATTTAGAATCAATCAGATATTGGTTTCCATCTATTTAAATATTATAAAAATATGTGGCCTACATTTCCTGTGCTTCCTCTGGAATTCTGCTGTGCAGAGATGAGGCGGGTGCGGTGTAATTTTTTGGCTCTGTTCCCTTGAGGACACCCACCAAGGGGGTTTTCGCGCGAAGAGCGAAACGACCCGGCAGGCGTTGCAGTGCGATCGCGGCGCCGACCCCACCCTCGAGGCGAGGGCTACAACCAAACTTGCATAATAATGGCTATAGTACAATCTTATTTGCTGAAAAGAATTTCCAAAAAAGCGTTGCCACTACCGAGATCGGTTTCGTGGTCGGTGACGGCGCCGACGAATCTGACTTCTGTTCCGCCGCCCGGCGTCCTCCAGGTCATCTATGCTCGCCGGAGAACGGATAGATCGTTACCCGACTTCGACCCCTTCTCGAGCTCTTCCGCGGCGGTTGTGTGAACGTTCTCGAAACTACTCGACTTCAGATTCGAAAGAATCGTGTTGATCCGGAGTCGCTCGGGATCTCCTTCCTGATCGAAGTCGATATCGGCGCCGTTCTCGGTGATCCACTGCTGAAACGGTGACAACTCGGCGACGTGATCGGCCAGGCCCATCACGTGCGGAATCCGGTCGGCGTAGTTCTTGATTGCGTATTCGGCGCTCTCGACGAGCGCGTGGAGTTCGTCGTGATACTTCCGGACCTGAAATGAGACGTCGCCCTGATCAAGCTCGAGGTCATCATGGAAATTTTCGATCACCTGGTAGATCGTCGCTAGATACTTCCCCAGCTCGCCACTGAGACCGTCGATGGTCGCACCGCCGTCAGTCGTGACCTCCTCGACGATCTCAGAGAGCGAACTAGCATCTAATCTGTGAACCGCGTATGGACCACTGGACTCGCTGGGACTGAGCAAACCCGAAGGGTTTGCGAGGTACAGCGAGTCCACTCCTTCACGTCGCTTCGCTCGTTCAGTCGTGGACTCGCTGGGATATTGAACTACGCCCAGACGTTCCGGGTCGCTCGCTGCGCTCGCGTCCCGGGCTGCGACTGGTCTCGTTCAAATCCCAGCTTCGACGACGATTCGCGCGGCTCACGAATTTGTGAGCCGCGCAAGAATCATGGACTCGCTGGGATTTGAACCCAGGGCCTCTTCCTTGCGAAGGAAGCGATCTACCACTGATCTACGAGCCCGCGACCGTTTCTATCCGCGAGATCTACTTGTAGCTTGCGTTTCGGGGGCGACGTGGGCCGCGGGCACACGCGACGGAGGGCTGTCCTCGAGAGTATCGCCGACGGCGTCCTCGAGACCGCGGTCACACCGCCGACCGGTTCCGCGCCCGCCGCGAGCGCGTCTCGAGCACGCCGGCTCGACCCGCGAGCAGCCCGAGCAGGAACCCGGTGAAGTGGGCGACCAGGGCGACGCCGGGCGCGCCCGTCGCGATCGTGATCAGCCCCGCGAGGACGACGAAGGCGACCGCGGCGGCCCACCGCGGGATCTCGACGACCGACGCGAGCCCGTCCGAGAGGCGGTTGCCGGCGATCAGATAGCCCGCCAGCGCGAACACCGCGCCGCTGGCGCCCAGCACGGCGGTCGGGTTTCCGAGCCCGAGCGAGGCGACGAAGCTGCTGGTCAGCACCTGGGCGATCCCCGCGAGCGCTCCCGTCGCGAGGAAGAAGGTGTGAAAGCGCAGCCGGGTCGTCGCGCGGGCGATCGGCCAGCCGAACAGCACGAGCCCGACGCTGTTCGAGATCAGGTGGCCGAGCCCGCTGTGGGCGTAGACGCTGGTGACGATCGTCCACGGGTTGACGGTCAGGGGCGGCCCGAGGACGAACAGCCCGGTCATCAACCCCGCGCTGACGAACGCGGCGACGGTCTGGAGGACGAGGACGACCGCGAAGACGACCAGCAACTCGAGAATGGGGTCGCCGGAGCGGGAGTCGGTATCGGAGCCGCGGCGCGAACGGATCACCATACTACCGGTATGCGAGACGGCGGTAAAAGTTCACCCGGCCTACACTCTCCTGGCGCGACGGTGCTACGGCTCGCGAGGCGCGAAAAAACGGAAAATCCGAAGCGCCGAGATCAGTCCTCGAGGACGATCTCGATCGAAACGTCGTTCGGCACCTGGATGCGCATGAGCTGACGGAGTGCGCGTTCGTCGGCGTCCAGGTCGATCAGGCGCTTGTGGACGCGCATCTCCCAGTGCTCCCACGTCGCGGTGCCCTCGCCGTCAGGCGACTTCCGGGTCGGCACCTCGAGGGTCTTCGTCGGCAGCGGGATCGGCCCGCTGAGGTTGACGCCGGTGTTGCTCGCGATCTCGCGGACGTCGTCGCAGATATCGTCCAGATCGTCCGGACTGGTGCCCGCGAGTCGAACGCGTGCCTGCTGCATTTATTCGTTGACCTCGAGGACCTTGCCGGCCGCGATGGTCTGGCCCATGTCGCGGATGGCGAAGCTCCCGAGCTCGGGGATCTCGCTGGACGGCTCGATGCTGAGGGGCTTCTGCGGTCGGATCGTCACGACCGCAGCGTCGCCCGACTGGATGAAGTCGGGGTTCTCCTCGGCGACCTCGCCGCTGGACGGGTCCATCTTCTTGTCGATGGACTCGATCGTACAGGCGACCTGAGCCGTGTGGGCGTGGAAGACCGGGGTGTAGCCGGCCGTGATGACCGAGGGGTGCTGCATGACGACGACCTGGGCCTGGAACGTCTCGGCGACGCTCGGCGGGTCGTCGGCGGGGCCACAGACGTCACCGCGGCGGATGTCGTCCTTGCCGATGCCGCGGACGTTGAATCCGACGTTGTCGCCGGGTTCGGCCTTGGGGACCTCCTCGTGGTGCATCTCGATCGTCTTGACCTCGCCGCCCACGTCGCTGGGCTGGAACGAGACGTCGTCGCCGACGTTCATGACGCCGGTCTCGATACGTCCGACGGGGACGGTACCGATACCCGAGATCGTGTAGACGTCCTGGATCGGCAGCCGCAGCGGCGCGTCCGTCGGCGGCTCCGATTCCGGCAGGTCGTTCAGCGTCTCCAGCAGGGTGCGGCCGTCGTACCACGGCGTGTTGTCGGAGGCTTCGGCGACGTTGTCGCCCTCGAACGCCGAGATCGGGATGAACGAGTTGTCGTCGACCTCGAAGTTAACCTGGTTGAGCAGCTGGTTGACTTCGTCGACGACGTCGTTGTAGTCGTCCTCGGAGTAGTCGACGACGTCCATCTTGTTGACCGCGATGATCAGCTTCTCGATGCCCAGGGTTCGGGACAGGAAGACGTGCTCCTGGGTCTGGGGCGCGACACCGTCGTCGGCGGCGACGACGAGGACGGCGTGGTCCGCCTGGGACGCGCCGGTGATCATGTTCTTGACGAAGTCGCGGTGACCAGGCGTGTCGACGATGGTGAAGTAGTACTCGTCGGTGTCGAACTCCTGGTGGGCGATGTCGATGGTGACCCCGCGCTCTCGCTCCTCGGCGAGGTTGTCCATGACGTAGGCGAACTCGAAGCCGCCCTTGCCCTTCTCTTCGGCTTCCTCGCGGTGCTGTTCGATTACGTGCTCCGGGACGCTCCCCGTTTCGTAGAGGAGTCGGCCCACGAGCGTACTCTTCCCGTGGTCAACGTGACCGATGATGGCCAGGTTCTGGTGGGGTTTGTCTTCGCTCATTGTTGTAGCTCACGCGCAAAGGCGCTTATATCGGTCTCTTTTGCTCGTTGCGGTTAAAACCATTTCGAAAGCGTATTCGAGTCGCCCCGACGCCCGCTTGCGGTTTGTGCCTCGTCAACACGATCTCGAACCCGACGGCGGCGGCGACCTCGTCACCGATCGGGGAGGCGACCGACGTCCGACAGCACCGCCGTCGCGGTCTCGGGACCGCCCGCACCGCGGCCGCTGTTGTGGAGGCTGCCCGCGTGTTTGGTCTCGAGCTGGACGATGTTTCGGGTCCCCGTCACCGCGAGCGCGCCGTTTTCCGGGACCAGCCGGGGTCCGACGCGGACCCCCTCGCGGGAGGCCTCGCCGATGAGCCGGATCGTGCGCCCGTCCTCGGCGGCGAGCTCGAGCGCGCTGCCGGGGATATCCTGGATTCCCTCGACGGTCGCGTCCTCGAGCGAGAACCCGCCGTCGGCCAGCACGTTCGCGAGGATCACGAACTTCAGCGCGGCGTCGGTGCCGTCGACGTCGAAGGTGGGGTCGGCCTCGGCCACGCCGAGGTCCTGGGCCTCCGCGAGGACGTGCTCGTAGTCCAGTCCTTCCGCGGCCATGCGCGTGAGGATGAAGTTCGCGGTGCCGTTGAGGACGCCACGGGCGGCGGTCACCGCCTGGGGCGTGCAGTCCTCGATCGTCGACAGCACCGGGATGGCGCCGCCGACGGTCGCCTCGAACCGGATCGAGCCCGCGCTGTCGGCCTCGAGCGCGCGAAGCTCCTCGTAGCGCTCGGCGACGGGACCCTTGTTCGCCAGGACGGCGTGGCGGTCGGCCTCGAGCGCCCGCCGCACGTGGGTGAAGCCGGGCTCGGCGTCGCCCAGCGTCGTCGGGGTCGCCTCGATCAACACGTCGTAGTCGGTCTCGAACGCTCGCGCGGGGTCGGCCGACCCGATCGGTTTGCCGCCGACCTTGCGCTCGAGCGCGCCCTCGACGTCGATTCCGTCGGCGTCGACGGCCGCGCCGGCGGAGTCGGTGATCGCGACGACCTCGTGACCGTACTCGCCCGCCAGATCGGCGACCGAGCGGCCGACGTCGCCGGCGCCGGCGATCGCGAGCCGCATCAGGCCTCACCCCCGGTCAGCGGTTCGACGACGGTCAGCTCCTTGTCGGCGCCGATCGAACGGATCGTCTCGAACGCGTGCTCGGTTCGACCGGAGTCGATCGCGAGCCGGAGTCGAGCGCTGGCGGTCGCGTCGGTGCCGTCGGGCGCCGCGAGCGAGAGGTCCTTCACGACCGCGTCGGCCTCGTCCTCGATCCGCGACAGCGTCCCCGAGAGGTCGGTCTCGACGAGGTGGCCGACGAGGATCACGTTGAGCTCCTCGCCGTAGTGTTCCGCGCCGGCCTGGATCACGTTGACGCCGGCGTCCCGGAGCGCGTCGACGATCCCGTCGAACCGCTCGGGCGGGCTCTCGAGGTCGACCTCGACGGGGATGTGTCCTCGCGGCGTGATGTTGCCCCGCTCGTGGTGGATGCTCAACAGGTTGCCGCCGTTGTCCGCGATCGGCGCGAGCGCGCGAAGCAACTCGCCGGGCTCGTCGACCAGTTCGAGCCGAACGGTGTAGGCGCGAACGCCGCCGTCGGTCTCGGCCTCTTCCTCGTCGGACTCGGGCTCGGATACGTCACCCATCGTCGTCACCTCCGAACTGCGGGCGTCCAGGCGTCGTCATACTCTGTGACTCCGTAATGGGCGTGTAAAAGGATATAGGACTTCCCAAAACTCTCCGGGCGTGCCAACAGCCGGCACGGCCGCTCGAGGTCGCACTCAGAGGTGATCCTCGCCGGGGTTCGAGGATCCCCAATCCCCTCGGCCGCCCTCGGTGCGGTCGATTCCCATGATCGACTCGGCCTGGTCCGGCCCGCCGAGGCTCTCGCGGGCGTCCGGGATGCGAACCGTGACCTCGTCGATCTCGGACCACGTGAGCAGTTCGGCCTCGATGTTGCTCGTCGTGATGTCGCCGACCGAACACCCCTTGCAGCCGCCGCCGAGTTCGATGATGACCTCGCCGTCGTCTGGGTCGGCCTTCCGGACCGCGCTGGTCCCCCCGTGCATCTGGATGATCGGCATCTCGCGCGTGAGCCACGTCTCGACGCGTTCTTTCAGCGGAGCGTCCTCGGTGCCAGTCATTGCCCGAGCTAGGAACTGGAGCGGTGAATAGGTTTGGACCGAAACCTTCACGATCGTTCGGTACAGCGCCGCCGAAGCCGTTCGAGCGACCCGAACCGGGACGAGTCAGCCCTGCAGCTGCCCGCGGTCGCCGGTGCCGCCCGTCAGGGCGCTGGCGATCGCTCCCTCGAGGACGACGTCGTCGCCCTGGTCGGTGACGCGGATCTCCGGGACGTTGTTCAGCAGCATCTCGGAGACGCGCTCGCGGATCGGATCGACGACGAGCTCCTCGTTGTGGAGCGCGACCGCGCCTCCGAAGGAGACGACGATCGGGGCGAACGACTGGATCACGTTGGTGACGCCGACGGCGTTCCAGTGGGCGAGCTGTTCGATGGCGTAGTCGGCGAGATCGTCCTCGCCGGCCAGCTCGAAGACGTCCTTCGCGGTGAAATCGGGGCTCTCGAGCGCGAGGCCAGTGTCGATCGTCGGGTCGTCGTCGGCGAGCAGCCGGACGTAGTCGGGGATCGCGTTCCCCGAGCAGTACGCCTCCCAGTGGCCGTCGTGGCCGCAGCCGCAGGTCAGTCGCCCGCGGGGATCGACGACGCAGTGTCCGACCTCGCCCGCGTTGCCGTCCCAGCCGGCGAGGATCTGTCCGTCGCAGCAGACCCCGGCGCCGATCCCCGACGAGATCGTGATGTAGACCATGTCGTCGGGGTTTCGGTCGGCGTGGAACCGCTCGCCGATGACGCCCGCAGCCGTGTCGTTGTGCAGGTAGACCTCGTCGCTGTCGACGAGGTTCGCGATGGGACCGGTGAGCGGAATGCGATCGATCGAGTCGGGGAGGTTCGCCGGGTCGATCACCGCCCCTTCGGCGAGGTCGAACGGGCCGATCGAACCGATCCCCGTCGCGGCGATCCGCGTCGGTGCGATTCCGGCCTCGCCACACGCCTCGCGAAGCGTCCGGAGCACTCCCTCGGTGACGTCGATTCCGGTGGGACCTCGCGGCGTCCCGTTGCGGCTGACGCCGATCGTCGCCCCCTCCTCGTCCGCGACGGCCGCCCGGACGTTGGTCGCGCCGAGATCGACGCCCGCGTAGTAGACCATGCTATCCTAACGAGCGCCGTCGGCGCACTTAACTACCCGTATCTTCACTCGAGTGCGAGTAGTTACCGGGAACCCCGGTCGCCACACGTATGGGATGAGAACACATACATCAGGTATGGCGACCGACGAGTCCGAAGCCGACGCAAAACCGGAGACCGCGCTCACCGACTCGGAGCTCGAGGCGCTCCACGAGGTCGAACTCGGCCTCGAGTGGCTCCAGCGCGCCCAGGGCTGTCTGCTCGAGTTTCACCACGCGACGGGCCACGGAATGGACCACCTCGACGACGCCGAACGACTGCTCAGGGCAGGCGGTCACGAGGCGCTCGCGGACGCGGTCCGGACCGAGTTGCTGCCCCACGGCGTCGTCGACGGCGACCGGTGGTCCTACGACGTCCTCGAGGACTTCCAGGGAACGCTGCTGGCCGAGACGGCCGCCCTCGAGGCTCGCGTCCGCCAGGAACTGGCCGACGGACGGCGCCACGTCCCGGAGCGACGTCAGGAGCGACGCTGGAAGGAACGGGCCGATCGAGCCCGGCCGAAAGCGACGGAGCGAGCCTCGAGAGACGACGAGTAGCCGTCCGGGTCACTCCATCACGTCGAGATCCCGGTAGTAGGTGACCGGACAGGGCGCGGCGAGAATGATCTCCTGGGAGACCGAGCCGAGCACCGCCTTCTCGGCCGGCGACCGTCGGCGACCGCCCACGACCAGGCGGTCGGCGTCGACCGCCCGCGCCATCTCGACGACCTCCGTCCCCACGTCGCCGAGCGCACCTCGAACGTCGGTCTCGACGCCCGCCGCCGAGAACCGCTCCTCGAGGTCGGGAACCGGCGGGCGTCNGCGCCATCAGAGATGTGTATAAGAGACAGTCCTCGTACTCCGCGGCCGTGAAGGCGTGGCCGATCACGACGGCCGCGTCCAGCGGCGCCGCGATCTCGAGGACGGTGTCGGCGAGCTCGTCGGTTCGGACGGTGTCCATCGGCCCCACGGCGAGCAAAACGGTATCGATACCCATGCGGTGACGTGACCTCCCCGTCCGCTTAAGCGTTCGCGATCCCGCAGGAGTTCGGCGGGCGTTCAGCGACCGCCGTCCGCCGGAATCAGTCCTCGTCCTCCCCGGCGCTCCGGACGAACGTCACCGGACACGGCGAGGAGAGCAACACTTCCTGGGCGGTCGAGCCGAAGACCGCCTTCCCGGTTGGCGACCGACGGCGACCGCCGACGACGACCCGGTCGGCGGCGACGCCCGTCGCGAGCTCGACGATCGTCGATCCGTGGTCGCCGATGTCCCCTCGCACGTCGTAGTCGACGCCCGCCTCATCGAGCTCGCGCTGGATGTCCCGGATCGTCGAGTGGCGGGAGGCGACCTCGTCCGGACGGACCTGGTCGCTCTCGGCGTCCATCTCGAGGTTCTCGAGGACCTCGTTGTACTCGTCCTGAGTGAAGACGTGGGCCAGAACTACCGTCGCGTCCGCGGGCGCTGCGACTTCGATCACCGTCTCCGCGAGCTCGTCGGTCCGGTCGGCGTCGCCCGGACCGACGGCGAGCAGGATCGTCTGTAGCGTCATACCCCACCCATGTATCGGCGTCGGCTTAAATTCCGGAGTTGCAACGGCGGGCGGAGCCGCCGCGTCGGTCGCCGGTTCCGGGTGGCTTTTCCCGTCGGTCCGCGATCGGACGCGGTATGAACGAGCCCGATCTCTCGGATCGCACCGCGCTGGTCACGGGCAGCGCGAGGGGCGTCGGCCGCGAACTGCTGCTCGCGACCGCCGACCGCGGCGCGAGCGTCGCCGTTCACTACCACACCAGCGCCGACGCCGCCCGCGAGGTCGCCGAGGCGGCCCGCGAACGCGGCGCGGCCGACGCGATGACGGTACAGGGCGACGTCACCGACCCCGAGAGCGTCGACGGTCTGTTCGCGGCCGTCGAGGCCGAACTCGGCGACGTCGACGTGCTCGTGAACAACGTCGGCGACTTCGCGCCCGCCCGCTGGGACGACCTCGAGTTCGAGACCTGGAACCGCGTCCTCGAAACCAACCTCAACGGCACCTACCTCTGTTCGAAGCGCGCGCTCCCGTCGATGCGGGAAGCAGACTACGCCCGTATCGTCAACGTCGGGTACGCCTCCTCGGAGAAGGGTCTGGTGAGCCCGAAGAACTTCCCGTACTTCGTCGCGAAGGCGGGCGTCTTGATGTTCACGCGGATGCTCGCCGCCGACACGCAAAACGAGGGCGTGACGGTCAACGCTATCTCGCCGTACGTCGTCGAGAACTCCGACGAGTTCCCCGAGGAACTCCCGCGGGACCGCCCCGCGAGCTTCGAGGACCTGATCAATCCGCTGTTGTTCTTCCTCGATCCCGACAGCGAGTACGTCAGCGGCGAGAACGTCGAAGTCGACGGCGGCTGGCTTCCCGAGGACGTGTAGGCACTCGTTTCCGGCGGGGGCTTTTTCGGCGCACCCGTCGCGAGGACCGGTATGACGCTTCCGGTTGCGATGGGATGGCGCCACCTCCTGTTCGCGAACTGGCCGATCGCTCCGGCGGTCGTCGACGACCGCCTCCCGGACGGCCTCGAGCCCGACACCTACGACGGGCGCGCGTGGCTCTCGATCGTCCCGTTTCGCAACGTCGCCGTCCGTCCTCGAGGTGCGCCCGCGAGGCTGGGGTTCGGGCTCCCCGAACTCAACCTCCGGACCTACGTCCGCCGGAACGGGGAGTCGGGGGTCTACTTCTTCAGTCTGGACGCCGACGGCGTCCTCGGCGTCCTCGCCGCCCGGCTCACGCACCGGCTGCCGTACTACAACGCGCGCATCGAGATGCGGCTGGGGTCGAGACACGTCTCGTTCGCGAGCGAGCGTCGCCACCCGGGTGCGGCCCCCGCCCGGTTCGCGTGTCGGTACGAACCCGTCGGCGAGTCCTTCGCGCCGAACCCCGGCTCGCTCGCGGCGTTTCTCACCGAGCGCTACCGGTACTACACGACGGGGCGTCGGGGCGAACTCCGCTCCGCCGACCTCGTCCACGAACGCTGGTCGCTCCGGCCGGCGACGGTCGCCCTCGAGAGGAACGCGCTCTTCGAGGCCAACGGCTTCGACGCCCCGGCGACGTCTCCAGTCTGTTACTACAGCCCCGGGGTCGACGTCGTCTCCTCGCGAAACCGACCCCGCTGAACGCGCGTCGGGTTCCGGGTGCGGCTCCTCGAGGGCGGTCCTAACGGACGGGTCGGCTCGCGTCGCACCGGGCGGAGCCGCGCCGCTCGCACACGTTCGGTCGGTCGCCTTCCGGGCGCGGCGCGACCGCCCGAATCCCGGACGCGACGCGAAGGTACATCCCCTCTCGGTTCCAGCACTCGCCCGATGAACGAACCCGGCGTGCAGTCGCTGATGGATCAGGAGACGCTCGACGAACGGGTGCGAGCCGGCGACGCGCCGGCGTGGGTCGACGCGCACTGGCGGTCGTTCCGGGAGGGGCTGCTCGGCGAGCGAAACGGGACGCCGTTTCCCTGCTTTTTCGGCGCGGAGTCGGTCCAGCAGGGGGAACCGCTGTACACCGCGGTGCCGTCGATGTCCGACGCCGACGCCCTGCTGACGCTGCGCGATCGGATCCTCGAGTACCTCGAGCTCTACCGCGAGCACTCGCCGCGGGCCTCGCTGGTGACGTTCTTCAAGCCGCCGGAAGAACCGCTCTCCGAGCGGGAGTACCACGACGCGCTGTGGCACGTCCTGCAGACGCTGCACTGCCACGACCCCGAACCCTGGCCCGAAACCATTCCGACGAACCCGGACGACGAGCGCTGGGAGTTCTGTCTGGGCGGCGAGCCGATGTTCCCGACCTGCCGAGCGCCCTTTTACGGCGAGCGCAAGAGCCGGTACTGTCCGATCGGGCTCGAGGTCACCTTCCAGCCCCGGGCGCTGTTCGAAAACCTCGGCGTAACCGCCGACACCCACGCCGGCCAGCAGGCCCGCGACGTGATCCAGGACCGCCTCGAGGGGTACGACGGCGTCTGTCCCCACGCCGATCTGGGCGACTGGGGCGTCGAGGGCGACCGCGAGTGGCCCCAGTACATGCTGACGGCCGACGACGCCCAATCGCCCGAGGAGTGTCCGATGACGGTCACGCGAGAGCATCCGAAACCCGGTGCGCAGCTGCCATGACCGACACCGAGGACCGCGACGGCCCGGAACCGACGCTGGTGCTGATCGACCTTCAGGAAGGGTTTGACGACCCGGCGTGGGGGACGCGGAACAACCCCGACGCCGAACGGCGCGCGGCCGAGTTGCTCGAGGCCTGGCGCGGGGCCGACCGTCCCGTCGTCCACGTTCGTCACGCCTCGGACGAGCCCGACTCGCCGCTGCGCGGCGACGAGTCGGGTTTTGCGTTCAAATCCGAGACGGCGCCCCTCGAGGGCGAGGCGACGTTCGAGAAGTCGGTCAACGGCGCCTTCGTCGGGACGGGCCTCGAGTCCTGGCTCCGCGAGCGCGGGCTCGAGCGGCTCGTCGTCGCCGGGCTGACGACCGACCACTGCGTCTCGACGACGGTCCGGATGGCCGAGAACCGCGGGTTCGACGTCACCGTGGTCGCCGACGCGACCGCGACGTTCGACCGCGAGTTCGACGGCGAGCGCTTCGGCGCCGAGACGATCCACCGGACGGCGCTGGCCCACCTCGAGGGCGAGTTCGCGACGGTCGCGACGGTGGCGGAGCTGGCAGGCGAAACCGAGTGACGAGAGCCAGTCCGGAGTTCACGGGACGGGCGACCGTCCCGGTCGTCCCGGGCGGATCGGACGACGACGGACGGGTATCAGGGAAGCTTGCCGTTCAGCGGCAGCTTCCCGTCGAGCTGTCGTTTCGCCAGGCGCGCGAGCAGCGAGACGTCCTCGAGGCCGAGCAGCTTCGCGATCCCCAGCGGGTTGCCGTTGTTGGCCTTCGCCAGGGTCTCCTCGTCCAGCCGATCGAGGTCGCGCATGAACTCGTCGTACCGCTCGTTGTCCGCGAGGTACAGCAGCTGGGTCATCAGTAGCCGCTTCTCGGCGTTCGGGGCGACCTGCTTGTGCCACAGCGAGTCGTACATCGAGAGGTTCTCGGCGGTCGGCTCGACGCCGTCGTGTTTGAGACAGCTGTCGGCGGCGGCGGCGGCCATCCGTCCGGACTTCATGCAGGTGTGGATCCCCTCTCCCCAGATCGGATCGACCGTCGGGACGGTGTCGCCGATCGCCATGAAGCGATCGGTGTGCATTCGTCCCGGCGGCTGAATGTGGGCCGAGCCGCGGTGTTGCTTGCCCTCGATTCGCTCGGCGTTGCGAAAGCGCGGGTCGGTGTCGAACCAGTGAGAGAGGTAGTCGTCGACGGTGTAGTCGTCTCTGGCGCGCTGGTTGTGGTACTCGTTTTGGATGTAGCAGATTCCGACCTTCGCGGTGTCCTCGCCGGTGTGGAAGATCCAGGAGTAGCCGCCCGGGGCGATGTTGTGGTCCAACCGGAGCATCATCGCGTCGGTGAGATCGGCGAAGCCGGGGCGGTCGACCTCGATCCCCTCGAGTTCGTACTCGATGCCGACGGCGTGGTTCTCGCGTTTGAGGTCGGTGACGTCGAGTTTCTTCGCCAGCGGCGCGGCCGGCCCCGTCGCGTCGATCACGATGTCGGCGTACAGCTCCTCGTCGCCGTTGTAGGTGACGCCGACGGGCTCGCCGCCCTCCGTGATCGGCGCGGTCGCCCGCGCGTCGAAGCGGTACTCCGCCCCCTTCTCCCGACCGTCCTCGACGAGGTAGCGCTTGAAGTCCGCGAACTCGAGGACGGCGCCGGGGTGGCGTTTGACGTAGTGGTCGGTCGGCGACTCGAGGACGACCGTGTCGGTGTACTGCATCACGACGTCGTCGGGGATCCCGAACGCGGCCATCATCGAGTGGAACGTGCCCGCGGTCGACTTGTTGCTCTGGCGCGGGAACTCGTCTTCGGACTCGGTCTCGAGGACGACGACGTCGTGTCCGCGTCTCGCGAGGTCGCGCGCACACTGGGCGCCGGCCGGCCCGGCCCCGGCGACGACTACATCGTAACGCTCGTTCATAGTGCCGAAACTGTCTCGCCCCTTAATGAGTTTGTCCAACCAGTTCCGTCGTCGTGCAGTCGACGGAACTCGAACGCGGCGGCGAGACGACCCGCGGGACGACGGCGTCGACTCACTCGCTGTACCCTTCCTGCATGAACGTCCCCTCGGTCTCGTAGATCGAGACCAGTTCCTCGATCAACTCCTCGGGGGACTGGCCCTCGTCGCAGTGGCTGTCGAGTCGATCCTTCAGGTCGTCGCTGATCTCGAGCGTGTGAGACATGAGCGATCGTCGATCGAACGGTCGGTCGCCGCGATCAAATAGGTCGGGGGCGCGCATGCAGACACCGGCAGGCACGAGACGGCACCGCGATTATTCCCCCGCCCGAGAAAGGCGGTAGTATGGTAGCGACACTATCCGACGACGAGGTCGGCAAGAAAGTGATCGACGCGGAAGGGAAAGAGCTCGGGATCGTCGCGAAAGTCGAGAACGGCGAGGCCGCCGTCGACCCGAACCCCAGCGTCGCCGAACACCTGCTCGCGAAGATCGGCGTCGAGGGCGAGGACGAGGAGGACTACCTCGTCACCGACGGGATGATCGATCGGGTCGACGACGACACCGTCGTCCTCCAGGGCGACATCTAGGGCTCGACGCCGTCCGTCTCCGCGCTCGAGGGCGCCGAGAGCGACAAGCGAGCCGAGCGGATCAGCAGTTTCGAGGCGGAGCCCCCGGCCTCAAGGAGCGAGGGCTTCCGACCAGTCGGAAGTGCGAAGCGAGTAGGCCGGGGAGGAAGCCGACACTTCACGACACAAATCACGGGACGGTAGCCGCCCGACTCCCGGGCTATTATGTACCGTCAATACAATATCTGAACTATGGAGGTCAGACGCACCGTACCGGTCAAACTCGTCGTTCCCGACGAGTATCACGATGACCTCCACGAAACCGCCGAGCAATTTCTCTACTGCGCGAACGAGGCCAGTGACTACTGCTGGGACAACACCGACTACGAAGACTGCGTAACCTCGAACGCGAAGGCCAGAGATGCATTGTACGACCGTCTCCGCGAGGAAACAGACCTCACAGCAAACCTCGTCCAAGAAGCCATCCGGCGTGCCGTCCACGCCGTCGACAGCGGCGTTGATCGCTGGAAAAAGGGCAAACGGACGAACAAACCGGAGTTCACCTCGTGGAGTATGGTGTACGGGCTGTGTTGAATCGCTGTAAGGCGGAGGATTTTACTGTTTGATGGCACGTTTGATGTTGTAAACGACACACATCAGGGCGATTTCACGGAACTCTCGATACCAGGTAC
>NZ_AOIA01000022.1 GCF_000337695.1 Natronococcus jeotgali DSM 18795
CCAGGTACGCGCTCGCACGGCGTAGCCGAGCGAGCGCTTGACGGCAGAGTTGACGGTTTCGGTCATTGACCTCTGAGCGTACAGATCTTCATCAATACGGGCGTTGTGTGCGTGATCGTACGGAGCGAAGATCCGATGTTTGATCAGCGGGCGAATATCGAGTCCACGGAGCCGTTCGCGGAGTTGTTGCTTGTCATAGCCCTTATCAGCGGCGAGAGACCGCAGATCGCCCGCGTTCCTGCGGGCGATCTGCTCACAAAGATCCGCATCGCTGCCTTCTAACGTCGTTGAGCAGTGAAGATCAAGCACAGCTTGCGTTGCTGTATCGACGAGTTTTGTCACCTTGAGCGTCTGAACGTGATAATTCGTTCGCTGGCAATAATGGCGGCTCGCACGATCTCGTTCATAGAACGTTGCGTCGATCGCAGCGTGTTCAGAGAGAGCGTGCAGCTGCGCCGACTGGCGCAGCAGCACGCGACAGACATTCATTTTGATCCGGTCAAATGCCTTACACAGCGTGGAGGGAACGGGGAGATCGGCCGCTTCGAGGCCGATCTCCCCTGCTATTTGTGGCATTTCCTTCAGCAAATCGATCGTCATCCGATAAGAGGTATCGAGATAAATCCGGAGACAATGCAGCGAAACGAGAGCATAGTCGGCGAATCCGCCGCCACCGCTTGGGGCGGCGGATTCGCCTCTCTCACCCGTAACACTTTGTGCTATCGAGACGCAACGCTCNATTTGCGTCATGGACAACGGAAGCCTCCCGCTTCAACTCCTTTGATTTACCGGCCTATCCCGACGCCGTCTAGTGATTCAACACAGCCGGTGTACGACAAGCGCAGTGCCACGTTCTACCGAAACAAAATCTCACTCTCGACAGTGAACGGACGAGTCGAGTGTGACTTTGAGTTGCCAGCAGACAGTCCATCTCCGTACGAGGAGTACGTCCTTTCGGAAGACTACGAGTTTCGGACGAGTACACTCCAGTACGACCAAGCCACCGGCGAGTTCTCCTGCCACGTCAAAACGCGGAAGGTAAACGAGGATGGTGACGCTGTTGAAATCGAGGGGTCGGACGATACCGAGCACCAGACAGTCCTCGGTATCGACCTCGGTGTGAACAGTCTCGCCGTCGCCAGCACGGGCACGTTCTGGAGCGGTGACGAGTACGACCACTGGATTCGAGAGTTCGAGAAACGTCGGGCAGAGATGCAACAGCGGGGCACACAAGCCGCTCACAACGCCTTGCTTCGACTTGGAAAGCGTGAGCGGGCGTGGCGAAAACAGTACATCCACACGGTCGTCAACGAGATCGTTGACGAAGCAGTTGACCATGACTGCGATGTAATCGTGTTTGAGGAGTTGACGGATGTTCGGGAACGATTGCCATATGCTGACTGGCATCATATCTGGGCGTTCCGCCGTCTCGTCGAATATGTTGAGTACAAGGCACCAGACCGGGGTGTGGCGGTTGAACAGGTTGAACCAGATCATACGAGCCAGCGGTGTTCGCACACCGACTGTGGCTTTACCCACGAAGACAACCGTGACGGCGAGCAGTTCCAGTGTTTAAAGTGTGGGTATGAAATCAACGCGGACTACAACGGCGCGAAAAACGTCGGACTGCGGTACATGCGGAAGCGACAGCACAGACTGCGTTCCTCGCCCACGTCGGGGGGCGCAGACGCACCAGTAGACGTGCGTGTTAATGGTGGGATGTTGAACGGCGACGGCTATCGGCCAACCGCTGACAGTTGATCGCCGGGAGTCCACATCAAAGCCCCACCCTCAACGAGCGAGCCGCGTGTGCGGTGAGTGAAGTAGGGAGGGGTAGTTTACGACGGATGCTGGTGGCTGAGACGCTCGGCGACGACGTTCGGGACCGGAGTGTTGCAGTCCTTGCACCGCCAGCTCCGGCGCACCCCGCTTCGGTCCTCGATCATGTCCTGCCTGAACCGCAGCGTCGCGCCACAGGTGCACCTGTGGGTCGTCGGCGACATACGCGGGCGTTCGGGCGCTCGAGTGAAATAGTCGTCGGGCTACTCCTCGTCGGCCTCCAGGGCGGCCTCGCACAGCGTCTGCCTGTCCTCGAAGTACGCCGGGGCGTCGGCGTCGGCCTCGAACTCGACGACTCGAGTCAGCGCCTCTTCGGCGTCGTCGACGTCGGTCTGGAGGTCGGCGGCCAGCTCGGCGTACCCGGCCGACAGCTCCTGAAACGCCTGGATGCGGGCCTGCTTGGCGTCGACCAGCGCCTGTTTCTCCTCGAGGTCTTTCCCCGCGGCCTCGAGGTCGTCGACCTCGAGTCCGTCGCCCGGTCCGGTCGCCGACGGCGGACGCTCGGTCCGCGGAGTGTCGCCCGACCGGGCCTCGAGCTCCGAGCGCAGCTCGGCCAGCCGCACGTCGATCTCGTCGAGCAGTTCGTTGGCCTCGTCGGTCATCGTCTCGACGCGACCAGACAGCAGGCCGGCCTGCGTGTGGCAGTACTCGACGTACTCCGAGACCGCCGGGGCCGCTCCGGTGTCGTCGCTCATACCGAGGCAATGGTGCTTCCGACCGAAGTCTGTTCGGCTCGCGGACGTGCAAAGCGGTACCACATCACTCCCGGTTTGGCTTTCAGACGGGTTAAGTTGCTCCGACACCTGACTCGGGTATAATGAATCGACCGTCAGCTCGATCGCCGTTTCGCGCCCGTCTCCGGAGGGAGCCATGAGTCGGGACACGATCGAGGTCCGCGGGGCCGAGGAGCACAACCTCGAGGACCTCGACGTCACGATCCCCCGCGAGGAGTTCACCGTCGTCACCGGGCTCTCGGGCTCGGGGAAGTCCTCGCTGGCGTTCGAGACCGTCTACGCCGAGGGCCAGCGCCGGTACATCGAGAGTCTCTCGGCGTACGCCCGGAACTTCCTGGGCCAGATGGACAAACCGCAGGTCGAGACCGTCGAGGGACTCTCCCCGGCGATCTCGATCGACCAGAAGAACGCCGCGAACAACCCCCGTTCGACGGTCGGAACCGTCACGGAACTCCACGACTATCTGCGTCTGCTCTACGCTCGCGTCGGTACTCCCCACTGTCCCGAGTGCGGTCGGGAGGTCGGCGAGCAGTCGGCCCAGAACATGGTCGAGCGCATCCTCGAGCTCCCCGAGGGGACGAAAGCGAAGCTCGCGGCGCCCGTCGTTCGCGACCAGAAAGGCGCCTTCGAGGACCTGTTCGACGAACTCGTGTCGGAGGGGTACGCCCGCGTCGAGGTCGACGGCGAGGAACACGACCTCACGCTCGAGAAACCCGACCTAGGCGAGAACTTCGACCACACGATCGACGTGATCGTCGACCGCGTGAAAGTGAGCACCGAGGCGCGACCGCGGATCATCGACAGCGTCGAGACCGCACTCGAGGAGGCCGAGGGCGTCCTGAAGGTGATCCTGCCGGACGCCCCCGAGGAGGTCGCCGCCGAACTCGGCGCGGAGAGCCGCCAGACCGGCGCGCTCGGCGACGACAGCGAGGACGACGACCGCTTCGTCGTCGAGTTCTCGAAGGACCTCGCCTGCACCCACTGCGGGATCGACGTCCCCGAGATCGAGACCCGTTCGTTCTCCTTTAACTCGCCCCACGGCGCCTGCCCCGAGTGCGAGGGCCTAGGCGAGACCAAGGAGATCGACGAGGACCTGGTCGTCCAGGACGAGTCGAAACCGCTCAAGCACGTCTTCGAGGCCTGGAGCTACAACCGCTCGTACTACCAGACGCGGCTCGACGCGGTCGCCGACCACTTCGACGTCTCGCTGTCGACGCCGTTCGAGGACCTCGACGAGGAGATCCAGCAGGCCTTCCTCTACGGCACGAGCGGACAGGTGCTGTTCAAGCGCCGAACGAAAAACGGCACGCGGCGCAAGAAGAAACGCTTCGAGGGCGTCATCCCGAACCTCGAGCGACGCTACCTCGAGACCGACTCGGACTCGACCAGAGAGCACATCGAGGACTACATGTCGGCCACGGAGTGTCCGGCCTGCGACGGCACCCGCCTGAAGCCCGCCTCGCGAGCCGTGTTGGTCGACGGCACCGCGATCACCGAGATCAACGCGATGAGCATCGGCGACGCCCGGGATCACTTCGAGGCGATGGAGGCCGACCTCACCGAGCGCGAGCGCGTGATCGCCGAGGAGATCTTAAAGGAGATCCGCGCCCGACTCGGGTTCATGTGCGAGGTCGGCCTCGAGTACCTCACGCTCGACCGCGAGGCCGCCACGCTGTCGGGCGGCGAGAGCCAGCGCATTCGACTGGCGACCCAGATCGGCTCCGGTCTCGTCGGGGTGTTGTACGTGCTGGACGAGCCCTCGATCGGGCTCCACCAGCGGGACAACGACCGCCTGCTCGACACCTTAGAGGAGCTGCGCGACCTGGGCAACACCCTGCTGGTCGTCGAACACGACGAGGAGACGATGCGGCGCGCGGACAACGTCATCGACATGGGGCCCGGCCCCGGGAAACGCGGCGGCGACGTCGTCGTCAACGGCTCCGTCGACGAGCTGAAGGCCTGCGAGGAGTCGATCACCGGCGACTACCTCTCCGGACGCCGGCAGATCCCGGTGCCCGACGAGCGCCGCGACCCCGACGGCGCGTTGACGATCCGCGGGGCCCGCCAGCACAACCTCGACGATCTGGACGTCGACCTTCCGCTCGGAAACTTCACCGCGATCACGGGCGTCTCCGGCTCCGGAAAGTCCACGCTGATGCACGACGTGCTGTACAAGGGGCTCGCTCGGCAGATGAACGACAACACCTCGGTGATTCCGGGCGACCACGACGATCTCGAGGGACTCGAGGAGATCGAGACGGTGCGGCTGATCGACCAGTCCCCGATCGGCCGCACGCCGCGCTCGAACCCCGCGACCTACACCGGGGTCTTCGACTACGTCCGCGAGCTGTTCGCCCAGACGAAACTCGCCAAGCAACGGGGCTACGAGAAGGGGCGGTTCTCGTTCAACGTCAAGGGCGGGCGCTGCGAGGAGTGCGGCGGCCAGGGAACGGTGAAGATCGAGATGAACTTCCTCTCGGACGTGTACGTCCCCTGCGAGGAGTGCGAGGGCGCCCGCTACAACGACGCCACGCTCGACGTCACCTACAAGGGGAAGACGATCGCCGACGTACTGGAGATGGAGGTCGAGGAGGCCTACGACTTCTTCGAGTCCTCGAGCCAGATCCGCCGTCGCCTCCAGCTGCTGAAAGACGTCGGGCTGGGCTACATGACCCTGGGCCAGCCCTCGACCACCCTTTCCGGTGGCGAGGCCCAGCGGATCAAACTCGCCGAAGAACTCGGCAAGAAAGACACCGGCGAGACGCTGTACCTGCTCGACGAGCCCACCACCGGGCTCCACAGCGAGGACGAGCGCAAGCTGATCGACGTGCTCCACCGCCTGACCGACGAGGGCAACACCGTCGTCGTCATCGAGCACGAACTCGACCTCGTGAAAAACGCCGACCACGTGATCGACCTCGGTCCCGAGGGCGGCGAGCACGGCGGCGGGGTCGTCGCCACCGGTACTCCCGAGGAGATCGCCCGCCTCGAGGACTCCCACACCGGTCGCTACCTGCGGGACCTGCTCCCGAAGGTCGACCTCGAGGGTCCCCGCGGCGAGCGCGTCGAGCCCGTGACGGCGCCGATGGACGACGACTGAGACGGTTTGCTGTAACGAATTTTCCGGTGCAACCAGGGCGGTCGCGGTTGTACCGGCAATGACTCACAGTAGCCCGTACGAGACGGGCGGTGCGCGATCGGAACCGTTACCAGCCCGATCCTCCTACTCTCGCGGACGAATGAGCGACCGAAAGGACCGCCTCCGACGGGGCTTTCTCGGCGTCGGCGTCGTTACGCTCGTCCTCGCGGTCGGGATCGTCGTCCTCGCGGGGACGACGCCCGTGACGGCGGCGCTGTTCGGCTGGCTCGCCGTCGGTGGCGGCCTGCTGATCGTCGCCGGCGTCCGCGAACGGCTCGGGAGCGTCGGCTGGCCCCGGATCGGCGCCGTCGGCCTGGCGGTGCTCGCGCTGGGTGCGACGACGCTGGGGTTCACCCAGTTGCTCGCCGGCGCCGGCGGCTGGACCCTGCTCAACGGCCTCGTCATGCTGGTCGTCGGGCTCGCGCTCGTCCTGCTCGCCCTCGAGTGCTGGCTGGGCGGGGTCGGCATCTCCGCGGAGACGTTCGCGGTCGAGTGAGTCGGTCTACTGCACCGATTTCCCGGCGCAACCGCAGAGTGGGCCGCGATCGCGCCGGAGCCGATAGAACGGAACGGATTTGCTCGCCGCGACTCGAGCGGGCGTATGGGATCCGACGACTGCCGGATGCGCGACTGTCCGCGCGCGGCCGAGCGAACGATGACGTTCAGGAGCCACGAGAACGTCGCCGTCTGCGAGCGCCACTACAGACGCGCCGTCGCGATCAAGTACGGCGTGCTGGTCGCGCTCTCGGTCGTCCTCGCCGGACTCGGGCTTGCCGCGTACTGGCTGCTCGCGTAGTTCCGGGCGAACCTTTCTGCGCCTCGAGCGCCTCCGTTCGGGTATGACGACCGTCTACGTCGCGTTGCGCGATCGGCTGCTCGTCTGCGAGGACGGCGAGGAGTGGACGACGACGGCCGCCCTCGAGGGGTACGACCTCGAATGCCTCGCCGCCTCACCGGACGCGCCAGAGCGGGTGTTCGTCGGCACCTTCGAGAGCGGGCTCCACCGTTCGACGGACGGCGGCGACTCGTTCGAATCGCTCGAGACCGAGTTCGTCCCCGAGCGCGAGTCGGGGTACGGCGGCGCCGAGAACCTCGAGAGCGACGCCGTCACGGCGGTGACGATCAGTCCCCACGATCCCGACGCGATCTACGCCGGGACCGAGCCCAGTCGAATCTACCGCTCGCACGACGGCGGCGACTCCTGGACCCACCTCGAGGGGCTGACCGATCTCCCCTCGGCCGAGAGCTGGTTTTTCCCGCCCAGACCGCACACCCACCACGTCCGCTGGCTCGAGGTCGACCCGTTCGATCCGGATCGACTCTACGTCGGGATCGAGGCCGGGGCGTTCGTCCTGAGCACCGACGGCGGCGGGAGCTGGCGGGACCGGCCCGAGGGATCGCGCCGGGACAACCACAGCCTAGCGACCCACCCGGACCGGGAGGGACTGGTCTACTCGGCCGCGGGCGACGGCTTCGCCCGGTCGACCGACGGGGGCGAGTCCTGGGACCACCCCCAGGAGGGGCTCGCACACCGGTACTGCTGGAGCGTCGCGCCCGATCCGGGCGACCCCGACGCGGTGCTTGTCTCGAGCGCCAGCGGCCCCCGCTCGGCCCACACGGCGAGTTCGGCGGAAGCGTACGTGTACCGAAAGTCGGACGCGGAGCCGTGGGAGCGACTCGAGGACGTCGGCCTCCCGACTGGCGAGGGCGTCGTCCGGGCGGACCTCGCCGCCGGGGCCGAGCCCGGAGTCGTCTACGCCGCGAACAACCGCGGACTGTTCCGGACCCGGAGTTTCGGCGACGCCTGGGAACGGATCGGTGTCGACTGGGCCGACGGGTTCGAGGCGCAGGCGCCGCGAGGACTGGCGGTCCTCGAGGGGTAGTTCCCGGACTCGAGGCGCCGGCGGCGAGCATCGGTCGCTTCGAAATCCTTTTAGGCGCTACACGGGGATACTAGCGTAACTGAGTGATATCATGGACGTCGACATCATTTCCGAGGAGGAAAACCCCATGTTGCACCGAACGGACGTGACCTTCGAGCTGTTCCACGAGGACGCCACTCCCGAGCGCCTGCAGGTTCGGGACAGCCTCGCGGCGAAGATGAACAAGGACGCCGACGAGGTCGTCGTCCGCAAGCTCGACACGAAGTTCGGGATGCGAAAGACCGTCGGCCAGGCCAAGGTCTACGAGACGGCCGACCACGCCCGTGACGTCGAGCAAGAGCACATGCTCGAGCGCAACAAGATCGGCGCCGACGAGGCCGACGCCGAAGCCGAAGCGGAGGAGGCATAAGATGGCCCGCCACGAACTCTACGACGAGGACGGCACCATCGAGCGCGAGCAGTGTCCCCGCTGTGGCGACAGCTTCCTCGCGGACCACGGCGACCGACTCCACTGCGGGAAGTGCGGGTACACCGAGTGGGAGTAAGGAGGGCTCGAGCGAAGCGAGGAGCACCGGAACGCGCGAACGGCCGACGGCCGTAAGCGGGACGTCTCGCTCGCTCGTTCTCCGACACCGCGTTCGAACTGACACCGATCACAAGCCGTGAGTTCTCACACCCGCGTCCTCGGCATCGAGGGCACCGCCTGGGCCGCAAGCGCGGCCGTCTACGACGCGGCGACCGACGAGGTCGTCATCGAGAGCGACGCCTACCAGCCCGACAGCGGCGGCATCCACCCGCGGGAGGCCGCCGAACACATGCACGACGCGATCCCCCGCGTCGTCGAGACGGTCCTCGAGCGGGCCCGGGAGCGCCGCGACGCGGCCGACGAGCCGCCCGTCGACTGCGTCGCCTTCTCTCGGGGCCCCGGGCTCGGTCCCTGTCTGCGGATCGTCGGCACCGCCGCGCGGGCGCTGGCCCAGTCGCTGGACGTGCCGCTTGTCGGAGTCAACCACATGGTCGCTCACCTCGAGATCGGCCGGCACACCTCCGGCTTTTCGTCGCCGGTCTGTCTGAACGCCAGCGGGGCCAACGCCCACTTGCTCGCGTACCGGAACGGTCGTTACCGCGTGCTGGGCGAGACGATGGACACCGGCGTCGGCAACGCGATCGACAAGTTCACCCGCCACGTCGGCTGGTCCCATCCGGGTGGGCCGAAGGTCGAGGCCGCCGCCGAGGACGGCGAGTACGTCGACCTCCCCTACGTGGTCAAGGGGATGGACTTCTCCTTTTCGGGGATCATGAGCGCCGCGAAGCAGGCCTCCGACGACGGGATTCCCGTCGAGGACGTCTGTTACTCGCTCCAGGAGAACGTCTTCGCCATGCTGGCCGAGGTCTCCGAGCGCGCGCTGTCGCTGACGGGCAGCGACGAACTCGTACTCGGCGGGGGCGTCGGCCAGAACGCCCGCCTCCGGGAGATGCTCGCGGAGATGTGCGACCAGCGCGGGGCCGAATTTCACGCGCCAGAGCCCCGGTTCTTGCGGGACAACGCGGGGATGATCGCCGTGCTCGGCGCGAAGATGTACGACGCCGGCGACACCCTGGCGATCGAAGCGTCGCGGGTTGACCCGGACTTCCGACCCGATCAGGTGCCGGTTACGTGGCGCCCGCAGGACGAGTCCGACCTGGCGCTCGGCCGCGAAGAGGGCAGCGTTCGAGGCGCCGAGGCGATCGTCGACCTCGAGCCCGAGGCCGGAACGGTGACGAAACGCCGCGAGTCCAAGGCCTACCGCCACCCCGAGCTCGACGAGCGGCTCCGGCGGGAACGGACCCGAATCGAGGCCCGCCTGACGAGTCTGGCCCGACGGGAAGGGGTGCCGACCCCGGTGCTCTCGGACGTCGACGGACGCGAGGCTCGCCTCGAGGTCGAGTACGTCGGTCGCGAGGACCTGCGGACCGCGCTGTCGCCCGAGCGAGTTCGCGAGGTCGCGGGCCACCTCGCGCGGCTCCACCTGGCGGGGTTCGTCCACGGCGATCCGACGACCCGAAACGTGCGGGTCGGACGAGCGGACGGGGGCCGCGGTCGGGGCGGGACCGACCGCGCGTCCCTCATCGACTTCGGACTCGGCTACCACACCGACCACGTCGAGGACTACGCGATGGACCTGCACGTCTTCGACCAGAGTCTCGTCGGCACCGCCGACGACCCCGAACCCCTGCGGGCGGCCCTGCGCGAGGGGTACCGCGAGGTCGGCGAAGCGCGGGTCCTCGAGCGCCTCGAGGACGTCGAGGGGCGGGGTCGGTACGTCGGCGGTTCGTGATCCGCCTCGAGCGAGCCCGTCGAGGCCGCGCCGGCGCCCGGTTTCTCGAACGTCCGCACACAATACTCTTAATCGTGGACGACGTTCGGTCGCGCATGGCAGACAAGCCAACCTCCGGAGAGGTTTTCGGCGTACCGTACAACTTCGATCGGCCGAGCATGGGTCGGATGCTCTCGGCGTACTGGCAGCCCGGCGAGGGGATGCTCGTCGAGAAGCCGTTCGGCGTCGGCTACACGCTGAACCTCGCGAACTGGCGCTCGTGGATCGTCGTGGCCGTCGCCGGCGCGCTCCTCTGGCAACAAGAGCAGGGCAAGACCGAGGGATCCGACGGCACCGAGGACGAGCCCGTCGAAGTCATCGTCGACGACGAGTAATCGCGCGCCTCGCTACCACGTGGTAGCAACGCGAACGCTTTTTCAGCGGATCTCCGATATACGAGCGTATGGCAACGGACAGCGGTACCGTCTGGGAGTACGAGACGGTTCGTCCGCCACGAGAGGCGACGATGCGGGAGGCGGCCGATCCGAAGGAGCTACTGAACGACCTCGGTCGGGACGGGTGGGAGCTCGTCGAGACGATCGAGTACACCGGAGGCGGCACCAAGTTCCTCGTCTTCAAGCGACCGACGGACGGTGACCCGGATGAGTGAGAACGCGGACGAGGATCAGATCAGCACCGCGGACACGATGCGCAAGCGGGCCGACGAGAGTCGGATCAAGCTCTGGCTGCTCATCGGGGCGAACCGGCAGGTCATCACGGGCGTCCTCGCGGGGACGTTCTTCGGGCTGTTCATGCTCGGAAGTCTGCTGGATCCGACGCTGGCGGACATGCTGCAGGACCGGGCCGTGATCGAGTCGCTGTACGCGCAGATGATCGGCGCGCTGATCACCGGCGTCACGCTCGTCGTCACCATCAGTCAGCTGATCATCTCCCAGGAGAACGGCCCCCTCGGCGAGCAGCGCGCCCGGATGAGCGAGACGATGGACTTTCGGGACTACATCAAGGAGTTGACCGACAAGCCGGCGCCCGCGGACCCCTCCGCGTTCCTCAGGGAGATCATCGACGCCACGCAGGGCCGCGCCGAGACCCTCGAGGAGCGCATCGAATCCGCGGACAACCGGGACCTCAAAGACGAGGTCAAGGAGTTCGTCGACAGCATCACCGGCAACGCCGAGACCGTCCGCGAGGAACTCGACGGCGCGACGTTCGGCACCTTCGACGTCGTCCACGCCTCGATGGACTACAACTACTCCTGGAACATCTTCCAGATCGAGCGGCTGGTCGCCGACTACGAGGATGACATCGACGAGGAGCAACGCGCCGCCCTCGAGGAGCTCCGGACCGCCTTCTCGATGTTCGGGCCCGCCCGCGAGCACATCAAGACGCTGTACTTCCAGTGGGAGCTGATCAACCTCTCGCGGTACATCCTCTACGCCGCGATCCCCGCGTTGCTGGTCTCGGGGATGATGATGGCGTTCGTCGACGCGACGACGATCACCGGGAGGATCCTCGGGGTCGAGGCGCTGCTCTGGCTCGTCGCGATCACCTTCACGATGACGCTGGTTCCGTTCTTCCTGCTGACCTCCTACATCCTGCGGATCGCGACGGCCGCGAAACGCACCCTCGCGATCGGGCCGCTGATCTTGCGGGACTCTCAGCGCTAGCGAGTCGCCCGCGGACTACTCGAGCGACACCGACGTTCCCTTCTCGGCCGACCGGTAGATCGCGTCGATCACGCGCTGGACCGTCAGCCCGTGTTCGGCCGTGTTCAGCGCCGGCGTCTCGCCCGAGAGCACGGCCTCGAGGAACCGCTCGTCGCTGCCCTCCCAGCCCGTGCGGTCGAGCGAACCGCCCGTCAGCGTGGAGTCGACCAGGTGGTCGGTGCCCTGCGTGCCCGCCTCGTACAACGTCAGTTCCTCGCCGCCGAGTTCGAGTTTCGCCCCCGCCTCGGTGCCGCGGACGACGAAGTCGTTCGTCTCGGCCTGGTTGGCCGCCCACGTGACCTCGAGCGAGATCGTCCGATCGTCCGCACACCGGATCATCGCGGTCGCCGAGTCCTCGACGTCGAACACCGCTTCGTCGGTCTCGTCGTACCAGTCGCCCGGATCGACGTAGTCCTCGCGGTGGCCGAACTCCGTGCGGGTGACCGCGAACACTTCCTCGACCTCGGGGTAGCCCATCAGGTACAGCGCGTAGTCGATCGCGTGGACGCCGATGTCGACGACGGCGCCGCCACCCGAGAGTTCGCGGTTCGTGAACCAGGAGCCGACGCCGGGGATGCCCCGTCGCCGGACGTAGTTCGCGTCGACGTGGGTCACGTCTCCGAAGAAGCCCTCGGCCTGGCGGTCCTTGAACACCTCCGTCGCGGTCGAGACGCGGTTGTGGAAGTTGACCATGCAGAACCCGTCCGACTCCGCGGCCGCGTCGGCGATGCGCTCGGCGCTCTCGAGGTCGTTCGCGAGCGGCTTCTCGCAGAGGACGTCGTAGCCGCGCTCGAGGGCGGCGACGACCGCCTCCTCGTGGAAGGCGTTGGGCGTCGAGACCGCGACTGCGTCGAGGTTCTCGCCGTCGTACATCTCCTCGAAGGCCTCGTAGGTCGCCGCGCCGTAGGTTTCGGCGAACTCCTCGCGGGTCGAAGCGACGAGGTCGGCGCCCGCGACGACCTCGTGGCCGAGGGTTTCGGCGTTAGTCGCGTGGGTCTGTCCCATGAATCCGAGTCCGACTACGCCGAGCCGGACGGTGTCAGTATTACTCACACTCCGAGTAAATCAGTACACCGACGAAAGTGTTGCTGTGGCGGCGAGCCGGTCGGCGCGGAGGCCTCGACGGCGGAGCGCAACCGACGACGCTTTGGCGTCGGTGGACACGGGTTCCAGTATGACCGTTCGGTTCGTCACGAGCAACGCGGGGAAAGTCGCGGAGGCCCAGGACTACCTCGAGGGGATCGACACCGTCGAGCAGGTCGCCTACGACTACGCGGAGCTACAAAGCGACTCGCTCGAGGAGATCGTCGTCCGCGGGGCCGAGGAGGCCTACGCGGCGCTTGGCAGCGAGGAACCGGTGCTGGTCGACGACACCGGGCTGTTCGTCGACGCGCTCGAGGGGTTTCCGGGGCCGTACTCCGCGTACGTCGAGGACACCCTCGGGATCGAACGCGTCTGGCGGCTCGCCAGCGAGGAGCAGAGCACGCGGGCGCGGTTTCGGACGGTGCTGGCCTACGCCGACGGGGAGCGGACGGAGACCTTCGAGGGGTCGGTCGCGGGCACCCTCGTCGCGCCCCGCGGCGAGGGCGGGTTCGGCTACGACCCCATCTTCGAGTACAACGGACGGACGTTCGCGGAGATGGACACCGAGGAGAAAAACGCCATCTCCCACCGCGGCCGGGCGCTCGCCGAGTTCGCGGACTGGTACGCCGGCCGGTAGCGGCGCCGGCGGAGACGTCCGCCGGAACCGATCCCGTCCCGTGCAAAGGTTGAACGGCGACGGATCCGATAGGGTGTACGGATGCTCGAGAGAGACGCCGTTCGCAGATCGTACGACGAACTCGCCGAGACGTACGCCGCGAGCCGATCCGAGGACGGCCGCGCGACCGAGCTCCTCGCGCGGTTTCTCGAGTCGCTGCCCGCCTCGAGTCGCGTTCTCGACGCGGGCTGCGGACAGGGGACGCCCGTCCTCGAGCGGCTGGGCGAGTCGACGACCGCCGTCGGGCTCGACTTCTCGCGCGCGCAGCTGGCGCTCGCGGCGGACAGCGAAGCCGACGCCGCGCTCGTCCAGGGGGAGATGACGTCGCTGCCGTTCGATCGGTCGACGTTCGACGCCGCGGTCGCCTACTGGTCGCTGATCCACGTGCCGACGGGCGACCAGTCGGCGGTCCTCGACGAGTTCGCGCGCGTCCTGAAACCCGGGGGGCGAGCGCTGGTGTGCGAGGGGACCGACGAGTGGCGCGGGACGAACCCGAACTGGCTCGACAGCGGCGTCGGGATGGAGTGGGACCTCGCCGGCGCGGCGGCGACGGCGGACGGACTTCGGAGCGCCGGCTTCGAGATCGTCGACCGGTGGAACGTCCCCGAGGAGCTCGACGGGGCCGGCGGGGACGAGGAGGAGGATCCCGAACGCCCGTGGACGGTCTTCGACGCCCGCCTCGAGTCCTCGCCCCGGTGAGCCGGGCGCCGTCGAAACGCTCGAGCGACACCGGCGCGCGAGCGGAGCCTTTTATTCCGTCCCGACGAACGCCACCGCATGACCGACGAGACGGTTCACGTCGTCGGCGTCGTCGGGAGCCTCCGCGAGGGAAGCTACACCCGGCCGGCGCTGCGACACGCCCTGGACGCGGCCGAGGCGAGCGGCGCGAGCGCAGAACTGATCGACCTCCGGGAGCTCGAGCTCCCGCTGTTCGACGCCGACGACGACGAGGCCGGCGACGCCCCGGAGCTCGCGCGCCGGATTCGGGAGGCTGACTCGGTCCTCCTGGGGACGCCGATGTACCACGGGTCGTACTCCTCGGTGCTGAAGACCGCGCTCGACTACTGCGGGTTCGACGAGTTCGAGAACAAGACCGTCGGCCTGCTGGCCGTCTCGGGGGGCAGCTTCCCGGTGGGCGCGCTCGATCACCTGCGGGTGGTCTGTCGGGCCCTCGACGCCTGGGTGTTGCCCCACCAGGCCGCGGTGCCGAACGCCCACCGGCGGTTCGAGGGCCGCGAGCTGGTCGACGAGGACCTCCGCGAGCGCGTCGAAACCCTGGGCGTACGTGCGGTTCAGTTCGCGAACATCGAACCCGATCCCGCCTCCTTCGAGAGCCGGGAGAACGTCGGCGCCGAGGAGAGCCCCGACTGACGGCGGTTCGGCGTTCCCTTACGCTCGAGGGTCCCGGTCCGGTCCCGGGTAGTCGCCGCCGACGGTCGCCTCGTAGAGGCTCTCGGGGTCGAACAGGGTCGCGAACGCGTCCGGGGGCCGGACGCTGACCGAGACGCGGGGCTGAAGCGAGAGCCCCGCCTTCGCGGAGTTCAGCCGCTCGTCGTACGAGAGGAGGTGGGCGGCCTCCCCCTGGTACGCGGAAGCCAGCGCGGGGTGGTCGTCCTCGGGCTGGTCGACCGCGACGCGGTCGGTCTCGAGGCGCTCCCGGTGGGCCGCGGCGAGTGCCGGGTCCGCGAGCGCGGCGACGAGCGCTTCGGTCGCCGCGAGCAACTCGTCGCTCGCGACGAGGTCGACCCAGGAGTGGCGACGGACGTGATCCAGCGCCTCGCGAGCCGCCCCGCCGACCAACAGGTCGGCCGCGAGGACCGCTGGGTCGGCGACCACGCGGGTCTGATCGGGCTCGTCGCGGCGCTCGCTCATTCCTCGCCCTCCGCTCGCGCGTCGGCCGCGTCTCGGACGTCCTCGAGGTCGACGTCGTACTCCCCGGCTCGCTCGAACAGCGCCTCCCAGCTGGCGGTCATGGGTCGGCGTTCGGACGCCGAGCGGAAAGGTCGACCGCCTGCGGTCCGCGGTCGACGAGGCGAGCCCGATCACGCTCCGCGGGAGAGCAGCCGGAAGACGACCGTCCCGAGGACGAACGCGACGCCGACGTTGACCGCCAGGCCGACGATCCCGACGCCGACGACCAGCGCGAGCGCCCGTCCGTCCTCGACGGGAACGAAGGCCGCGCGACCCAGCTCGAGCGCGACGACGACCAGCAAGACCCCCAACAGCGCCAGCGGAAAGGCGGCGAGGACGGCGCCGGCGGCGACCAGTGCGAGCGCGAGGTAGCCGATTCCGAGCAGGACGTTCGCCCCGCCGGTGCGGGCGCCGAAGGCGTACTTGCCGGCGAGGCCGCCGCTGCCGTGACACATCGGGACGCCCCCGATCGGAATCGCGGCGAGGCAGGTGACGCCCATGCTCTGGGAGAGGTCGTCGGCCCGGACGTCGCGGTCGTAGAGGTCGCCACAGAGCAGTGCGGTCGCGATCGCCGCGTTGCCGATCGTCATCCCCAGCTGGGCGATCGTACCCTCGAGGGCCGCGGTCGTGAACGCGGGCCCGCCGGCGGGAAAGAGCGCGAGCTCCGGGAGCCGCGGGGTCGGAACGCCCGCGGTCGCGACGGCCGCGACGGCGCCGAGCGCCAGGACGACCAGCACGCTGGACTGGCGGTAGCCGACGAGGGCGAGGACGCCGACGACGGCGAGCCCGGCCGCGGCGACGGGAAGGCTCTCGAGGGAAAGGCCGACGGCCGACTCGAGCAACAGCAGGGCGACCGCGAACTGTACGCCCCGGATGACGGGTTCGCCGACGACCCGCTGGAGGCGGCCGACGAGCCCGAGCCGACCGACGGCGAGCAGGACGACCCCCGCGAGCAGCCCGGCTGCGGCGAGTTCGGGATACGAGAGGGAGCCGACGATCGCCAGCCCGATCAGGGCCTTCATCGGCTCGACCGACAGCGGCATCCCGTAGTACACCCCCCAGACGATCTGGAAGACGCCAAAGGCGACGAGGACGTGGGGTAACGAAACGCTGGTCGTCGCGGCCAGCGCGACGATCAGGGGGAGGACCGTAACCGAATCTCCTAGCGCACCCGTCAGTTCGGAGACCGAGAAGTCGAACTCCCGTTCGGTTTCCGAACCGATCGAGTACGCCATCTACCCGGGATTAGTCGGGGAACGACTTGATGCTTGTCGGTAACTCCTCGCGGTTCACTCGAGTCGTGAGTGAAACCAGTATCGGTTACGCCTCGAGCGTCCGTTCGAGCAGCGACTCGAGGGCGGCCTCGTCCTCGCGCTCGAGCGGGCGGAGCGGACGCCGCGGACGGCCGACGGGCTGGTCCCGCATCGCGAGGGCGGCCTTGACGCCCGGAACGCCGAACCTGGCGGTGACGGCGTGGTTGAGCTCGACGAACGCCGCGTTTCGCTCGCGGGCCGCGTCGGTGCGGTCCGCGCGGTCGAGCCCGAAGACCGCACTCGCGCGCTCGGGGACGACGTTCGCGACCGCCAGTACGCCGCCGTCGGCTCCCGCCGCGAGCCCGGCCGCGTAGATACTGCCGCTGCCGACCAGCACGGTGAAGTCGTCGTCGGTGTGCTCAACCAGCCGTTGGACCGAGCCGAGGCTCCCGCTCGAGTCCTTGATTCCGGCGACGTTCTCGCGGCTCGCGAGCTCCGCGACGAGTTCGGGCGCGAGGGCGCGGCCCGTGAACTTGGGCACGCTGTAGAGGTAGACCGGGAGCGGCGAGCGGTCCGCGAGCGCCCGGTAGTAGGCCGCGAGGTCCGCGTCGTCGGCTCCGTAGTAGGAGGGCGTCACGACCAGCGCCGCGTCGGCGCCCGCCTCCGCGGCGAGCGCGGTCGTCTCGAGGGTCGGCTCGAGGGCTTCCCGGCCGGTGCCCGCGAGCACCGGGAGGTCGGTCGCGTCGGCGACGGTCTCGACGACCGCGGCGCGCTCGGCGGTCGTCAGCGACGGTCCCTCGCCCGTCGAGCCGCAGGGGACGAGGAAGTCGACGCCCGCGCGCTCGAGCCACGCGACGAGCGAGCGCAGCCGTTCGTGATCGATCGCGCCGTCCGCGAAGGGCGTAACGAGGGGAACGCCGGTGCCGTGCATGCGCCGCGGTACGACGGTCGGGGTCAAGGAACGTCGGGTTGAGGCAGCGACGGTGAGACACACCCTACGGCACCCGAGCGACTTTGTCCGACGACGGTGACGGCGCGTATGGAACTGCGCCGCCTCGAGGACGCATCGGTCGACGCGCGAGCGATCATCAGGATCAATGCCGCGGCATGGCGCGCGGCCGACGCGGACTTGCTTCCCGAGGCCGTCCTCCCACGGCTCCGTCCGCTGGGGCGAGGGGATCGACACGGCGTTGCTCGAGCGAGGGATCGAGGCCCTGCCGGCGGAAATCGAGCGAGGGATCGAGGCCCTGCCGGCGGAAATCGAGCGACTGCGTCTCGAGACCCTGGCGGGAAACGAGGTGGGACGGCGGTTCTACGAGGCGCGCGGATTCGAGCGGGACGGCAGCTCGACGTTCGAGATCGGGACCGAGACGTACCCGACGGCGATCTACGTCCGCGATCTGTGACGACGAGAGCCGCCGCGAAACCGCTACTCCCGTTCTCCGTCGTCGCTCCAGGCCGCGCCCATCGCGACGCCGATTCCGACGCCGAGCGCGATTCCGGCGCCGATATTGTCCATCGCGACGCCGAGCGCCACTCCGATCCCGATCCCGACGGCGATGCCCTGACCCATGCTCGTCTCGTCGGCCATACGGATGAACCGTCTCGAGGGCCGATAGCTGTACCGTTCAGCGGCAGTCAGTTCTCCGGCGACTCGCGGCGACCGAACGCGACACCGTCGATCAGCATCGCTAAGGGCTCGCAAGCGAATCCTCCGGCCGTGAGCGAACTCGGCAAGATCGATCGGCAGTTCTTCGAGGAGCGGATCGCCCCCAATCTCGGCGCCGACCGCGAGGACGTCGTCGTGGGACCGAGCCACGGCGTCGACTTCGGCGTCCTCGAGATCGGCGGGCGGGCGCTGGTAACGGCGACCGACCCCGTCTCGATCCCCCCGGCGCTCGGTCTCGAGCGCGCGGCCCGGTTCGCGCTCGATCTGATCCTGGCTGACGTCGCCGTCAGCGGAATCCCGCCTTCCCACCTCTCGATCTGTTTCACGCTCCCCGAGGCGATGGACGACGGGGCGTTCGCGACCGTCTGGGAGACGATCCACGAGGAGTGTGCGGACCTGGGCGTCGCGGTCGTGACGGGCCACACCGCCCGCTACGCCGACCCCTCCCACCCGTGGGTCGGCGCGGCGACGGCGATGGGCGTCGGCGACCGCGACGCGGTCGTCCGCCCCGACGGCGCGCGGCCGGGGGATCGTCTCCTGCTTACCACCGGGCCCGCCGTCGAATCGGTCGGCCTGTTGAGCACCCTCTTCCCCGAGCAGCTCGAGCTTCCCGACGGCGTGATCGCCGACGCTCAGGAACGACTCGAGGACGTCTACTGCGTTCGAGACGCGCTGACGGCGGCCGCCGCGGGTCCGGTGACGGCGATGCACGACGTCACCGAGGGCGGGCTCGCGGGGGCGGCGAACGAGATGGCCGCGGGGGCCGGCGTCCGCTTCGAGATCGACCGCGAGGCCGTCCCGCTGCGTCCCGGGGTCGCCGAGGTCTGCGAGCACCTCGAGATGGATCCCTGGGCGGCGACCAGCTGCGGCTCGCTGTTGCTCGCCGTCGACCCCGACGGCGTCGGCGCGGTCCGCGGGGCGCTCGAGGACCGGGGCACCGTCGTCGCCGAGATCGGGCGGGTCGAAGCGGACCCGGGAGAGGGCGGAACGGTCGTCGTCGACGGCGATATCCTCGAGCACCCGCGGGTCGACCCCTCCTGGGACGCCCACGCGAGGCTGGCCGAGAGCGCCACTCGCTGACGATCGCCGCGCCGACCACTACCGCTTAGTACAACGGTCCGATAGCCTCGGGTATGAGAACCCCAGCACCCGACTCCCGCCCCGTGGCGCTGACGATCGCGGGCAGCGACTCCGGCGGCGGCGCCGGGATCCAGGCCGACCTGGCGACGATGACCGCCCACGGCGTCTTCGGGACGTCGGCGATTACCGCCGTCACCGCCCAGCACACCCGCGGGGTCGAGTCCTCGTTCGCGCTCCCGCCCGCGGAGGTCGAGGCCCAGATCGACGCGGTCGTCGACGATTTCGCGGTCGGCGCGGCGAAGACCGGGATGCTCGCGACGACCGGGATCGTCCGACTGGTCGCCGACCGCGCCCCCGAGTTCGAGTTCCCGCTGGTCGTCGACCCCGTGATGGTCGCGACCTCGGGCGACCGACTGCTCGAGGCCGAGGCCGAGCGCGCCTACGCGGACCTGCTCGCCGAGGCGACGCTCGCGACGCCGAACGCCGACGAGGCCGAAGTGCTGTCGGGAGTCGAAGTGACCGACGGAGCGAGCGCCCGCGAGGCCGGCGAGGCGATCCTCGAGACCGGCGTCGACGCCGTGCTCGTCAAGGGCGGCCACGTCTCCGGCGAGTCGGTCCAGGACAGACTCGTCACGCCCGACGGCGTCGAGACGTTCGACCACCCGCGAGTCGACACCGAGGCGACCCACGGCTCGGGCTGTACGCTGGCCGCGGCGATCGCCGCCCGGCTGGCGACGGGGGAGACCCTCGAGTCGGCCGTCGAGGGCGCGACCGACTTCCTCGAGCGGGCGGTCCGGTACCACTACGACGTCGGCGAGGGTCCGGGCGCGGTCGACCACGCCGTCGACCTGCGGAACGCGGCGGCCCGCGAGCCGACCGCGGAGGCGGTCCGGGGGATCGTCGACCGACTCGTCGACCGCGACGTCTCCCGGCTCGTCCCCGAGGTCGGGATGAACGTCGTCGGCGCGACCCCCTACGCGGAGTCGGTCGCCGAGACGGCTGCCGTCGAGGGCCGGATCGCGCGCACGCTCGAGGGGGTCCGGCCGAACCGGGGGGTTCGCTTCGGCGCCTCGACGCACCTCGCCGCCGTCCTGCTGGCGGCCCGCGAGTCCGCGCCGGAGCTGCGGTTCGCGGTGAACTGTCGGTTCGACGGCGAGGTCGAGAACGCGCTCGAGGAGCTGGACTGGCCCGTCGCCGAGAACGGCTCGGCGGAAGACGTCTTCGCCGACCGCGAGACGCCGCCCGCCGCGGTGGTCGACCCCGCCGACGTCGGACGGGAAGCGACGGTGACACTCGTCGCCGAGGACGCCGAGACGCTGGCCGAGCGAACCCTCGAGCTGTGCGATCGGCTCTAGCGAGTCGGGGCGGCGGATACTGCCGTCGGCCCTAGAACTATGCGACCGCGAGCCGCCGTCGCGGTATGGTCGAGAGTCCGTTCGACGTCGAGATCCGGGTCGGCGAAGTTCGCGAGGCCGAGTCGTTCCCCGAGGCGAACAAGTCGAAGATGACCAAGCTGTGGATCGACCTCGGCGACGGGGACGGCCAGCGCCAGTCGGCCGCGCAGCTGGATCACCACTACGAGCCCGACGACCTCGAGGGCCGACGGGTGCTGTGCGCGACGAACCTGGGATCGGTCCGGATCGCGGGATTCGAGTCGGAGGTGCTGACCGTCGGCGTTCCCGACGAGAAAGGATATCCCGTCCTCGTCGAACCCGACCGCGAGCGGGCGGTTCCGCTCGGCGGGCCGTTGTTCTGAGTCCGGCGGACGGTCCGGACCGCTGCGATCGCCCGCGGCAGAAATATACGCGCCGCTAGAGTATCGACGCTCATGGACGAGCCGTCGCCCGGGGGTACCAACATCGAGGGCGAATCCCCGCGAGTCGAGCCGACGGTCGAGACCGAAGAGGCGACGATCACCGACGAGGCCGAACTCGAGCGCACGCTCGGGCTCTCGGGCGGACTCGCCATCGGAATCGGAACGATGATCGGCGCCGGAATCTTCGTCTTTCCGGGACTGGCGGCCGGCCGTGCCGGACCCGCCGCGGCGGCCTCGTTCGCTATCGGGGCCGCGATCGCCCTGCTGGTCGCGCTGCCGGCCTCGGAGCTCGCGACGGCGATGCCCAAAAGCGGCGGGGGGTACTACTTCATCTCCCGCGGACTCGGGACGCTCCTCGGGGCCGTCGTCGGGCTCTCGCTGTGGTTCGGGCTCGTGTTCGCGGCGGCGTTTTATCTCGTCGGGTTCGGCTACTACGCCGTCGACACGCTCGCGGAACTGGGCGTCGCGGTCGGGGGAGGGCTGGTCATTCCGCTTGCGCTGCTGTTCGGCGCGGGATTTACCGTCCTGAACGTGACGGGAACGGAGAACGCGGCGAAGCTCCAGAACGGGATCGTCGCGCTGTTGCTGTCGATCCTCGTCGTCTTTCTCGCGTACGGCGGGCTCGATGCGGCCGGACTGATCGGCGAGCCGACCGCTCCCGAGCAGTTCGCGCCGTTCGGAGCCGTCCCCGTGATGACGACGGCCGCGCTGGTGTTTACCTCGTACCTCGGCTTCGCGCAGGTGGCGACCGTCGCCGGAGAGATGAAGGATCCGGGACGAAACCTGCCGCTGGCGATGGTCGGCTCGGTGCTGATCGTCGGCGTGCTGTACGTGGCGACGATCTTCGTCGCGACCAGCGCCTTCGGAAGCGAACAGCTCTCGCGGTTCGGCGAGACCGCGATGGTCGAGGTAGGTCGTCACTACCTCGGGGCCGCCGGCGCGTTCGCGATCGTCTTCGGGGGGCTGCTCGCGACGATGTCCAGCGCCAACGCATCGGTGCTGAGCACGTCGCGGGCCATCTACGCCGTCTCGCGGGACGCGCTGTTACCCCGGGGCGCGAGCCGGATCAACCTCCGGTACGGGACGCCCCACGTCGCGCTGGGGATGGCCGGGGGACCGATCCTGGTCCTGACCGCAACCGGACGCGTCGAACTGCTCGCCGAGGTCGCCTCGTTCCTGCACCTCATCATGTACGGGCTGATCTGCGTCGCGCTGATCGCGCTACGCCGCGACGAGCCGGAGTGGTACGACCCCGACTTCCGGGTGCCGGGCTTTCCCGTCGTTCCCGCCCTCGGCGCGGTCGCGAGCTTCGCGCTGATCGGGTTCATGCAGCCCGCATCGCAACTCGTCGGCGTCGGAGTCATGATCGCGACCGCGGGCTGGTACTACTACTACGCCCGCGACGTCGACCTGAAAGGAAAGCTATGACACGCGTACTCGTTCCGCTTGCGATACTGGAGGGAGAATCGGTTTCGTCCGGGTTAACGACGCTGCTCGAGTCGGCGAACGTCACGGTGCTCGGCTACCACGAGCTCCCCGAACAGACGCCGCCCGACCAGGCCCGCGACCAGTACGGCTCGCGCGCGACCGACGCGCTCGAGGACCTGGCGGCCGAGTTCGGGGTGGGCGAGGGGACCGCCGACTACCGTCTCGTGTTCACCCACGACCGAGAGCAGACGTTCGATCGGGTCGCCGGGGAGACGGGCGCCGACGCGTACGCGGTTCCGGGCGCGACGGGACCGATCGACCGGCTGCTCGTGGCGCTGACGGGCGACGTCGCCGTCGAGCGGATCGTCTCGTTCGTCGCGGCGCTGGTCGCTGACCGGGGGATCGGCGTCACGCTCTTTCTGGCGACCGACGACGAGGCTGCGGGTCGCGAGTTGCTCGCGGCATCGAGCGTCCGACTCGCCGATCGGGGGATCGACGTGGCAACCGAACTCGCCGTCGACGAACCGCCCCTCGAGGCGCTCGTCGACGCGGCGGTCGGCCACGACGCCGTCGTGATGGGCGAGCGGGCGCCGTCGCTGCTGACGCTCGTCTTCGGCGAGGACGCCGAACGCGTCGCGGCCGAGTCGGTCGGTCCAGTGCTCGTCGTCCGAAACGGCGAAGACGACGAGTCCGCGAACGTGGACTGAACGAGACACCTCGAGTCGACCGACAGGAGAGCGGAGAAATCCCGCGGCTTCAGCCGCGGGCGGTGATCAGGAGTCGGTCGCATCTCCGCCGTCCTCGAGGTACTCCCCGCGAACCACGAGCACCGGGTCGACGGCTTCCCTGGCGAGTGTCTTCGCCCGATCGCGGAAGATGTATCGACGGATCGACGGCCGGCTCTCCCCGACCACGAGCATGTCGTGGTCGGCCGCGGCCTCGAGGATCGCCCGCGTCGGCGAGCCGTCGACCACGATCGAGGTGTCGATCCGATCGCGGGCGACGCCGGTAGCGACGAGTTCGTCGACGGCGGCGTCGAGGAGTTCGGTTCGGCGGCTCCGCTCGTCCTCGTCGGGAGCGACGTGGAACAGCGTCACCGCGAGTGCGGTGTCCGCGAGCACCGCACCCAGAAACCGGGCGATGTACTCGAGGTTGACGTCGCCCCGAACCGCGACGAGCACCCGCTCGAGAACCGGGACGGGATTGAGTAACAGGATCGCGTCGCAGTCGCTTTCGACGGCGGCGCGCTCGATGGTTTCCAGGCGATCGTGCGTGAAGGCGAGCCTGGACGAGACGTCCAGACAGCCCGCGTCCTCGAAGACGGTATGCAACTCGTCGAGTTCGACGCGGGCGCGCGAGCCGTACTGGTCGCGGGCCTGATCGGTTCCAACCTGGTCGGGGAGTTCGCGGTAGCCGAGGAGAACGACCGGGACCGACGCGAGCACCTCGACGACCGTCTGCGGGACGCTCTCGCCGCCGAAGATGTCGACCGGGACGAGTACGCGGTAGTCGCGGGGAGCGCCCATAGTGTAGATTGGTACCGTACGACAGCCAGCGTAATAGTACTCCGTAGCGACGGCGACGACAGTCACCGGATCGAAGACGACGCGAAAAGCCGGGTGCCGAGCCGTCGGCGGAGCCGAGACGCCGGGAACCAGTCGGCACGGTCCGCGACGATCCCGACCGACGCCGATCACTTTCGGTGCGGATCCCGCAGGGTTTTTGCGATGGAACGCCAGGCTCCGCCTATGACAGAGGCGACGGGGATCGTCGGGGAGTTTCTCTCGCTCAAAGAGGAGACCGACGCCGACCTGCTGACGATGCAGTGCGGGGACTTCTACGAGTTCTTCGCCGAGGACGCCGAGATCGTCGCCGACGAGCTCGAGCTGAAGGTGTCCCAGAAGTCCTCCCACGGCTCGTCGTACCCGATGGCGGGCGTCCCCGTCGACGACCTGACGCCCTACCTCAAGGCCCTGGTCGAGCGCGGCTACCGGGTCGCCGTCGCCGACCAGTACGAGACCGATTCGGGCCACGCCCGCGAGATCGTCCGCGTGGTCACCCCCGGGACCCTCCTCGAGACCAGCGACGCCGACGCCCAGTACCTGGCCGCGATCGTCGCCGACTCGAGCACCCGCGGCGACGATCCCGGCTACGGCCTCGCGTTCGCCGACGTTACCACCGGACGATTTCTCGTCGCGGAGGCCGACGACGCCGACGAGGCGCTGACGGAGCTGTACCGGTTCGACCCCGTCGAGGTGTTGCCGGGCCCCGAGGTCCGGGCCGACGACGACCTGCTCGGGCTGGTTCGCGAGCGCCTCGAGGCGACGCTGACCCTCCACGAGACCGAGGCCTTCGCGCCCAAGCGGGCTGACCACGCCGTCCGCGAGCAGTTCGGCGACGGCACCGTCGACCGCCTCGGCGTCGGCGAACCCGCCGTCGCAGCCGCGGGCGCCGTCCTGGCCTACGTCGAGGAGACCGGCGCCGGCGTGCTCGCCTCGATGACCCGCATTCAGGCCCACCGCGGCGACGACCACGTCACGCTGGACGCGACCACCCAGCGCAACCTCGAGCTGACCGAAACCATGCAGGGCGAGCGCGAGGGGTCGCTGTTCGCGACGATCGATCACACCGCGACCAGCGCCGGCGGGCGACTGCTCAAGGAGTGGCTCCAGCGCCCTCGTCGATCGCTCGCGGACCTCGAGCGCCGCCAGGAGAGCGTCGCCGCGCTGTCGACGGCCGCGCTGGCCCGCGACGAGATTCAAGACGCGCTGGGCGAGGCCTACGACCTGGCGCGGCTGGCCTCGAAGGCCAGCCACGGCAGCGCCGACGCGCGGGACCTGGTCGCGGTCCGCGAGACGCTTTCGGTGCTGCCGGCGGTCGCCGACGCCGTCGGTTCGAACCCCGACCTGGCCGACTCGCCGCTGGTCGACGTCCTCGAGCGCCCGGACCGCGAGGACGCCCGCGAGCTGCGCGCCGAGCTCGAGGACGCGATCGTCGAGGACCCGCCCTCGACGGTGACCCAGGGTGAGCTGTTCCGAGAGGGGTACGACGACGAACTCGACGGGGTGATCGAGCGCCACGAGGCGGTCCGGGAGTGGCTCGACACCCTCGCCGACCGGGAGAAACGCCAGTACGGCCTGAACCACGTGACCGTCGACCGGAACAAGACCGACGGGTACTACATCCAGGTCGGGAAGTCGGCGGCCGACGGCGTTCCCGGCCACTACGAGCAGATCAAGACGCTGAAAAATTCCAAGCGGTTCACGACCGACGAGCTCGAGGAGAAAGAACGCGAGGTCCTGCGACTGGAGGAGCGACGCGGCGAGCTCGAGTACGAGCTGTTCGAGGAGCTTCGCGACGAGGTCGCCGCGCGGGCGGAACTCCTGCAGGACGTCGGTCGAGCGCTGGCGACCGTCGACGCGCTGGCGAGCCTGGCGACTCACGCCGCGGAGAACCGCTGGGTCGAGCCCGATCTCCGCCGGGACGATCGCCTCGAGATCGAACAGGGTCGTCACCCCGTCGTCGAGCAGACGACCGAGTTCGTCCCGAACGACGTCCGTCTGGACGAGGACCGGGACTTCCTCGTCGTCACCGGGCCTAACATGTCGGGGAAGTCGACGTACATGCGCCAGGTCGCCGCGATCGTGTTGCTGGCCCAGATCGGCAGCTTCGTCCCCGCGAAGGACGCGGAGATCGGGCTGGTCGACGGCATCTTCACCCGCGTGGGGGCGCTCGACGAGCTCGCGCAGGGGCGGTCGACCTTCATGGTCGAGATGAGCGAGCTCTCGAACATCCTCCACACCGCGACCGAGGAGTCACTCGTTATTCTGGACGAGGTCGGCCGCGGGACGGCGACCTACGACGGGATCTCGATCGCCTGGGCCGCCACGGAGTACCTCCACAACGAGGTCCGGGCGAAGACGCTGTTCGCGACCCACTACCACGAGCTGACCGGGCTCGCCGAGAAGCTGCCCCGGGTAGCGAACGTCCACGTCGCCGCGGACGAGCGCGACGGCGAGGTGACCTTCCTGCGGACGGTCCGGGACGGCCCGACGGATCGCAGCTACGGGATCCACGTCGCCGACCTGGCGGGCGTTCCCGACCCCGTCGTCGACCGTTCACGGGAGGTCCTCGGGCGCCTGCGTGAGGAGAAGGCCATCGAGGCCAAGGGCGGACCGTCGAGCGAGCCCGTCCAGACGGTGTTCGACGTCTCGAGCGGGCAGTTCCGCGGCCCCGCGAACGCGGACGGCGGCGAGCGACCGACAGTGGAGGGCGCCGATCCGAAGTCGGCGCTCGACCCCGAGACCGAACGCGTCCTCGAGGACCTCGCGGACGTCGACGTCAACGAGACCCCGCCCGTCGAACTGCTCTCGAAGGTCCGGGAGTGGCAACGGCGCCTCGAGGAGTAACGCTCGGGATCGTTCTCGCTCCTCACGGTTCTAGTATCTAATTAAATTTATAAGATATCGTCTAGTACTATCCGTACACACTCAGAGATATTGAAATACGTTTATTAGCTACTGGATTCTCAGTGATCCTAGGAGGTGGAAGGGTGGTACGAAACCTACTGATAGTCGACGACAATCCGGCCGACGTCCGGTACACGGTAGAGATGCTGAACGAAGCGGGGATCGAGAGCGACCGACACGTCGTGGGTGACGGGGTCGAAGCGCTGCGATTCCTCCGGCGGCGCGGCGAGTACGCCGACGCGCCGCGTCCGGATCTGGTCCTCCTGGACTGGTACCTGCCGCGGAAAGACGGCCGGGAGGTGTTGGCCGAACTGCGCAGCGACGAGCGGTTGGCCGACGTGCCGGTGGTCGTTCTGGCGGGATCGCGCCTCGAGGCGGAAACGCTCCGCGCCGAGTCCAAAGCGGCGGACGCCTACGCAGTCAAGCCGCTCGAGGCCGACGAACTACGGCGGTTCGCCGAGCGGTTGGGCGGCGCTCGACGGCTCGCGTAGCGCCGGAGATCACACGCGAACGCCTTCCGTCGCGTCCGCCTCGTCGGCGGCGTCGCGGTCCGTGCCGTCGGTGTGATGGCCGCCGACCACGACGTTGATCGACGCGCCGACGAGCAGGACGAGGGCGTTGCCGTAGAGCCAGACGAGCAACAGAATGACCGCCCCGAGGGTCTCGTAGGTGCCGACGGTGTCGACGAGCCCGGCGTAGATCCCGAAGACGCCCTCGAGCAGGACCCAGCCCACGGCGGCGACGACCGTTCCGGGAAGGGCCTCGCGAACCCCGACGTCGGGATCGGGAAAGAGGTAGTACATCGGGTAGAAGGCGATCGAGAGGCCGACGAGCAGCGCCAGCGGGGAGCCCGCCTCGACGACCGCGTGGTCGACCGTCGCCAGCGCCGCCGCGGTGGCTCCGGTGCCGACGGTCGCGATCAGGATAGCGCCGAAGACGACGACGCCCTCGAACAACTTCTCCCCGAACGAGGTCTCCGCGCCACCGTAGAGTTCGTCGAACGCGGTGTTGAGCCCGCGGAAGACCCGAAGCATTCCCCACAGCAGCGAGGCGACACCGATGAGCGACGCGCCGGCGCGCTCGGAGGCGTTGGTCAGGGCCTCGAACACCAGCCCCTCGCCAGCCGGGCTGAGGTGATCGCGAGCCAGCAGCGTGATCTGCTCGGTCAGGTGATCGTTGCCGACCGCGCCGACGACGACGAGCAACAGGAGAAGCAAGGGGAGCAGCGAGAGGAAGGCGGCGTGAGCGATGCTGCCGGCCATGAACGGCACGTCGTGCTCGCGGATCACGCTCGCGGCGTCTCGAGCGAGGGAGCCACCCCGTCGCGGATCCATACCGGACGGACGGCGGCCGAATGGAAAAGCCCGGCCCCGGAAGCTGCCGTCAGACGGCCGCGCTACGCGAGGTCGGTGCGCTTTCGCCCGCGGTCGACTCGGGTCACGGATCGGAGGAACGCGTCGTCGGGAACGCCTCGTCCTGTCTCTTATACACATCTCTGA
>NZ_AOIA01000023.1 GCF_000337695.1 Natronococcus jeotgali DSM 18795
CGCTCCGCCCGCCGTCCCGCTCGAGAGCCCGACTACGACCGCCTCCCGATCCGCAACCACGAGGCGACTGACGCCCGGACGGCTCGAGGGGTCGGCCGGTCGGTGCGAGTGCGGTTCCCAGACCGTCGCCTCCGGGAGCCGGTTCCGGAGGACGGTCCTGGCGGCTTCGCGTTCCGTCCCGATGCGGAGGTCGACACCGCGAGCGAGGGCGTCGCTCGCGGGCTGGAAGAAGCCGTCGTCGAGGACCGCGGCGGCGGCGAGCACGAACAGCTCGTCGTCGGCCCCGTCGATCAGCTCGCGTCCGTACGCAGCGACGTCCTCGCGACCTTCGAGGACCCCAACGTCTCCCTCGTCGTCCGCCGTCCCGACGCGGAACCCCGAGAGCAACTCGTCGAGCGCGTCGATCCCGTCCCACTCGGGGGCGACGATGTACCCCGTTCCGGCGACCGTTCGGTCGGTGCGATCGTACTCGAGCAGGCCGGCCTCCTCGAGCCGGGGCAGCCGGTCGTGGTGCAACGAGACGAGCGTCCGCTCGAGCCGATCCTCGCCGGCTGCCGGGATCGGCGTGGCCTCCCGCTCGACGAGTCGCTCCGCGATCACCGTCGCGGGGATCGGTTCCGTAACGCCGTTCAACATCGAGACGACCGCCCTGTTTGTCGCGTCCGTGAGCAACCGGAGTAGCCGCGCTTCCCTCGGGTCCATCGCCCGGAACTTGTCGATACAGTGAGTAAAAACGAACGTATTAATTCTCTAATGTTTTCACGGAATATACGTCGCGGCGGTCGGCGGACGCGTAAGACCTAACCGCCCGCTCTGAGTACGAACGGTATGTTCCGCGGGAGCGCCCGACGCCTCGGGCGACCGCCGATCGAACCGAACCCATGAGCGACGACACCACCACCGACGCGACCGATATCCGCCGGCTCGACGAGGACACCGTCGCCCGGATCGCCGCCGGCGAGGTCGTCGAGCGACCCGCCAGCGCCGTCAAGGAACTCGTCGAGAACAGCCTCGACGCCGGCGCCGACAGCGTCGACGTCACCGTCGAGGACGGCGGGACCGAGCTGATCCGGGTCGCCGACGACGGGGACGGGATGGGCGAGGCCGACCTCCGGGCCGCGGTCCGCCAGCACACCACGAGCAAGATCGACGGCCTCGAGGACCTCGAGTCCGGCATCGCCACGCTGGGTTTCCGGGGCGAGGCCCTCCACACCATCGGCTCGGTCTCGAAGCTGACCATCCGGAGCCGTCCGCAGGGAGACGACGGGGTCGGCACCGAGCTCGTCTACGAGGGCGGCGACGTCGTTTCGGTCGAGCCGACGGGCTGTCCCGCGGGAACCGTCGTCGAGGTCGCGGACCTCTTCTACAACACCCCCGCGCGCCGGAAGTTCCTCAAGACGACCGCGACCGAGTTCGCCCACGTCAACCGGGTCGTGACCCGCTACGCGCTCGCGAACCCCGACGTCGCGGTCTCGCTGACCCACGACGGCCGCGAGGTCTTTGCGACGACCGGGCAGGGCGACCTGCAGGCGGCCGTCCTGGCGGTGTACGGCCGCGAGGTCGCCTCGTCGATGATTCCCGTCGAGGCCGACGGCGACGAGCTCCCCGTCGGACCGGTCGAGTCGATCACCGGGCTGGTCTCGCACCCGGAGACGAACCGCTCGAGCCGGGAGTACCTCGCGACGTACGTCAACGGGCGGGCCGTCTCGGCCGACGCCGTCCGCGAGGGGATCATGGGCGCCTACGGGACCCAGCTCGGCGGCGACCGCTACCCCTTCGTCGCGCTCTTTCTCGAGGTTCCGGGCGACGCCGTCGACGTCAACGTCCACCCCCGCAAGCGGGAGGTCCGCTTCGGCGACGACGACGCCGTGCGCCGGCAGGTCGATTCGGCCGTCGAGTCGGCGCTGCTCGAGCACGGCCTGCTGCGCTCGCGGGCCCCCCGGGGTCGGTCGGCGCCCGAGGAAACGCGCCTCGAGCCCGGCGGGAACGGGGGATCGACGGGTCGACCCGCGACCACGGACTCGTCCATCGAGGAGGGAGAGGCGACAGACCCTCGAGGACGGACGACCGGTCCGGATTCCGCGACGGAGCTACCGGAGCCCGGCGACGCCGGAGCGGAATCCGAACCGGAGTCGACGGCGCCAGGCAATCTCGGGACGGGGCCCGAGTCGGCGCCGCCGAGCGACGATCCGACTCCTCGAGTCGAGGAGCGCGACACCGTCGAGGAGTCGAACGCGGACGCTCCCCGCGGGGCCCGCAGCGTCGAGGAGCGGACCGCGACCGATCCCGAAACGGCTCCCGACCGGGACGACGATCCGACGGGACCCGAGGACGACGTCGCTCCCGGGGCAGACGACGACCGCGAGCGTCGGTTCTCGGGCCCGACCGAGCAGCGGACGCTCGGCGGCGAGGCCGCCAACGGCGAGGGCACGGAGTTCGAGACGCTGCCCGCGCTGCGGGTGCTGGGCCAGTACGCCGACACCTACCTCGTCTGCGAGGCTCCCGACGGGCTCGTCCTCGTCGACCAGCACGCCGCCGACGAACGGGTCAACTACGAGCGCCTGCGCGAGGCCTTCGCCGACGACCCCGCGGCCCAGTCGCTGGCCTCGCCCGTCGAGCTCGAGCTCACCGCCGCGGAGGCCGAGGCCTTCGAGAGCTACCGAGAGGCCCTCGCTCGGCTCGGCTTCCACGCGAACCGCGTCGACGACCGCACCGTCGCCGTGACGACCGTCCCCGCCGTCCTCGAGGAGACCCTCGAGCCCCCCCGACTCCGGGACGTCCTCACCTCGTTCGTCGAGGGCGACCGCGAGGCCGGCGCGGAGACGATCGACGCGCTGGCCGACGAGTTCCTCGGCGACCTCGCGTGTCACCCCTCGATCACGGGCAACACCTCGCTGACCGAGGGGTCAGTCGTCGACCTGCTCTCGGCGCTCGACGACTGCGAGAATCCCTACAACTGTCCGCACGGTCGGCCCGTGATCGTCCGCCTCGAGGACGGCGAGATCGAGGACCGGTTCGAGCGGGACTACCCCGGCCACCGCGGGTAGGACCGCTCGCGATCGCAGCGCGGAACGGTCCGGATCGACACGCGAGCGACCCCTCTGGCAGAAAGTACTTATACACTTGTGAGAATGTAACCTTTGCTGAAAGATGGGTGTTATTCTCATAGTCGTCGGGTGGTTGGCGGTACTCTGCCTGTACCTCGGGTTTTTCATCGGAATGGGTGCGCCCGAGCGCGACCGCCTCGAGACCGATCGCGCGTCGCACCGTCGCGGTTCGCGGTAGCGCCGTCCGCGAGCCAGTCCCCGTGTGAAAGCCGACTCCCGACGGGAATTTTCCAAAATTCGATTCTTCCGACCGATAGGTTTTCCCCTGTCGATCACCGGTTCCACAACGATTACATTACTAATCATGATCGACTTTGCTGCTGCTATGACGAACTACGCAAAAACTCGGCGGCGGGTACTGCAAGGGATCACCGCGGCGGGACTGTCGATCGGGGCGCTCGGTTCGGGAAGCGCCAGTTCGGGGACGACGTACGTCGTTACGGGCGGTTCGAGCGGACGACTCGAGGACGCCGGCTTTGCGGTCACCCGCGAGCTCGCGGGCGGATCGGTCTCGATCGTCACCGGGCCGGCGGACGCCGAGGGCGACCTCGAGTCGGTGTCGGGCGTCAGCGGTGTCACGGAGAACTTCGCGGTCGACTTCGCAGACCCCGTCGAGAGCGCCGAACCACAGACGACCGACGACGCGGCGTTTACCGACCTCCAGTGGGACAAGGAGATCACCGACACCTTCGCGGCCCACGACTACGCCACCGGCGAGGGGACCCGAATCGTCATCGCCGACACGGGCGTCGACGGCACGCACCCGGATCTCGAGGAGAACTTCAACGAGGAGCTGAGCGTCTCGTTCGTCGGCGGCGGCGAGGAGGCTCCCCACATGGGCCCGGCCGCCGGCGACCACGGGACCCACGTCGCTGGAACTGCGGCGGCGACGGGCGACGTCGGCGTCACGGGTACGGCCCCCGACGCCGAGATCGTCTCCGTCCGGGTGCTCGGGGACGACAGCAGTTCGTTCGCCGACGTTCTCGCCGGGGCCGACTACGCGGCCCGGATCGGCGCCGACGCCGCGAGCTTCAGCCTCGGGGCGGGGCCGTTCCCGCCGGAGGCGAGCAGCGACGGCACGCGCGTGGCCACCCAGAAGGTGATGCAAGATGTCGTCAGTCGCGGTACCGTCCAGACGGTCTCGTCCGGAAACGCCGAAACGAACCTCCAGCAGGGCGGACGTTTCTACCTCCCGGGCACCGTTCAGGGGGCGATGACGATCTCGGCGAGCGGTCCCAACGACGAACTCGCGTTCTACTCGAACTACGGCACCAACGAAATCGAGGTCGGGGCGCCCGGAGGCGGCTACGAAACGGAGGAGAAAACCGTCGATCCCGACGCGGACGTCGAGTGGCCCTACCCGACGAACCTCGTCTACTCGACCGTTCCGAACGGAGGGTACGGTTGGAAGGCGGGCACCTCGATGGCCGCACCGCAGGTCGCCGGGCTGGTCGGACTCGTCCGCGAACTCGAGCCCGACATGAACGCCAACCAGGTCGAGAACGAGATCGCTCACGGCGCGGAGCTGGGCGAGGGGCAGAGCAGTTCGGAGTTCGGCGCCGGACGCATCAACGCGCTGAGCACGGTCCAGCGAATCTGAACGGACGGTTCGAACGGTTCCAGGACGCTCTTTTCGTTCGGCAGCGGTAGGTGACTCGAGCCCGTACCCCGACCCATGCGCGAACTCGACGGCTCGAGCGCGGGCGGGCAGTTCCTTCGAACCGCACTCACGCTGTCCGTGCTCGAGGACGTCCCGATCAGGGTCGAGAACGTCCGCGGCGACCGCGACGATCCCGGTCTCGGCAACCAACACCTGGCGGTCCTCGAAACGATGGCCGAGATCTGCGACGCCGAGGTGTCGGGCGCCGAACTCGGCGCCGAGACGGTCGAATTCGACCCCGGAGGGGCGGGCGCGGGCGGGCTCGCGGGCGGCTCCTACGCCGTCGATATCGGTACGGCCGGGAGCGTGACGCTGCTGTTCGACGCCCTCCTGCCGCTGGCGACGGTCCTCGAGGCGCCGCTGTCGGTCACCGCAACGGGCGGAACCGACGTCGAGTGGTCGCCACCCCTCGAGTACTTCAGGCAGATCAAGCTCCCGCTGCTCGGAGCGCACGGGCTCGTGGCGTCCTGCGAGGTCGATCGCCGCGGGTTCTACCCCGACGGCGGGGGTCGCGCGACGCTGCGGATCGGCCCCTCGAGCCTCGAGCCGCTGGCGCTCGAGCGGCGGGGCGACCTCGAGGGAGTGCGGCTGTACTCGACCGAATCCGCGTCGCTCGCGGATCGGGACGTCGCCCACCGCCAGCTCGAGGGCGCCCTCGAGCGACTCGATCTCGCAGGCGCCGGCCGAAACGCCGACGACGGAGGGCTCGAGGTCCTCGAGCGCCAGGAACGAACCGCCGAGAGCCCCTCGCCGGGCTCCGCGCTGGTGATCAGGGTCGACCACGGTACCGGGATCGCCGGGTTCGACGCGCTGGGCGAGCGGGGCAAACCCGCGGAGCGAGTCGGCGAGGACGCGGCCGACGCGGCGAACCGGTTCCTCGAGGGAGACGCGGCCGTCGACCGCCACATGGGCGACCAGCTCCTGATCTTTCTCGCGCTCGCGGGGGGACGGGTTCGGGTCCCCCGGGAGACCGACCACGTCGAAACCAGCCGGGCGCTGCTCGAGGCGTTCGGTCGGGAGGTCGATCTCGAGCGCCGCGAGGAGGGTGCCGTCGTCTCGCGGTCGCCCGACCTGCCGTAGCGTCGAACGACACACCTTAACCGCAGCCGATCGATCACCCGCACATGAGTACGTCAGCGAGTACCGACGGGAGCGATCGGAGGGCGGTAGCGTGAGCGAGATCGTTACCTTCGGCGAGACGATGCTACGGCTCTCGCCGCCCGATCAGCGACGCCTCGAGGAGGCGACCGAGTTCGAGGTCCGCGCCGCGGGCGCAGAGAGCAACGTCGCCATCGCGGCCCAGCGACTCGGGTCGGCGTCGGCGACCTGGGCCTCGAAGCTGCCCGACTCGCCGCTGGGTCGGCGCGTCGTCGGCGAGCTCGAGCGCTACGGCATCGACACCGAGATCGTCTGGAGCGACGAGGGTCGGCAGGGAACGTACTACCTCGAGCACGGCGGCAAACCCCGCGGGACGAACGTCGTCTACGACCGGAGCGACGCCGCGGTCACGACCGCCGAAACCGCCGAGATCGACACGGCGCTGATCGAGGACGCCGAACTCTTCTTCACGACCGGGATCACGCCCGCGCTGTCGGGAACGCTGCGGGAGACGACGGCCGAGTTGCTCGAGACGGCCGCCGAGAGCGGGACGAAGACCGCCTTCGATCTCAACTACCGGGCGAAACTCTGGTCGCCCGAGGAAGCCGACGAGTGTCTGCGGGAGCTGTTCCCGTCGATCGACGTGCTCGTCGTCGCGGCCCGGGACGCACGGAACGTGCTCGGCCTCGAGGGTGAGGCCCACGAGCTGGCCGACGAGCTGGCCGGGACGTTCGGATTCGAGACCGTCATCGTCACCCGCGGCGCCGAGGGCGCCCTCGCCTGGAACGGCGGCGAGGTCGTCGAACAGCCCAGCTACGAGACCGAGACGCTCGACCCGATCGGCACCGGCGACGCCTTCTCGGGGGCCTTCCTCGCCCGCCGACTCGAGGGCGAGGACGTGGCGACCGCCCTCGAGTACGCCGCGGCGACGGCCGCGCTCAAGCGGACGATCCCCGGCGACGTCGCCCTGGTCACCCGCGAGGAGGTCGAGGCGGTCGTCGCCGAGGACGAAAGCGAGATCTCGCGGTAGGGTCGGACTGCAGAATCTCTTTTTGCCCGTCGTTCGTATCCCTGGTATGGTTCACGTCGCGATCGTCGGAGCGTACGGGAGCGCGGGCGTCGCCGTCGCCGACGGGTTGCTCGATCGAGCCGAGGGGCTGTCCGACCTCGAACTGACGTTGATCGACGACGGCGACCCCGGCGGCGGGCTCTGTATTCTGCGGGGCTGTATGCCCTCGAAGGAGGTTCTGTCGGCGGCCGACCACCGGTTCCGGGCGCGCCACGACGACCGCCTCGAGGGCGTCCCCGAGGTCGATCCCGAGGCTGTCGTCGCCCGTAAGGACGAGCATATCTCGGGGTTCGCCGAGCACCGCCGCGAGCACGTCCACGACCTCGCCGAGCGCGAGAACGTCGAACTCCTCCGCGAGCCCGCGCGGTTCGTCGACGATCGCGTCCTCGAGATCGACGGTCGGCGGATCGACCCCGACTACGTCGTCGTCGCGACGGGATCGACGCTCGACGTTCCCGACCTCCCGGGGATCGACGAGGTCGACTTTTCGGGCAGCGCCGACGTCCTCGACGCGACCGCGTTTCCCGACTCGGGGATCGTCATGGGCTTTGGCTACGTCGGCCTCGAGCTCGCGCCCTACCTCAGCGAGGTCGGCGGGGTCGACCTCACCGTGATCGAACACGACGACCACCCCCTCGACGAGTTCGAGCCCGCGTACGGCGAGACGGTCCTCGAACGCTACCGCGAGGAGTTCGGCATCGAGGTGCTGACCAACACCGACGAGCAACGGCTCGAGCGGACCGACGACGGCGGCGTCCGGCTGTACGCCGAGCGGGACGGCGAACAGCGCGTGCTCGAGGCCGACCACCTCTACTGCTTTACCGGTCGGCGGCCGAACCTCGACGGACTGGGGCTCGAGGAGACCCGTCTCGAGCCCGGGGAAGGGTGGGTCGAGTCGACGATGCAGGCGGCCGACGACGACCGCGTCTTCGTCGTCGGCGACGCGAACGGTCGCGAACCGATCCTCCACGTCGCCAAGGAGCAGGGGTTCGCGGCCGCCCAGAACGTCGTCAGCCACGCCCGCGGCGAGGAGTGCGAGCGGTACGCGAACGTTCCCCACCACGTGATCTTCTCCGGGCTGGGAACGTACCCGTTCGCCCGCATCGGCCACACGCCCGAGACGGCCGCCGAGACGGAGATGGAGACCATCGTCGTCACCCGCGAGGCGAGCGACGACGGCGTCTTTAAGACGAAGGGCCACCCCGAAGGGCGGGCGACGCTCGTCGTCGACGCCGACGGCGGAACGGTGCTGGGGTACCAGGGCCTGCACCTCCACGCCGACGTGATGGCCAAGACGATGCAGGTGCTCGTCGAGATGAAAGTCGACGTCCGCGAGGTGCCCAAACGGGCCTACCACCCGACGACGCCCGAGATTCTGGACGGGCTGCTCCGGGAGGCCTGCGAAGAACTCGGCGACGAGCAGGACTGCGTCGACGACACCGACGCCCGCGATCTGGCGCTGTAGCGGCGTGCTACCGCTGTTCTCGCAATCCTTATTATTAACTGTGTCCTATATCTCTCGATCAGTTATGAGATCCTTCGACGAAATGAACCGCATGTTCCGCGAGATGGACCGCATGTTCGACCAGTTCCGCTCGAGCTGGGACGCGGAGTTCCCGGCCGACGACCGCGGGTTCGCTCGGCCGGCGCTCGAGGGGAGCGACGCCGCCGACTCGACCGCGATGGACCACGGAGTGGCGAACCTGGAAGAGATGGACGACGAGTACGTCTTCGTGATGGACCTGCCCGGCTTCGAGAAGGCGGACATCGACCTCTCCTTCCGGGACGGCGTGCTATCGGTCCGCGCCCACGCCGACGCCGAGGAGGGGTCGGATAGCTACCGGGCGCGTCGCTCCCGACGGGTCGCCAGACAGGTCCCGGTCGCGACGGCCGTCGACGAGGCCGAAATCTCGGCGACGTACCACAACGGCGTTCTCGAGGTCCGGCTGCCGATCGCCGACGACGGCGGGGACGACCACCGAATCGACATCGAGTAGTCGCCGCCGGACGCATCGGCCGTTCGGAAGTTCCGCCCGGCGCGGGACGCAGCTCTCCGAACCGCCACCGGGGAAAAGGGAGTCCTGGAGCGTGTGACAGGGGTCCAGACTCCAGCCGTACTTATATATTATTCAATAAAACATCTTGTCAGGTTCTCAGTTCGTGAGTATCGGGCCAGCACCACACCGAACCGCCAGTCGGCACCCATCCAGGACGCGTCGGTCGACCTCGAGACGGAGCGGGCGTGTAGCTACGCCTCCTCGACCACTTCGATGCCGCGGTTGTTGACGGCCGCGGGGTCGAGGCCGACCTCCTGCAGGAACTGCTTGTACTCGCGTTCGCACTGCTCGGCGTCCTTTTGCTTGTCGCTGGCGCGATCGCAGAGTTCGACGAGGTTCTCCGGAACGTCGTTCTTGTAGACGATCCAGTGGTTGATCAGGTCCGACAGGCGTCGGATCGGGCTGGTGAAGTGGCCGTAGATCTCGAAGTTCAGCGCGTGGTGGCCGCCGAAGGGGTCGTTCATGTACTTCGCGCGGGGCATCACCTTCATCACCGCCCACTGGATCTTGTCGAGCTGTCGGCCGGGCGCCTCCTCGAGGGTGGCGTTGACCGCCTTTCGGGGGTCGTCCCACTTGTCGCCGGGGATCGAGACGCCCTCGAGATCCTGGATCTCCCGCAGCGCCTCGGACCACTCGTCGGGGCTGGGCTGGGGGTGGACGCGGTACATCGCCTCGACGCCGCGGTCCCACATCAGCGTGTGCGTGACGGCCTTGTTGGCCTTCAGCATGCACTCCTCGATGATCGTGTGGGCGCGGTCGCGAGCGGGGTTCAGGACGAGCGAGCCGTCTTCCTTGCGCTGTTCGTGCATCTGATCGGCGACCTCGTGGACGAGGACGTTCTCCTCGTGTAACGGCGCGTCGGGATCCTCCAGGCGGTTCTCGGCCTGGGTGTAGGTGAGCCGCTCGTCCGAGCGGATGACGGACTTGTAGATCTCGATGGTCTCGTAAGAGAGGTTCTCCTTGTCGAGGTGCATCTCGACGGTGTGGGCGAGTCGATCCTCGTCGGGGACCAGCGAGCAGACCGTCTCCGCGAGGACGGGCGGGAGCATGTGGATCGTGTACCCGGGCAGGTAGACGGTATTGGCGCGCTCGACGGCCTCGTCCCACATCGCGGAGTCGGGGTGGACGTAGTGGGTGACGTCGGCGATGTGGACCCAGAGGACGTACTCGTCGTCGCGCTCCTTGATCGACAGGGCGTCGTCGAAGTCCTGGGCGTCGATCGGGTCGGTCGTCCAAGTCGTCAGCTCCCGGAGGTCCTCGCGCTCGTCGACTTCGTCCTCGATTTCGGCCTGGACGCCCTCGGTGCGCTCGCGGGCCTCCTCGAGCACCGCCTCGGGGAACTCGTCGCGGATCTCGAACTTCTCGAACAGCTCCTCGCGTTTGTTCTCGAGGTGGCGCGCGACCTCCTCGGAGATCTCGACCGGACCCTGGCCCTCGGCCGTGCCGGCCTGGGCCTGTGCGTCGTCGCTCATGGCGAGGCCTACGAACGTCGGGGTGAAAGTCGTGTCGGGACGGAAACGCTACGATTCCTCGAGCGGTTCGTCCCGCTCCTCGAGGGCCCGCAGGTACCGGTCGACGACCGTCTCCCAGGGGTGGCGGTCGGCCTCGAGTTCGACGAGGGCGTCCTCGAGGCCGTCCCGCGGGTAGTGACAGAGCTCGCCGTAGCAGGGTTTACAGAGGTACTCGAAGCGCTTGTCCTCGCGATCCCAGCGGTCGCCGTACTTGTCGTACTCGCGGGCCCGCGACCGGGGGATCTCGGAGCCGCAGGCGGGACAGACGACCGGCGGGTCGCGGTTCCGAGAGAACCACATACGTCCGACGAGCGCGCGTATCCACTTAGCGATTGCTACGGCTCGTCGCCGACGCGATTCCGCGGATCGATCGGCCACGGGAACGGTCGTTTTATACGCCGACCGACCCACTCTGGGGGTATGCAGGTCAAGTCTCGACACCACCTCCGCAGCGACGCCATCTCCGAGATCGAGGAGATGCTGTCCGAGCAGCTTGGCGTCTCGCCGACGGGCGACACCTACGAGCGCGTCGAGTTCGAAGAAACCGACTGGGAGGTCGTCCTGATCGACGGCGAGCCCCAGGTCGCCTTCTTCGACGAGGAGCCGTTCCTGACGGTTCGGGGCGCGAACGCGTACGATCCCGACAGGCGAATCGTCACCGTCGACAGCGGCGCGATTTCCTTCGTCAGCGACGGCGCCGACGTGATGCGACCCGGCATCACCGAAGCCACCGACGACATCTCCCCCGACGACCTCGTGTTGATCGCCGAGGAGTCCCACGGGAAGGTGCTCGCGGTCGGCCGGGCCCGCGTCGAGGGCTCCGAGATGCCCGGCGACGAGGGGAAGGTCGTCGACTCGCTGCACCACGTCGGCGACGACCTCTACGAGTTCTCGGGCTAGCGACGCTCCGTCCGACTCGGGGCGGGGTACGACTGATCCCTCGCGACCGTCGTCTCCGGGACGAACTCGAGGAGCCGGTACCGATCGGGATCCAGATCGACGAACCCCTCGGGCCACTCCACGCGGCGGGGTCCCAGGTACTTCGCGAAGAGCCGTTCGGCCAGATCCTCGTCGTAGGGTTCGAGCGAGGCCGTGCCCCGCATGCCGACGTGTTCGACCCGCCCCGTCCCGGGGTCGAAGTCGACGATCGCGAGCGCGGTCGTCGGGTCGCGTCGAACGCGCCCGGGGTACGACCGCTCCTCGAGTCGGGCGACGATCCACACCCGGTCGTCTTCCCACAGGAACCACAGCGGCGAGATCCGCGGCCCGTCGCCCGACCGCTGGGCCAAAAAGCAAAACAGCGGCCGCTCGAGGAACGCCGCGAGGTCGCACTCGAGGGTGTTCTCGACGATCCGCACGGCTACTCGGCGGCCTCCTCCAGCGAGTCGGACTCGAAGGCGTCCGCGTACCGCTCCAGGGTGTCCTCGTAGCCCGCCAGCGCCAGCGCGTACGTTTCCCGCAGGTCGTCGATCGGCGACTCGGAGGCGTCGACCCGCAGGTCGTTGTACGGCGGGGTGAACTCGTAGTCCTCGGTCGTCTCGACGACGACGGCCGCGCTCTGGACCGAAAGCTCCTCGCGTTTGTCCCCGCCCTCGCGGTGGCCCGCCTCGAGAGCGTCGAGCAGCCGTTTCGCGAGCGGGTCGGCGCCGATCCCCGCGCCCGCGGTCTCGTCGGTCGTCTCGTGGACCGCGCTCTCGGCGTAGGCGTCGGCGGCCGCCTGAAGCACGGACTCGCCGGTGAGCATGTTGCCGGCGACGGTGTAGTGGTCGCCCGCCAGGTCGCCGAACCAGCCCTCGCAGTCCTCGCCGGAGAAGGTAAACGTCGAGCCGGCGCCGACGCCGTGGAGCTGGCGCTCGGACGCGCCGTCGTCGGCGTTGAGAAGCGCCTCGAGGGCGTCGTCGACGGCCAGTCCGTCGTCGACGTAGCGGATCCCGTCCCGTCCGAGGGAGACGTTGACCAGACTCTGGGTCGCGACGGCGCCGTTCTCGCTGACGAACGGACAGAGCGTGCCGACCCCCGGAAGGCGGGTCGTGACCGCGACCCCGAACCGATCGTGGCGCTCCCCGTCCGGCGTCTCGTAGGCTTCGCGAACGCAGACGCTAAACGTCATGGTCGGTCGCACGGTCCGATCCGGCAAAAAACGGCGGTTTCCGGCAGGGTCCTCGTCGGGAAACGGACGGGCCGGACCCGAACAGCTCGGCGTCGTCGGCCCGCCGCGGACGCGGCGGCTCCCGCCAACTCGTCTGACGTAAGAACTATACTCGCGGCCGCGCAGGATACCGTCAATGGGATTTATGGATAAGATCGTCGGCGGTGGCGGCGGACAGGTCTCGACCACCACCGGCGACTACGTCGAACTGAACCTCGACGACGTCTCGACCGAGTCGGCCGAGGCCAGAACGCAGGTCCGGATCGCCGAGATCGCCGGGCAGGCCGACGCGGTCGCGATCAAGGACGCCGTCTACGACGGCGATATCGTGTTCGCGGACATCACCCGGCTGCGGACCAACGACAGCACGGTCGAACACATCGTCGACGAGCTGCGCCAGGTCGCCCAGGAGGTCGACGGCGACATCGTCCGTAAGGGCGACGACCAGATCATCGTCACCCCCGCAGGCGTGCGAATCAATCGGACGAAGCTGGGACAGGACTCCTGACGGGCGGGATTTCGATCCGATCGCCGGACTCCGCCGCCTTGCCGACCCGCCCGCTATCGACAGACGTCGAGCTACCCGTTCGACGAGTGTAATCTCCCACGCGGCCGAGAATCCCGTTCCCGCGGCCTGCAAACGATAATACTTTTCCATTACTATACGAAAGCCCGAGTATGGTTGACGATCTCGAGAAAGGGCTGGAGGGGGTTCTGGTCGCAGAGTCGGAACTCAGCTCGATCGACGGTGACGCCGGGCGGTTGATCTACCGGGGCTATCCGATCGAGGACCTCGCTCGCGGCGCGAGCTACGAGGAGGTCGTCTATCTCCTCTGGCACGGCGAGTTGCCGACGGCGGACGAACTCGCCGAGTTCACTGCCTCGCTCAACGAGGAGCGGACCGTCGACGACGGCGTCCTCGAGACGGTCGAACGCCTCGCCGACGCCGGTGAGCGGCCGATGGCCGCGCTCCGAACGGCGGTCTCGATGCTCTCGGCGTACGAGCCCGAGGACGACGCCGAACCCGAAGATCTCGAGGCGACGCTCCGGCAGGGACGGCGGATCGCCGCCAAGCTGCCGACGGTCCTCGCGGCGTTCGAACGCTACCGGCTCGGCGAGGAGCCCGTCGATCCGGACCCCGATCTGGGACTCGCGGCGAACTTCCTGTATATGCTCACCGGCGAGGAACCCGACGAGCTCGCCGCCGAGACGTTCGATCAGGCGCTCACCCTCCACGCCGACCACGGGCTCAACGCGTCGACGTTCACCGCGATGGTGATCGGCTCGACGATGGCCGACATCTACAGCGCCGTCACCGGCGGCATCAGCGCCCTCTCCGGCCCGCTCCACGGCGGCGCGAATCAGGACGTCATGGAGGTGCTGATGGAGATCGACGAGAGCGACCTCGATCACCGCGAGTGGGTCGAGCAGGCCAACGAGGAGGGCCGGCGCATCCCCGGGTTCGGCCACCGCGTTTACAACGTCAAGGACCCCCGCGCGAAGATCCTCGAGGAGCGCAGCAAGGAACTCGCCGAGGAGGGCGAGGACAAGTGGTACAACTACACGACGACGATCGAGCAGTACCTCTCGGAGGAGCAGGGGCTCGCCGAGAAGGGGATCGCCCCGAACGTCGACTTCTACTCCGGTTCGGTCTACTACCAGCTGGGCATCCCGATCGACATGTACACCCCGATCTTCGCGATGAGCCGCGTCGGCGGCTGGATCGCCCACGTCCTCGAGTACCAGCAGGACAACCGCCTCATCCGCCCGCGGGCCCGGTACACGGGTCCCGAAGACCGGGAGTTCGTCCCCCTCGAGGAGCGGTAGGAGACACCCGATTCCGAGGCGATCGGCGCTACTTTTGCGATCCGGGACCGAGACGGTTCCATGGCGACGATGCGTCCGACCGAGACGGTGTTCGTCTACGGCACCCTGACCGATCCCGACCGGGTCGTGGCGGTCCTCCGAAGCGCTCCGAACGCGAGCTACGAGCTCGGCGCGACGGCCGTCCTCGAGGGGCTGTGCCGCCTCGAGGGCGAGTACCCGACGCTGGCGCCCGGCGGCCGAACCGAGGGACGACTCCTCTCGGTCGACAAGCGCGGGCTCGAGGCGCTCGACCGGTACGAGGGCGTCGATCGGGGGCTGTACGAGCGGATCGCGGTCCCCCGCGAGGACGCCGACACCGACTGCTGGATCTACGTCGGCGACCCCGATCGGCTCGGAGCCGACGGCCGAGTCGACTGGCCCGACGGACCCTCGTTCGAAGGCCGGGTTCGGACCTACGTTTCGGCCCGAGATGTCGCGGTAACGACACCCGAATGACGGGCGTCCGTCCCGCGTCTGACGACCCGATCACGCCGACGCCGTCTTGCGGTTTCACTTCCGCTGCGGGTGCATGGGTTTTATGGTCGTTCCACCCGCGACTACAGTCGCAGGTCACGCGCCGTGCGATCCTGTATTCCCTGTCGTGTTGCCGTCGTCGGCAACACTGTCTATCGGGTTGAGGGGGTAACCGACACACCGATTCCCGATAGTAAATCCTTACAGTACGCGCCGAATAGTCGACCGTATGCTTCAGTTATCGGATATTCTCGAGGCGAAAGAGCGGGTCCGCGACACCTCCAGGTGGACGCCGCTGCAGTACTCTCACACCTACTCGTCGATTACCGGCGCCGACGTCCACCTGAAACTCGAGAACAGCCAGCGGACGGGAGCGTTCAAGATCCGCGGGGCGACCAACCGAATCGCGACGCTGTCGCCCTCGGAGCGGGAGGCGGGCGTCGTCACCGCCAGCGCGGGCAACCACGCCCAGGGGGTCGCCCTCGCGGCGACGCGGGCGGGCGTCGACGCGAAGATCGTCATGCCCGAGCACGCCCCGATTTCGAAGGTCAAGGCGACGCGTAACTACGGCGCCGAGGTCGTCCTCGAGGGCGTCGACTACAGCGAGGCCGCCGAGCGGGCCCACGAACTCGAACGCGAGGAGGATCGGACCTACCTCCACGCCTTCGACGACGAGGACGTGATGGCCGGCCAGGGGACGATCGGCCTCGAGATCCTCGAGGACTGTCCCGACGTCGACACCGTCGTCGTCCCCATCGGCGGGGGTGGGCTCGTCAGCGGGATCGCGACGGCGATCAAGGAGCGCAAGCCCGACGCGCGCGTGATCGGCGTCCAGGCCGAGGGCGCCTCGAGTGCCGCACCCTCCCTCGAGAAGGGCGAGCGGGTCACCATCGAGGGCGTCGAGACGATCGCCGACGGAATCGCGACCCGCAGCCTCGGCGAGCGAACGTTTCCGATCGTCCGGGAGTACGTCGACGAGGTCGTCACCGTCTCCGACCCCGAGATCGCGGTCGCGACGATCTACCTGCTCGAGCGCTCGAAGACCGTCGTCGAGGGCGCCGGCGCGGTGCCGCTGGCGGCGCTGCTGTTCGACCGGTTCGACTACGAGCCCGACGAGACGATCGTTCCCGTGCTCAGCGGCGGCAACATCGACCTCAACACGCTCAGCAACGTCATCGTCCGCGGGCTGGTCGAGACGGGCCGGTACCTGAAGATCCGGACGGTGCTGAAGGATCGCCCGGGCTCGCTCGAGGAACTGCTGGCGATCCTCACCGCCCACCAGGCGAACATCTACGCGATCCACCACGACCGCACCTCCCGGGACGTCGAGATGAGCGACACCGAGGTCGAACTCGAGCTCGAGATGCGGGGCACCGACCACGTTCAGCGTTTTCTCGCCGCGCTTCGCGACGAGGGGTACGAGGTGGACGTCCTCGCGTAGGACGGTGCCGTTAAGGGCGAGGGGACGGACCCTCGAGTGAAAAGCGATGGAAGCCTCGAACTCGCGGGGGTCCTCGCGGCGGGCCAAATCCGCGCTGCTGTGGGGGGTCGTCGGCGCCCTCGCCTTCCTGGTGCTCCTCCAGGGGTACGCCCTGCTGGCCGAGCCCCCGGTGACGATCACTCAGGGTGCGCTCGTCGCCGTCCTCGTCGGGCTGGGCGCGGGACTCGGGAGTTTCCTGCTCGAGCGCCGGATCGCGGCCTGGGCGAGCCGACGCCGCCCGGAGTGACCCTATCTCGTAACAGTTAAACGACGGACGCGGCTAGGATAACTCGAGCCAGGATGGCCGAACGGTAAGGCGCACGCCTGGAAAGCGTGTTCCCTTTGGGATTCTGGGTTCAAATCCCAGTCCTGGCGTTTTTCGCGTTTCACACCGACGAGCGGCGCGTAGCGACGCGAGTCAGTCGAACGCGAAAAACGACAACGAAGGGATTTGAATCAGGCCGAGGTTCTGCGGGAAACGCGAGCAGGTTCTCGGACGTAGTTCAAATCCCAGTCCTGGCGTTTTTCGCGTTTCACACCGACGAGCGACGCGTCGCGGCGCGAGGGGTTTTGACTCCGGAAACGACAACGAACGGCGAGAGCACTGCGCGTCGCGGTGCGTCGCTCGAGCGGGGGGCCGACGCCGCCCTACTGTTCGATCTCGACGGGCGTATCGCAGGCGATCCAGCGGTCGGGATCCGAACGCTCGCGGACCTCGAAGAACCCGTCCTCGCTGAACCGCGCCTCGTACTCCGAACTCTCGTTCGATTGCATACCCGGTCCGATCACGGGACCCACTATGAGTACGTGTGGCGTACCGAGGGCCGACGGGAAGAAACCGGCCCTTGGGCGACCGTTTCGCCGACGAAACGGTCGGCGACGGAGCCGCGAGTGGAGAGTATTTGCTCACGGAGCGCCTACTCGGTCGCATGTGCGGTCGCTATACGCTGTTCGTCGATCAGGAGGAACTCGAGGACCGGTTCGACGCCCGGGTCGCCGACTCGGCAGCCCCGCTCGAGCCGCGGTACAACGCGGCGCCGGGCCAGAAGCTCCCGGTGATCACGAACGAGAACGCCGACGAGATTCGGCACCTCGAGTGGGGGCTGGTCCCCTCGTGGGCCGACGACGACAGCGGCGGGCTCATCAACGCGCGCGCCGAGACGGTCGCCGAGAAGCCGAGTTTTCGGGCGGCCTACGAGTCCCGGCGCTGTCTGGTCCCGGCCGACGGCTTCTACGAGTGGGTCGAGACCGACGGGGGTGAGCGAGTCGGAGAGTCGCGGTCCTCGTCAGATCTCCGATCTAACGGTGGGAAACAGCCCTACCGGGTCGCCCGCGAGGACGACCGTCCGTTCGCGATGGCGGGACTGTGGGAGCGCTGGGAGCCGGAGACCGCCCAGACGGGGCTGGACGCGTTCGGCGGCGGCCTCGAGGACGACGCCGACGACGGCCCGCTCGAGACGTTTACGATCGTGACGACCGAACCGAACGACCTGGTCGCGGAACTCCACCACCGAATGGCGGTCATCCTCGAGCCCGGCCGGGAACGGGAGTGGCTGACGGCCGACGATCCGCGGGCGTGTCTCGAGCCGTATCCCGCCGACGAGTTGCGAGCGTATCCGGTCTCGACGGCGGTCAACGACCCCGCGACCGACGAGCCGTCGCTGGTCGAACCGCTCGAGTCCGCGTAGCGGACGATCGGCGCGCCGAGACGCCGAGTCGAGCCCGGCTCGTCGGGCGTCGCGGTCGGGGGCTACAGCCCCTCGCGGCCGCCCTGCGAGAGGAGAACGACCAGGGAGAGCCCGGAGACGGCGAGCAACAGCAAGGCGGGGATCACGGCGTACTGGTAGTAGGCGGCCTCCTGTGCGCGCCAGATGATGGTGACGAGCGTGTCGAACCCGGTCGGGCGCAGCATCAGCGTCGCGGGGAGTTCCTTCATGGTGGTCAGGAAGACGAGCGCGGCGCCGGCGGTGACGCCGGGTGCGATCAGCGGCAGCGTGATCTTCCGGAAGGAACCCGTCGGCGACTCGCCGAGCGTGCGCGCGGCTTCGATCAGCGCCGGGTCGACCTGTAGCGTCGTCGAGCGGATCGAGCCGACCGCCTGGGGGACGAACCGAACGACGTACGCGAAGATCAGCAACGGAAGCGTCTGGTAGATCGCCGGCGTGGCCAGGTCGCGGGCGGTCCGGAAGGTCTCGTAGTCGGTCGCGAACGCGACCAGCGCCAGCCCCAGGACGACCCCCGGAACCGCGAAGCCGACGTAGGTCGCCCGCTCGAGCAGGGACGCAAGCGGCGAGTCGTTCCTCGCCGCGAAGTACGCGACCGGAAGGGCCAGAAGGACGGCGACCAGTGCGGCCGCGCCGGCGACCAGCACGGAGTTGAACGCGTACTCGAACTCGAAGGCCAGCGACGGTCGGGCGTCCGGATCCGCGGTCACGAGCCAGAGGCCGAGGATCCACAGCGGCACCAGCAGCGCCACGCCGGTCACCGCCGCGGGAAACAGCGTCGCGGGCCAGCGCCACGCGCCGAGGTCGACGACGGGATCGCTGCCGGCCGACCCGTCGCCGTCGCCCGAGGACGTCTCGCCGCGTCGGACCCACCACTCGAGGGCGAGCACGACGAGCACGATCGCCAACAGCTGCAGGGAGAGAAAGGCGGCGTACCCCCGATTGAAGACGTTGTACTCGAGGAAGATCTGCCTGGTAAACACGGGTAGTTGCATGATCGCGGGCGTGCCGAAGTCGGAGACGGCGTACAGCGCCGCGAGCAGGGCGCCGGCGACGATCGCCGGACGAACCTGCGGGAAGGTCACTCGACGAAACGCCGTCCAGGTGTCGTGGTTGAGCGTCCGCGCCGCGTCCAGCAGCGTGGTGTCGAACGACAGCAGGGCGGCCCGCGTCGTCAGGTAGACGTACGGGTACGTATAGAGCGTGATCACGATCGTGGTGCCGGGAAGGCCGTAGATCTCCGGTAGCTGTTCGATGCCGAGGGGCTCGAGGATCGACTGAAACTCGCCCTGCGGGCCGAACGCGGAGACGAACGAGAAAGCGCCGATGTAGCTCGGGATCACCAGCGGCAGGGCGGCGACGACGGCCCAGAACCGCCTGAACGGGAGGTTCGTCTGGACCGTCAGCCACGCGAGGGGGACGCCGAGCAACACGCAAAGCACCGTTACCCCGATCATCAGCAGGAGGCTGTTGGCGATCACCTCGAGGGTATCCGGCCGGAGCGCCAGTTCGCGGATCCGAGTCGGATCGACGGTCGTCGCCTCGACGACGATCCAGGTGAGGGGAAACAGCATGGCGGCGGCGATAGCGCCTGACAGCAGCGCCAGCCCCAGCGGGACGCCGTCGGTCCGTTCGAGCAGTCGTCGCGGTAAGAGAGATCTCATAGGTTCGTGGACGAACTTCCGCCGGGCGTCCGCCGCTTCGGCAGCGGCGCCGAGTCCCCCCGAGCCGCCGTCGACGACAGTCCGGACGCGATCGACGGCGCCGAGGGGAAGCCCGACGTCGTGATACCCGGGTATCTCGTTCCAACGAGTATAAGGTTTAGGTTTACCTAATCCGCTCGTATGGAGCTGACACGACGCGACGCGGTCGCCGCCCTCGCCGCGCTCGGGGTCGGCGGCGGGGCCGCGCTCGGGGTCGGTCGGCTGGGGCGCGATCCCGACGCCGACGGGGGAGTCGACGCCGAACGGATCCGCGAAACGCAGGTGGCCGCCGCGGCCGTCGTCTACCCGAGCGAGGTATCCGGAACGCGGGAGTTCGTCGAGACGTTCCTCGAGGGACGCCTCGAGCAACCGGCCCACGCCGCGGCGCTCGAGGAGGCCGTCGCGGAGTTGGACGACCGCGCCGAGAGCTGGTACGGCGACGCCTTCGCGGTGCTTTCGGTCGCGGACCGCGAGCGCGTCCTCGAGCAGGTCGGTGCCGACACCGCCGACGAGGACCCCGACGGGACGACCGCCGAGCGAATCCGCTACTACGTCGTCAACGAGTTGCTGCTCGCGCTGTACGCCTCGCCGACGGGGGGCGAACTGGTCGGTCTCGAGAACCCGCAGGGTCACGCGGGCGGGCTCGAGACGTACCGGCGGGGGCCGGAGGCGTGAGCGCCGATCGTCCGCCCGCGGAGGGTGCGGAGCCCATCGACGAGGAACGCGATCGAACCCCCGTCGCGGACGCCGACGTCTGCGTGATCGGCGCGGGTCCGGCCGGCGGACTGGTCGCGTCCAGGCTCGCCGAGGCGGACCTGGAGGTCGTGATCCTCGAGGCCGGACCCCGGTTCGACCCCGCGGATCGGCTCGCCCGCCAGGAGCGGGCGATCAGACCCGCCTACGATCGGCCGGCCGTCTGGGACGGCGATCCGGAACGGGACGCCCACGCGTCGTCGGGCGAGCGGTTCTACCCGCTGAACCACGCCCGCGTCAAGGGCGTCGGCGGGTCGACGCTGCACTGGCAGGGGATGGTGATGCGCCTCCACGAGGACGACTTCGACTCCGCGAGCGCCCGCGGCGTCGGCACGGACTGGCCCATAGACTACGAGGACCTGCGTCCCTACTACGCGGCGGCGGAGCGCGAACTCGGGGTGTCGGGAGCCGACGACAACCCCTTCGCGCCGCCCCGGGAGGAGCCCCACCCGATGCCGGCGTTCCGACCCTCCTACAGCGACGGGCTGTTCGCCGAGGCCTGCGACGAACTGGGGATCGCGATGCACTCGGTGCCGAACGCGCGCAACTCCGAGACCGACGACGGCCGGAGCGCCTGCGTCGGTTACGGAACCTGCCAGCCGGTCTGTCCCTCCGGCGCGAAGTACGACGCGACCGTCCACCTCGAGCGCGCCGAGGCGGCGGGCGCGACGGTGCTCGATCGCGTTCCCGTCCAGCGCCTCGAGCACGGCGCCGAGCGGATCGAGGCGGCCGTCTACGCGACCCCCGACGGCGAGGAGCGCCGCCAGGAAGCCGACGCCTTCGTGATCGCCTGCGGCGGCGTCGAGACCCCCCGCCTCCTCCTGCTCTCGGAGTCGAGTCGCTACCCCGACGGGCTGGCCAACTCGAGCGGGCTGGTCGGGAAGTTCTTCATGGACCACTGCTTCGCCGGTACGGGCGGGGTCCTCGACAAACCAACTCGGCAGAACCACGTCGGCTTCCTCACCAGCGAGTCCCACCAGTTCTACGACGAGGCCGACGACGAGATCGCCCCGTTCAAACTCGAGTTCTTCAACTACGACGGTCCCTCGCCCGTCGGGCTGGCGCTGTCGGGCGACGACTGGGGCGACGACCTCCTCGAGCGCCTGCGCGCGGAGTACGGGAACCACGTCGGGATGGGCGCGCTGGTCGAGCAACTCCCCCGCGAGGACAGCTACGTGGCACTCGACCCCGAGCAGACCGACGACCGCGGCAATCCGGTGCCGGACGTCCACTGGTCGGTCGGCGACCGCGCCCTGGAGACCGTCGAGCGGGTCAACGAGATCCAGGAGCGGATCCTCGAGGAACTCGGCGCCGAGATCACCTGGCAGGTCGGGCCCGAGGATACCGGCCCCGCCTACCACCACATGGGAACGACGCGCATGGGCGACGATCCCGCCGAGAGCGTGGTGGGCCCGGACCTACGGACCCACGACCTCGAGAACTGCTGGATCGCCTCGAGCAGCGTCTTCCCGACCGGCGGGGCGATGAACCCGACGCTGACGATCGCCGCCCTCGCGCTGAAGGCGGCCGACGACGTTCGCGAGTCGCTGTAACCGATACTTTAGGCTAACCTAAAAGTATAAGTGCGGCGGCCAGAGAGTACCGCCAATGAGTAGCGAGAAGCGGACCGGACCGGGGGCTAACGGAGCCGTCGACGGTGCGACCGACGGCGGCGAGTACACCTTCGAGGACGTCAGCGTCGTCATGGGGACCTACAACGAGGAGGAGGCGATCGGAACGGTGCTGGCAGACGTCGAGGACGTCACGGACGGGAAGGCGGAGGTCGTCTGCGTCGACGGCTCCTCGGACCGCACGCCCGAAATCGCCCGCGAGCACGGCGCGACGGTGATCGAACAGCCCCCCCAGGGGTACGGCGTCGCCGTCCGCGCGGCGATCCTCGAGCCCGACCGTCCCGTCGTGGTGACGACCGACTGCGACGACACCTACCCGATGGAGCAGCTGCCGGAGTTCCTCGAGCTGATCAACGAGGGGTACGACGTCGTCAGCGGCGACCGCCTCTACCACGGCGCCGACGCGATGCCGGCGTTCAACCGCCTGGGTAACCACGCCTTCGCCGCGCTCGCGAGCGTCCTGCTGGGCACCCGCGTCCACGACACGACCACCGGGATGCGGGCCTATCGCCGCGAGGTCGTCGAGTCGATCGAGTGGACCGAAAATACGGGCCTCTCGGCCGAGCTCCTCATCCGACCGCTGCTGCGGAGGTACGACGTCCGCGAACACCCCATCGAGTACCGCGAGCGCGCCGGCGAGACGAAACTCGACCCGATCCAGGGGGGCGCCGAGATCGCCAAATCGATCGTCACGGTCTGTCTCGAGGAGCGGTTCCGGTAGTCGACCCGCGCTACGGTTTTCGGCCGCGTTCGACGCTCGAGTCAGCCGTCCGGCTCGAGGCCCGTCTCGAAGGTCACCCACTCGGCGTGGGAGGTCGACTCGTCCGGGAGGTAGGTCCCTTCGGTGCCGCAGTCCTCGACCAGCCGACACGCCGTTCGCTCGGATGGCCGGATCGCCTCGAGGCCGTCCGCGGTCGCCCGGACGGCCGTCTCCTGGCGGTACGTGAACGTCGCGGAGACGCCCGTCTCCTGGACGAGCGTCACCGTCAGGACGACCTCGTCGGCCTCCTCGAACGGGACGGTCGCCGAGTCGGCCTCCGAGGCGTTCAGGCGGGCGACGCCGCCGTCGGCCCCGCTGGACTCGAGGCCCCACTCGACGGCGATCCGATCGTCGGGGTCGTCGATCCGGTAACTGGCGTTTCCGTCCGCGGTCTCGAGTCGAACCGTCGCGCGGTCGACCCGCTCGGGGAGGCCGACGACGGTCTCGCCCTCGAACGACTCGCCCTCGCGGACCGTCAGCAGCTGGAGCGTCGGAACGAGGTCGTCGGGCGAGGCCCCCCACTCGCCGTGGTAGGTATACCGGTAGTACTCCCGGTCCGGATAGGCGTCGAGCACCGCGAAGTCCCGCTCGGGGGGGCCCTCGAGCGCGTAGACGGTCTCGCCGTCCAGTCCCGGATCGTTCCGCAGCGCCTGGAACGGGTGGTTCTGCCACTGGCCGTACGGCGTCGGCTGGAACACGAGCGCGTCCTCGAGGTCGGCCTCCTCGAACGGTTCGTAGGCCGTCTCGAGCCGATCGGTGTGGGCGGCGTTGCGCTCGATCGGGGCGGAGAGAAGGGCGGCGTTGGCCGCGCCGACGACGAGCGCGCTGGCGACGAGGACCGCGAGCGCGATCGCCCGGGCCGACCGCGGCGACGCCAGCGCCTCGAGTCGGTCGCGGACCGCTCCGTCGCGGAGCCGGCGCCAGCCCGCCACCAGCCCGAACGCGGCGAAGATCGACAGCGGCACCAGTATGTCGAAGTGGTAGACGGGGCCGAACTGCGCGAGCAGCCCGTCGGTCGGATCGGTCATCGTCGCGAGGACGTTGTAGTTGCCCCAGAACGCGACGTTGCCCAGGGGGACGGTCAGTAGCAGGCCGGCCAGGAGGACGCCGGCGGTTCGGTCGTGAGCAGCGGAGTCGGCGTCTCGAGTCGTCCCGGACCCGCGCCACCTGCGGGCCGCGAGCGCGAGTCCGGCCAGCGCGGCGACGGTACCGACCGCTCCCGCCGCGAACCAGCGGGTGAGGAAATAGCGAAGGACGTACCCGTTGGCCCGCACCGCGAGCGAGGGAGTGTACTCGACGGCGTGGCCCCTGAGCTGGCGGTAGCCGAATCCGGGGCCGTCCAGCGGCGCGAACGCCTGGAAGGGAAACAGGAGGGGCGAGCCGGTGAGACGGGCGTTGTAGGCGAGCGCCAGTCCGACGAACAACAGGCCGACGGCGGCGGTGACCGCGTTTCGGCGGATCGGATCCGGCAGCGGTCGCAACGGGGTCGACTCGTCCCGGACCGACCGCAGGAGCGTCCAGAGCGCGTGGCCGATGAAGGGGGCCGCGAACAGGACGGCGGTGTAGGGCCGGGCGAAGAACGCGAGCCCGATCGCGGTCCCGGCCAGAACCGCGTGCCGGAGCCGCCCGGAGCGAACGCCCCGGAGGTACCAGACCGCAAAGCAGAGGTTCAGCAGCGTCGTCGGCGCGTACGGGAGAAAGACCGACGTCGCGAGCAGGGCCATCGGCGAGGCCGCGAAGACGCCCGCGGCGACGACGCCGACGCGGCGGTCGAAGACCGTCGATCCGAGCACGTACACCAGCGCGGCGTTGGCCGCCGCGACGATCGCGAGCGTCACTCGCGGCTCGCCGAACAGCGCCATCGAGATCGCGTACATCGCCGCCGGAACCGGCGAGTACCTCGGGTAGAGCCGGCCGCCGTCCTCGACGAAGAACCACGGCCGGAACGCGTCCGCCAGCTCGCCCGCGTGGATCTCGAGCTGGCCCTCGAGCAGCATGGCGGCCTGCAGGAGGTAGACGGCCTCGTCGTCGTTGCTCGAGTGGTAGGGAAACAGCTCGGAGGCGAGCGCGAAGACCGCGACGCCCGCACAGAGGGCCACGAGAGCCGCGGCGGCGCGCTCGCGGCGGTGCGAGAGGGTCGCGAGCCGGGAGCGCGAGAACAGGTCGCGAATCGAGTCGGAGATCGGAGTCACGAGGCTGCCGGTACTCCGTCGGTCAGAGGGTAATCCCGTCGACCTCGCGCATGAAGTCGACCGTCTCCTCGATGTTGGACAGCTCGGACAGATCGATATCCGGGACGTTCAGCTCGTCGACCGGCGGCAGTTCGCCGTAGGGGTCGACTCCGGAGATCATCGGGTACTCGAAGGTGTCGACGGCGAAGTACTCCTGGGCCTCGGCCGAGAGCAGGTGCTGGACGAACGCATCCGCGAGGTCGGGGTCGGCGGCGGCCTCGGTGACGGTCGCGCCGGCGACGTTGAACACCGCGCCCGCGTCGCCCTCGGTGAACGTCGCGGCGATCGACGGATCCGACGAGCCGTCGATGATCCGCTGGATGTAGTAGTGGTTGGTGAACCCGGCGTCGATCTCGCCGTCGTTGACCGCGTTACAGACCAGCTGTTCGTCGTCGTACTCCTGGATGCCCGCGTCGACGACGCCCTCGAGCCACTCGCGGGTGGCCTCGTCGCCCTCGAGCTGTCGCATCGCGGCGACGAAGGACTGACTGGAGCCGTACGACGGCGCCCACCCCAGGTCGCCGTCGAACTCGGGGTAGTCCATGATGCTGTCCGGCAGGTCCGACTCCTCGAGGGCGTCGGTGTTGTACGGGACCGTTCGGGCGCGACCGGAGGTGCCGATCCAGGTGTCGGTGCGGAACTGCTCGGGGACCAGGTCGGCGAGGTCGTCCGAGATCGAACGGGTCAGCCCCTCGTCGGCGAGCGCGCCGAGCGCGGACGCGTCGACCGTGTAGAAGACGTCGGCCTCCGTCGCGTCGCCCGCCTCGGAGATCTGGTTGACGAGATCCGAGGAGCCGTCGTACCGAACGTTGAGCTCGAAACCGTCGTAGTAGCTCTCGAGGCCGTCGACGAGCGGTCCCACCAGGAACTCGTTGCGGCCGGAGTAGACGTGGAGCTCGCCTTCGAGGTCGGGCAGGTCCTCGATCGACGTGCCGCCCGGCTCGGGTCGGCCCTCCCGTCCGGAGCCGAACTGGCCGAACGGGTTCTGCTGGTCGTCACCCTCTTCGCTTCCGATCAGTCCGAGACAACCCGAGAGCCCGGCCGTCCCGACGGCGGCGGAGCCGACCAGAAACGATCGGCGGTCCGCGGTGATTCGTCGCGTCATAGGATTTAGGCTAGCCTAAACAATCTTATATCCGTCGGTTCGCGGCGACCGGCGCGGGTCGCTCGAGCGCCTCGAGACACTCGAGCCACTCGAGCATGCGTTCGCCGACGTGGTTGAAAAACGCGCCGTTGTTGTACTCGTCCCAGTCGCCGTCGGCGAGTTCGCGGGCCATCGCCTCGAAGACCTCGGCGTAGGAGTCGGCCCCGTCGCCGACGTCGTCGATCACGCGCCAGAGGTGCTCGTTGAGCTCGAGGCCGGGGACCTCGTTGTTGAGGTCGTCGAACGTGCTTCGGGGAGCCTTGTTGTGTTCGCACAGCGGCGCGCCGTTGTAGATGCGCGTGCCAAGGACGTCGCAGGCCCGCTTCAAGAACACGCCCGACCAGATGTCGTCGAACCGACCCACGTCCCACTCGTTGTCGTCCATCGGGAGCTGGTAGAACGCGGGGATCACCTCGCGGCGGAAGGCGAGGTTCATCGAGCAGACCGTGAGGTAATTCCCCCGCGCGGCGACGAAGTCGTCGCCGAAGTCGTCTTTCGAGGTGCGGGTCTGGGCCTGGCCCTCGAGGTCGCCGTCCATCAGGATGCGCACGGCGTCCAGATCGGGGACGTTGGTCCACAGCCCCTGCGAGGCGACGACCTGCCCGGATTCGATCTCGGTCGTGTCGGTCTCGACGGTCTCGCCCATCGCCGAGTAGGGGTATCCCCGCGGGTAGAGCCCGTGGTCGTCGGCGTTCTGGTAGAGGACGTTGACCCACTGCTCGTCCGAGGAGACTTCTTCGATCTCGCCCCCGAAGGCGAGGTTCGCCATGTGCGTGCCGAAGAAGTCCTCCTCGGGGTGAGGGAGCGTATCGTCGTCGATGAAGAAGCCGTACTCGAACGCGTCGTCGGCCCACATATAGAGGAGGCCGAAGCTCGTCTCCGCGTGGCTCGCCGCCGGAACGACGTGACCGTACTCCTCGACTCCGTGCTCGGCGTACCACTCCTCGCGACGGGAGCCGTCGAAGACCTCGCCCGAGACCCCCTCCTCCTCGAGCATGCGTTCCATCGCGTCGGTCTCGCAGAAGTCCTCGGTGACGAGCACGACGTGCAGCCGCGAGAGGTCGAACCCGTGTCGGCGGGCGTTCTCGAAGTACGAGCGCAGACACTCGTACTCGCGGATCGTGGGAACGACGACGCAGACGTCCTGACTCATTGGCTCGCTATTTTTTAGGTGAGCCTAAAAAACTGCCGGTTCCGCTCGTCCCGTCGGGTTCGGCGTCGGCCGCCTCGGAAACCGAGACGCCCAGCGCGGCGACCGAGCCGGCGCCGCCGACCAGCGTCACGGCGTTTTTCAGCGCGTGGTCGACGATCGCGGCCGCAAGCGCCGCGCTCGCGCCGACGGGGGTGAGTCCGACGACCAGCGCCGTGAAGGCGGCCTCGTAGAGGCCGACGCCGCCCTGGGAGAGGGGCAACACCTTCGCGAGGTTGCCAACGCTGACCGCCAGCGTCCCGACCGCAAGCAGGGGGCCGACGGCGAGCCCGCTGCCGAGCGCCGCGAGGACGGCGACCGCGGTGAGGACGTCCAGCAGCCAAACCAGCAGGCTCGTCGCCCCGACCGTCGCCAGCGCGCGTGGCCGTTCCGCGACGACCTGCAGGTCGGCCGCGAACCGGAGCGCGGCCTCGAGAAGTCCCTCGAGTCGCGGTCGACCTTCGACCCGCGCTCGGAGCTCCGCGCCGAGGTCGCGATCCGCGCGCGCGGACGCGACGACGGCCAGACCGCCGCCGGCGGTCGCCACGCTCACGGCCGCGGCCGCCAGGAACGCGGTTCGGGCGCCGCCGGCCGCAGCGGCGAGCTCGAACGGGCCCGCGCCGAGTGCGAGCCACGCCGCCGCGAGGGCCGCGAGGACGGCGATGGCCGCCAGATCGAACGCCCGCTCGACGACCAGCGACGCGAACCCCGCGGGGTAGGGAACCCCCCGACGGGTCGCGAGAACGTACGCGCGCGCCGCGTCGCCCGCCCGCGCCGGAATCGCGAGGTTGGCCGTCTGGCTGACGAAGACCGCCATCGTGAGAAACGTCGTTCCGTGGCGGTGGCCCATCGCCCCCAGGACGTCCCCGTACCGGCGCCCCCGAAGCGGCCACGAGACGGCGTACGCCGCGACGGCGATCGCCAGCAGGCCCGGATCGGCGCCCGCCATCTCGGCGGCGACGGTTCGAGCGTCGAGTTCGCGCGCGACGACGAGCAGCCCGAGCGCGACCACCACCGTTCCGCCGATCGTCAGCCGGCGGCGGGTCAGCCCCGCCGCGAGCCCGTCGCTGTCGGCTCCCGCTTCGCCCGACTCGTCGACCCCCGCGGGATGCGATCGCTCGCCGCCGTTCACGGGCGAGTGCTCTCGAGCGCAGATAGTTAAGTCCACCTAAAACACGTCTCGGGGGGCGGAAGAGCCGTTCTCGGTCGGCTTTCCGTCTCCGTATCTCGGCGGTCACTCCAGCTCGTCGAGTATCTCGCGGGTCGCCCGCCGCACCGCCTCGTCGCTCGAGCGGGCGGGCTCCCAGCCCAGCGCCGAGAGCTTCTCGATCGAGAGGCGCATCTTCGGGACGTCCCCGGTCCAGCCCCGCCGGCCGCCGGTGTACTCGAGGTCGGGCTCGAGGGCCATCTCGTCTGCGACGATGTCGGCGATACGATCGACCGACGTCGTGGTCCGGGTCCCGAGGTTGTAGGTGTTCATCGCCGCGTCGGCGCGCTCGACGACGTGTAGCATCGCGTCGAGGCAGTCCTCGACGTGCAGGTAGGACTTCTCCTGGCGCCCGTCGCCGAGGATCGTCAGCGTCTCGGGATCTTCCCGGAGCTTCTCGACGAAGTCGGGGATCACGGCCCCGCGCAGGCGCGGGCCGACGACGTTCGCGAACCGGAAGTTCCAGACGGTCAGGTCGTGGCTGTGGGCCCGCGCCGAGAGTAGCCCCTCGTCGGCCAGCTTGCTCGCGCCGTAGGCGCTGATCGGCTCCAGGGGCGCGTAGTCCTCCGGCGTCGGCCGCGGTGCCTCGCCGTAGACCGTCGAGGAGGAGGTGTAGGCGATTTCGGTCACGTCGGCCGCGGCCATCGCTTCGAGGAGGGTGCGGGTCATCCGCGTGTTGTCGTCGAACTGCGCGTGGGGACGGCCGGTGTCGACGCGTTTCGAGGCGGCGAGATGAAAGACGAGGTCGACGTCCGCGAGGCGTCCCTCGAGCGCGCCCGTCCTCGTGAGGTCGGCCTCGAGAAGATCGGCGCCGGCGGGAACCCGATCCGGGTCGCCGCCGGAGAGGTCGTCGACGACCGTCACGTCGGCCCCGTCGGCGAGCAGGCGCTCGACGAGGTGCGAGCCGATAAATCCGGCGCCGCCCGTCACGAGCGCCCGACGGTTCGAGAGGGACATACGCGACGATTCGCGGACGGCGGGTTAACCCTGTCGCGTTTCCGTGCGATCCGCGGCCCGCGGGACTCGAGTCGACGTGGACGATCCCGATTCGAAAATCCTACTTAAATAACACCGATCGTCGGCGTCTATTCCTCGTCGAGAATCGTGGTACCACTGCGCATGATTCGGGGGGTACCGGTCCGCACTACTGCGATTTTCCCTCCCGGTTCCCGTTCAATTTCGACTCCCGGCCGTGTTCGATAGCGGTGGTTTTATGTAGAAGGACAATCAATGAATCGGCTGACTATGAGCCAGCGAATGCAGCAGGGACAGCCGATGATCGTGATGAGCGAGGACTCCCAGCGCGTCAAGGACCAGGACGCGCAGGATTACAACATCCGCGCCGCTCGAGCGGTCGCCGAGGCCGTCCGCTCGACGCTCGGCCCCAAGGGGATGGACAAGATGCTCGTCGACTCGATGGGCTCGGTAACCATCACCAACGACGGCGTCACCATCCTCCAGGAGATGGACATCGACAACCCGACGGCCGAGATGATCATCGAGGTCGCCGAGACACAGGAGGACGAGGCCGGCGACGGCACCACGACCGCGGTCGCGATCGCGGGCGAACTCCTGAAGAACGCCGAGGACCTCCTCGAGCAGGACATCCACCCGACGGCGATCATCAAGGGCTTCCACCTCGCCAGCGAGCAGGCCCGCGAGGAGATCGACGACATCGCCACCGACGTCGACACCAGCGACGAGGAACTGCTCCAGTCGGTCGCCGAGACGTCGATGACGGGCAAGGGCACCGAGGTCAACAAGGAACACCTCGCCGAACTCATCATCGAGGCGATCAGCCAGGTCACCGTCGAGAACGAGGACGGCGAGAACGTCGTCGACCTCGAGTTCCTCAACATCGAGACCCAGACCGGCCGCAGCGCCGGCGAGTCCGACCTGCTGGCGGGCGGCATCGTGGACAAGGACCCCGTCCACGACAACATGCCCACCGAGGCGACTGACGCCGACATCCTGCTGTTGAACACGCCGATCGAGGTCGAGGAGACCGACATCGACACCGAGGTCTCCGTCACCGACCCCGACCAGCTCCAGCAGTTCCTCGACCGCGAGGAGAAACAGCTCAAGGAGAAGGTCGACCAGATCGCCGACCTCGGCGCGGACGTCGTCTTCTGCCAGAAGGGCATCGACGACCTCGCCCAGCACTACCTCGCTAAGGAGGGCATCCTCGCGGTGCGTCGCGCCAAGAAGTCCGACCTCGAGTTCCTCAAGGAGGTCGTCGGCGCGAACATCGTCTCCGATCTCGCGAACGCCACGACCGACGACCTCGGCCACGGCGACGTCACCCGCGACGAGGAGGACGAGCTGTTCTACGTCGAGGGCGACGACGCCCACGGCGTCACGCTCCTGCTGCGCGGCTCGACCGACCACGTCGTCGACGAACTCGAGCGCGGCGTCAACGACGCGCTCGACGTCGTCGCCCAGACCGTCTCCGACGGCCGCGTGCTGGCCGGCGGCGGCGCCATCGAGGTCGAGCTCGCCTCGCGCCTGCGCGACTACGCCGACTCCGTCTCCGGGCGCGAGCAGCTGGCCGTCGAAGCCTTCGCCGACTCGCTCGAGCTCGTCCCCCGCGTCCTCGCCGAGAACGCCGGACTCGATAGCATCGACACGCTCGTCGACCTGCGTGCGGCCCACGACGAGAACGACGAGACGGCCGGTCTGAACGTCCTCACGGGCGACGTCGAGGACACCTTCGACGCCGGCGTCGTCGAGCCGGCCCACGCCAAGGAGCAGGCCGTGACCTCCGCCGCCGAGGCCGCGAACCTCGTGCTCAAGATCGACGACATCATCTCCGCCGGTGACCTCTCGACGGACAAGGGCGGCGACGAGGAAGGCGCCCCCGGCGGTGGCGGCATGGGCGGCATGGGCGGCATGGGCGGTATGGGCGGCATGGGCGGCGCGATGTAAGCTCGGCCTCCGCTCACCGCGCTACTCCCCACGGAACGCCCGCATCGCTCGCCGACCGCTCGCGACCTCGATTCTTTCGCGGCGTCGATCGCCTCGAGCCGCTGCCGACGCGTTGGCCGACCTGTCGGAGCTCGTAGAGCACGACCGCTCGTCACGCTGAAGACGGCCGTCTCTTCCGCGCTCGTTCCGAGGCACGTCGCCGTCCCGCTGGATCCGACCTGCTGTACCGATCGGTACCGGTCGCCCGGCGGACCGTCAGCTGCTGGCTCGGGTTCCACGGACGCGCTCGCGAACGGTCCGGCAGGCCGGTGAACTATCCTGCTCGAGCGCGTTCGTCGACTATGGCATACCGGACGACTATCGGCTGGTCGCTGTTTTCCTCGGGTATCGTAACGCTCGTTCTGAAGGTCATGCCCGGCGATTCGCTGTGGTGGGGACTGCTGTTGCTCGCGCTCGGGGCGATCATCCTCTATATCCGATAGTAACCGATACTCGGACTACGTCGACGATCGCCCGCGGTTCACGCCCGGTTGCGAGGCGGTGCGGTCGATACGATCGGGGATCGTCTGGTTCAGGACCGCCACTCGCCAACCCGGTTTCGGAGGCGGCCGGGAACGCCGAGCACGGTGAGTCCGGCGCCGAGCAACACCATCAGGACGTACACGCCGAGCGTCGAGGTCCAGACGACCAGCATCGCGAGAATCGCCCAGCCGCCGGCGAGAAAGTAAAACGCCGCGATCGACATCGCGGTCCCGTACAGCAAGACGAGATAGGGGCCCCAGCCGTGGGCGTGTCCGCGCCGCACGCGGCGACGGACGTACCGCTTGAGGTCGGCCTGGAGCGACTCCTTCTCGACCGTGCGGCGTTCGACCGAGGTCTCGAACTCGTCGACGCGGTCGCGAAGCCGTTCGATCTCCTCGCGGAGCGCGTCGGCGTCGTCCGCCCGGTCCCGAGTCCGGGCGCTCGAGTACGTCCTCGTCCGATCCGCATCGTCCGACTCCGGGCGATCGCGTGCGGTCCCCTCGTCGGCACCCGTGGCGTCGTCAGTCATCGCTTCTGTCGAAAGCTGTCGAGCGCGGGGACTTTGTAGCTGCCGGTCCGCTTCCCGGCCGGCGAGGACAGCGTTCAGCGTCGCGCCGGAGACGAGAATGATCGCGCCGGCGTACAGCCAGACTAAAACGAGGAAGACGGCCCCGAGGGCGCCGTAGACGGCGTACTCCCCGGCGAGAGCGGCGTACAGCGAGAACGTTCGACCGAGCGCGAGCCAGCCCAGCGCCGCGAGGACGGTCCCGGGAAGCGCCTCCCGGACGCCGACGTTCGAGTCCGGAAAGATCACGTACAACGGCAGGAACGCGGCGATCAGCGTCAGCACGACGAACAGCGGCCCGATCACGAGCCGTCCGCTAAACGGGACGAGCCGAACCGCCACCTCGATCCCGGCGACAACCGAGAGGCCGATCGCGATCGCGACGGCGACGATCCCGGCGTCTCGAACGGTAGCGACCAGCGACTTGGCGGCGACGGTCCCGTACACCGAAGAGAAGGCGCGGTCGAGGCCGCGAAACACGCGGCTCGAGCCCCAGAGCAGGCCGAGGACGCCGACGACCGTCGCCCCCTGCTGGCCGGTTTCGTCCGTGATGGTCTCCGCGAGCAACGCCTGGGCGGTCGGCGTCAGCACGTCCTCGGTCGTCACGGCCACCTGCGCGGCGAGGGCCTCCCCGCCGATCGAGGCGGCGAGGGCCAGCGACAGCAGCGCCAGCGGGGCGAGCGAGAGGAAGGCGTAGAAGGCGACGCCCGCGGCGAGAAGCGTCAACTGCTCGCGCCGTGCCAGGCGAACGAACTGGGTCGCGAACTCGCGAGCGCGGCTGTAGTCGGGCACGGGTCGACGTTCGCGTCCCGATCAAATATGCGGTCGTGTGGCACTGGCCTGCAAAAGCGCTCGAGGATGGACGGTCCACTCGGGAGCGTAACCGGGCTAGGTCAGCGAGCCCGCGGTCGCCTCCCGGATCTCCCCGACCGACGCCGTCGTCTTGAACGTCGTTCCGCCGTAGTGGGCCCGCGAGGCCTGGTGGCCCGCCGCACGGAGGTCCGCGAGAAAGTCGTCCATGGCGTTGGCGGGCAGGCCCCACTCGCGACAGAGCTTGTGCTGGTCGTAGTGGGTCGGCTCGTCGAGTTCGGTCTCGAGCGCGGTGCAGAGCTCCCGAGCCTTCTCGGCGGTACCGAAGCCGTCGGGAACCCGATCGCGAACGTCGGCGACGAACTCGCGGTCGCGGATCGGGCCGAGCCAGACCGGCCCGGCGACGAGGATGCGAGTGCCGTCGCAGTGGGGACAGCGCTCGAGCGGGTCGGCGATCAACCCCGGGTCGGCCTCGCGGTAGAGGCAGTCCTCGCAGTGGGAGAGGTAGCCCAGCTCCTCGAGGGCGGCGTCGGCCGCGGTGGGCTTGTGCTCGAGCTCGAGGTAGGTCCGCACGTAGTGGCTCGTGGCGTGGGTCAGGATCGGCTCGACCCCGACGTCGAACCGGGCCCCGCTTCGGGCCAGCGCCGACAGCAGGATACGAACGCCCATCTCGGCGTGGTAGTCGGTGTTTCGCGGCACCGCGGAGTACGAGCGCACGCCGCTGTTGAAGTGGGCGCCACACAGCGGGGCCGTATCGGTCGCGGTCACGCAGACCAGATCCCGGCAGTTCGCGAACGCAGCGTCGGCGAAGGGCATCGGCGTCCCGTAGGGGTCGAGGTCGATCACGTCGAAGACCTCGTCGTGCATGAGCGCGTTGACGTCGCGGTTGCGAACGGTCGCCTCGCAGCCGTTTCGCTCGAGGTTGCTGCGGGCGAGCGAGACGGCCTCCTCGTCGACGTCACAGCAGGTCACGTCCCAGCTGTCCGCGGCCGCCCGTACCCCCCGAGCCCCGCTCGCGGTCATCGCGTCGAGGTACGACTCCGCCCGCGGCTCGCGCTCCCGGTAGGCCCGCAGCGTCGCGATCGTCAGATCCCGGTTCAGCTCCTGGCGGGGGTTGTAGAACACCGACTCCTCGATCCCCTCGGTCTGCTCGCCGGGGACCTCGAGCTCGATTCCGCCCTCGGTGACGCGCATACTCCCCCTCGTCGACCGACCTCGAAAAGCGGCGTGATCTCGAGTCGCCGCGGGGCAATCGCGACGACGTCCGGTCTCGGCCGTCGCTCGGACGCGCCGAACGGACGGCGAAATCGACGACGTCGGGGGGACGGGGCCGCCGCCGCGCGCCCGCCGTCGTCCGACAACCGAACCGATTTTACAGTCCGACGCTCAGTTCCGGACGTGTCGAACGCGAACCCCGTCGAGCGCTGGCAGGCCCGGCTCGAGGAGGCGGGCGAACTCACGCCGGAGCTGGTCGAGCGGATCTCGCAGTGTCACGGCGACCGCGGGGTTCGGGCCATCGAGGCCGTCGGCGAACACCGGGTGAAGTCCTACCGCGATTTCACGATCGTCGTCGGCTACGAGGACGAGTACATCGTCGAGGACGGGGGCTGTACCTGCAAGGACACCGAGTACAATCTCGACGACGACGATCCGACCGACCTCTGCTGGCACGCCCTCGCGGTGGCGATCGCCCGCCGCGTCGGCCACGTCGACTACCACGACATGTGGTACTCGGACGTCCGCGAACTGCTCTGAGAGGGGCGTCCCGCCGTCCGGGACGCCGGCTCGTCGAAGCGGGTTCTCTCGAGGCCCAGCCTCTCGTAGAACGTTACTCGTACTCGTCGAAGTGATAGATGCCAGTGAACGAGTAACGCACTGGAAACGCGTCTGTCTACGTTCATAACTGTCCTGATGATTACGACGATCGACGCAGCAAACCGGGACTTTCAAAAATGCTGTTCTCGGTGGAGACCGCCGCCGAGGTGTTTTGATTATTTGGGTGAAGATGCTATGGATCTTTACCCGTGAGCGCTAACTAGGAGTATGGAATACGAGGTCGGAGTAGACGAATCGGTGGCCATCGCTATCGTCCGCGCAGTGAGCGCCGTAGAGGGTCGTCAACCTCGGTCGATGCCGCCACTAACCCATGTCATCAATCCGGACGCACTAAATGCACTCTTCGACTCGCGGTCTAACGGCGAACCGCGGATCGGTGGTCGTCTCTCGTTCATCTACAATCGCTGTCGCGTCACCGTCGACAACGGCGAATACCTTACTATTCAGCTTCTCGACGACTGCCCACGGGCCACTGACGATCGAAAGCGAGATCGGACTGACTTGCAGTGACAGCCGAACCAACAGTCGTTCTGTAGGATTACTGTCCAGGGTCGTGAGCGGCCACCAGTCCCTGGGCCATGAGCCGACGAGCGATCACGACAAGTCCGTTCCCGAACCCTTCGCCAAATATCGCCTGTTCCTCCTTCGAGTCAGGCATGATCGAACTCACCAGGATCGTCGACCGATCGATTAGCAGTAACCGACCAATGGCCGTCTCGTCTTCGGTCGCGTTTTCGCTGTGTAGCCACTCCAGGCCTGTAATGAACGTTGTGGCGTCCGGAACCTTCGTTTGAATCTGCTCCTCTAACGGCTCCGTCAGCGCACCAATAATCAGAGTGACGCCATTACTGACCACCTCATTGAGAGAGTCGACGAGATCCGCTGTCAGGAGCGATTCATCGCCGATAACGAGCACGACCTCGTCGGTCGCTTCCTTGATGAGTTGATCCGTTCGGTTTTCGATCCCGCTCTGACCGGACAGTGCCCACACTTGCTGGACGGGGGTGTTATCGCCCTCGTCGATGATGTCGACCGTGTTGAGCGCGTACTCGAGCCGCTCGACGCGCGCTTCGTACTGGTCACGGAGCGTTTCGGTCGCCTCCTCCAGGGAGACGGCTCGAAACTCCTGCGGGCTCGAGTGCTGGACTTCGACAAGGCCCTGGGACTCCAGCACTCGGACCGCATCGTATACCCGCGTTCTGGGAACCTCGGTCATCTTGCTGAGTTTCTTTGCCGTCCCCGAACGCAGACGGGAGAGACCGACGAAGCACCGCGCCTCGTATTCTTTCAACCCGAGTTGTTGGAGGACGTTGATCGCTTCCTCCACGTTTTCAGTTGTATCCATGTGTCCCAACCTCCCGGGAAGCCCCGGAGACTCACCCGAACGTTGGGTCCCAGAACGGATAGGCATTGTCACTCCTATTATGACAGCCCATTCCAATAGACCCTGAAACGCTTGCTAACCGAGAGAATACGCGGCATCTCACGGGTTGCTCGTTTCGTTGTCACCCACTTAGTGACTACATGTAGTGGGATGGTTCGATAGAGGGCAATCCAGAAAAATATGAAGCAAAGGAGTCACCCGATTAATCACAAAAGGGATATACGGCATGACGGCTAACCTCTAGACCGGCACGCAGTCCAGTGCTGTGTCCCAACCACCGTACTGCTGCGTGCCGGCCTGACCACCTTGCGTGGCTGGGTTCAGACTGATCTAGAGCTGGTATCTCGATGAGGAGTACTCCACCCAAAGACCCGGAGACCGACGCGATCGAGCAACTCGAGCGGTTCGGGTTGAGTGCCTACGCCGCACGGACGTTCGTCGCGCTCGCCAGCCTCGGGACGGGGACGGCCAGAGACGTAAGCCAGGTGTCGGAGGTACCACGTACTCGCGTGTACGATGCCGTCGAGGAGTTACAGGAGTGGGGACTCGTCGATGTCCGGCAATCTTCTCCCAAGGAATTTTGGGTGATCTCCGCCGAAACCACCTGTCGACGGTTCGAACGGGACTTTCAGCACCGAACGGATGCTCTCCGGACGGCACTGAGCGAACTCGAGCCGGTCGAACAGCGAGCCGAGCAACGAGGAGTGTGGACGGTTAATGGACAGGCAGCGGTCACGGATCGAGTCCTAGAGTTCTTCGCCGCCGCCGAGGAGGAGATCGTCTACATGACTATCGAAGATCTCCTCATCGAGGACGTGATCGACGCCTTGAGCGAGGCCGCCAAACGGGGGGTTTCGATCAAACTCGGGGGAGTCTCGTCGGATGTCCAAGAGCGCGTTCAAGAGGAGATCCCGGGTGCGACGATGTTCGAGTCGCTGTGGGTCTGGTCTGACACGCCAGCAGGCCGACTCATGATGGTCGACGGGCGCAAAACACTCGTAAGCGCACTCGTGAACGGTGAAAGCGCGAGCGTCACCGATCCACGCTCGGAAACCGCTATCTGGGGAGAGGGTGACGCGAACAGTCTCGTCGTGGTCCTAAAGGCAATTTTTACGTGGCGACTCGATACCATTGATTCGGACTAACCAAAAACGACGGCACACGGCTGTTGGGAGGAGGATGAACCGACAGTTAGGAATTCGGCTGTACTACTTGCACCGGGAACGAGTCTAATATCGCCTCGATCTGTTCGTCAGGCTGGTACTGGACGATATCAGTTTCGGGATCGACTTCGACGACACCGTGGTCGAGCAGCTTTGGCAAGTGCTTGTGGGCCAGTTGGATGGCAAGTTGCTCTCGGTCCAGACGGGTCTCGGCGGACACCGAGTCACTGTTATGCAGGTGATCGATGAGGTCCTCGATCGATGTCCTGTCATTGGACGCTTCCCGTAATCGGTGGATGATTCTTCGACGGTGTCTATCCGAGACGATTTGGAGACAGACGTCGAAATGCTTCTCTCCCATGTTCCAACTGATGACCGGGAGCTGCATCAAAGAGCGACATTTTCATACTTACTGTATTTTTCATTAAACGAGTGACAATATCTGCACCGGTGCGTTCGAAGGCTCTATCCAACGCCGGTCCGACGAGCCGCTGTGAAAAGAATCCGCTTGGGAACGGTTCTATGGTGCCTTCGAGAGGGCAGTGGCGAACCGAACGACGGGACTCCGAGGGCCGCTACTCGTCGTCCGACTCGCCTTCCGAGTTCGGGAGCACGTTGAAGGGACGCATCATGTCGTAGTCCTCGTGCTCGATCATGTGGCAGTGCCACATGTACTCGCCCGTCTGGTCGTTGAACAGGCCCTCGTACTCCCCGAAGTGGACGATCAGGTGGACCACCTCGGCGGGGTCGACCGAGACCACGTCGTTCCAGCCCAGTTCGTAGGGGGCGGGCGACTCGAGGGCGTCCGGATCGACGCCGTCCTCGGAGGAGTCGTAGTCGGCGAGCGACTGCCGTCCGAGCACCTGGAAGTGGACGAGGTGGAGGTGCATCGGGTGGGACATCGACGTGTTGTTGGCGAGGCTCCAGATCTCGGTCATCCCGAGTTCGGGTTCCTCGGTGACGGGGTCGTCGAGCGTGTACCCTTCGGACTGTTCCCGGTTCCCGAGCAGGTGTTTCGTCCGGCCGTACTCGTCGCTCCCCGGCGCGAGGGTGAGGTGGCGGTGGCGCTCGACGTCCTCGAGCGGGAGTTCGGGGACCGTCGTCAACGCGTCGGGGACCGTCCCGGCGCCCTCGCCGTCCGACTCGTCGGCGACGTCGACGAGCATGATCTCCGGAAGCGGCTTCGTCTCCTCGCTTTTCTCGGGCGTGCCGCGGTACAGCGACGGCGCGTCGTTGTACAGGAGCAACGTCTCGCCCGCGTAGTCGTCGAAGTCGACGACGACGTCCGCGCGCTGGCCGGCGCCGATCTCGAGACGGCCGTCGACCGTCACCGGTTCCGAGAGGAGCCCACCGTCGTTCCCGATCTGGACGAACGACGGACCGGCGCCGCCGGTTTCGCCCGAGGCCTCGTCGTACTCGAGCAACTCGAGGTCGTAGTACCGGCTGTTGGAGCCGTTGAGTAGACGCAGGCGGTACCGCTCGGGGTCGACCGAGAGCCGCGGCCAGGCCTTCCCGTTGACCACGGGGACGTCCCCGTAGAACTCCGGGACGATGCTCGGATCGGGGTGTGAGTCGTCGCCGCCCCGGTCCTCGGAGACGGCCGACGGGTAGAACAGCGATCCGTCCTCGTTGAAGCTCCGATCCTGCAGAACGAGCGGGATCTCGTTCTCGTCGTCGGGCAACCCGAGGCTGCGCTCGTGGTCGCTCCGGAGGAGATAAAAGCCCGCGAGTCCGGCGTAGACGTTGAGTCGCGTGATGCCGACCGCGTGGTCGTGGTACCACAGCGTCGCCGACGGCTGCTCGTTGGCGTAGTAGTAGTCCTTCTTTTCGAACTCGGGGCCCGTCTCCTCGAAGTCGGACGTGAACCACGCCCCCGCGTGGCCGTCGCTCTCGGACTCGACGTTACCCCCGTGGAGGTGGGTCACGGTCCGTACGCCGGTGGTATCGTACGGGATCATGTCGCCGTGGACCGTCGTGTCGACGGGCAGGAAGTGCTCGTCGGGCAGGTCGTTCTGCCAGCGAACGGAGACGGGTTCGCCCCGTTCGGCCTCGATCGTCGGCCCGGGGAACTGGCCGCCGTACCCCCAGACGGTCGTCTCGGGCAGATCGCTGTGGAGCTTCTGTTCGACCTCGCTCATCTCGATCTCGTAGTAGGGGTGGCCGTCTTTCGTTCCGGCGGGCTCCGCGACGCCCGGCCGTGGAACCTCGTCGATCCACTTCTCGAGGTCCGGCGACGAGTGGGCAGCGACGGTCGTCGCCTCGGTCGATTCCGTCGGTTCCGATTCGGTATCCGACGGCGTCCCGCCGGTCGAACATCCCGCGAAGGCCGAGAGACCCGTGGCTCCGGTAGCCAGAAGCATTTTGCGACGCGAGAGACCCGTTTCGGTTACCGAGAGTCGTTCGCTCATACTCGTCGGTAAGAAAGCCCTACAAATACCGGGTACACCTGGTTCCTACCTGATGGGAGGCGAACGGTCTATCCTCCGATCTAGGCGATCGAGCGGGGAAAAACCCTCCGTTCGTTCCCGTCTCCGCGGACGGTCCGACGCTCGAACGACGGCGCGCTCTCCGGCTTTCGGACGACCGCCTAGTCGGACTCGTTACAGGCCGCGATGATGACCTCCGGGTCGTCGATCAACCGGTTCTCCATGTAGTTGCCCTTTCCCTTTCCGGCCCACTTGCGCTCCTGTTCGATGATCGAGAGGAACTCGAGCTCCGAGAGGATGTCTCGAACTCGACGGAGCTTCAGGTGCTCCGAGCGGTCCCGATCGCAGAGGCGCTTGTAGAGGTCGTAGGCCTCGTTGGTCGTTACGGGCACGTCGGTTCCCTCCTTCTGTTGGGTCAAAAGCGCCATCGCCTCGAGGACGAGCTTCGCGTGGCTCGGGCTCTTCGAGATGAGTTCGGCCAGCCGGCTGGTCTCCTCGCGTTCGTGAGCGTGGTCGACGCAGGCCTCGGTAACCGTCTCCAGGTCGTCCTCCTCGGCGATCTCGCCGGCGAATCGGAGGATGTCGATCGCCTTGCGCGCGTCGCCGTGCTCGCGTGCCGCGAGGGCGGCGACGCGAGGGACGACGCCGTCCTCGAGGACGCCGTCGTGGAAGGCGTCGGATCGCGAGCGCAGGATCTCGCGGATCTGGGAGGCGTCGTACGGCGAGAAGACGTACTCGCGTTCGCAGAGGCTCGATTTGATCCGCTCGTCCAGCGAGTCCTTGTACCGGACCTTGTTCGAGATACCGATGACGCCGACGGTGCTGTCGGTGAGCTTGCCGGACTCGACCGCCCGCGAGAGCTGCATCAGGATGTCGTCGTCCTCGATCTTGTCGACCTCGTCTAAGATGATCAGCGCGACGTCGTACCGGGTGTCGACGATCCGCCAGAGCCGACGGTAGTACTCGGAGGTGCTCAGCCCCGAGTGGGGGATCGAGATCCCCGTCTCGGGCTGGTCGTTGAGCTGGTGGGCCGTCGACTGGACGGCCTGGGTCTCGGTCGATTCCTGAAGACAGTCGACGTAGGCGACCCCGATCGAGACGTCGTTGCCCTTGGCGCGGTCGATCGCCTGGTTCGTAATGAACTTCGAGCACAGCGACTTTCCGGTCCCGGTCTTCCCGTAGACGAGGACGTTGTTCGGCGTGTTTCCCCGCGTGGCCGGTTTGATCGCGTTCGCGAGGTTCGTCAGCTCGTCCTCGCGACCGATGATGCGGTCGCCGTCCGGGAGGTGTGACACCTGCAGCAGCTCCTTGTTCCGGAAGATCTCGGTTTCGCTGCCGAAGTAGTCCATCGAATCCGACATTCAGCTACCCCGACTATCGGGGAGCCGGCTTGTAAACGTTCGGAACCGGATTGCCGCTGTATCTCCCCCGGTTTCGTTGCGTCGGGTTCTGAGAAACGGGAACGACACCCCTCGATGCCGCTGTATAGGCCTTCGGGGACTCCGGAGTGCCGCTGTATGAGTGTGTCTCCCGCGGTCGGTCGACCGAGAACTGCTCGAGGGGGACACCCCGCAGTGCCGCTGTATGAGTACGGACTCTCGCGGCGGATCGGCGCTGGGTACGGCGGGATGGTGGACACCCCGCGGTGCCGCTGTATCGGTGAACGGAGTCGGCTGAGGGGAAACGTCTCCGACGGCGTTGGGAGGGGACGAGATACCGGAGTTCTTCTGTATAAGGTAGTTCCTCCCGGTACGGTGCCTGATATCCCCGATTCTCACCCCTCGATGCCGCTGTATAGATACACACACACCCCGCGGTGCCGCTGTAACGGATGGGAGGGGTGGGGGAGTCGAAACGGTGGATGGGAGTCGAAACGATAGGTAGACGAGAGGGGAGGTGGTCGGGAACGCGACGAGACGGAGGACCGGAAGACGGAAGGCACAGACGCCAGTGGCGGGAACGTACGCCAGGAGAGGAGGCCAACCGAACGACGGGAAGTCGGGTACGAGCAGGCGGGACCCGAGGGAACGAGGCGGGTCTCGAGACGTCGGTTTCGACCGGAACCGATCGCCGTTCGATGGGCTCTATCGAACTCCGTTCGATACAGCTAATGGACTGTAACTCGATAGTGGTATTTAGTAGTAGTGATTCCCGCTGGTTACAGAGAATCCGACTCCATAGTATTGTGCCTGCTCCGCGCATGATCTGACGGATGCCACAGCGTGGTCCGGCTGTATCCCCTGGTAGTGGTCTGGTTGAACCGCCTGGTAGTGGTCTGGTTGAACCGCCTGGTAGTGGTCTGGTTGAACCGCCTGGTAGTGGTCCGGTTGAACCGCCTGGTAGTGTCGAAACGGGCGGAACCTTCTCCGAGAACCGAGTCCCTGTCGCAAACCGACCGTCCGAGTCCCTTCGACCTCTCCCCTCCGGACGCTATACAGCGGCACCGCGGGGTGTGTCTCTCCTGAATTCCATCCCTCCGCTTTCACTGGAGGACACGTTCGAAACCGGAACCCGATTTCGGAGTTTCCGAACGATCGCCAAATTACCCCTCGCGTACGGGAGCGAAGGCGTCGCGCTCTCGAAGTCGATCGACCGTCTCGCGAACCGTCTCGACGTCTTCGGGGTGCGTGCCGTAAACGATCTCGTCCGCGTGGGGCCGGACCCGACGGGTGACGTCGACGAGCCGTTCGGGGTCGATCTCGGCTCCCGAGAGCTGGATCGAGAGCGAGACCTCGAGGTCCGCGAAACGACGGGCGAACCCGCGGGCCAGCGACTCGACCCAGTAGCTCGTCCCGTAGCCGGGGTCACAGAGCGGTACGAGGACGCCGTCGACGTGAGCCGCGAGCGCCTCCGGGTCGAGTCCCGCGCGCGATCTGAGGTTCCCGGGATACGGGTCGGGGTACAGCGTCGCGACCAGGTCGCCGTCGACCCGCCTTGCGACCGCCGCGACAAAGGCCGTGAGAACGGCGGCCCGCCACGCGTCGCGCTCGTCGTACTCGCTCGCTTCGAACCGCGAGTCGCAGCGCTCGCAGCGACAGAACTCCGCCCCGGGGAAGCCGATCGTGGTGAGTCGTACGTCGCCTTCGATCTCTCCGATCCGCTCGAGCAGTCCCTCCCGATAGTCGGGATCGGTCGGACAGACGGTCCCCCAGTGGTGGCCCTCGGCGTCGGGCGTGGCGCGCGTCCCGTCGGCGTCGACGGCCGCCCGTTCGGGCTCGTCCCGGACCGTCGCCGTGTCGCCCCAGCAAGCGACGGAGCTGATCGTCCCCTCGAGCGGTTCCCGCCGATTCCCCTCGACGGACTCCGTGAAGAAGTAGCTGCGATCGCCGACGTCCGATCGCGCCAGCCCGCGATCGTCGGTGAGGATGGCGTACATGGCTCGCAGTGCCCGGCGAACGGTCTTAAAACGTTCCTCGGACGAGCCGACCGCTCCGCGGTCGATCGCTACTCGTCGCGACAGATCTCGACGAAGTTCCGCAGAATTTCCAGTCCCGTCTCGCCGCTTTTCTCGGGGTGGAACTGGGTTCCGAAGACGTTGCCGGCCTCGTTGGCGACGATCGCGGGGAACTCCCGTTCGTAATCGGTCGTCGCCACCGTCGCGTCCTCGTCGTCGGGCACGGCGTAGTAGGAGTGGACGAAGTAGGCGTAGCGTCCGTCTACCCCCTCCACGAGCGGGTGATCGCGCTCGACCGACAGCTCGTTCCAGCCCATGTGGGGGACCTTCTGACCTTCGGCGAAGCGAACGTTCGTTCCAGGGATCAGGTCGAGTCCTTGGACCGCGGACTCGCCCTCGTTTGCCCCCTCCTCGCTGGTCGTCAGCAGCATCTGCATGCCCAGACAGATCCCGAACAGCGGCGTGCCGGCGTCGGCGACCTCGAGTAAGTCCTCCCGGAGCGGGTCGGCGTTCTCGATCCCCTCGCGGAACGCGCCCACGCCGGGAAGGACGACGCCGTCGGCGTCGGCGAACGCCTCGGGGTCGTCGGTGATCTCGACGCCGGCGCCCGCGCGCTCGAGCCCGCGGGTGACGCTGCGGAGGTTGCCGAGGCCGTAGTCGACGACCACGACGTCGGCGAGCGACTGCTGCCGATCGGACGTGACGGTGCTCATGTCCCGACCTCGGTGGGGCGGAAAGAAGTGCATTGCCATTGCCGCAGCATCCCGACTCACGGTCCGACGCCCGAGGCGCCACCGAACCGAGTCGCGTCGGAAGCGCCGCGCGCGCGCGAACCCAGGAGTTACTACCCGCACCGTTCGTAGCTTCCCGTATGGTCGAAACAGATCCGGAAACCGTGGTACGAGACTACTACGACGCCGTCGACGACGAACGCTACGACGACCTCGTCGACCTGTTCGCCGAGGACGTCCGCTACGAGCGCCCGGGCCAGGGCGCGATCGAGGGCCGCGAGGACCTCCGGGAGTTCTACCTCGAGGGGCGGCCGCTCGAGGAGGGTAGCCACGAGGTCGCCGACCTCGTCGTCGAGGACGAGACGGTCGCCGTACGGGGGACGTTCTCCGGCCGACAGGGCGGCGAGGACGTCGCCTTCGCCTTCGCGGACTTCCACGAGTTCGAAGACGGGAAGATCGCGCGGCGCTACTCGTTTACCGATCGCGACGAGGTGTAGCGGCGGAAGCGAACGTGATGTCGGAAAACCGGCACTGGAACGTGTTACCGAAGAACCGAAACTGAACCGAGCGTTCTGCCCGGGCTGACAACGGGGAGTTTCCACGCCCTCCCCAGCCGATTCGTTCGGTCGCAGGGCTTCCTCACTCATCCACTTTCAGAGCACGCTCTGACAAGCCTTCGTTCACGCTGTTCACGAAGACCTCGCACAGTTCGGCCGATAGCTCGCCGTTCGCTCGCTATCGTCCAACGCGCGCCACCGCAGCGTAGCCCGATCAATACGCGACCACTGTCGACGACTGAAGCGGAACGAGCTCTCAGAAGCCGTCGAGACGCGTCTGACCGCCCTCCGACCCGTCGGCGTCCGCGAGCTCCGCGGCGCGCTCGAGCGCGTCCGCAAACGTCTCCTCCTGGCTGCGGTCGTACAGCGTCGCCGCGGGGTGGACACAGATCAGCAGTCGGCGCGGCGTCCCCTCGATGCGGACCTCCTCGACGGAGCCGGCCTCCTTGGTTACCGACGCCGATCGGCCCAGCAGGTGTTCGGTGGGCACCTTCCCGAGGGTGACGATCACGTCGGGATCGAGTCGATCGATCTCGGTCTCGAGGTACCCCCGACAGTTCTCGAGTTCCTCCGTCGTCGGGTCGCGGTTCTCCGGCGGGCGACAGCGCACGCAGTTGGTGATCCGAACCGTCTCCCGGTCCAGACCGACCGTCCGAAGCTGGTCGTCCAGCACCGAACCGCTCCGGCCGACGAACGGCTCGCCCCGCTCGTCCTCGTTGGCCCCGGGGCCCTCGCCGACGAACAGCACGTCGGCGTCCTCGGGTCCGGTGCCGTTGACGATTTGACTCCGCGACTCGACCAGCTTCGGACACCGCGTGCACTGGGTCACGCGGAGGTCCTCCATCGTTCCCATGGCGGTGGCTCAGACGGCGGCCTACTACGTCTTTCGGGTCGCGTCTGCCGGTCCCTCGAGGAATCTCACTCCGCGCGGACGAGCGATTCGGCGTACGAATCGGCCGCCCGCGCGGCCTGCCGGGCGACCCGAATCGGCTCCGGACGGCCGCCCTCGGGGGTGAACCCGCGGACGACGTCGGCCGCCTCGCCCGGCTCGAGCCCGACGCTGCGGACGTAGACCGTCTCGTCGTTGACCGATACGGGTCGGCGCTCCGGAAGCCGACGGTACAGCTCGAGGCGGGCCTCGAGTTCGGCGCCGGAGAAGGCGTCCTCGAGGCCGGCCTCGAGACCCTCGCTGTCCTCGAACGTCACCGACACTACCGGCTGTTCGCTTCCGCGTTCGATCGCCGAAAAATCGAGAACGTTGAACCACGCGGGCGCGGTGGCCCCGATCAGAACGTACCGAACGTCGGGTCGACCGACGTCGTCGATCAGTTCGGAGACGGCGTCGGTCGCGTCGGTGCCACCGACGGTACACCGTCGGTATCCCAGTCCGTCGACGACGCGGTCGGCGCGGACGACCGCGCCGGCGACCGTGCTCCGACGCGTTTCGTCCGGAGCGTCCGTCCTCCCGCGGAACGACTCGGCGATACCGAGCGCCCGCGCCCCGGGCTTCATTCGGGGTCGTCCTTGATCTCCTGGAGCCGATCGAGCAGTTCGTCGCTCGAGGCGCCGTTCTCGAACTCGATCGAGCCGTGGTGATGGTTCTGTTCCGACTGGACGGCCTCGTCGTCGTCGAAATCGGCGTCGACCTCCTGCTGTTCGGATTCGTCGTAGCTCCCGAATCCCATACGGTGTCTACTTCGGGAGTGACCTTGAAAAGTTTCGTGGTGGGCCACATTTAACCTCCTTAAATATCAGGTGTCCGTCCGGTTCGGGAATCGATCGCTCGGCGGAAAAACTGCGGTCCACACCCGATACCCGTATTTCGCTAACGCGGCGGCGGAACCTGTAGGTGCGTTTATAACCGCCGTCCGATCGGCGTCGGCGACCACGCGAGGACGGCGAGGGCGCCTCCGGCAGTACCGTTTTGCCGCCGGCCCACGACCCACCCTGTATGGAGGTTCACCACGTCACCGAGGACGCGGAGACGTTCACCTGCAACGCCTACCTCGTCGAGGGCGATCGACCGACGCTGGTCGACGCGGGCTCGTGGGACGGCGTCGTCGACGAGATCCGCAACCGCGTCGACGAGGTCGACGCCGTCGCGATGACCCACCAGCACGGCGACCACGTCGAACAGCTCGAGGCCGTCTGCGAGGCCTTCGATCCCGAAGACGTGTACGCCTACGACCACCACCCGGAGCGCACGACGCCGATCGCGGACGGCGATGCGGTCCGGATCGGCGACGAGGAGTTCGAGGTCGTCTACACGCCCGGCCACGCCGACGATCACGTCTCGTTCGTCTCCGGATCGACGCTGTTCTCGGGGGACGTCGTCGTCCACGACGACGGCGCCTTCGACTACGGGAGCTTCGGCCGAACCGACATGGCGGGCCAGTCCCGGGAACGGCTCATCGAGAGCATCGAGGACCTGCTCGAGCGCATGCCCGACGGGGTCGAGCACATGTACTCGGGCCACGGCGGCGTCTTCCACGGGAATGTCCGAGATGTCGTCGAGCGGGCGCTCGAGCGCGCGGAGAAGCGGGAGCCGAAGTACCCCGACGAGTAGCGCCCGCTCGAGGCCGTCGATTGCAGGGAGAAACGGCGGGCCGAACCGCGACCCGACGGGAACGAACCGTTACGCCGCTCGGGGCTCGGTCGCCTTCGGGCGGAGGTTCTTGTAGCCGCACTTGCGGCAGCTGTCGGCGTCGCGCGCGTTACGGGCGTTACAGCGCATACAGATCATCTTCTGGAGCATCCGTTCTTCGGCGGCGTCGAAGCTTGGCATGTCGCTCCGTTGGCCCGTTGTGCATATAACCGCTGTGGTCGCGAACCCGTCTCGGGGCGAATGATTATCACTCGCCGACACGAATCGAGAACCATGTCCCGGTCCGTCCGCGAGTGGTCGGCACTCCCCCAGGAGACGCCGCTCCGGACGGTCCTCCTGTACGCTCCGTACGGTCTCTACGGCGGATTCGCCGCGTGGATCGTCGGATTCGCCGTCCTGCTGACCGTCGGCCAGGCGCTCGTCGGTTCCCCCGTCGCCCTCGCGCTGTTCGCGACGCTCGTCGGCGGTCCCGTCTCGGTCGTCACCCTGGCGTTGCTCGCCCGCCGCGACGGCCTCTCGAAGTGGACGGATAAACTGTTCCTGACGGATCGCCTCACCCGACGCGGGCTCGTGGTCGCGATCGCCCTCGGCGTCGCGGGGGTCGGCGTCGCGGGCAGCCTCTCGCCGCGGGGGACCGTGTTGCTCGTCTTCGTCGGAACGCCGGCGCTGGCGCTCGTCTCGAGCGCGGCCGAGACGGGAGTCGAGTTCGATCCGGAGGCGCGCCGGGTCGTGGTACGAAACGATCGACGGGTCGGGAGCGCGGCCGAGACGAGCGTCGATCTCGCGAACGTCGCGAGCGCCCGCAGAGTGCCCCTCGGCGCGCTCGGACTGTACGTCTGCCGGCGCGTCGGCGCGAAGCCCGTCCTCGTCTCGGTCCCCGAACGTCACCGCTTGGCCTTCGAGCGCGCGCTCGAGGACGGCGTCCGCGCGTCGCCGACCGCCGAGCCGAAGGCGCCGAGCACGACCCGACCGATGCGACTCGTGCTCGCGGTCGTCTCCCTCAAGTTCTTCGCGGTCGCGGCCGCGGTCGGCTACCTCGGCTACGCCGCCTCTACCCCGGGCTCCGATCGAGCGCTCGCTTTCCTCTCGACGCTGGTCTTCTTCGGCGCACTCACGCTCTGGTACGCCTGCTACGAGTCGTGGCTGGCGCGCCGGCAGCGAGCGCGCTCCGGGGAGTAGCTCCGGTGACGGCCGGGAACGCCTGCGCCCGCGGCTACGCCGACTCCTCGTCGGCCAGGTAGTCGTCCTGGACCGCGACGACCTCGCTCGAGTCGGCGCAGTCGCCGTACCGTCGCAACGGCTCCTCGTTGAGCGCCAGGAAGGTCTCGCCCCAGCGGAACGGCTCGAGCAGCGCCTCGGCCCGCTCGCGGTCGCCGAGGATACAGCAAGCGGCCGCCAGCGCCTCGACGGTGGTCAGCCGGAACGGACGGCCGTAGTTGACCGGGTTCGCGGCCACCAGAAAGGGCAGCGCCCGGTGGACGCCGTTCATCCGAAAGGCGGCCTCCTCGGCGGACTCCCAGGAGCAGTCCAGCGCGACCAGCGTCCCCAGCGCCTCGTCGGCGTCGGCCGGCGAGAGCGCCCGATCGGCGTGGGGGTTGAGGACGACGCCGTAGGGCACCTGCCGCATATTTCGGTAGAGCGTCGCCTCGTCGAACTGCTCGAGCCGGCGGGCGGTGCATTTCTCTGGGTCGTCGTCGCCCTCGTAGTAGACGTGACAGTCCACGGTCGACGCGAGGTAGGGGCGCCGACGAGAAAAGCGGGTCGGTCCCTCGAATCCGCGGCTCGGCGTCCCGGCGCGGTCGGTCCGTCGCGGGGGTACGGTTAGCCCTCGTGGATCGCCTCCCCGCGGTTCAGCCGCGCGGCGATCGTAAACGTCTGCTCGGCCTCGCGTCTGGTCGGGAAGTGCGCGGCCATGTACCGCGCCGTCGCGATCATCGGTGTTCGGCGGCGGGACTCGCGGTCGACGCGTCCGGTGTGCTCGCCGTCCGGGTGCCCGTCGGCGAGGTCGAATTGCCGGACCGCGGCCTCGAAGTTCTGGATCGCGTGGAAGCCAGCGTCCTCGCGCAGCAAGGCGTGGCCGAGGGTTCGCTTCAGCTCCCCGGGATCGCCCCCGCAGTCGAGGAACTCGCCGACGAGCCGCCCCGCCTCGTCGACCTCGCCCTCGACGTCGAACGTCTCGAGCAGGTCCTCGAGAACGCCCTCTGGATCCCGACCGGTGTCGTTTGCGCCCGGCTCCGGGATCGGCGCTGGCGGCGTGTTGAGGAAACGATCGAGGTAGACGCTGATCGCGGCGTCGAAGACGCCCCGATAGAGTTCGACGGCGTCGGTCCGGCGGGACGCCCCGTGGACCGCGTTCGCGTAGGTGAACGTGTGGTGGACCGTGTTCCAGTCGGAGAACTCGTTGGCCGTACCGAACTGCGCGATCCGCGTCGCGGCCGCGTGGACGACCTCGCTCGCGAGGGCCTCGCTCGTCGCCCCCTCCCGAACGGCGTCCGCGAGCGCGTCGACGATCGCCTCGGGGTCGTCCGCGAGCAGCGTCTCCCGGAACCCCTCCGGAACCGACCAGCTGCTCCCCTCGCCCTCGGCGACCAGCGCCTCGAGTCCCTCCGTCGCGGCGACGTCGCCGCCGTAGACGTCCTCGAGCAGGACGACGAGGTCGACGGGTCGGCGCCACGACGACCGTTCGTCGCTTCTGTCGGCCGTCACCAGGGGTTCGACGAGCGCCGCGATCGCGTCGTCGGCGTGCTCCGGACCGGCGTGCTCGAGGCTCTCGAAGGCCGTGTTCGCGAAGTCCAGCACGTGGCCCGTCGAGAGGTAGGGGTGGTCGGTCGCCGCGGCGAAGACCAGCTCGGCGAGCTCGCTCTCGGATCGGTCGGCCGCGACGGCGGTTCGCAGGCACCGCTCCGCGCCGTCGGCGTCCCGCACCTCGACGCAGTCGCGGAACCAGCGTTTCAGCCTGTCGAACGGAACCTCGCGGGTCGAGAGGGAGGGCTGGTCGAAGTTGGGCGGTTCGCCGGCGCAGTCGGCGGCGACGCGACGGGCCGCGGTGTACAGCGCCCGCTTGCGGTCCTCGGGTGCGAGGTCGTCGATCGCGTTCGCCAGACAGCCCAGGATCGTCAGCCCCGATCCCCAGCCGCCCTCGCGGTAGTCGGTGCCGAAATCGAGGATCGTCGCGGTCGGCTCGCGGTAGTCGACGCCGGCCTCGAGCAGCCCGATCGTCGCCTTCGCCAGGACGAGCCCGAGGTTCTCCTCGAGCCCGGTCTCGAGGCGGCTCTCCCAGTGCTCGGCGGGCGGGCGCTCGCGCTCGGGATCGGGATCGACGTAGACCTCGCCGCCCCGAACCTCGACGGGGTAGGTCTGTACGTCGTCGGCCCACGGATCGAACGTGTCCCCGCAGGCGAGTTCGAACCGCGCGTGGTGCCAGTGACAGGTGAGGACGCCGTCGTCGACGGTCCCCTCCGAGAGGGGAAACCCCATGTGGGGACAGCGGTTGTCGACGGCCCGAACCTCGCCCTCGTGGTGAAACAGCGCCAGCGGGGTGCCGTCGACGCTGACCTGCGCGCGCCCCCGCTCCCGCAACTCCTCGAGCGAGACGGCCGTCCGGAAGTCGTCGGTCGTCGCCATAGGCGTGGTATCGCGGACCACGGACGTAAGGGTTCGCGCTAGCGGTCCCAGAGGACGGTACTTTTGGCCCTGCCGCCGAGACCCGTTGGTATGGACGCCGTCGCCCTCGTCGACCGTTACTACGAGTCGCTCGACGCCCGCGAGTACGACGCCCTCGAGGAGGTCCTGGCGCCCGCGTTCGTCCAGCAACGCCCCGACCGCCGCTTCGAGGGCCGCGAGTCGTTCGTGCGGTTCATGCGCGAGGACCGCCCGAACGAGGCGACGCGCCACGAACTCGAGGACGTCCTCGCCGACGGCGGGAGCGTCGCGGTTCGGGGACGCGTGGTCGACGAGGAGACGGGGTCGGCGCTGTTCGCGTTCGCCGACTTCTTCCGGATCGAGGCGGGCGCGATCACCCGCCTCGAGACCTACAGTCGCTGACGGGGCACACTCAGGCCGAGCAGTTGTTCGGCCCCATCTCGAGTTCGACCCGATCTTCGGGCGCGAGCTCGAGCGCCCCGCGGTTGCGCTCGATGATCTCCTCGAAGTTCGCGGGCTTCTCGCCGGCGTCGGCCAACCGGTCGACGAACGCCTCCTCGTCGAGCTCGAGGGCGTCGATCCCCGTACGCGCCGCCCGGACCGTCGTCGAGATCTCCTCGCCGGGCGCACCGTGGGCGAACTCGCCGTCGGCCGTGACGGTGACGTGTCCCGGCAGGACGACGACGCTCTCGGGCTCGGCCAGGATCGTTCGGTGCAGCGTCTCGTAGAGCATCCGCGCACCCGTCTCGCCCTCGTCCTCGCTGAACTCGAGTTCGGTCCGACCCGTCGAGTCGACGTGCAAGGTGTCGGCCGTCAGCAGCGCCCGGTCGTCAACGAGGACGTTGATCATCTCGCTGGTGTGGCCCGGCGCGGCGATCGCTTTCAGCTCGCGCTCGCCGACCGCGAGCACCTCGTTGCGCTCGAGGGCGTCGTACTCGAACTCGACGTCGCGTTCGGTCGCGCGCTCGCTCAGGTAGTACGGCACCTCGAGTTCGTCGGCGAGCTGGCGGCCCCCTGAGACGTGGTCGGCGTGGACGTGGCTGTCGATCACCCCGACGACCGAGAGCCCGGCCTCCTCGGCGGCGACCGTGAACTCGTCGGTGTCCGCGGTCGGGTCGACGACGACGGCCTCACCGGTTTCTCCGCAGCCGACGACGTAGCCCAGACACCCCTTCGCACGACGCTGGACCTGGACGATCCGGGCGTCCCCGGTCCCCTCGATCTCGACCGCGTCGTAGACGCCGCTCCAGCCCTTCATCCCGCCGTCGACGGTCTCGACCGCGTAGGCGTCGGTCGCCGACTCGAGCTGGGTCGCCAGGTTCCCCGAGGAGAGCCCCTTCGCGCAGATGGTGATCACTCGCTCCGTGTCGCCGACCAGCTCCTCGAACTCCTCGAGGCGGCCGTCGACCTCCTCGTCGGGGCCGAACGGGAAGTGCAACGCGCCCGGGACGTGCCAGGAGTCGTAGCTGTCCTCGGGCCGCGTGTCCACGAGCGCGAACTCCTCGTCCCCGTCCTGCAGTTCGGCGAGTCGGTCCGCGGTGAGGGTCGTAACCATGCGCGTGGTACGTCGGCGATCGACGTAAACGTCCCCACGGCACGCGTCGGCACCACCGTGTCCCCTCGCGAACCGTCCCCTCGAGGACGAGGAGGCCGCTACGGGCTCGCGCAATCCTCGAGGCGATCCGGGGCCGCGCCCCGACGAGCGGCGGGAGCGATAGGTTCATCCCGCTGATCGAAAAACTCGGGAGCATGACACTGTCCGATGCGGTCGCGGGAGCCGTCGCGGCGTTGCGACGCCGGCCGGCCGACGTCCTGCCCTTCTACCTGCTCGGGGCCGCGATCCCGGCGATCGTCCGCGTCCTCCCGTTTCTGGGGGTCGCCGTCGCCGTCGTCTACCTCGAGCTCTCGGGGCGGCTCGACGCCGCGCTCGCCGACCTCGAGCCCGGCGCCCTCGAGCCGCCCGACCCCGAGGCCGAGCCGGCGGCGTTCGACGCCTGGGCCGAAGAGGTCGTTCCGCTGGCCGAACAGCTGTTTCCGCTCGAGGTGCAGCTGCTCGCGGCGGCCGTCGCCCTCGGGTCGATCGTCCTCGCGGTCGTGCTCTACGGGGCCGTCTCCGCCGGCCAGCTGTCGGCCTGTTACGGTCGACTTCGGGACGACCGCGGGCTGGCGGTCGGCCTCGCCGGGGCGGAGCGGTTCTGGCTCCGGTTCGTCGGCCTCTACCTCCTCGAGATCGGCGCCTGGATCGCCGTCGGCGCGATCGGGCTCGCCGGCGCCGCGCTGATCGGCGGCGCGCTCGCCGCCGCGACCGGAACCGGCGCCGCGGCGGCCCTCGTGGCCATTCCCGCCCTGCTCGCGGCCGCGGTCGCGTTCGCGGCGATCCGAGCCGTGTTCGCGTTCGCCCCCGCCGCCGTCGTCGTCGACGACGCGGGCGTGGTCGGCTCGCTGTCGGCGACCGTCGGCTTCCTCCGTCGCCACCCGATCGCGGCCGGCTTCTACTACGTCCTCGCGGTCGGCTCGACGGTCGCGCTGTCGGCCCTCACGAGCGTGTTCGTGGTGCTCGAGGTCCCCTCGATCGGGGCGCTGCTGACCGCCCTGGTCGCCCTTCCGTTTCTGGACCTGCTGAAAGTCGGGCTGTACGGCGGCCCGACGGGACGGCTCTCCCCGCCGCCGGCGCCCGAACGGTCGTTCCGGAGCCGCTTCGCCGACGGCCTCCGGCGGGGCTGGGCCGAGCTGCTCGCGTTCGTCCGAGCGACGCCGCTGTTGCACGCGTTCGTCGTCGCCGCCGCCGTCGGCACGTTCTGGGCCGGCTGGGAGCTGGCCGAGCCGCTGGTCGGCACTACCGAGACCTCCATCGCGGCCCGCCTCGAGGGTCACGTCCCGCCGACGGCCGCCGTCGAGTTCTTCGGAAACAACTGGACGGTCGCGTACACGACCGCCTTCGGCGGGCTCGCGCTCGCGGTCCCGGCGTTCGTCGCGCTGGCGTTCAACGGGCTAGTGATGGGAGTCACCGCCCGGCTCGAGGTCGAACTCGCCGAGCTCGCGGCGTTCGTCCTCCCTCACGGGCTCCTCGAGGTGCCCGCGATCCTCGTCGCCGGCGCGCTCGGGCTCTGGCTCGGGGCCGTCGGCTGGCGGAGGCTCCGCGGGCGCGCGAGCCGACGGGAGGTCGTCGACGCGCTCGAGCGGGCGTTCTGGGTCGTCGTCGGCCTCGGGATCGTGCTCGCCGTCGCGGGGTTCGTTGAGGGGTTCGTCAGCCCGTACTACTACGAGCCGTTCCTCTGAGATCGGTACGACTTAGTAGCCCATCTGCCGTTTCGGACTATGGCCAGTCAGCTGCGAGACGTCCGGGAGACGATCGCGACGTCTCCGGAGCCGTCCGATCCGTTCACCGACCTCCCGCGGCGGGAGTGGCGGGACGCCTTCTTCGCGCTCCCGGAGGCGGTTCGGGAGACGCTCGTCGCGGACATGGATCGGACCCAGCTAGAGCGGTTTATCGACCGACTCGATCCGGACGAAGTGACGGACGTTCTGGGGTACGCCGACGGGGAGACCCGCGAGGCGCTGCTCGCGACGCTGAACGCCCGACGCCGCGAGAAGATCGACTTCCTGCTGTCGTTCGATCCCGAGAGCGCGGCCGGGTTGATGAGCCTCGATTACGTCACCGTCGATCGGGATCGCGACTTCTCCGCGGTGACCGAGCGCGTTCGGCGCTTCGAGGAGCGAACGGGCCGCGTACCGACGATCTTCGTCACCGACGAGGACCGGCTCCTCGGCGAGCTCCCGGGTGTAGCGCTCTCGGTCGCCGATCCGCGGGCCGAGTCGATCGACGACTACGTTCGGGAGACGCCCCACGTCCGGTACGACCGCGACGACGAGGAGGTGCTCGACGTGTTCCGGCGGAACCGCGAGCGAACCGTCGCCGTGCTCGACGAGGACGGCGACGTTCTCGGCGTGATCCACGCCGACGATCTCCTGACGCTGCTCGAGGAGGCGCGGGGCGAAACCCTCTACGAGTTCACCGGGGTCGACGAGGAGGAGAGCGTCCTCGACGGGCCCGGCGAGAAGGTCAGGAGACGGTACAAGTGGCTGATTCTCAACCTCGGAACGGCGTTTATGGCCGCGGCGGTCGTCGGGCTGTTCGAGTCGACGATCGCGGCCGTCGCCATCCTCGCCGCCTACATGCCGGTTGTCGCCGGAATGGGAGGGAACGCCGGCACGCAGGCGATGGCGGTCACCGTCCGGGGGATCTCCCTGAACGAGGTCTCGCTCGACACCGGGAAACGCGTCGTCGTCAACGAGGCGATCGCCGGGGCGGTCAACGGCCTTATCACGGGCGCGCTCGTCGCCGTCGTCGCGATCGCGTTCTCCTTCGCCGAGTTCGGGCTCCTCCTCGGCGCCGTGATCGGGATCTCGATGGTCGCGAACCTGGTGATCGCGGGCTTTTTCGGCGCGCTAACACCGCTCCTGCTCGATCGGCTCGGGATCGACCCGGCCACCTCCGCGACGATCTTCATCACGACCGCGACCGACGTGCTGGGGTTTTTCGTCTTCCTCGGACTGGCCCGGGCAATCTTGCTGTAAGGGCGGTCGCGCCGAGACCCCGTCGATCGCCTACTCGGGGGTCAGCCGAACGACCGGGGCGTCCGCGTCGTCGATCGCGACGTACAGCGCGCCCGTCCCGGGGTGAACCTCGACGTCCCGGATCCGCCACCCCCGCCCCTCGAGCAGCGGCTCGCGCTCCTCGACGTCGGTGCCGTCGACGGCGAACCGACCCAGGTACCCCCCGGCGAGGTTACCGACGAACAGATCGCCGGCCCACTCCTCGCTGTCGCCGTCGTAAAAGGTCATCCCCGCGGGCGGGAACCCCCCGGAGCCACACTCCCAGTGGTAGACCGGGTCGACGACGTCGTCGCGCTCGTGGGACTCCTCGCCGACGGGGTCGTCGGTCCCGTACCGACAGCCGTAGCCCGCGACGGGCCAGCCGTAGTTTCCCCCGGCCTCGACGACGTTGATCTCGTCGCCGTCTTCCTCGCCGTGCTCGGACTGCCAGATCGCGCCCGTCTCGGGGTGGACCGTCATCCCCTGGGCGTTGCGGTGCCCGTAGCTGAAGATCGCGCCCTCGACGCCGCTGTCGTCCGCGAACGGGTTGTCGTCGGGGACCGAGCCGTCCGGCTCGAGCCGCAGCGTCGATCCGAGCCCGGTGGTCCTGTCCTGGGCGACGTGGTCGGGGCCGAACGCCTTGGACTGGCGGTCGCCGACGGTGACGTAAACCGCGCCGTCCTCGCCGAAGACGACCCGGGAGCCGAAGTGGCCGTCCGAGTCGACGAACGGCTCGACGGCGTAGAGCTCCTCGAACCCCTCGAGGCGTCCCGCCTCGAGGTCGAGCTCGCCGCGGCCGAGGGCCGTCGTCGACTCGCCGTCGCTGCCGGCCGTCGCGTAGGTCAGATAGAGCCACGGCTCGTCCGGGAACCCGGGGTGGAAGGCGGCGTCGAGCAACCCGCCCTGGCCCTCCGCGTACACCTCCGGGGCGCCGTCGACGGCCTCGACGTCGCCGTCGTTCGGATCGAGAACCGAGAGTCACCCCTCCCGCTCGGTTACGAACAGCCGTCCGTCGTCCGGGAGGGCCGTCAGGCTCCAGGGGTGGGCGAAGCCGTCGCCGACCGCCTCGACCGCGAGGTCGTCGCCGTCGCCCGCCTCGAGCACGTCGGCACAGCCGGCGACGGTCGCCGCGAGCGCGCCGCCTCCAGCGGCCAGAATCGCGCGTCGGTTCACGCGGGGGTCTCCGACCCTGGCGGGTAAAAAGCTTCCACGGCGGCTGCCGATCCCCCGCCTTCGCGAGCCGTCGGCTCGAGGGCGATCCGCCCGCTCCTGGCGGGATCTAACCGAATCAATAAAGGCTGACGGGTTCAACCTCAGAACACATGACAACGACGCTCGGAACGGCGAGCGCGGACCCCGGCGAGATCGACACGGGCCGTCTCGAGGTCGGCGAGACTCGAGACGGGAGCCCGTTCGGGCTCCCCGTCGCCGTGGTAAACGGCGCGAAGTCGGGCAAGACCCTCTACATGCAGGCGGTAAGCGACGGCGACGAACTCCACGGCGTCGGCGTCGTTCGACGTGTCGTCCCGCAGCTCGATCCGACCGAACTCAGCGGCACGATCCTGATCGTCGGCATCGTCAACTACCACGCCTTCCAGGTGGCCGAGCACCGCAACCCGATCGACGACACGAAGATGAACCGGGCGTACCCGGGCAACGCCGCGGGAACCTCGAGCGAGCGGATCGCGGCCGCGACCTTCGAGGCGGCCACTCGCGCCGACCTCATCCTGGATCTCCACCAGGGGTCGACCAGCCGAATGATCGACGAGGTCCGGGTTCGCTGTGGCACCCGCCACCGGCTCCACGGCGAGTGTCTCGAGCTGGCGAAGGTCTTCGGCTGCGGCTACATTCTCGACCAGAAAGGCCCCGAGGGCCAGCTCGCCCGCGCGGCGCCCGACGAGGGGATCCCGACCGTCGACCCCGAGCTCGGCGGCGCCGTCGGCTTGGACGAGAGCAGCGTCCGGAAGGGCGTCGAGGGCGTGTTCAACGTCTTGCGGTACTACGGCTTCCTCGAGGGCGAGCGCGATCCCGCCCCCCAGACCCGCGCGAAGGGGTTCGAACAGTTCGGCGCGCCCGCCGGCGGGCTCGTCGACCTCGAGCCGGAGCTCGGCGACCGCGTACGCGCCGGCGACACGCTGTTTACCGTGACGACACCCTTTGGCGAGCCCAAGCAGACGGTGACCGCCGACAGCGACGGGATCCTCTGGCGGATCCGTCGGCTTCCGCAGGTCGCGACCGGGGAGTACGTCTGTTCGGTCGCGACGGACATCGACGAGTACTGATGAGTGCCGATCTCACCTGCCCCGACTGCGGAACCGTCTACGCGGCCGGCCCCGACGAGCCGTGGCGCTGTGCCTGTGGCGCCCCCCTCGAGTTCGCCGACCGCCCGCTCCCCGAGGACCCGAGCGCGCTCGAACTCGAGCCCGGTCGCGGGCTCTGGAACTTCGAGCCGTGGCTCCCCCTCGAGGAGCGGGTCACCCTCGGCGAGGGCTTTACCCCGCTGGTCGACGCCCCTGGGTGGGACGCCGCCTTCAAACTCGAGTACGTCTTCCCGACGGGCTCGTTCAAGGATCGGGGCGCGACGACGACCCTCTCCCGGGCGGCCGAACTCGGCGTCGACCGGGTGCTCGAGGACTCCTCGGGCAACGCCGGCGCCGCGGTCGCGACGTACGCGGCCCGGGCGGGGATCGACGCGGAGATCTACGTCCCCGCAGACGTCAAGTCCGCGAAGCTGGGGGCGATCGAGCGAACGGGTGCCCGACCGGTTCGCGTCGAGGGGAGTCGGCAGGCCGTCACCGACGCCTGTATCGAGGCCGTCGAGGGAGCCGAGGACGATCCCGGCGACGCCGAAGCGAACCCCGCCACCCGCCAGCCCGGCGCGGGCTGGTACGCCAGCCACGCCTGGAACCCCGCCTTCTACGCGGGGACGATGACCTTCGCCTTCGAGATCGCGGCCCAGCGCGGCTGGACGGCGCCCGACGCCGTCGTGCTCCCCGTCGGCCACGGCACCCTGTTTCTGGGCGCCTACCGGGGCTTTTCGTTGCTGTACGAGGGCGGCGTCATCGACGAGATTCCGCGGCTGCTCGGCGGCCAGGAGGCGGGCTGTGCGCCGATCGCCGACGCCGTCGGCGACGGGACCGCGACCGACCCCGACGAACCGTCCGTCGCCGACGGGATCCGGATCGCCGAGCCCGTCCGCCTCGAGGAGATCCGCGAGGCGATCGAGCGGACCGACGGCGACGTCCTCGCCCTCGAGCCGTCGACGATCGAGGACGCCCTCGGGCGGCTCCACCGCGGCGGGTTCTACGTCGAGCCGACCTCCGCGGTCGCGCCGGCGGCCCTGGAGCGGTACCGGGAGCGCGGCGTCCTCGCTCGCGACGCCGACGTCGTCGTCCCGCTAACCGGCAGCGGACTGAAAATCGAGTGAGGATCGCGTTAGTTCCGCGATTTCTTCGCGCTCGAGTCGACCCGGGTTACGCGAACGTGAGACCCTTCTCGAGCTTCGCGTACAGCTCCTTCTGCTGGAAGTACGCCGCGGCGCCCAGCAGCGTCGGCGCCCAGAGGCCGACGAACAGGCCGGCGACCTTGTCCTCCTTGAGGTAGAACAGGTACCACGAGTACGCGACCGACAGCGCGGCCATCACCGACACGGGATCCCCGGACGACATCGGGGTCTCCTCGAGGGCGTTCGATTCCTCGGTTTCGGCTTCGTCGGCTTCGGTTAGCGTCGTCATGCACTCGCCGGAAGCCACAGCCGCGGTTGACGCTGCTGCCGGCGCATTCCGGGTTCGAGCGGAGATCGCCCGACGGTCGGCCGACGAACCGAGGCGGAACGAAACCCGACATTCCTTTACTTCCCCCCTGAATACGGGCGGGTATGTTCCTCTCCCTACGCGCGGAGGTCGAGAGCGCCCTCGAGACGGCGCTCTCGACGCTCGACTATCCGACCGACGATCTCGGGATCGAAGAACCGCCCGAGGACGTCGACAGCGTCCTCGCCTCGAGCGTGGCCTTCCGGCTGGCCGGCGAGGCCGGGGCCCCGCCGCCGCAGGTCGCCGCCGAACTCGCCGAAGAGATCGACGTCGACGAGCTAACGTACGTCGAGTCGATCCAGACCCAGGGACCGTACCTCAACTTCCTGCCGAGCGAGGCCTACCTCGAGTCGACCCTCGAGAGCGCGACGGCGGCCGACTACGGCGCCCTTGAGGACCGCGGGGAGAGCGTCGTCGTCGAGCACACGAGCGCGAACCCGACGGGACCGGTCCACGTCGGGCGCGCGCGGAACCCGATCATCGGCGACGCCGTCGCCAACCTGCTCGAGTACGCCGGCTACGACGTCGACCGCCACTACTACGTCAACGACGCGGGCCGCCAGATGGCCGTCTTCACCTGGGCCTACGAGACGTTCGACGAGTCGGAGTTAGAGAGCGAGCCCGAACGGGACCGCCCGGAGTACGACCTCGTGCGCTACTACCGGAAGGGCAACGCCTTCCTCGAGAACGCTCCCGAGGACGAGGTCGCTGACGCCGAGGCCGAGATCGAGTCGATCATGCAGGGCCTCGAGGAAGGCGACGACGAGGCCTACGAGCGGGTCAGCGAGGTCGTCGATCAGGTGCTGGGCCTGTCTCTTATACACANAGGTCGTCGATCAGGTGCTGGGCGGGATGACGGAGTGTCTGGCCCGCCTGCCCGCGGCGTTCGACGAGTTCGTCAAGGAGACGCGGTTCATGCGCAACGGCGACACCGACGAACTCGTCGCGCGGCTCAAGGAGCTCGACGAAGCCGTCTACGAGAACGAGGCCTGGCAGCTCGAGCTCGACGAGTACGGGATCGACAAGAACCTCGTCTTCCTGCGGGCCGACGGCACCTCGCTGTACCCCACCCGGGACCTGGCCCACCACGAGTGGAAGTTCGACAACTACGATCGCGCGGTAACCGTGCTGGGCGAGGACCACAAGCTCCAGGCCCGCCAGCTCCGGACCACCCTCGAGCTGCTCGGTAACGACACCGACCCGCTCCGGCAGGTACTGTACTCCTACGTCAACCTCCCGGAGGGGAAGATGTCGACCCGGCGGGGTACGGGCGTGGATCTGGACGACCTGCTCGACGAGGCCGTCGACCGCGCCCGCGAGGAGGTCGAGGACCGCCTCGACGACCGCATCCGCGACGACGACCTCGACGACGAGGACGTCGAACGCATCGCCCACCAGGTCGGCATCGGCGCGGTCCGGTACGACATCGTCTCGAAACAGCCCGCGAAGGCGATCACCTTCGAGTGGGAGCAGGCGCTTGACTTCGAGGCCCAGTCCGCCCCGTACGTGCAGTACGTCCACGCGCGCTGTTGTGGCATCCTCGAGGAGGCTGGACTCGATCCCAAGACGGCGCTGGCCGACCAGGACCTCGACCTCGAGTCCGCGGCCGACGCCGACCTGCTCGAGACCCCCGCGGAACGGGAGTTGCTCGAGACGATCGCCCGGTTCCCGGCGGTCGTCGACGAGGCGGCAGACGACCTGGAACCGCACCAGATCGCCACCTACACTCGCGAGTTCGCCGACCGGTTCAACGCCTTCTACCGGGAGTGTCCAGTCCTCGCCGAGGACGTCGATCCCGAGGTCCGGGAGGCCCGCCTCGCGCTCGTGGCGGCCTCGAAGCACACGGTCGCGAACGCCCTCTCGATCCTGGGCGTCGAGGCGCCGCGCTCGATGTAGACGGCGCGATCGATCGGGTTCGGCGGCTCGCGGGCCGCGTGACCCATCGACAGACGCGTCGCGCGTGTCAAAGGATACTTAGCCACAGCTCCGTTGTGTACCGACAATGAGCCAGGAGGCCGAACAGGAGCAATCCGACCGGAAGAAATACGAGTTCCGGAAGGTCATCGAGGATCTCAAGGACTTCGACGGCTCCGGCACGCAGCTCGTCTCGATCTACATTCCGGAGGACCGCCAGATCAGCGACGTCGTCGCACACGTCACGCAGGAACACAGCGAGGCGGCCAACATCAAGTCCAAGCAGACCCGGACGGCCGTCCAGGACGCGCTGACCAGCATCAAGGATCGGCTGCGGTACTACGACACCTATCCGCCGGAGAACGGCATGGTGTTGTTCTCGGGCGCCGTCGACTCCGGCGGCGGCCGGACCGAGATGGTCACGAAGGTCTTGGAGAGCCCGCCCCAGCCCGTCGAGTCGTTCCGCTACCACTGCGACTCCGACTTCCTCATCGAACCGCTCGAGGAGATGATGGCCGACAAGGGCCTGTACGGGCTGATCGTCCTCGATCGCCGCGAGGCCAACGTCGGCTGGCTGAAGGGCAAACGCGTCGAGGCCGTCAAGTCCGCCTCCTCGCTGGTTCCGGGCAAGCAACGGAAGGGGGGCCAGTCCGCACAGCGGTTCGCCCGGCTGCGCCTCGAGGCGATCGACAACTTCTACCAGGAGGTCGCCGGGATGGCCAACGACCTGTTCGTGCCCAAACGACACGAGTTAGACGGGATCCTCGTCGGCGGCCCCTCGCCGACCAAAGACGAGTTCCTCGACGGCGACTACCTCCACCACGAGATCCAGGACAACGTGATCGGCAAGTTCGACGTCGCCTACACCGACGAGTCCGGCCTGAAAGACCTCGTGGACAACGCCGAGGACGCCCTGGCCGACGCCGAGGTGATGAAGGACAAAAAGCAGATGGAGGAGTTCTTCGAGGAGCTCAACGCGGGCGAACTCGCCACGTACGGGTTCGAACAGACCCGGCGCAACCTGATGATGGGCGCGGTCGACCGTCTGCTGATCAGCGAGGACCTCCGGAAGGACGTCGTTATCTACGACTGTCCGGAGTGTGGCAACACCGATCGCGAGGTGATCGATCGGCGCAAGTCGACGCCCGATCACACCTGCAGCGACTGCGGCAGCGAGGTCGAGGCCACCGAGGAGGATCGCGAGGACGCCATCGACCACCTCATCGAGATCGCCGAGCAGCGCGGCACCGAGACGAAGTTCATCTCGACGGACTTCGAGAAGGGCGAACAGCTGTACAACGCCTTCGGCGGGTTCGCCGGCATTCTGCGGTACAGCACCGGCGTCTAGAGTCGCTCTTTTGGCGGGGATTACACCGGGAGAAACCCGCGATTGCTCGCGAAACGGTCACGACCGCTTATCGCTCCGGCGGGTCGGTATCGACCATCATGTGGCGGGGGAGACAGCCACGACGCCGCGTCCTCGCGGGGATTGCGGCCGGAGCGGTGCTCGCGACGACGGGTGCGGTCGGCTCGGAATCGGCCGTCGAGCCTCGCATTCTGGAGACGACCGCGCCCGTCGCGGCGGGCGATCGACTCGAGGTAACGGGGTCGCTCGAGAGCGCCGCAGCGACGACCGTCGACGTTCGCCTCGTCGTCGGGCGCGATCCCGAGAGCGTGGCGGAACGGACCGTCGAGTTCGAGTCCGACGAGCGGACGTCGATCACGCTCGGGTACGAGACGCCCCGCGTCGCGCGCACCCAGACGTTCCCCGTCCGGCTCGAGACGAGCGGTGGCAGCGACGAGCGCCTCGTTACCGTGGTCGGAACCGACGACGGCGAGAGCGCGGCGATCAGGCCGGCGGACGATCGCGTCGCGGTCCGGCCGGACACCGCGGTGCTCTTCGAGGTCGCGGCGGGGCGTCGCCTCGAACCCGGCGATCTCGAGTGGGCCGTCGACGACGCGCTCGCGGGCGACCTCGCGCTGGCGACCGACTACGCGTACGTCACCGGAACGGGCGCCTACCTCGCCGCGCCCGAGGCCGTCGGCACCCACCAGATCGGCGTCACCGTTCCGACCGCGTCGGGATCGGCGAGTCACGAGTGGATCCTCGAGGTCGATCCCCGGAGTCGGGGACGGCCGACGATCGAATCGCTCGACGGCGATCCCGGCGCGGACGCCACCGTCGGGATCGACGACGCCGTCGAGACCACCCTCGTCGCGCGCGACGACGCGGGCGCGCTCGACCGGGCTGTCTGGATCGAGGGCCAGAACCACACCGTGGTCGGGATCGACGAGCTCGAGGGCGAGCGCGCGGAGACGGCGCTCACCCGGACCGGACCCGGTTGGACGGCCGCGGGGTATCCGACGATGGCCCGGGTCGTCTGCGAGGACGGGCGAACGAGCGAGCTCGTCACCGTCGACGGCCCCGAAATCCGACCGCCGTTCGGGGTCGATATCGTCGCGACGAACGAGCCCCTCGAGGGCGGCGATCGGCTCGCGGTCCGCGTCGAGGTCACGAACGAAGGCGGGATGATGTTTATCGGCGACACGACCCAGGAGATCGAGCTGCTGGTCGGGACCGATCGGGAACTGGTCGATACGACCACCGTTACGGTTCCGTTCGGGACGACCGAGACGGTCGTCCTCGGCTACGAGACCTACCCCGTCGCCGAGACCGACGTCTTTCCGATTCGGGTCGAGAGCCCCGACGACGCAGCCGAACGGACCGTTGCGGTTCGGGGGATCGACGGGTGAACCTTTTGCTTGTTGCGTGCGAACGAATAGTATGGCTGGGGATGACACGGCGGGGGAACGGTACACGATCGTCGTTGCGCTCGCGAACCCCGGGGCCGTCGAGCAGTTGCTGCGGACGGCCTCGGATCTGGCGGCCCGCCACGACGGTCGGATTCACGCGATCGCCATCGAACACAAGCCCGTCAACTCCCCGTTCTTGCTGTTTTCCGACGAGTACATCTCCGCGGAGTACGCCGAGGACAGCACGCGACTCCTCGAGCGCGCCGAGCGCGTTTCGGAGGTGCCGATCACGACCGACCTCCGGGTCGGCAGCGACGTGCCTGGGGCCATCCGGGACGTCGTCCGCGAGGTCGACGCCGACGCCCTGCTGATGGGCTGGCGCGAGCGAGCGTCGGCCGCGGACGCGGTGCTCGGGACCTCCGTCGATCCCGTCCTGCGGCGACCGCCCTGCGACGTGCTGGTCGAGCGGATGGGGACGGTCGCCGACGGCGTCGAACGGGTGCTGGTGCCGACCGTCGGCGGCCCCCACGTCGGGCTCGCCAGCGACGTCGCCGCGGCCATCGCCGCGACCAACGGCGCGACGGTGACCGTCCTCTCGGTCGTGACGGGCGAGGGACCGATGGCCGATCCGGACGCCGCACGGGAGAAGGTTCGCCGAACCGCGGCGCAGCTCCCGGACGTTCCCGTCGAGCAGCGGGTCGTCGACGCCCCCGACTCTGTCTCTTATACACATCTCNGGAACCGGGCTGGTCCGCCCGCCGGTGATCGGCTCGGTCGCCGACACGGTCGCCCGCGAGGCCGAGTGTCCCGCCCTCATCGTCAAACACCGCACCGAGTCGCGGCTCGACCGCGTCCTCAAGCGGGTCGGCGCCGTTTCCGAGCGGTTCGCGAGATCCCGTGACGACGGGCGGCGTCGGTGACCGCCGACTCGAGGGCGGTTCGGTCGGCCGCCGAGGCGGCCTACTGCCGGAGCGCGGAGACGCAGTTCCAGCAGTAGGTGAACGTCCGGTCGGCGTCGTTTCTGGCGCCGCAGTGGGGACACTGTATCGTCTCCCCGTCGAACTCGAGTTCCGGATCGCCGTCGTCGTCGGACCCGCCCGTGTACTGTTCGGACCCCGGCGAGGATCCGGATCGAGACTGGTTGGGGCCGGGGTCGGCGACCGACGGGGACCGCACGCCGTCCCCGTCCTCGCGACGGACGTACGCGTAGTACAGTACCAGATGAAGAAGGGCGAACAGCGCCACGTAGCCGACGAGCCAGCCCCAGAGCTCCATCGCCGTGTGATACGGTCTCAATACACTTGGATATTCCTTCCCCAATCGCTCCGTGACAGTGTCCCGCGGCTGAACGAGGGCGGCTCCCGACACCCCGTTCCCGGCGCAGTCGGCGGGGCCGACCGCTACCGGGGCGGACGGAGATCCCGCTGGAACTCGTCGAAGACCTCGAGGTCCTCGGGGAGGTCGTACTCGAAGTGGCGCTGTTGCTGGCGGTTGACGCCGGCCTCCTCGATGGGCGTCGCGACGTCCTCCCAGCCCGGTTTGATCTTGACGCTTTTGGCGGGCATGCCGACGGCGATGTGGTGTGCAGGGATGTCGTGTTGGACGACTCCGCGGGCGCCGACGATGGCGTTCTCGCCGACCCTGTTGCCCGCCTGGACCATCGAGTCGTAGGTCAGCCTGACGTCGTCCTCGACGATCGTGTGGTAGTTGCGGACCTCGGTCTGGTCGACGACGTCGTGGTCGTGGCTGTAGACGTGAACGCCGTCGGAGATCGAGACGCGGTCGCCGATGGTCAGCTTCCCGCGGTCGTCCAGGTGGACGTCGTCGTGGACGACGGTGTTGTCCCCGATCGTGATGTTGTGGCCGTACGTGAACGTCACGCCCTTGAAGAACCGACAGTTCTCGCCACACTCCTCGAAGAGGTGGTCGGCGAGCATCCGCCGAAACCGAAGCGCGAACTCGACGTTGTCCGCGATCGGCAGGCTGTCGAACTGGCGCCAGAGCCACTGGATGTGCTTCGAGTGGCGGAACCGTTCTTCGTCCTTCTCGGCGTAGTACTCGCTTTCGAGGGTCGTGTTACACGGGTCGTAGCTCTGCAGACGAACCCGCTCGGCGGGGGTCATCGACTCGCCGTTTTGCCAGCGTTCGTAGGCGTCTCGGTCTCCCGAGAGGTCGATCAGCACGTCCTCGACGACCGAACAGGTGTCCTCCTCGCTCGAGAGGCGCCGATCGACCTCGTCGATGAACTCGCGCATTCCTGCTTCCGCCTCGTCGGGAAGCGAGACGTCCCGCTTTGTCATATCGTCCCGTTTTGCCCGCGAGGTGATATGAGTTCGGTTGTCGGCTCGAACGCCCTACCGAGCCCGCGACCCGGCGGCCAGCGGCGACGTCGCTCGAGCGAACGCGCCGTGCGGGACGATAGGTAGCTTGTTGTACGGGACGGTCCCACGATCGGTATGATCCTCGCGACCGCGCGGCGGGTGACCGACCCGTGACGTCGATCGCGCTCCTCGAGCGGATCGGACGGTTCACCAGCAAGTACTTCGTCGTCTGGGTGCTGATCGGCTCGGCCGCCGCGCTGTACGCGCCGCCGGCGTTCGTTCCGATCGGGAACTACATTTCGCCGCTGCTGGGTGTCGTCATGCTCGGAATGGGGCTGACGCTGACCCTCGAGGACTTCCGGCGGATCGCCGCGCGGCCGCGGGACGTGCTCGTCGGCGCGGCCGCCCAGTGGACGGTGATGCCCGTACTCGCCTTCGCGCTCGTCGCCGCGCTCGGTCTGCCCCGAGAGATCGGGGTCGGACTGATCCTCGTCGGGGCCGCACCCGGCGGAACCGCCTCGAACGTGATGACCTATCTCGGCCGCGGGGACGTCGCGCTCTCGGTGACGATCACGGCGGTGACGACCGTCGCGGCGCCGATCGTGATGCCGGCGTGGGTCGTCGCGCTCGCCGGGGAGTCGATCACCGTCACGTTCGCCGAGATGGCCCGGCAGATCGTCCTGATCGTCCTGATTCCCGTCGTCGCGGGACTGGTGCTCCGGTACGCCCTCGAGCGGCGTGCGCCGTCGGTCGCCCGGGTCGGAGTCTCGGTGTTTCCCGCGATCAGCGCGCTCACGATCGCCGCGATCGTCGCCGCGATCGTCGCGCTCAACGTCGGCGAGATCCGCGCCGCGAGCGCGGTCGTCCTCCTCGCGGTCGTCGTCCACAACGGACTGGGTCTGGCCGGCGGCTACGGCGTCGGCCGGCTCGCCGGGATGCCCGAGGCGCGGGCCCGGGCCTGCGCGTTCGAGGTCGGCCTCCAGAACAGTGGGCTCGCCGTCGCCCTCGCGGTCGCGTTCTTCGATCCGGTCGCCGCGCTGATCCCGGCGCTGTTCAGCGTCTGGCACAACGTCTCCGGCTCCGTCCTCGCGACGCTTTTCACGCGAGTCGACGACGGCGGCGGCCGTCGGTACGAGGCGACGGCGGCCGACGACTGAGCCTCAGTTCGAGAGCGCGCGCTCGACGGCCTCGGCGACGCCGAGAGCTTTCTCCCCCAGCGGCGCCGCGACGAGGCCGTCGTCGATCGCCGCCTCGAGCTCCGCCCGGTCGACGATCTCGACCGCGCCGTCGGGGGTGCGGATCACGTCGACGTAGAGGTCGACGTAGCGCACGTTATCCGGAAACAGCTCGAGGGGCGTACAGACGTTGACGTAGGTCCCCTTCGTCGTCCCCTCGTCGTCCCGGTAGGTCGTCGGGTACCACCACCGCCCCTCGCGGAACTTCGTCACCGCGACGTCGCCCGCTTCCTTGGGAACGCCGAGCGCGTCGTAGGTGCCGCCCCCGCGCATCGAGCGCTCGAGGGTGATCGTCCCCGCGGGGTCGCGGTCGGTGACCTCGCCGGAGCCAAGCGAGAGCAGGCGGCCGTCGGGCTTGCCGTGGCCGATCTCGAGGCGGTCGCCCTCGAGGGGGCCGAACTGCCGGGAGACCGCGTCGAAGGGGAACTCGCCGTCGAACCCGTCCGCGCCGCAGACTGCCTCGGCGAAGTCGACGGCGGCGCTCGCGGCCCGGTCGGCGGCCTTGGTCCGGTGATGACCCGGCATCGTCGACTCGACCGCGCGGCGGCGGTCGTCGAGCGCGAAGCGGGACTCCCGGCCGAACCAGAGCCAGACGGTCCGCTCGGGGACCGCCAGCCGACCCGGCTCGCCCGGGCTGTCGGGGGCGTCGGCGAGCGCCACCTCGAGCTCGCGGGCCCGGACGACCGCGTCCTCGAGGGCGGTGCCCATCGCCTCGAGGTCCGCGTCGGCGGCCGGGCGGTGCCAGCGCACCCCCCATCCCTCGGGGATCTCGACCGAGAGGAGGTCGGTCATCCCGACTAGCTCCTCGGCTCGCTCGCCGGACAGGCTCGCCGAGACACCGCTGCGGGCTCGCGAGAGCGTACAGAGCCCGCCCGCGGCCTCGAGCGCGGGCGCGACCCGCGGGTGGTCGTCGTCCCAGGGCGGGGTCGGCTCGCGCACCTGCACGCGGTAGCGGTCGCCCGCGTCGACGTAGTCGTCGGCGTCGTCGTACGCGAGGTAGCCCCGACGACCGTCGCCCAGATCGACGACGGCGCCGCCCCTGCCGTCGGCCTCGCGGACCTCGGCGTCGAAGACGGCGCCGCGGGGGACGTCGTCGTCCCAGCGGAACGCGTCGATCGCCAGCTCCGCGAGCCGCGGGGCGACGGTCGCGACATCGTCGGGATCGCCCGAGACCTCGACGCCCTGTCGGTCGCGGGTGGTTTCCAGCGAGACGTCCGCGGGCGCGGCTCCAAAGGAGTCCTCGAACCGTTCGCGGATCGGCTCGGAGGCCTGGACGACCTCGAGGCCGTCGCCGTTCAGCAGTTGCGTCAGCGCCGTCGCGTAGATACCCCGAACGCGCGCGGTCGTCATCGTCGACCCTCCGTCGGCGGCGAGGGGTCGCGCTCCTCGGAACGCGCGATCGGTGGAGCGATCGCCGACACGGCGATCACCGCAGCGTCTCGCGGTCGGGCGCGAACCGGACCCGGTCGTGGATCGTCGGCCCGAGCGTCAACTCGACCGAGCCGTCCGAGAGGACGCGGCCGTCCTCGACGTAGACGCCCCACGTATCGAACCGCAGCCAGCCGCGCATCTCGTCGGCGTGAGTCGTCAGGTCCAGCGAGTCGACCGTGTGCTCGGGGTAGTCGGCGCTCGAGTGAGCCATCTCCATATCGGAGTACACCGCGTCGTGAGCGTCGAAGAAGGCCTCGAGCGCGTCGGCGTCCTCCTCGACGGCCGCGACGACGGCCTCGGAGGCGGCCCGAAGCTCGTCGGTCTCGAGGCCGACCTCGCGAAGCGCCCGCTGCGTTCGCTGATCGAAGTGCATATCCGTGCGTTGGCAGGGCCGCCCTTTGTGCGTTCGGTTCCGGCCGCGCTCGGTCAGTCGTCGGCTGCGAGTCCGGTTTCGGACGCGCTCGCGGCGTCGTCGGCGCTGGCGGTCGTCGTCGGTTCGGTCGCGTCCTCGGCGGTTTCGTCGGTCTCCGATTCGGGACCCGGCGGGGCGGTGTAGTGGATGCCGCGACTCGCGTTGTACATCGTGGCCCGTTCTCGCTATCGCGCACACATAAGTCCGATCCTAATACCCATCATGAGAAATGATATCATACTAGTTCATGACGTTCCGATACGTGCCGAACTATTACCGGGACGGGTGGAGTACGCCTCCGCATGAAACGACGGCGAGACCCGATCGAACGGGCCAGCGACGAGTCGACGGACCTCCAGGACGTCTCGACCTGGGAGCCGCGAAACGCGCTCGATCGGTTCTCGGTCGCGACGTACAACGGGATCGCGTACGGGTTTCGCGCGATCGTCATCGGGGTCACGCTCGCGATCACGGCCTTCCTGCTCGTCCAGCCGAGCGTGCTCGTGCTCGAGGATCCGTGGCTGGCCCTGTTCTTCGGGCTCTCGGTGGTGCCGGCGGCCCTGCTCGCGGCGTTTATCTGGTACTCCGATATCACGACGAACGAACCTCTCGGGTTGCTCGTGGCGACGTTCGTCCTCGCGATCCTGTTCGCGACGTTCGCGGCCGTCGTCAACTCCGTCGCCAGGCCCTACTTCCAGCTGCTCGGGGGGATCGGGACGATCCTCTTTTTCTACCTGATCGTCGGCCCCGTCGAGGAGACGGTCAAGCTCCTCGCGGTTCGGGTCTTCGCCTTTCGAAGCACCACGTTCGACGCCGTCATCGACGGCGCCGTCTACGGGGCGATCGCCGGCCTCGGCTTCGCCGCCATCGAGAACACGATCTACATCACGGGCACCGTCGCGGAGGCCCAGATGGGCACGATCACTGCCGCGACCGGCATCGCGACCCAGCGGGCCCTGGTCGGCCCCGGCCACGTCATCTACTCGGCGATCGCGGGCTACTACCTCGGGCTGGCGAAGTTCAACCGCGAGCACGCCGGCCCGATCGTCGTGAAGGGGCTGTTGCTCGCGGCGTTCGTCCACGGCACGTACAACGTCACCGTCGGGATCGTTCCCGACGTCGTCGCCTCGCTGTACCCGATCGGGTTCGGGCTCGCGTTCGTGACTTACGTAATCGTCTTCGATCTGACGGTCGGCTACTACCTCTACAGAAAGATCGCCCGCTACCGGCGGACGTACCGCGACGTTCGGGGCGACGCCGACGAGGCGCCCGCGGCCGAACTGACCGAGTTCGATCCGCCCCGCCGCTCGGAGTGAGGACGCGGGCTACTCGAAGCGGGCCTCGAGCAGCCGTTCGACGTACTTCGCGAGGACGTCGATCTCGAGGTGGACCGGGTCGCCAACGGCCTTCTCCGAGAGGCTCGTCAGCTCGTAGGTCGTCGGGATGATCGCGACCGTCACCCGTCCCGTTTCGGCGGTTTCGTCGCCGGCGGCGGCGAGGTCGGCGACGGTGAGGCTGATCCCGTCGAGCGTGATCGAGCCCTTCTCGACGACGTAGCGTTCGTACCCCGCCGGCAGCTCGAACTCGAAGACCCAGTCCTCGTCCAGCGGTTCGATCCCCATAACCGTCGCGACCGCGTCGACGTGGCCCTGGACGACGTGGCCGTCGAAGCGACCGTCCGCCGGCATCGCGCGCTCGAGATTGACCGCGTCGCCCTCCGTCAGTTCGCCGAGGTAGGTCCGCTCGACGGTCTCGGTCGCCAGAAAGACCTCGAACCACTCCCCGTCCTCGAACCGTTCGACCGTGAGACAGACCCCGCTGACGCTTATGCTCTGGCCGTGCTCGAGCCCGGTCGCGACCTCGTCGGCGCCGATCCGAAGCCGGAGCCCGTCCTCGGTTCGGCTCCGGGCGGCGATCGTCCCGGTCTCCTCGACGATTCCCGTGAACATACCCGAACGTCCGAGCCGACGGATAAAACCGCTCCGAAACGCGGATGCGTCTCGGTTCCGTGACGAGCGACAGCCGCCGCACTTTTGAGGGGACGCTTCGTAGCCGACTCCGATGGGCGGCGTCATCGATACGATCGAGCTCGCGGGCGTGCTCGTCCTCGCGTTGCCGGCCGCGCTCGCCGGGCTCGAGTTGCTCCTGGTGCGCGGAGAGACCGCCGTCGGCGCGGTCCTGATCGGGCTGGCGATCGCGCTCGTGATCGTCCAGCGACGGTTCACGCTCCCCTCCGACGTCCCCGCCGCCGCCGCGAAACGTGTGGTCGGGGCCGTACGCGTCGATGGGGACGAGAACGACGACCGATAACCGGCGGACGAACCGCGTCCGAGATCGGGGCTGATTCGGTCAGTCGATCGCTACATCGCCGCCGCCGTCGGAAGCTTGGCGGTTCTGATCCAGAACTCGTTGATCGCCTGCGCGAGCGAGACGAATCCGTCGTGACTGTCGGGCTTCGTGAGGTAGGCGTTCGCGCGCCGATCGTAGCTCTCGGCGATGTCGTACTCGTCGTCCGAGCAGGTGAGGACGATGACCGGAATCTGCGTCAGGTCGGCAGTTTCCTGGATCGACTCGAGCAGCTCGAACCCGTCCACGTGTGGAATGTTGAGATCGAGCAACAGCAGATCCGGTAGCTCGTCCGTTCCGCGCCGCTCCGAGAGAAAGCTCATCGCCTCGGCCCCGTCGGTAACGGTGCGGATCCCCACGTCGTCGGCGACCTGATCGAAGGCATCGTTCACGAGCGCGACGTCGCCGGGATTGTCCTCGACGAGGAGGATCTCGGTTGGTTCGGGCGCGGTCACGGTTCTCATGGGAACGAAACGTCCGACACGCCAATAAGACCGATCACTACACACGTTGGGTGCGGTTGGAAGTGCAACCCCAACCGAGATATACTAGCTCTCCTCGCCGTCGATTCCTTCCGGATCGAGCGACCGCGGAACCGATCCGAGTCGGTCGACGTTCCCGTCGCCGACCGCGAACAGCTCCGTCAGTCGGATCCGTCCGGCCTCGAGCGCGACTCCGACCTCGAGTCGAACGACCGCCCCCTCGTCGATCGTCCGGGAGCCGCGATCCGGACGCTCGACGGGCTCGAGGCCGACCCCGGCGACGCGGGTGCGAATCCCGTCCTCGAACCCGAACGCCCGCACCTCGGCCTCGAGGTCGGCCTCGACGGCGGTCACCGACTGCGCGTCGGCCACGAGCATCGCCGCGGCCGACCGGAACGCGCGGGTGACGCCGACGTGCGCGCGGCGCTCGCTCCCGCCCTCGCCGTCCCGAACGAAGGTTCGGCCGAGGGCGCCGTGATACCCCGACGGCTCCCGCGGCGCGGCCTCGAGGACGATCGGTTCGCCCGGGCGAACGAGGTCGTCGCCGGGAATCGAAACCGTCGTCTCGCCGTCGGGGAACCCGCCCGCGGCGACGATTCCCTCGTCGACCGCGATCCGGAGCCGCGTCGCGGTCAGGTCCTCGGCCTCGAGGCGGAGTCGGCCGTCGACGACCTCGGCGCTCGCGAGCGCGGCAGCTCCCCGCCGGAGGCCCGCGCCCGCGGCCGCCTGTGCGTCCTCGATTCGGGACCGCTCCGCGTCGGTCTTCGCCGCCCTCGCGCGGGAAACGACATCGGTGGAGGAAAGCGAGAATCCGGCGTCCTCGAGGTAAAGCGCGGCGTCGTGGGGGAGTCGGGCCGGCGTCAGCACCGTCCCGGAGAGCCCGTCGGCGGCGAGGGCCTCGGCCAGTTCGCCGGCCGGACGGGCGCCGGGTTCGGCCGCCGAGCGAACCCGCCACTCGCGGCCGTCGAAGGCGACGGCGTGACGGCCCGGATCCCGCTCGAGTTCGGGTCGACAGTACCGGATCGCCGGGTCGCGAGCGGGGCCGGCGTGGACGAACGCGGTCGCGTCCTCGCGCTCGAGGGCGTCGACCAGGGCGGCCTCGAGGGGCGAGTCGCCGGTCACGGCGCTTCGGCTTCGAGTTCGTCGGCCTCGCCGTCGGGCGCCTGGGCCTGCTCGAGCAGCTCCTCGAGGGTCAGGTCGGTCAGCTGGTTGGTGAGCAGGACGTCGATCGGTAGCGTCGGCGCGCCGTCGACGAGGTTCTCGAGGATGAACAGTCGCTCGCGGGCCCGCGACATCCCGACGTAGAAGACCCGCCGTTCGTTGTCGGTCAGCACGGGGACCGGGGAAGTCGTCTTGGTGAACTCCTCGCAGCCGGGGACGTCGGCGGGGTCGTCGACGGTCGCGACCATCTGCTCGACGACCTTCTCGGTGAGGTCGGTCGCGACGAAGACGTGGTCGGCTTCGCGGCCCTTCGCGGAGTGGATGGTGCCGACGCGAACCCGATCGGTGTCCATCCCCTGGTACTCGCCGATGTTGAAGTACGAGCGGATGCTCTTCTTCTGGAAGTTCGTCACCTTCCGGACCATATCACCCGCGGAGGCGGGCCCGGGCATGAACGGGGCGTGATCCTCGATCACGTCGGCGGGGACGGTGAGGTCCTCGAGGTCCTCGACGCCGGCTTCCTCCTGGCGCTCGTCGATCTCGTCGAAGAGTCCGTCGCGCTCGTTGGTTCCGAACGCCGAATCCTGAAGCATGTCGGCGAGCCGTCGGGCCTGGAGCCCGGTGACGTCCTCGCCGTCGTCGATCGCCTCGACGGCCCGGACGTACTGGGTGAGCCGGTCGGTCCACATTCGCTGGTCGGTCAGCGAGCGAAACGGCACGCCCTCGGTGATGAACTCGTCGATGAACTGGAACATCTGGTACCGGGCGCGAAACAGCAGCATGATCGTCCCGTCGTCCTCGACGAGGGTGCGCCGGACCATCCGGACGAGATCGAGCATCGATGCGTTCGCACGGGCCTCGACCGAACCGCCCTCCTTGCGGGGTTTGAGGTCCTTGTCCTGGCGCTTCTCGATGTGGCGGATTTCCTTGTTCACCGCGTTGAGGACGTTCGAGGGCAGCCGGTAGGAGTTGGGCAGGATGACGTCCTCGTCGACCTCCTCCTCGAGCAACAGGGCGGGGTCGGCGCCCTGCCAGGAGTAGACGACCTGGTCGTCGTCGCCGGCGATCAGGACCTGCTCCATGTGGGGTTTCCACTCGTCGTAAACGTCGTACTGGAGCGTGGTGATGTCCTGGAACTCGTCGATCACCAGGTAGTCGACGCTTGGAAGCAGCGAGCGCTGCTTGACGCGCTCGAGCATATCGGCGAAGCCGATCTTCCCCTGCTCGCCCTTGTAGTTGCGCCAGCCCCGGATCGCCTCGGGGACGTCGATCCGGTCGTCGTCGGAGGGCCAGGTCGGCGTGTACTTGTTGCCCTCCTGGGCGCGGTCGTCGATTTCGGGCGGCAGCCGAACCTCCTCGTCGTCCCACTGGAAGGGGACGTCGTACCAGTCGGAGACCTCGCGGCTGGTCCGCTGGAGCCACTGGCTGGTGGCGATGACCTTGTTCCCGATCGTCGTCGAGCGGGCGGTGCGACGGCCCGCACCCGAGTACTCGTCCTCGTACTCGATGCCGTACTCGTCGCAGAACTCCTCCTTGTCGGATTCGCCGATGACATCGCTCCGGGAGAGATCCAGCAGCTCGTAGGCCTTCGCGTGCATCGTACAGACGTTGCCCTGCAGCGCGCGCGGGCTCTCGCCGAGTCGCTCGGCCAGCCGTTCCCGAACCTCCTGGGCGGCCGCTCGCGTGTACGAGACGACGAGAATATCCCGGAACGTCACCCCGTCCTGCTCGAGGATCTCCTCGACGTGATCGAGCAGCGCGGTCGTCTTCCCGCTCCCCGGCCCACCGAACAACCGGGTGACCTTCGTCTCCGTAGTAGCCATTGTAGCTGTTCAAGGTCGCAATACCCATAAGTGACGCGGGTTAGGCCCGAGAAACCGCCGTCGAGCCGAAGATCATCGGCTCGGGTTCGCCCGCCCGACTACCGGGCCGGCGTCCACCCGCAAACGGTACAGTCGGTGGCCGACTCCTCGTGGAGTCCGCCGCAGTCCGGACACTGCTTTTTGTTATACTCCTGCTCCCACCCTGCTCGCTCTACCGTGTGACCGCGGTCCGAGAGGAATTCGTCGAAGACATCGTCACCGGCACCATTGGGTGAGGTTGCCATACCCGTGATATAGTGAACCGTGGTATTAAAGGCCATGGTTCGTCCGGGAATCTGCCGGAACCCCCGGAGCGGGCAACGACCCGCGAACTTTTCCCTGTCTCTTATACACATCTCTGATGGCG